>JAIUPO010000017.1 GCA_020160805.1 Actinomycetota bacterium | reverse complement strand
CCACCCGGTGGCCGCGCCTACGTTGGAGGCGCGCACTCACTCAGGTCCGTCGTACACCACTCTGCTGGACTCCACTGCATACGGAGCAATGTCCGGACAACGGTGTCAGCGATCACGAAATTCCCCAGGTCTGAGGGTTTGACGATCACGTAATTCCCCACCCGGGCGATCACGTAATTCCCCATGGGGAGCACGTGCGTGGCGCTGCCGGTGTGGTCCTCCAACCGAGACAGGCTGCCGCTCACCGACGAGGTGAGAGGAAGCCGCCGATGGGCAGGAGGACGTTCGAGATGATCGATCTGATCGAGTTGTACGTGCACTGGGATGCGGGTCGTTCGCAGGCGCAGCTGGCACAGAGTTTGGGCCTGGACCGTAAGACGGTGCGCAAGTACCTGGCCCCGGTCCGGGCTGCCGGGTTCACCCCTGGTGGTCCGCCGGTGAGCAGCGAGGCGGACTGGCGGGAGCGGGCTGCGGAATGGTTCCCCGAGGTGGTGGACAAGGGGTTGCGGCAGGTGACGTGGCCGGCGATCGCTGTGCACCGGGACCTGGTCACCGCCTGGTTGGAGGCCGGAGTCACGGTGGCCACGATCCATCAGCGGCTGCGTGACGAGCACGGCCTGGAAGCCTCGGTGGCCTCGGTCCGGCGGTGCGTCGTCGGCAACCTGCCCAAGAACCCCGCCGGGCCCAGGTGCGGGTCCTGCGACCGGGCGAGGCGGCCCCGGGCCAGGAGGCACAGATCGACTACGGCCGGCTGGGGATGTGGACCGATCCGGCCATCGGGCTCCCCAGACACTCCACCCGCGCCGACTGCGACACAGCCGACCGTGAACGTGGACCGCTGATAGCAACGCCGACAGCAACACAGTCGAACGCAGCCACGCCGGACCGCACCGACCAAGCACCGCCTTGTGCTCGAATCCCCGGTCGGCGGACGGTCAGCCGGGTCTGCCGACATCTGAAAATCGGAAGGTCGACGGTTCGACCCCGTCCCTAGCCACTACATACAGGCCGTGAGCCACCCGGTTCGCGGCCTGTTTCGTTGCCCGGCGGCGGGGGGCCGCCGTTGCGGGGGCAAGGAACTTCTGTTTGGCCAGCTGCAAAACCTCGGACAAGGTTCCATCGGACGGGGTCCCCGCGAAGTATTCGGAGCTGGGTCCCACGCTCTGCGTGGGCGGTACGAGCGTGGGTCCCACGCTCTGCGTGGGCGAACTTCGTGGGGTGTCCTAGCGCAGGTTAGTCGAATCCGCAGACCGTGCACGGTGTGCGGATTCGATTAACCTCTGCTAGCAGAAGTTAGTGAAACCCCTTGGCGCTCAAAGCAATTCGAGGATGGTCGCATTGGCCATGCCGCCGCCTTCGCACATGGTTTGCAGGCCATAGCGGATGCCGTTGTCGCGCATGTGGTGAACCAGCTGCGTCATGATTCGGGCGCCGGAGCCACCGAGCGGGTGGCCGATAGCGATGGCGCCGCCATTGGGGTTGAGCTTGGCCGGGTCGGCGCCGATCTCGGCGAGCCAGGCCATCGGGACGGGCGCGAAGGCCTCGTTGACCTCGAAGACCCCGATGTCATCGACCGAAAGCCCCGAGCGGGACAGCGCTTTCTGCGTCGCCGGGATGGGGGCGGAGAGCATCATCACCGGGTCGTCGCCAGCCAGGACACCGGTGTGGAAGCGCGCGATCGGCGTCAGCCCCAGTTCGGCAGCCTTCTCGGAGGTCATCATCAACAAGGCCGCCGCCCCATCGGAGATCTGCGAGGAGTTGCCGGCGTGGATGACGCCATCCTCCTGGAAGACCGGCTTGAGCCCGGCCAGCGATTCGACAGTGGTGCCCCGCCGCAGCCCTTCGTCCGCCGCCAGAACCGAGCCATCGGGCAGCGTCACCGGCGCCAATTGCGCCTCCAGCACCCCGCGGTCGATCGCCGACGCAAGCCGCGAGTGCGACAGCGCCGCGAACTCATCGCACGCCTCGCGGCTCAGACTCCACTTCGCCGCCATCATCTCGGCGCCGATGCCCTGGTTGAAGGTCTCGACGTCATAGCGCCCGAGCAGGCTCGGCGGATAGGGGAAGCCGACGCCGGAACTCACGCCAGCCCCCATCGGGATCATCGTCATGGCCTCGACGCCGCCGGCGACGACCACGTCATACTGCCCCGACATCAGCCCGGCCGCGGCAAAGTGCACGGCCTGCTGGGACGAGCCACACTGCCGATCGATCGTCGTCGCGGGCACCGACTCGGGCCAGCCCGCCGCGAGCACGCTGTTGCGCCCGATATTGAAACTCTGCGCACCAACCTGCTGCACGCATCCCCAGATGACATCGTCGACCGCCCCCGGTTCAACGCCCGCCCGGCTCACCAGGGCGTTCAGAACATGCGCCGACAGATCCACCGGGTGGACCTCGGCGAGCGAGCCCTTGCGGCGGCCAACCGGGGTGCGGACGGCTTCGACAATGACGGCGTCACGAGCGGACACGGGCATACCTTTCGGAACAAGGGTGCCGGCCACACCGGCGCAATTGCCCCCACGCTGTCATAGGCGCGTGGACCGGGCAATGGCGAGCCGAAGTGACGACAGCCTCAGTCCCCCAGCGGGCGACCTGCCATGATCACGGGTATGCCGGACCCGAGTCCCCGCCCGCGGACGCGCCCGACGTTCACCGCCAAGGCACCGCTCGGCGAGATCTTCGCCCTGAACCGCCTGGACGACTCGCTCTTCCAGGGCCGCTCCCGCGGCGGGGTATCGACCCGCACCTTTGGCGGCGAAGTCCTCGGCCAGGCCATCATCGCCGCCGGCTCGACCGTGCCGGAAGACCGGGAGTTGCATTCGGCCCAGGCCTACTACTTGCTCCCGGGGGACACCGCGCTCCCGGTGACCTATCACGTGGCGCGCGACCGGGATGGCGGATCCTTCACCACGCGCACGGTGACCGCGAGCCAGCGCGACCGCCCGATTTTCACCGCCACCACCTCCTTCCAACGCCCCCCAGCCGCGGCGATGACCCACCAGTCCCGGGTCATGGACGCCCCCGATCCAGACCTTCTCCCCGACCCGCTGCAGGAGTATGCCGACGTCCCCGACGCCCTCGCCTGGGTGCGGTTCACCCTCGATCACCAGCCCGTCGACCTGCGCTTTCCCGAGCCGCCCACGAGGGTGCTCCTCGCCAAGGGCGAGCCCGCCGGACCCCGGCAACGCGCCTGGTTGCGTGGTCACAAGCCGATCAGTTCCGACCGGTTGACCCAGGCCGCAGCCCTCGCCTACTTCTCCGATCTGCTGCTGCTCTCCTCCGCGCTGGGGCCGCACGGGCGCACCCTCAGCGATAATGCCCTGCAGTTCGCGACGATCAACCATTCGATCTGGTACCACGCGCCGCTCGATCCCAGTGACTGGTTCCTCTATGACATGGAGGGCTACTGGACGGGCAACGACCGCGCCATGTGCCACGGGCTGGTCTTCGATCGGCAGGGCACCCTCTGCGCCTCGACGATGCAAGAGGGCCTGCTGCGCAACACCCACCGACCCTCCTAAGACAAGCCCTAGCGCGCCGCTTGAGCAAGGTTCTAAGACCCGCTAGCCCCTTCTATCGACCCAGCTACCGCCTGGTATCGGTTGTCATCACGGCCGATACCAGGCGGTAGGCCGGTGGTTAGGGCGCGGGTCGGTGGTTAGGGCGGGGCGCAGCAGTATGCCGCCCGGGCCAGTCAGCGCGGCGCCATCCGCAGCGCGCCGTCGAGCCGGATCACCTCGCCGTTGAGCATCGGGTTGGCGACGATATGGGCGACGAGGGCGGCATACTCCGCCGGATCACCAAGCCGACTCGGGTGCGGGACGCCGGCACCCAGGGCGGCGACCGCATCCTCGGGCAAGCCCATGAGCAGTGGGGTGAGGAACAGGCCGGGGGCGATCGTCATACACCGGATGCGGTGCTGGGCGAGATCGCGGGCGATGGGCAAGGTCATGCCGGCGATGCCCCCCTTGGAGGCGCTATATGCCGCCTGCCCGATCTGGCCATCGAAGGCCGCGATTGAGGCCGTGTTGACGATGACACCCCGCTCCTCGCCGTCCGAGGGCGACGCAACCATGGCCGCCGCCGCCAGCCGGATGACATTGAAAGAGCCGATGAGGTTGACCTGGATCACGCGGGCGAAGGCGTCCAGCGCGAGGGGGGCGCCGGACTTCGCGACGACGCGGCCAGGGGTCCCGATGCCGGCGCAGTTGACGACGATGCTGAAGGTGCCGAGCTGAGTGGCCTGCTCGATCGCGAGGCCGACCTGGGCCTCGTCGGTGACATCAGCGGGCACGAAGACCGCGCGCTCGCCGAGTTCGTCGGCCAGGGCGGCGCCGTCCGAGGACGGGAGGTCGAGGATGACGACCGCCGCGCCGTCGGCGTGCAGTCGGCGAACCGTGGCAGCGCCGAGACCGGAGGCGCCTCCGGTCACCAGGGCGGAACGGTCGGTCAACTTCATGGCGGCTCTCCTGACATCAGTGCGCGGGTGCGCGATCCTTCGAAGGCTATCGGGGCTCCTCACCCATGCGGGCCGGGGCGGCGTCCCCACCAGCGCGCGCGGACATACTGCACGCCATAGGGCAGCGAACTCCACAGGATCTCGCTGCGCACGGGGGCGGGCAGGCACCGCGCCATCACCTGAAGCGGCGCTAACCCGGTGGCCCAAAGGTCTTGCGCCAGAGACAGATCTGCATCTCGCAAGGTCGCCGCATCGCCCTTTGACAGGGCGTCCAGGACGGCCGCGTCGAAGCCGGCGGCTCGCTCATCGAGGTGACCGGGCGCGGCCTCGGTGCGCTTGGCGGACAGATCTGCCGGCACGAGCAAGAGGGTGCCTCCCGGATTGCGGCCATTGAGCACCCGAGCCGCCGCGGCGTCGAGTTCCACCGCTGAAGCGTCGAAAGGTATGGCGATGGGCCGGACCGTCTCGGTCCATCCCGCCTGTGCCAACAGCAGCGCCGCCACCCGGGCCGCCACCGATCCCAGCGAATGCTCGGCCAGCGGATCGTGGCCCGCGAGCACCGCGATGGCCGTGGGCTGCCATTCGGCGATGGTCTCGGCGAGGGCAGCGACCGAGCGGTCGCGGATCTCGGCCGCGGGGTCGGTCAGCCCGACATATTCCGGCAATTGCATCGGCGGGCTCGGCACGACGAGCGCGCCGCGCACCATGGTCGGCTCGGTCTCGACGGCACGTCTCATTGCAGCCCCCGAACCGTGCGCGCGGGCCTCCGGTCGCCGGCAATCGTTGACACCATGTCGAGCACCTGGCGGGTCTCGGCCACCTCGTGAACGCGATAGACCTGCGCCCCGAGCCAGGCGGAGATCGCGGTCGTCGCGAGCGTTCCGATCAGGCGTTCACCGACCGGTCGATCGAGACTCTCGCCCACAAAGTCCTTGTTGGACAACGACACCAGGACCGGCCAACCGGTCGCGACGAGTTCGCCGAGTCTGCGAGTCGCCTCGAGGGAGTGCCAGGTGTTCTTGCCGAAATCGTGAGCGGGGTCGATGAGAATGCGCTCGCGTTCGACCCCCAAGGCAACAGCCCGTTCGGCTTGTCCCACAACGGATTCCAGGATGTCCGCGACGACATCGTCATACTCCATCCGGAACGGTCGGGTGCGTGGCGTGACGCCGCCGGTATGGGTGACCACGAGGGCTATTCCGAATTCTGCTGCAACAGAAGACAGTTCGGGGTCAGCGCCACCCCAGGCGTCGTTGATGAGGTCGGCGCCCTCCTGAGCGACGGCGCGCGCCACCTGCGCCCGCCAGGTGTCGACAGAGATGATCAGGTCGGGAAATTCCGAGCGCGTCCATGCGACGAAATCGACGACGCGGCGCATCTCCTCCTCGGCGTCGATCTCGGCGCCCGGAGCGGCCTTGATGCCGCCGATATCGACGATTTCGGCGCCCTCGTCGGCCACCTGCCGAACCCGATCCTTGGCCGCGTCGGTGGCCCAGGTCGCGCCCTTGTCATAGAAGGAGTCCGGAGTGCGATTGACGATCGCCATGACCAGGCGCGCCGACGGCTCGAACACGTGGCGCCCAAGATGGAGCGTCATCGTGGCCCCCATCCGAGCGTGCCGTCATCGGGATCGTCGCGGTAGGACCGCACACTCCTCGCCGGAGGACGCTCCCCGGTGTCCGGGTGCTGCTCACGCGGTACGAAACCGGTTGTCGTGCGGTCGAATTGGACGAGCTTGATGGGATCCGGTCGCCGATCCGGGGTGCGCCACCCGAGCCGCGCCTCGACCGCCGCGATCACCTGAACCGCCATCGGCCCCAGCGTGTCGTGCCGGCGATGCCGGTGGGTGCGCCGTCCGAGATCGACCTGAGCGATCGAGGTGACTCCGTGGCGCTCGGCAATATCGAGCACGGCGGCAATCTCGACGCCATAACCCATCGGCACCGAGAGTCGCTCGAAGGTCGCCCGGCGGATCGCCCACTCCCCCGACAGCGGCTGCACCAGCCCGCCAAGTTGCGGCCAGTGCAAGGCCAACAGTGGGCGCGCCACGAGCTCTGTGACGCGCCCCCCGGCTTCGGCCTGCGAGCCGTCGGGCGCCAACATTGGCCGGTCATAGACGGCCTTGACCAACTGGATGTCGTCATTGGTCAGCAGCGGGCCGAGCAGGCCGGAGATGAAGTGCGGCCCCCAATCCACCAGGTCCGCGTCCACGAAAACGAGCAGATCGCCGGTGACGACATGCAAGGCCTTCCACAGCGCCTCACCCTTGCCTTCAGCTCGACCCAAGTCCGGGCGAATATCCTTGGCGGAGAATACGATCGCGCCCGCCGCGCGCGCCACTGCCGCCGTCTCGTCCACCGAGTCACTGTCGATGACGACGATCTCGTCGACGAGCGGCACCTCCCCGGTCCACGCTGCGGCGATGCCTTCGACAACACCGCCCACGCTCGCCGCCTCGTCGCGGGCCGGGATGACGACTGACACCTGCCGGCCGCGCTTAGCGGCCAGCAGGGCTGGGACGTCCCACTCGTCATACCGCCGAACCGGAAGCAGAAAACTCATGCCATACCCCCTAAGACCCCACCTGTGCCCCGCATCAGAGGAAGCTCGTCTCCCACGGCCGATAGGTCGCCAGTCGTTCCAGGATCCGCGCGCCCATCGGGTCCAGTGCACCATCGCCGCAGCCGACCGTCGACCAGATGCGGTAGCGCGTGGCGATCATCGCCAAGCGCTGCGCGAGATAGTCATCCCACTGCTGCGGGAAGTCCCAGTCCTGCTGCGCGACAACAAGTTCCATCGGCCAGCCATATGCCCGCACCTCACGGAAGGCGGGCACGGACAGCAAGAGGAGCGGACGGAAGCCCACAGTGCGCTGCTGCACCTCGGCGACCTGCTGCAGTAGGCCCGCGAGGTGCGCCTCCTCGACGCCCACCGCATTGACGAGCACCACCGGAAGCCGCTCCTGATGCTCGACGCCGTCGAGCGGCGCGCCCCCGCGCAGGTAGATCACCGGCACGCCGCCGGAGAAGGCGAAGACGCGCGTGGCGATGTCGACCAGAGTCCGGTTGCCCTGCACGCCCTCGACCGCACGATTTCCGACCCCAGATAGTCGATCCGAGGAGCGGACGGCGCGGGCCGCCGAGACCAGCCACGCCGGCTTGCCATCACTGCTGCGGCGAAGCTTCATCGGCCGTCGCCTCCCGCCACCAGCGAGACGATGCGCGTTGCCGCATCCGCGGCGCCATTACCCGGGTCGGCGGCGACCGCACCCGCCACCATGTCGGCCCCGTGCGCGAGCATCAAGCGGACCGCCTCGGCGAAGTCCGGCTCGGTGGCCGAGGTGACCGTTCGCGCCCAGCCTTGCTGATCGGCATACGACGCGCGGGCCACCTGATCGTCGAGCGAGGTCTCGGTGTTGGGGACGAAGATCGCGGGGACACCGAGCCGCAGAACCTCGTGGAAGGAGTTGTATCCGGCCGCCGTGACGACCAGATCGAAAGCCCGGAAATAGCGGGCGAGAGGGTAGGCCCGCACGGCATACACCCCGCCGCCGCTCGCTTGCTCGGCAATCGCCACCTCGGTGACCGCGACGGCGCACCCCTGGTCGCGCAGGGCGGCCGCGGCGGCGCCCAGCTCCCCTGCGGTGTCGTTGATATTGCCCGCGCCAAGGGACACCAGGCCCATCCGCCCCTCGACCGGCAGGCCGAGCGCAGCCCGCGCCTCCGCACGGCTGACCATCTCCTCAGGTCCGGTCAGCGTCACCGGTCCCACGCGGTATGCCGGGGCGCTCGCCGATGCCCCGTGATCGGCCTCCGCGGCCAGGTCCCCCGGCTCGATGACCTCATCGAACCACGCCGACTTGGCCAGTTGGTCGGCATTGCGTCCGGGCTTCCACATGCCCCGGCGTGACCAGACCCAGCGCGCGTCGGAAAAGGCTTCCCGCGCCGCGTCGATCCCGCGGTAGGGGTGGGTACCGTCGAAGACGACGACCTTCGGGGCCACCCGGTCAACGATCTCGATCAGCCGTTCCTGAAAGAGCGGCTGCCACAGGGCGGACGTCATGCCCAAGGCCCCATGGGAGGGCAGATATTCGTAGCGGTAACCGAACTCCGCGACCACCGGGACCGCCTGGGATAGCGAGAGCACATAGGGCTCGATCGAGTCCGGGAGGTGGGCGGCATACGCCAGCAGCCGGGTGAGGTGGCCCATCCCGGCCCCATTGCTCGACATGAACAAGACGCGATCACGATCGGCGTGCCCCGGCGCGCTGCCGGACGGGTGCTGCGACGGGCTGGACATGGTGCGCCGATCATGTCACGCTCGCCCGCACCCGACCCGGCGATCGGCACTCGCGGCGAGCGCGCGTCGCGGCCGCTGCGGGCCACATATCGCCGATGCCAGGATGGGGGGGCCCAGGCTGTAGAATTTGCCAGATTGGGGAACGGGCCGACTCCAGGCCCACAGCCGGTCGCACAGCGCATATTCAGCCCCGCCCCTAGGAGATTGAAGACCATATGTCTGTTGACGTCGCCATCGTCGGCCTCGGCTATGTGGGCCTGCCGCTCGCACAGGAAGCCTCGCGCGTCGGCCTCAAGGTCCTCGGCTTCGACATCGGCCAGCGGGTCGTTGACGGCCTGAACGCCGGCCAGTCCCACGTCGATGACCTCACCGACGAGCACATCGCCGAGATGCAGGCTGCGGGATTCGAAGCCACCACCGACTCCTCTCGGCTGGCCGAGGCCAAGACCATCGTCATCTGCGTCCCCACCCCCCTTTCCGATGACGGTGGCCCCGACCTCGGCCCGGTGGTGTCGGCGGTCAACACGATCCGCGACAACCTCAAGCCCGGCATGCTCGTCATCTTGGAGTCCACGACCTACCCCGGCACCACGGATGAGGTTGTGCGCCCCATCCTCGAGGAGACCGGCCTGGTCGCGGGCAAGGACTTCCACCTTGCCTTCTCCCCCGAGCGCATCGATCCGGGCAACGAGAAGTTCGGCGCCAAGAACACCCCCAAGGTCGTCGGCGGGCAGACGCCGGAGTCCGGTGACGCGGCGGCAGCCTTCTACGGCCAGTTCGTCGACACGGTCGTGCGCGCCAAGGGCACCCGAGAGGCCGAGACCGCGAAGCTGCTGGAGAACACCTACCGGCACATCAATATCGCCCTCGTCAACGAAATGGCCCGCTTCTGTCACGACCTCGGCATCGACCTGTGGGATGTCATCGAAGCGGCCAAGACCAAGCCTTTCGGCTTCCAGGCGTTCTACCCGGGCCCCGGCGTCGGCGGGCACTGCATCCCGATCGACCCGAACTACCTCAGCCACAACGTCCGCGCTCGCCTCGGCTACCCCTTCCGCTTCGTGGAGCTCGCCCAGGAGATCAACGCGGGAATGCCTGGGTATGTCGTCTCCCGCGCGCAGGATCTGCTCAATGAGGACGGCAAGGCGCTTCGCGGCTCGACGATCCTGCTGCTCGGCGTCACCTACAAGCCCAATATCGCCGACCAGCGCGAGAGCCCGGCCGTGCCGCTGGCCAAGCAGTTGACCGACAAGGGCGCAACCGTCCAGTTCCACGACCCGCACGTGACGCAGTGGCGCGCGCTGGGCGACCGGGTCAGCCGGGCCGACGACCTCGAAGCGGCCGTCGCCGCCGCAGACTTGGTCATCCTGCTGCAGAACCACCGCGACTACGAGGTCGATGCCCTGGCCGACAAGAGCCAGCGCTTCTTCGACACGCGCGGTGTCGTCACCGACGGTGAGAAGGTTTCGCGCCTGTGACCCCGGCCCCGAACGGGGCCCCGCCCGCCCTGACCGCAGAGGAGGCCATGGCGCTCGCGCAGCGCCATGGGCTCGAGCGGCTGGGCGGGCGGCCGCCGTTCGGCGTCTATATCCGGCGGCTCTGGCAGCGACGTTCCTTCTTGTGGACGCTGTCCAAGGCCCAGGCGTCCAACGAGAATGCCGAGGACCGCCTCGGGGTGCTGTGGCACCTGCTGAACCCGCTCTTCCTGGTCGTTAGCTACTTCCTGATCTTCGGCCTGCTGCTCGACACCCGCAAGGGCGTCGACAACTTCATCGCCTTCTTGTCGATCGGCGTCGTGGTTTTCGGCTTCTCATCCTCGGCGATCACGACCGGCTCCAAGGCCGTGGTCGGCAATCTCAATCTCGTGCGAGCCTTGCGCTTCCCGCGGGCGATGTTGCCGATCGGGGTCGTCATCGCTGAGGCGCTGGCCACCTTGCCCGCCTTTGGTGTGCTCTTCGTCGTCATGCTGGCGACCGGCGAATTGCCGAAACTCTCCTGGCTGCTCGTGCCCGTCGCCTTCCTGATCCAGATCGGCATTGTTGGCGGCTTGGTGCTCGTCGGGGCACGCGTGCTGAGCGTCTCGCGGGATATCGGCAACCTCATCCCCGTCGCGATCCGCTTGCTGCGGTATGTCTCGGGCGTCTTCTTCAGCATCGATGTGTATGCCGATGGGCACCCCCTCGTGCGGGAGATCCTGAATCTGCAGCCCCTGGCCCTGCCGATCACCTTGACCCGGCAGGCGTTGCTCGACGAACTGAGCATCAACTGGACTTACTGGGCCGCCGGCGCCGCCTGGTCGGTCATCTTGTTGCTGGTCGGCCTGTGGATCTTTTGGCGGGACGAGGCGAACTATGGCCGCGGCTGACCGCATACCCTCCCTCATCGCCAGCCATGTCGACATCACCTATCAGGTGCACGGGGCCAAGAAGGCCGCCGCCCCGGTGGCCGATCCGGACGACGAATCACTGCTCGCCGGCCTGTTCAAGAAGGGCCGCGATCTCGCGACGCAGCAAAAGGTCGAGGCGGTCAAGGATGTCTCCTTTGTCGCCTATCACGGCGAGTCGATCGGCATCATCGGCCGCAATGGCTCCGGCAAGTCGACGCTGCTGCGAGCCCTGGCCGGCGTCATACCCCCGACCCGCGGGGACATCTGGATCAATGGCGAACCGGCCCTGCTCGGCGTCAATGCTGTCCTGATGAGCAAACTCTCCGGCGAGCGCAATGTCTATATCGGCGGCCAGGCGATGGGTCTTAGCCGCAGCCAGGTGCGAGAGCGCTTCGATGAGATCGTCGACTTCTCCGGCATCGGCCAGGCCGTTTATCGCCCGATGAGCACCTATTCCTCCGGGCAGGCCGCCCGCCTCCGGTTCGCCATTTCGACCGCCGCCTCGCCCGACATCTTGATGATCGACGAAGCCCTGGCGACCGGCGATGCCGACTTCCGCGAGCGCTCGACGGCAAAGGTTGCCGAGATCCGCGAGCAGGCGTCGACCGTCTTCCTCGTCTCACACTCGAACTCCACGATCCGCCAGATCTGCTCGCGAGTGATCTGGATGGATAAGGGCAGGCTGATCGCCGACGGGCCGACCGAGGAGGTCGTCGCGGCCTACGAAAGGACGCTGCCCAAGAAGGCGGCAGCGCCGAAGCCTGCGGCGCCCGCGGTCCAGGACGCGCCGCCCACAGGGGTATGACGCGCGTGCCGAGCATCCTCGTCGTGACGGTCGTCCACGATCCGGAGGACTCGCGGATCCGCTACCGCCAGATCCCGGCCCTGCTCGCCGACGGCTGGCGGGTCACCTATGCCGCCCCGTTCACGGCGTATGACCGCCCCCAACCGCTGCTGCCCGGGCTACGGACTATGGACCTGCCCCGGGCGCTGGGCCGCGACCGGCTGGCCGCCGACCGGGCGGCCCGCGCGCTCATCGCCGCCCAAGGCGGCGAGCACGATCTCGTCCTCGTCCATGATCCGGAAATCGTGGCCGCCGTGACGGGGCTGCGGCTGCGCAATCTTGTGTGGGATGTCCACGAGGATCCGGCCGCTGCGCTGGTCGCCAAGGATTGGCTGCCCCGCCCCGCGAAGGGGGTCATCGGGCGGCTGTGGCGCGGAACCGAGCGACTCACCGAGCGGCGGCATCGCCTGCTGCTCGCCGAATACGCCTATCAGGAGCGCTTCGCTCGCGAGCACGCCGTTGTGCCGAATGCCGTGACGGTGCCGGCGACCATCGAGCCGCCGGGCACCGAACGCGTGGTCTATCTCGGCACCGTCACGATGGCGCGCGGCACCGGCGTCATGGTCGAGGCGGCACGCCGCATCGCCGCGGCGACCGAGGGCTCCTGCCGGTTGGAGGTCATTGGTGGGGCGCGCGATGACGCATCCCGCGATCTGCTCGAGGCAGGCCAGCGCGATGGCGTGTTGACCTGGCACGGGTTCGTGCCGGCGGCTGAGGCGCTAGCGATGCTGCCCGGGGCGCTGGCGGGGCTCTCCCTGCTGCAGAACCTGCCGAACTATCGCCATTCACGCCCGACCAAGATCGTCGAATATCTCGCGCACGGCGTGCCGGTCGTGACGACCCCGCTGCCCGTGGCCGTCGATCTGGTCGAGTCCGCCAACGCCGGGATCGTCGTGCCCTTCGATGATCCGGTAGCCGCCGCCGACGCGATCCTGGCGCTGCGCGCCGACCCCAAACGCGCCGCCACGATGGGGCGAGCCGGGCACGAGGCCGCGCGGGCGGCATACGACTGGAGCGTGCAGGGCGGGCACTTCACGGAGACCTTGCGCGGATTCCTCGCTGCCCCCTGAACGCCCGACGCCTCAGGAGGGCGGCGACTCGGTGGACGCCGCGCCGGGGGGCAGCGGGGTCACCGGGGCGACCGGCGCATTCGGCGCGAGCCAGGTGGTCGAGGCATCGGTCCAGGCCACGCGCGTGAGACTCCCATCCGCGCAGCGCACGAGGACGTCATTGCCAACCACCGGCAGCACCGGCGCGGTCGCGAAGCTCCACGTCGGCGAGCCGACCTGGTCGCTGGGCGGGCCGGGACGCACGTCGAGGAAGAGGAACATCAGGTAGCGCCCCGGGGCCGGATTCATCTCCGGGGTGACACCCTCCCAGAGCCGGAAACTTCCGCCCGGAGTCAGACCGGGCAGGTCGTGGACAGTCGCCACCGCTTGGGCGTTCGCCCATCCGTACCCCCTGGTCACTCCCCGCGTGAGGAAGTCCTCTGGCGAACCCGGAAGGTCGACGACCACCGCGCTGTAGATGCCCCTGCGCGCGAGCGAGTTCGCCTCAGCCAGCTGATCGCGCACGCACTGCGGGGCGGCGGAGGCGGCCACGGCATACGCCGGCGGGGTCGGCGCACCCGGCCCGCCGAGCAGCTGCGCCGCGCCGACCCCACCCCCCGCGAGGACTGCGACCCCGGCCGCCGCCGCACCGGCCCGGGTCCAGGTATGCCGCCGCGCCCGCCGCCGGGCCGTGGCATAGAAGTCGGGTGCCGGAGCCGTGAAGCTCTCGTCGGCGACGGCATCGTCCAGCAAGGTGCGCAGCTCGGTCATGATGGCGCTCCGGTCGCGAGGGTTTCATCGGCCAGCAAACCGCTGACACGCAGGGCGGTCAGGCCGCGGGAGATCCGGGACTTCACAGTCCCGGCCGGACACCCGAGGGCCTCCGCGATCGCCGACTCGGGCAGGTCGGCATAGAAGCGGAGCACGATGGCGGCCCGCTGGTCGGTCGGGAGCGCGGCCAGCGTCGTGCGGACGGCCAGTCCCCCCGCCCGATCCGGTTCGTATGCCGTGTCCTCCGGCAGCTGTTCGTGCGGGATTTCCCCGCTCCACCGCCGCTTCCGATCCCGAATCAGCAGGCGCACCATCGTGGTGCGGACATACGCCTCGGCCGCCTCCCGAGCCCGCACCGAGGACCAGGCGACATAGGTCTTGAGCAGGGCCTCTTGCAGCAGGTCCTCCGCGCTGGCGCGGGAACCGGTGAGCAGCAGGGCGGTCCGGGCCAGGGCGGCATACCGCGCGGCAACAAACTGCTCGAAGTCGGCGTGCTGCGCCACGTGGCCCCCTTCCGGTCCGATCGCTCTGACGTCCTGCCTTCATAGAGCACGTGAGGGGGTTCTTTCGTTCCCGACTGGTGCCGGCCGTTCCCGGCCGGCGCCCGCCAGGCGCCGCTCGTGGACGGCGGCGCTGGCGCGGGCGGGCTTAGAGGACGACGACGGTCCGGCCCATCGGCATCAGGTTGCGGGCCCAGATCATGTCCATCGCCTGGTTGCTCACGCGGGCGCAGCCATGCGAGGCGGGATAGGCCGGGACCGAGGTGTAGCCATGGACCGCGATGCCGCCGACGAAATACTTCGAGCGGTAGAGCGTGCCGAGGGGGCCGTGGTCGAGACCGTTGACCTCGTAGATGACCGAGAAGGTGCCCTTGGGGGTGATCGCGGTCTTGGTCTGGCCCTGGCTGACATACGTCTGGCCGCTGCCCGTGCTCGTGTTGAGAATCGCGACGATCGCGCCATTTTCGACGACGGTCAGAACCTGGGTGGCGAGGTTGATCTGGACCGCGGTGCCGGTGACGTGCAGGGTCGGCCGGATGCCCTTGTCGAGGGCGGCCTTGGTGGCCGGGCCGTAGACGCCATCGCGGCCTAGGCCGGCCGTCTTCTGCAGGGCCATGACGGCCTGGGAGGTCAGGTAGCCATATTCGCCATCGGGCGTGCCGAGCCAGTAGCCGAGGTCGGAGAGCCGCTGCTGCATCCGCTGCACGGCGGGGCCTTTGTCGCCCTGCTTCATCGTGGAGGTGTCGCTGAGCGGGGGCGGTGTGGGAGTGGTCGGCGTGGGCTTGGGGGTCGTGGGGGTTGGCTTCGGGGGCGTCGGCTTGGTCGTGGTCGGGGACGGCTTGGTCGCTGTCGGTGACGGCGTGGTCGTCGAGGAGGACGGGGTCGTCGCCGAGGGCGACGGCTTCGTCGTGGAGGAGGGGCTCGGGCTGGTCGTTGAGGACGTGCTCGAGGTGGAGACACTGGTGGGGGACGTTGCCGGCCCGGACGCACCATCGGTACCCGCCGGGCTGCACGCCGTCAAACCGATCAGACCGGCCGCGAGGAGGGTGGCGGCGGTGGAAATCTTTGCATTCATGCTGATCAAACCCCTGGTGTCGTCGCTTTCCGAACCCGTTCCGGGCCCTTTCCCTCTCCGACGTATGAGGCGTGACGAGGGTTGTCGGTGGTTTCGTAACGAAGGCATCACGGCGCCGGCTGGCGACGAGGCGCGGAATCCTTCGAGCCTCATGTAGCGTTATCCCCACGAACACACATTCACCGGGATCGCTGCGTTAAGGCCGACTTGGCCGGAGTGATGCCATCCCGCTAGGACATGAGGGGGTCACGCCATGGGGCGCGGCCGGGCCAAAGCCAAGCAGACCAAGGTTGCTCGGGATTTGAAGTACTACTCCCCGAACACCGATCTCAGCGCGCTTGAGCGAGAGCTTCACGGAGCAACACGGACGACCGAGCGGGCAGTTGCCGCCGACGAGCCGGATGACGACGACTACAACGACGACTACGCCCGCTGGGCGTCCAGTCGCTGAAGTCGCCTTCAGCACCTGACTGACCCTCACGTCGCCGGGGCCGCTGCCCTGGCGGCGGGTGAGTGGCATCATCTCGTGACCGTGGGGTCCCCCACGGGTGCGTGCTGATCTGGCACGCTCTGAGCATGACTGCCAATAGCACGAGCGCCGAACGGGTGCGCTCGCTCGGTGTCGAGACCACCGGCATCGAGATCATCGGCGAGGCCGAGCGCACCGCCTCCCCGAAGGACCTCTTCTGGCCGTGGTTCGCGGCCAATGTGTCGGTCTTCGGCATCTCGTATGCCGCCTTCGTGCTCGGCTTCGGGATCTCGTTCTGGCAGGCGGCCCTGGTCACCGTGCTCGGGATCGTCATCTCGTTCGCCCTCTGCGGTGTGATCGCCATCGCGGGCAAGCGCGGCTCGGCCCCGACGATGATCCTGTCGCGAGCCCCCTTCGGCGTCACCGGGCAAAAGCTGCCCGGCGTCATCTCGTGGCTGGTCTCGATCGGCTGGGAGACCTTCCTGTCCATCATGGCGGTGCTCGCCACCGCCACGGTCTTCGAGCGGCTCGGCTGGGGCGGCGGGACCGGCGTCAAGATCGTGGCGGCCATCGTGGTGGCGGCGATGATCGTGCTCGCCTCCGTCGCGGGCTATCACATCATCATGAAGATGCAGTCCTATCTCACGTGGATCACGGGCATCGTGACGATCCTCTTCGTCGTCATCGCCTCCTCCCACATCGACTGGGGCAAGGTGTCGGCGATCCCCTCTGGCCCATGGCAGGCCGTCGTCGGCGCCCTCGTGATGCTGATGACCGGCTTCGGTCTCGGCTGGATCAATATCGCGGCGGACTGGTCCCGCTACCAGCGCCGCGACGCCAAGGGTTCGGCGATTGTCTTCTGGAATACCTTCGGCGGCGCGATCGCCCCGACGCTCCTCGTGATCTTCGGGTTGCTGCTCGCCGGCTCGGACGATGCTGTCAAGGAGGGCATTGCCGCCGACCCGATCGGCGCCCTGGCCCAGGTGCTGCCGACCTGGTTCCTCGTGCCCTTCCTCATCGCCGTCATCTTGTCCCTGGTTTCCGGCGCCGTCCTCGGCATCTACTCCTCCGGGCTGACCCTGCTCTCCCTGGGCGTGCGCATTCCGCGGCCGATGGCGGCCCTGGTCGATGGCGTCATTTTGACCCTCGGCACCATCTGGGTCGTCTTCTTCGCCAAGAACTTCCTGGGCCCGTTCCAGTCCTTCCTCATCACCCTCGGCGTGCCCCTCGCCGCCTGGGCGGGCATCATGATCGCCGACATCGCGCTGCGCAAGCGCGACTATGACGACGATTCGCTCTTCACCACAACGGGTCGTTATGGCGCCGTGGACTGGGTCTCGATCGGGACGATGATCGTCATGTCCGTCATCGGCTGGGGCCTGGTGGTCAACAACTTCGCTGCCGACGCCAGCTGGAACAACTGGCAGGGCTTCCTGCTCGAGCCGCTGAACCTCGGCACCTGGAATGCCACCGACGGCTACTGGGAGGGCAACTGGCCCTATGCCAACCTCGGCGTGCTGCTCGCCCTGGTCGGCTCCTTCCTGATCACCTTCCTGGCCCGGCGCGGCAAGGTCGCGAACCAGGAAATGGCGCGCGGCACGGCGACCTACTCCGACCGCGCATGACGAGCGCCCCGCTCGGCACCGACGACTGGCTGGTCATCATTGACCCGCAGGCGATCTTCGCCGATCCGACGACGAGCGCCTGGGGGTCGCCGATGTTCGCCGGCGCGCTGCCGGATATGGTCGCCCTCGCGGCGGCATACGGCCCGGAACGCACGGTGATCACCCGCTTCGTCGCTGAGCCTGGCCTCGGCGGATCGTGGGGCTCCTACTACGACGACTGGCCGTTCGCCCTGGTCCCCGACACCGATCCGTTGTATGCCGTGGTGCCCGCCCTCGACGGCCTCGCCGGGCATGTGGTCACGGAGCCGCGATTCGGCAAGTGGTCCGATCGACTGCGGGCCGTCCTCGGGGAGCAGCCCCGCGTCACGCTCGCCGGGGTGTCGACGGACTGCTGCGTGATCGCCACCGCTCTGCCTGCCGCGGACGCGGGCGCGACGATCCGCATCGCCGCCGCGGCCTGTGCCGGCTCAACCCCAGAAAATCACCAGCGGGCCCTGGACGCGATGGCGCTCTTCGGCCCCCAGATCGTCATCGGATAGGCCCGCGCGGTGACGGCGCACCCCGATCTGATCCGGCAGGAGCGCGCCCGGCCCTCCGCCGCCGCCGACCGGATGTCGAATCTGCTCGATCCGGGCGTCGTCGTCGCCGCCTTGGTCCTCGCGGTCGCGCGTGCCGCCAGCCCGGGCTGGCTTCCCGCTCTCGGCTGGTCGGCGCTCATCGTCACCTTCGCCGTGCTGCTGCCGTATACCGCCCTCGCCCTCCTCGTGCGCACCGGCCGGGTCGCGGATCGGCACGTCATCCGGCGCGATGAGCGGCATCTTCCAGCCCTTATTGCGCTGGTCAGCGTCATGGTGGGCACCCTGGTGTTGACCGCGCTGAACGCACCACGCGACCTGCTGGCGCTGGTGTGGGCGCTCGTCGCGGGCGTGGCCACGCTCGGGCTGGTGACGACGATGAGCAAGGCCTCACTGCATACAGCCGTGATCGCGGGCGCGGTGACGATCCTGACGATCCGGCTCGGGGCGGGGGCCTTGCTGCTCAGCCCCCTGGTCGCGCTGGTGGGTTGGGCGCGGTGGCGGGCGGGACGGCATACGGGCTGGCAGGTGGCGCTTGGTGCGGCCCTCGGCGCGGCGAGCGCGGGGCTGACCTTCGCGGGCTTGCGGTGAGGCGTCGCGCGCTCGCGGGCGCCCTGATCCTGGCCCTCGCCGGGCCGGCCGGATGCTCGCGCGGGGAGCGCTTCGATGATGTCTTCTCGCCCGTCGACGTGCGGCTCCCCGGGCCGGTCACGGCGATGGCCGCCCTCGGTCACGAGGCCCTGCTCGGGACCTATGACGTATCCGCTCGCCCTCGTGCGGGGCTGTTCCGAGTCTCATCGACCGACGATCTGGTGCCCCTCGACATCACGGCCAGCTCGCCCTATGCCTTTGAGGGGCGCTTCCGCTATCTCGCGACGGATGGCAACGAGGTCACCGGCCTGACCGGTATCTCGGGCGGCGCGCACGGCAATGTCCGGTGGGCGGTATGGCGCGGCGCTGGCCCGGTGCTCGAGCAGCCGCAGACGTTCGAGACCTTCGGAGGGATTGATGCGGGAGCGTTGACCGGGGTGGCCTATGACGCGACCGGGCCGCTGCTGGTCGGCAGTTGGAAGTCGGCCGTGACGGGGCTGGACGCCGCGATCTGGCGCCCGGAGGGCACGCGGTGGGTGCGGGCCGAGTCCGCGGGCACCGCGTTGGCCAACCGCGCCGACCGGCTGGTGCAGATCAGCGCGGCGGCCACCGCGCCGGGAGGGCGCGCCCTGCTCGCCGGGGCGGCCACCGATCTACAGCAGGGGGTGCGGGTGGCTCCGCTCGCCTGGGTCGAGCGGGATGGTCAGTGGCACGCCCAAGAATTGCCCACCCTTCTGGCTGCTGAGAGCGCCAACGGGGTGAGCACCGGTGTCGAGGCGGCCTCCTGTGGACCTGTATGGTGCGTGCTCGCCGGGCGCGATCACGGTGAATTGCGGGCCTGGCTCGGCCGGTTCAGCGCGGACGGGACCTTCACGGTCGACACTGTGCGCGCGCCGGTCCGCGGATCGGCCCAGGCGGGCGACACGATGACCTCGCTGGTGCCGGACCAGGCCGAATGGGTCGGCACCGGTGTCAGCGCGGCCTATGCCTGGCTGGCCCTCGCGGACGGCAGCGGTGCAGGGACGGTATGGCGCTGGCCGCTCCCGCGCAGCACGGCGGGCACCGACGGCGGAATGCTGGAACTCGAGGTGCCGGGCAGCCCGACCGCGGTGGCGGTCGCGGGGGATCGGGTATGGCTGGCCGGGACGGCCAAGGAACGCGTGGCCCTCTGGTCCGCGCGCGGCTGATCTAGGCGTTGTCAGGTGGCGTAGTTGCCGAGGATCTGCACCGAGCCGCCATGGACGCCCTTGGAGCCGCGCACGACCTCGACGCCCTCCTCGATCGGCGCAGCCTGCGCGGCGTGGATTTCGCCCATCACCCAGGCCGGGATTCCCGCGTCGGCGAGCAGCGCAGCCGCCCGGTCAGCGGCCGACTCGGGCAGCACCGCGACGAAGCCCACGCCCATGTTGAGCGTGCGCTCAAGGTCGAGAGGCGGGACCTTGCCGAGTGCCCCGATGGTCGTGAAAACCGCTGGCGGCGACCAGCTTTCGCGGTGGACCCGGGCATGCACGCCGGGGGGCAGCACGCGGGCGAGGTTGGCCGCGAGGCCACCGCCGGTGACATGCGAGAGCGCGTGTACGCCGCCCGCCTCCCGCACCTGCGGATCCCGGATCAGCGTGAGCAGGTCCGCGGCATACACCCTGGTCGGGGTGAGCAGCTCATCCCCCAGCGTCTGTCCGAAGTCCTCGACCTGCCGATCGAGCGCCCAGCCCGCGGCGGCGATGACCCGCCGCACGAGGGAGTAGCCATTGGAATGCAGGCCCGACGCGGCCAGGCCGAGGACGAGATCGCCCGGGGCGACCCGGTGCGGGCCGAGGATGTCGGCGTGCTCGACGACCCCGGTGGCGGCGCCGGCGACGTCATACTCATGCTCCCCTAGCAGGCCGGGGTGCTCTGCGGTCTCCCCGCCGACGAGGGCGGTGCCGGCCTGTTCGCAGGCCGCGGCGATGCCGGAGACGATGGCGGCGATTCGCTCCGGGACGACCTTGCCGCAGGCAATGTAGTCGGTCATGAAAAGCGGTTCGGCGCCGCACACGACGATGTCGTCGACGACCATGCCGACCAGGTCGAAGCCGATCGTGTCGTGTCGGTCGAGGGCCTGGGCGATGGCGACCTTGGTGCCAACCCCATCGGTCGAGGTCGCGAGGATCGGGCGGTCCATTCGTGCAAGGGTGGAGGCGTCGAACAGGCCGGCGAAGCCGCCGAGCCCTCCCAGCACCTCCGGGCGGGTGGCCCGCGCGACGGCGGACTTCATCAGTTCCACGGCCTTGTCACCGGCCTCCACGTCGACCCCGGCGGCGGCATAGGTGATCGGCGCGTCAGTCACAAGCCGACCCTACGCCGTGCTCGCGGGGCGCCGGCTCCGTGTCCGAGTCAGACGACGCCAGAGCCAGGTGGTGGGCACGGCGCGCCCGGTCGCGACATACTCCGCAACGGCCTCGTTGAACAGCGTCTCGTGGAGGAAGGCGTAGCCGCGGGCGGGCGAGGCCAGCAGTAGCTCATCGCCCACCCGCAGCGGGGTGTCCTCGTCTGGAGTTGGCGTGACCTCGCTGCCGCGCTTGTGCGCCAGGGCGACGACCGGGGCGAAGGATTCTCGGTCAGCGGGATTGCGGAGCAATTGGCCGATCGTCATCGGGTCGTGGGCGAGCCAACGGACCAGACCCGGCGCCCCCGCCTCATCGATGCTCAAGCGCCAGCCATTGGGTGACCCCGGCCCGCAGCGGTCGAGCAGATGATCGAGGAAGGCCTGCGACCAGTCCTCGTCTTGCTCACCGCAGAACTCCAGGAACTTCCACATTCGGGGCGTGACGATCCGCGAATAGCACTCGCGCGCAACGAGTTCCGTGGCGAGAAAGATCGAGTCAGGGGCGAAGGCGTCATACAGCGGGGCGCTGGCGGCCTTGCTCTGACGCAGGCACAAGAAGATGCTCGGCGACTGGCGCCGCACTTCCGCGCCGAGCGCGAGGTTGACGGTGTCGTGATCGGCGCCGGCGACGAAGCCGACATAATCCCGGCAGTCGCCGATGCCATCACTCGGGTCGCGGTGGACCACGTCGTATCCGGCGCCGCGCAGGTCCCGCTCGATCTCGGCCTTGAAGGCGCCCTCGGCGCAGACCAGCCAGGTGCCATCTGGCACGGCGTGGGCCGTCTCCGGGACGGGGCTGCCAAGCGGTGACATCAGCCAATGCATGAGTTGCAAGGTGACGGGCCGACGCAGCCCGATAGCGAGATAGGCCCCGAACCGGTCATACGGATTGACCACGGCCGTCGCCCCGAACTCGCGCATGTGCTCAGCGAGTTCGCGATCGCGCGCCCAGGCGATGACGGGCAGTTCCGGGCGAAGGAGGTGCACAGCCTGGACGACCCCGAGATTGGTGAGATCATCCCCGGCGAGTGCGAGCACGCCGACGCAGTGCTTGTGCCCCAGACCGGCCAGGCCGAGCACAGCGGGCGCCGCGGCGTCGCCCTGCACGCCCGGCACCTCGGAGGAGAGTTGCTCGGTGGCGAGCCGGTCGATGCGCAGGCCATCGGAGTCGATGACGACGAAGCGCGATCGGATCAGGTCCAAGGCATTGCCGACCCGATGGCCCGCCCCGCCATAGCCGGCGATGATGTGGAACTTCTCGTTCTGGTGGCGCACCTTGCGCCCGAAGCGCTGGGCGGCGACGGCATCGCGGAAGCCCTCGTCCTGACTGAGCGCGAGAACCATGCCGATGGCATACGCCCAGGCTATGACGGTGGCGTAGATGCATCCGGTCACCCACAGTCGCTGCTGGATGCTGAACGGATAGGGGATCTCGCCGAAGCCGATGGTCGTGGCGGTGTAGCTCATGACGTAGAAGGCTTCGAAGACGCCGATGCGGGCGGGATTGCCGTCCGCGTCCGTGCCGGGCATGGCGGCCAGGCCGAAGACGCTGACCGTGAAGACCCCGACGAGGACGACCAGGGGCACCCGCATCCGGCGCAGCAGCAAGAAGATCGCATCAGATCCGGGTGCGGCCGAGGGGATGGCGACGTGGTTTTGCCGTAGGTCGGTCGAGCGCCGCCGGCGCGGACGGACCAGGAGCAGCGGGTTGACCACGGCGGGCTTCAGCGGCGGTGGTAGGTGATCGTCTCGGCCACGAGCAGGACGATGGAGACGACATTGGCCATCAGCGCGCCACCGGAGATGGAGACCACCGCGCTCATCTCGGCGCCACTGACGACGCCATCGGCATCGGCGAGCAGCCAGGTCACGGTTGCGGCGAGGAGTTGGATGGCGGCGACCAAGCTCGTGGCGAGATGGAGTGCGCCGATCTGCGTGCGGTCCCCGAACTTCAAGATGACCGCGATGATATTGACGACGACCGCCGCGAAGAGTTCGTACTTGTTGTGAACGTTCGGGTCGGTCAACTCGCCGATGAAGTACCCGAAGTTCAAGGTCGCCGCGAGGACGACGAAGAAGCCGAAGACGACCTTCTCAAGACTCACAGAGCCGAAACTACCGCCTCGGCCCCGCTTGCGTTGTGGGCCGGAGCTCTTGGTTGCTCAGTCGAGCGGCCTGAGGTCCATCGGCAGTTGCATCTCGAGCAGGCCCTTGCCGAGCTTGTCCTCCGAGGGCAACGGAATCGGGTAGGTGCCGGTGAAGCAAGCGCTGCACAGCTGATCGGGCTGCTGGTTCGTGGCCGCTACCATGCCGGCCTCGCTGATATAGCCGAGGCTGTCGGCGCCGATCGACCGGCAGACATCATCGACCCCGATGCCCGTCGCGATCAGCTCGGCACGGGTCGCGAAGTCGATGCCGTAGAAGCACGGCCAGCGCACCGGCGGCGAGGAGATGCGCACGTGCACTTCGGCTGCACCGGCCTCGCGCAACATGCGGACGAGCGCGCGCTGGGTGTTGCCGCGCACGATCGAGTCGTCGACGACGACCAGCCGCTTGCCGTGGATAACGTCCTTCAGCGGGTTGAGCTTGAGCCGGATACCGAGCTGGCGAATCGTCTGGTTCGGCGAGATGAAGGTCCGCCCGACATACGCATTCTTGACCAGGCCCTGGCCGTAGGGGATCCCGGACTCTTGCGCGTAGCCGATGGCCGCGGGCGTGCCCGACTCGGGGGTGGGTATGACGAGGTCCGCCTCGACCGGATGCTCACGGGCCAGCGTGCGGCCCATTTGCACTCGTGCTTCGTGCACGACGCGGCCGCGGATCGTGGTGTCCGGCCGGGCGAGATAGACGTACTCGAAGACGCAACCCTTGGGCTCCGGAATCGCCCACTTGCTCGAGCGCAGGCCGTCCTCGTCGATGGCGATCAGCTCACCGGGCTCGACCTCACGAATCAGGGAGGCGCCGACGATGTCCAGGGCGGCGGTCTCGGAGGCGACCACCCACCCGCGCTCGACTCGACCCAGGACCAGGGGACGGATCCCCTGCGGGTCGCGGGCGGCATACAACGTGTGCTCGTCCATGAACACGAAGCTGAATGCGCCGCGCAGCCGGGGCAGCAGCTCCAGCGCGCGCTCCTCGATGCTGCGGGACGGGTCGTCGACAAGGAGCGCTGTGACGAGGGCGGTGTCGGTCGTGTTGCCGCGACGCAACTCCCCGGCGTGCACATCGAATCCCGCGTCGGCGCGTTCCATGACCAGCTCGCGCAGTTCCGCGGAGTTGATCAGGTTGCCATTGTGGGCGAGGGCGACGGTGAAGCCGCTATGGCCGCCGAGCGTCGGCTGTGCGTTCTCCCAGGTCGAGCCGCCGGTCGTGGAGTAGCGGCAGTGCCCGACGGCGATATGTCCGACCAGCCCGGACAGCGAGCGCTCGTCGAAGACCTGCGAGACCAGGCCCATGTCCTTGTAAACCAGCAGGCGGCGGCCGTCGGAGGCGGCGATGCCGGCCGATTCCTGGCCGCGGTGCTGCAGGGCATAGAGACCGAAGTAGGTCAGCTTGGCAACATCCTCGCCCGGCGCCCAGATCCCGAACACCCCGCACGCATCCTGCGGGCCGCGCTCCCCGGGCAGTAGGTCGTGGGTGAGCTGGCCGTCTCCTCCTGGCACGGCCTTAGTCTCCCACAGCGTCGGACGGGTACAGCGTCCTCGTCGCGGAGCCCTCAAATCGCGGCCGAGCACAGCTATACCTGCGCTCGGCTGGCATTTGAGCGCTCCAGAGACACATCCGCTCACGGCCACGAGCTCAGCGCTCCGCTGCGCGGGGGGCGGGGGCCTCGCGCCGCGGCGCCCGGCCCCACTCGAGCGCAGTCCTCGCGGCGGAGCCCTCAAATCGCGGCCGAGCACAGCTATACCTGCGCTCGGCTGGCATTTGAGCGCTCCGGCGCGAAACTGCGTGCCAAAGCGAGGACCCCGTCTGCTGGAGCAGACGGGGTCCTCGTGCACCTAGGGCGCGTCCGGTGCCACCCGACAGGGTCGGGGGGGGCTGCGGGATCAATCCTTGTTGCGATCCCAGCGGGTGAACCCAGCGGCCACCGCGCTCTCCTCATCGAAGAACCAGACCTCGGCGCGAGTGCGCTTGAACCACGGGCTCTCGGGCGTGTGGAAGAGCATGCTGTCCTCGTTGCCCTTGATCGTCCAGCCGTCCGGACCCTTGCCGCGCGGGCCGGCCTTGACCGAACCGCGGCCGTATGGCCCCTCGTCGACCTCGCTCAGCGGGACAGGTGCCGGTGCCGCCGGTTCTGCGGTGGGGCCCGCTGCCGGGACCTCCATTTCTTCGGCTGCGGCACCGGGGAGTTCGAGCCCGGCCAAAGTGGCCGGCTCGGTGTCCACGAGCGCGCTAGCTCGCGTGGCCGGGGCGTGAATTGAGCCCATATCCAGCAGGTCGTCGGGGGATTCCAGATCGGACGTGGTCGAGTCCGGCGCCGCGGATTCGATTGCGGTGTCCGTCGCGACGGTCTCGACCTCGAGGGTCTGCGCTTCGTCGGGCTCAACATCGCTCGTCGCGTCTTCTGACGTGTCGACGTCGGTCGCCGCCGGGGTGCCAGTCACCGGGGTGTCGGCAGACGGACTTGGACGCCGCGTCTTCCAGTTCCAGGGCGAGAAGCCTGCGGCGGCAGCCGTGGCCTCATCGATGAACCAGACCTCCGCGATCGTCCGCTCGAAGTGCGGCGACTCGGTGGTGTGATAGAGCATCGAGTCTTCGTTGCCCTTGACCGACCAGCCTTGCGGCCCGGACCCATCCGACGCCGGCACCGCCGAGCCCGCGCCATAGGAGGCTAGCGAGAAGGCGACGTGCGGGGCCGCGCCCGCCTCAACGACCGACTCGGTCTCCGGCTCCGGCTCCAAACCGGCGATCGGCTCCGGCTCGGGTTCAGCCTGCGGCTCAGTCTGCAGTTCGGGCTCCGGCTCCGGCTCCGGCTCGCCGACCGGCTCGGGCTCGGGTTCGGGCTCCGCGACCGGCTCGGGCTCGGGTTCGGGCTCCGGCTCGGGTTCGGGCTCCGCGACCGGCTCGGGCTCGGGCTCGGGCTCCGGCTCGGGCTCGGGCTCGGGCTCGGGCTCGACAACCGGCTCGGGTTCAGCCAGCGGCTCAGCCTCCGGTTCGGGTTCGGGCTCCGGCTCGAGCTCAGCAGCAACCTCATCGAGCGCACCGGCACTCGCGGGCTCGACCTCGGCGAGCGGCTCGGCCGCGGCCCCGGCCGTCTCGGGCCCCGTGTCGTCCGGCGCGTCGCTGTCCACGTCGGCATAGGCGGTCCGTGCATCGGCTTCCGTAGTCGCCTGAACGGTCCCGTCCTCGACGCCCGATTCGGCCACCAACTCGGACTCGCCTGGGGCGGCCGAGGCCGGCTCGCCCTCGGCGGTTTCGGAGGCGAGGTCGTTCGTGGCATCAATGTCCAGACCGGCGAAGGCAGCCTGGGCATCGTCAGCCGGGGTCGCCTCGACGCTCCCGTCCTCGGCGCTGGGCTGAACCTCGTCCCCACTCGCAACGGCGGCCGCCTCAGACGGAGCCGATCGGGTGCGCCATTTCCAGGCCGCGAAGCCGGCGGCTGCTGCCGTGGCCTCGTCCTCGAACCACACCTCGGCCTTGGTCCAGGCATATGACGGACTCTCTGGGGTGTGGAAAAGCATCGAGTCCTCGTTGCCTTTGACCTCCCAGCCCTCCGGACCGGATCCGTCGCGAGCAGGCAGGACTGATCCCGCGCCATAGGCGGCAGCGGCAAAGCCGGCTAGGCCAAGACCCGCAGCGACGCCCGAGTCCAGTTCCTCATCAGCGGCCTCTGACGCTGCTTCTTGGGCATCGACGTCCAGTCCCGCGGCATCGGCACCGGCCAGTTCTGGCTCTGGGTTATCGGACGGTTCCACCACGTCGGCGGCAGGCAGGTGGTCGAGCTCTTCCTCAACGGCTGCTTCTGCCGCGTCACCGTCGACCTGGGTGGAGTCCAAGTCGAGCTCGGCGTCAACGGCCGACGCACTGGCATCGAGGTCGACGCCGGCGTCCACGGTTTCGGACTCGACCTCGGTTTCCTGGGCAATCGCCGGGGTGCTTTCGTAGTCCGGCAGCTCAGTGGACGGATCGTCGACCTCAGCGATCACTGGAGTGTCGTAGTCCAACAGCCCGGCCTGGCTGGTGACAGTTTGGTCGTCGGTCGTTTGGTCTAGGGCGCCAAGGTCGAGGCCAGAGTCGGCGTCCACATCGGCATCCGTCGCACCGACGGCCACGACCGGTGCATAACTTGGACCGGTGATGGCCGGGGCGTCAGCCGAATCGAGGTCGACGCCCGCGTGCCGACCGACGGAGTCCTCTGCAGCGTCCGCATCGAGCGCTGGCCCATCGATATCCACGGCAGGAGCCGCAACGTCGACCGCAGGGGCATCCGCGTCGATGCCGGCATCCGGCACGTCCAGATCGATCCCAGCATCCGGCGCGTCGAAGTCGACGGCTGGCGCCGCAACATCCTCCGCCGGAGCATCCAGGTCAATACCGGCATCCGGCGCGTCCAGATCGATCCCAGCATCCGGAGCACCCAAGTCGACGGCTGGCGCCGCAACATCCTCCGCCGGAGCATCCAGATCGATCCCAGCGTCCGGAGCACCCAAGTCGACGGCTGGCGCCGCAACATCCGCCGCCGGAGCATCCAGGTCAATGCCAGCATCCGGCACGTCCAGATCGATCCCCGCACCCGGCGCGTCGAGATCAACGGCCGGCGCCGCAACATCCGCAGCCGGGGCATCCAAATCGATCCCCGCGTCCGGCGCGTCCAGATCGATCCCCGCACCCGGCGCGTCGAGATCCACGGCTGGCGCCGCAACATCCGCCGCCGGGGCATCCAGGTCAATGCCAGCATCCGGAGCGTCGAGGTCAGCGGCCGGGACCGCGATGTCGGCGGCGGGCGTGTCCAGGTCGATACCGCCGCCTGCGGCGTCGAGGTCCACCGCGGGGACATCGAGATCGACGACCGGAGCGTCGAGATCCAAACCACCATCCAGATCGATGCCCTCCTCCGGGGCATCCAGATCTACGGCCGGGGAGGCAATGTCGGCAGCGGGAGCATCCAGATCGATCCCCGCGTCCGGAGCATCCAAGTCCACGTCCGGCGCATCCAGGTCGACGCCCCCGTCCAGGTCGATATCCGCGGCTGGGCCGTCGAGGTCGACGGCAGGGTGCTCGCGAACAACAGTCTTGTCCAGGTCCACCGCCGGCAGGGCAGGCTCGAGGTCCACAGCGGTATCGGCCGCCGCGAGATCGAGGTCCGCCTCGGCATACTCGGCATCCACATCGTCGTCGTCCAAGACCGCGGCAGCGCCGACCGCGCTCGCCGCAGCAGCACCGGCGGCCAGGCCGCCCTCACGGGAGCGGATCGGCACTTCCTGGATGATGCGCACCTCGCGGGTGGCGCGGCGCACCATATAAATCCAGGTCAGCAGGGCGCCCAGCACAAATGCCAGGGCAAAGAGCCACCACTTCATCACAGGTCTCCGATCGCACGAGTTTCGGGAACGTCGGCGAAGGCCTCGTTCTCATTGGTGGGGCCGACGGACATCCGCGCGACGAGATAGGCGACGAGGGCTCCGAGGGCGAAGGCCAGGAGATACCACAGCCAGGCAGTAACGAATTCCATGAGTTCCTCAGTTCACCGTGATCTCGACGCGACGGTTGGCGGCGATACCCGCCGGAGTGGAGTTGGAGGCGATCGGGTCCGCTTCGCCCTTGCCGACGGCCGTGACCTGGGTGTCCGCGACGCCATTGCTCACGAGCACCTTGCGCACCGACTGTGCGCGCTGTTCGCTGAGCCGCTTGTTCTCGGCATCAGAGCCCGAGGAGTCGGTATAACCCGTCACCGTCAGCCGGGCATCGGCGCACTTCGAGGCCATGGCGGCGACTCTCTTGAGAACGGCAACGGAGTCGTCATTGGGGTCGGTGCCGTACTTGACGAAGGTGATTTTGGTGTCGGCGAGCGCGACCTTGATCGAGTCGCCGAGGTTCGCGCAGGCGGCGGCTGCATCCGTGCCGACGGTGATGCCATTGCTCACGGACGCGCCCGGCCAGGCCGCGGCGAGCGCGTCGGCCACCTTGGTTTTGGCATCCTCGGCGGCGACCGTTCCGGTTGCCACCAGGGACTTCAGGTCCCAGGCGAGGCCGAAGTCGCCGGCATCCTTCAAGGCGGCAAGCGCGCTCCCGACGGCAGCGGGCGCCGGCCCCGCCGCACTCGCGGCCACGGTGACCTTGTCCACGACCGTGGAAACGCCGAGGGCGGACTTCACGGAGTCGATCAGCGCGGTCTTGGCCGCCTCGTCTGGCACATCGGCGCGGACGGTGACGGCATCACCGGCGCGGGTAATGGCGAAAGCGCTGCTGGCGACCGTGCCGTCGCCCGTGGCCGGCGAGCCCGAGGACGACGAGGAACTCGAATCGCTCGAGCTGGACGTCGATGAGCTGCCGGAGGTTTGCCCCGCGCTGGACGTCGTGGAGGTCGGGGAGGTCTTGCCTGCCGATCCGGAGTTCGCGGTCGTGCCAGAGCCGCCGAACGCCAGACCCGCGGCGGCTAAGACAGCCGGCACCCCGAGGAGCGCGCCCCACCACCAGCCACCGGGATTGCGCCGGTAGCGACGCGTCTCCTCCGCCCAGGTCGCGACGCGCTCATGGCCGACGATGCGGCCTTCGCCGTCGCCTTCCCAGACCTCGTCGCCGTCCTCGCGATATTCGCCGGACCCGTCGTATGCCATTGCCACTCCGTTCGCTAGAAGCGTCTGCCGCGCCTCGCGAGCACCAAGATACGGTGCCGGACCGACAGCGCGCTGGACGAGCGGGAGGCGGGGGGACCGGCATACATCACGCGCGCGCAGCGCGAGAGCCCATAAGAGTCGGCGGAGCCGACCCGGGGTATGTCAGCGGCGCCCGCCGGCAACCAAGGCCGCCACCGCGGCACCCCCCAGCGCGCCGACCAGGAGGCCGAGGATTGCGAGATAACCCAGAGCCGTTTGGCTGTCATACAGGCCGTTGTCGTCGTTCAGCAGGTAGATGGCCGAGCCGACCAGAAAGCCCACGAGCGCGCCGGTGACGATGAAGGTCGCCACCCGCGGTTCCCGACGAACCACTGCTTTGCGGGTCATCGACGGCCGCCCTTTCGCAGATTTTCGGACCGACCCGATGCGGTTGTCGGTCCCTGGTCCTAGTGTGTCACTGGCCATGGACGACCAGGGAGAGGACCAGGCTATGACCCTTTCAACCACTACCCGCCGACGGCTCGTGGGGAGCGCCGCGACGGGATCAGCCGTCGCGATGCTCTTGGCGACAGCCGCCAATGCCGCCCCAACGCCTGGCGCGGGCGGGATCGGCGACCCCTACTACCCCGCCTATGGCAATGGCGGTTACAACGTCTCCAACTACAACCTGTTCGTTGACTATGTCCCGACCTCCGGCCGGATTACCGGCACGGCGATTATCACGGCCAAGGCGACCCAGGACCTGTCGTCCTTCAACCTCGATCTGATGCTCGACGCCAAGACCGTGACGGTCAACGGCAAGCCCGCCGAGTTCGCCAAGCCGGACCCCCACGAACTCGTCGTCAAGCCGACGCTGCCGCTGACGAATGGCTCGACGATGGTCGTCAAGGTGACCTACACCGGCATCCCGAGCCGACTCAGCTACAACGGCGTGAGCCCATGGATCGGCAGTGGCTCCGAAGCGATCGCGCTCGGCGAGCCCGAGATCGCCGCGTGGTGGTTCCCCAGCAACGACCACCCGCGTGACAAGGCGACCTACCAGATGAGTTTCTCGGTGCCCAAGGGCCTGGAAGCGATCGGTGCCGGGGATTTCGTGGGCAAGACCAGCGGGACCACCAAGGACGTCTGGAAGTGGTCCTCGTCCCAGCCGATGGCGACCTATCTCGCCTTCATGGCCGTCGGGCAGTTCGATGTGCTGACGGGCACGATGAACCAACGGCCGTACACCACGGCGATCACCACGACGCGCTCGGACTCGGCGATCACCCGCGCGAAGGCCGATGTGCTGCGCACGCCCGAGGTCATCAACTGGGGCGCCTCACAGTTCGGTCCGTATGCCTTCAAGCAGGTCGGCGGCGTCATCGCCAACCAGAGTTTCGGCTTCGCCCTGGAAACTCAGCAGCGGCCCGTCTACACCCCCGACTTCTGGGAGGGCGGCACGAATATGTATGTCGTCGTCCACGAGAACGCCCACCAGTGGTTCGGCGACTCGGTGAGCATCCGCAACTGGCGCGACATCTGGCTCAACGAGGGCTTCGCCACCTATGCCGAGTTCCTGTGGTCGGACAAGAAGGGTGAGGGCACGACCAACCAGCTCCTAGAGGAGTATTACGGGGCTTTCGGCGGCGACCCCACCTTCTGGAAGGTCCCGATCTCCAATCCCGGCGCCAAGAATGAATTCAATGGCGCGGTTTATCTGCGCGGCGGGATGGCTCTCGCAGCCTTGCGCAATGTCATCGGTGAGGCGGACATGACCAAGCTGCTCAAGGCGTGGACTGCGGCCAAGAAGGGCGGCAATGCCAGCATTCCGGAGTTCACCGCCATGGCCGAGCGGATCTCCGGCAAGGAGCTAAGCCCGTTCTTCTACAACTGGCTGACCGCCCGCACCAAGCCGGCCAAGACCGCCGAGAACGGCTTCCTGCCGGCCCGCTTCGACGGCATCCGTCCGGCATCGGCCGACATCATTGCGCGCAACGCGATGATGCGCGGGGCGCGGTGAGCGAACTGCCGCAGAGCCGGGTCCCCGACCCGATGGATGCCCCACCGGTCCGGTGGGGCATCCTCGGGACCGGTCTGATTGCCGGGGCCATGGCGTATGCCGTGCGCTCCGGCACCCGGTCCACTCTCGCCGTCGTGGGGTCGAGAAACGCCGAATCCGCGGCCCGCTTCGCGACCGAGCATGGGGTGGCCCGCAGCGTGGGCAGCTATGCAGAGTTGGTGGCGGCACAGGACGTGGACATTGTCTACGTCGCCAGCCCGCACTCGGCGCACCTCGAGCACGCTTTGCTCGCATTGGAGGCTGGCAAGCCGGTGCTGGTCGAGAAGGCCTTCACCCGCAACGCGGACGAAGCCTCGCGGCTCCTCGGCGCCGCACGGGCTGCCGGCCTGTTCTGTATGGAGGCGATGTGGGCCCGCTTCCTGCCGCACTATGACGTCGTTCGCCAGCTTGTCGAAGGCGGGCATCTCGGCACGGTACACACTGTCTTTGCCGATCACGGCCAGCGGCTGTGGCCGGGCGGTCCCCAGCGACTGTCCGATCCAGCGCTCGCTGGCGGGGCGCTGCTCGATCTCGGCATCTATCCGGCGTCCTTCGCGCAGATGGTGCTCGGCGACCTGAGCGACGTCCAGGCCATCGGGACGTTGACCCCGGAGGGCGTCGATGCGACGGTGAGCATCGTGGCCCGGGGCGGTGACGGGGGCGCCCAGGCGATCCTCAACGCCACCATGGCTGCCAAGACCCCGACCACCGCCTGCGTGGCAGGCGATCAGGCCAGGATCGAGATCGACGGCGACTTCTATATGCCGAACAAGGTTCGCCTGGTCAGTCCCGACGGTGCGGTGCTGGGGACCTGGGGTTACGACCTCGGGAGTCGCCATGTGGGGCTGCGGTATGAAGCCGCCGAGGCGGCCCGTCGGCTCTCGGCTGGCGAGCTAGAGAGCCCAATCATGCCCTGGCGCGACACCTTGTCGATCATGCGCACGCTCGATGAGGTCCGGGCTCAGATCGGTGTCGCCTATCCGGGCGAATAGCCGGGGGGCGCCCATTGCAAGGCGCTCATTGCAGGGGGAGGTATTCCGAGAGATCGGCACGCGTGCCGCTCCAGCGCACCTTGCCGTCCTCCACGGCGTCCTGCCAGGTCAGGGCTCCGACGGCCAAGTCCAGCCAGGTCGACGCATCGGCTTCGACGACATTGGGCGGCGTGCCGCGCCGGTGGACGGGGCCGTCGATGCACTGCACCGCCCCAAAGGGCGGAACGCGCACCTCGACGCTGCGTCCGGGATGGCGTTGCGCGAGCTCTTCGAGCGTATAGCGCACCGCCAGAGCCAGGTCGTCGCGCTCCATATCCGTCTCCGTCGCCGCAGCCTTGACCCGCTGCACAGCCGCCTGGCCGTCTGCGGGACGGATCCGACGACGAGGAGGCATGTGCACATCTTCCCAGTCATCACGGAAGGGCTCGGCCTGCCCGCCTGCCGGGAGGGTGGCCGATGCCAGCCACCTTCCCGGTCGCGCGGGCGAGCGTCAGCGAGGATCCTCAGCGCAAGGCGGCCCGCTGGCGGACGTCATACGCAGCGTCGGCGGCGTCGATGCTCGCGCGCGAGGACAAGTCCACCCCGGCGCGGGCGGCAGCGGCCTTCGCGGCAGGGGTGCTCAGGTCCGGTGCAACAAACGACTTGGGCTGGATGCGGCGGTCGGCGGCGGCATACGCACTCTGCTCGCGAGCGAGCCGATCGGCGGAGGCGGCCGCGGTCGCCTTGAGGCCGGCGGACATCCGCAGCGCCGAGCCAGTGACATAGGGACTGACGGTCGGCAGATAACCGTAGGCGTGGCCGTCAACCTTGGGGTGGTAGGACTCCGAAATCGGGTTCGACAGCCCATTGATCCACTCCGGGCTGTCGCAGACAGCATGGCCGACGAACCGGGAGGTGGGATTGGCGAAGGAGAAGCCTCGAGCCGCCGCCGCGCTGGCGAGCTTGCTGTTAAGCAGATCGGCGGTCGCGTTCAGGCGCGACTCCTCGGTCGGCGAGAACCACGTGAAGGCGTTGCAGTCCTCGCCATTGAAGATTCGCGGATAGCCGACGACGGTGACCTTCGCCTGCGGCGAGCGGGCGCGGATGCTGGCATACAGCGTGTTCAGGGCACTGGGCAGGGTGTTGTTGATGTAGGCATTTGCTTTATCGATCGCGCCATAACAGTTGCTCATCCACGAGGGTAGCGCGCAGGTCGTCAGCACACTGGCGAAGCCCGCGTCATTGCCGCCGACCGAGATCGTGACATAGGCCGTGGAGCTGGTCAGGGCCGATAGTTGGGTATTCGTGACGTCCGGGATTTTGGCGCCGGAGCAGGCCCGGAAGTTCAGGCTGTAGCCGGAGGCGCTGGCAATCAGGCTCGGGTAGGCATAGACCGAGCGCTGGCACGACGTTCCGTCATTGAGGTAGCTGCGGGTACCGGTCCCGGAGGAGTAGCTATCGCCGAGGGCGACATACGAGGAGCCGGCGGCCTGGGCTGGGAGGGCGATGGCGGCGATCAGCGTCGTCGCGCCGGCGGTCGCGAGGGCAAGGAGGGCGGGGCGGGGGGTGGTCATGCGACAGCAGGCTAGGCCCACGCCGGGAGTAGCGGGGGATTTTCGGCATACGCATTCGAGCCCTGACCCGGCCCGAGACCTACGGAAAACGGCCTCAGAACGACGTGCCCGTGAGTCGCTCGAATGCCTCGACATAGCGGTTGCGCGTCTGGTCGACGACCTGCACGGGCAGCGGTGGCGGTGCTTCGCCGGAGAGCTTGTCCCATCCGCTCTCGTGGGTGAGCCAGTCGCGGACATACTGCTTGTCGAAGGACGCCTGCGGACGCCCCGGCTGCCACTGGTCGGCGGGCCAGAAGCGCGAGGAGTCGGGGGTCAGCACCTCGTCCGCGAGCATGATCTCGCCATCCGCGTCGAGGCCGAATTCGACCTTCGTGTCCGCCAGCAAGATGCCGCGCTCGGCAGCGATCTCGTTGCCGCGCAACAGGATCGCGATCGTGAGGTCACGCGCCTGGGCGGCGCGTTCGACGCCGAGATCGTGCACCACTCGCGAGAACGGGATCGGCTCGTCGTGCTCGCCCTGCGGCGCCTTGGTCGAGGGCGTGAAGATCGGCTCGGGCAGCTTGGAGCCGTCGACGAGCCCGTCGGGGAGAGGTATGCCGCTGACGGCGCCGGTGGCGAGATACTCCCCCAACCCACCACCGGTTAGATAGGCCCGAGCGACGCATTCGACGGGCAGCATGTCCAGCCGCCGGACCAGGATTGCCCGCCCGGCGACGGCGTCCGGCACGTCCGTCGACAACACATGATTCGGGAGCAGATCGGCCAGTTGGTCGAACCACCACAGCGACAGTTGCGTCAGCACCCGTCCCTTGTCGGGGATCGGCGTCGTCAGGATGAAGTCGTATGCGGAGATGCGATCTGAGGCGACCAGCAGCAGGCGGTCGGGATCGACTTCACCGTCGGCAAGCAGCGGAGCGTAGAGATCGCGCACCTTGCCGGAGTAGACAGGCGCGTAGCCGGGAAGCTCGATCATGTTCTCTCCCAATGATCTTCAGCCGGGGACGTGGATGTCGCCATGGGCGGCCGCGAGGGCGATATCGCGCCGGAAGTGGCCGCCCGGCAGGTCAATCTGAGCGATCCTGGAGTAGGCCGCGGCCCGCGCCGCCTGGAGGTCAGAGCCCAGCCCCACGGTGCAGAGGACTCGCCCGCCGGCACTCACGAGGCCATCGCCATCTCGTTTTGTGCCCGCGTGCAGGACGTATGCCGCCCGCTCCCCCAGGTCGCCGGGCTCGTCCGCCCCGGTGATCGGGTCGCCGGTGCGGGGGGTCGCGGGATAGCCGTCGGCGGCGAGGACGACGGTGACCGCGGCGTCGGGGCGCCAGGTCAGCGGAGGCAGGCGGTCGAGGTGGCCGGTGGCTGCGGCATACAGCAGGGTCGAGAGGGGGGTCGCGAGCCGCGCGAGGACCACCTGCGTCTCCGGGTCACCGAACCGGGCATTGAACTCGATGACCCGCGGGCCGCGCGCGGTCAGGGCCAGCCCGACATACAAGACGCCGGCGAACGGCATACCGAGCAGCGCCATCTGGCGAATGGTCGGTTTGGCGACCCGCTCGACAACCTCCTCGACGAGTCCCACTGGTGCCCAGTCGAGCGGCGAATAGGCGCCCATACCACCGGTATTCGGGCCGGTGTCGCCCTCGCCGACCCGCTTGAAATCCTGCGCCGGGGCGAGCGGGATGACATTCTCGCCATCGCTGATGCAGAAGAGGGAGACCTCCGGGCCGTCGAGGAACTCCTCGACGACGATGCGTCCATCGGGTCGCTCGAGGCAGGCGGCGGCGTGGGCAAGGGCGGCATCACGGTCGTCGGTGACGACGACGCCCTTGCCGGCGGCCAGGCCATCGTCCTTGACGACGAAAGGCGCGCCGAAGGCATCAATCGCCTCCGCCACCTCCTCGACGGTGGTGCACACGTGCGACATCGCGGTAGGCACGCCGGCTTCGGCCATGATGCGCTTGGCGAAGGCCTTGCTGCCCTCGAGTTGGGCGGCCCTCGCCGACGGGCCAAAGGTCGCAAAGCCCGCTGCCCGCAGGTCGTCGGCAACGCCCTCGACGAGGGGAGCTTCCGGCCCGATAACGACAAGGTCAGCCGCCTGATCGCGGGCCAGCTCGACGACCGCCTCGCCATCGGTCAGATTGGTCAGGGGTATGCAGTCCGCGAGCCGCGCCATACCCGGGTTCCCCGGCGCCGCGACCACCTTCTCAACGTCCGGATCGGCCGCCAGCGCCCGCACCAAGGCGTGCTCGCGCGCGCCCGACCCCACCACCAGCACCTTCACGCGCGCAAGCCTATGTGCCCATCCGCTAGGTCGCCGCCCCGCCCGCCATCCGGCCGTCGCGCCGGGTCGCCCCAGCCGCCGCGCCGGGTCGCCCCAGCCGCTCCAGGTCACCACACGAGCCGAGCGGGGTTTCTGCTTAGGAGCGGGACGGGGACGCGAGGTACGAGCGGACCCGTCTCCCCATGAGGAGCACAAGACCCGGAGGAAATAGGTACGGCGCGGCGTCTCGGGGAGCAGGGGGGGGGATTCCCCCGAGACGCCGCGCCGTGGGCACGTGGCGCACTGGTTGGGGGGAACCGGCGCTCTGCGTGCGGGTTGACGCGGGATCAACCAATGAAAGTTTTACAAAAACCTACTCAGAAGTAAAGCCCAGTCCTGTGGGTTCCCCGCCGTTGACGGAAACCCGCCAGTTCGAGGAAGATCTCCCCGTGCAGACACGGAGCCCGGAGGGCTGCGCCGACGATGCTCGCTTCCCGATCAGCGAGGAAGAGATCAGCTTCGTCTACATGGGGATTATCGGCCAGGCCAACCCCAGCGTCACCTCCCTCGTCGCCTCAGGCATGGACCGCCAACTCGTCGAGCAGGCTGCGCTCGTGCTGCATACCCGGGGCTTGGTGATCATCGGGCCAGACGGATCGTGGGAGGTCCCGGCCCCGGATATCGCTCTGCCGGCGTGGGCCGCCGACACCGAGCGACGAGCGCGCGCCTGGCGCGCCACGGCCAGCGAGTTGCATCAGGTGTATGCCGCCGCCCGGCAGGTGCAGTCCGCAGACGCCGGCAACCGCGATATCGGCAGCTTGGCGGATATCGCGTCGGCGACGGCGACGATCACGGCCGCCGCCAACAAGGAGATTCTCTGCATCCGCGCGGACTCGCGCCGGACCCGCCAGCTGCTCCTCGACCCATACAACTCGCACAAGGAGCTCTTCCGGAACGCCCGGGGAGAGGCGATCGACATCCGGGCCATCTATGACCACGCGGTGCTCGACACCCCGGGGACCCTCGATGCGCTTCGGGAGCGAATCATCGGTGGTGAGGAGGTCCGGCTGATGGGACCGGTCCATTTCTCAACAGTCATCGTCGACGAATCAGCAGCCGTGGTCGAGTTCAGCAATATTGATCCCAGCGGTCACGGCTCCCTACTCGTCCGCAACAAGGCCTTCGTCACCGCCCTCGTGCGCATCATGAACACCCTCTGGGCCCTCGCCGTGCCGATGGCCACGGAAATGGACCGAGATGCCGGCGGGACGGCGAGTCGCGATGCGGTCATTCTGAAGTTGATGGCCAGCGGCGCGACCGACTCGACGATCACGCGCCGCCTCGGGATCTCCCATCGCACCGTCGAGCGGCGCGTCCGCCACCTGATGGATTCCCTCGGGGCCGAGACGCGCTTCCAGGCGGGCGTCGAGGCCGCGCGCCAGGGGCTCGTGTGAGGTCCTAGACTTTTACGTTCGCAGCTTTCCCCGCCCGATCGAGAGTTCGTCGTGAGCAACCCCTCCCCTGCGTCGACTGCCGATGTGGTCGCCCGGGAAATCACCCATGAGCAAGCGCACGTGGACCGCGTGTATGCCGAGTTGAGCCGCGCCAGTGACCGCGCGAGTCTCGTTGCCGCAGACGGGATGTCGCGCGGCCGCACCGACCGGCGCGGCGACATCCGCGACGAGGAGATCACCGGCCTGTTCGAACGCGATGCGCTGGTCTTCAACGCCGCTCGCCGCCAGGCCACCCTTGATCAGCAATACGAAGGCCTCGTCTTCGGCCGACTCGACATGGTGGATCTTGGCGCCAATCGCGGCACGCCCGCAGCCGACCTGCCCGACGAGTGGTGGCTCGACGCGGATCGGGAAGTGCGCTATATCGGCCGTCTCGGCGTGCGCGATGAGGACTACGAACCGCTCGTTGTGGATTGGCGCGCCCCCGCGGCATCGGCCTTTTATCGCGCCACTCCGGTGGAGCCGATGGGCGTCATCCGGCGAAGAGTATTGCGCAGCAGTGGTTCTCGGGTCATCGGTGTTGAAGACGATCTCATGGCGCCGTCGGCCCCCGACGACTTGGTGATCACGGGCGATGGCGCGCTCATGGCCGCTCTGACGCGCACGCGCGGGTCGCGGATGCGCGATATCGTCGCGACAATTCAGCGGCACCAGGACGAGGCGATCCGCGCCCCTGGCCGCGGCGTCACCGAGATCACCGGTGGCCCCGGCACGGGCAAGACGGTCGTGGCGCTGCACCGGGCGGCATACCTGCTCTACAACGAGCGGCGGCGGTATGAGGCCGGAGGAGTCCTCGTCATCGGTCCCTCGAGTGCGTACACCGCATACATCGAGCGCGTCCTGCCCTCGCTCGGCGAGGACTCGGTCACGCTGCGCTCACTCGGTGATGTCGTCGACGCCGTGTCGACGGGCCGACTCGATCGCCCCGAGGTGTCGGCCATCAAGGGCACCTTGCGCGTGCGTCGACTGTTGGAACGCGCCGCCGGCGGGCGGGTTCCTGGCGCACCCGAGAGCTTCCGGGCCTTTGTTGGCGGCCAGGCCATCAACCTGAATGTCCATGTGCTGGATGACATTCGGCGCCGCGCCTTGCGTGGACACGCCCGCAATGCGGCCGCGAAGGCCGTCCGCACCATGCTCGCGGAAGCCGCGTGGGCCACCCATCGGATTGGCGAACGCGCGGACTTTTTCGAGGCCTTCGAGCAGTCGATGGCGGTCGATGACTTCCTGGAGGCGTGGTGGCCGCAAGTCGATCCGCGCGAGGTCTTGCTGTGGCTCGCGGACACGGATCTGGCGTACCGCCATGGTCGTGGAGTGTTCACTGACGGCGAGTTGGCGGCCTTCGCGCAGTCGATGCGCGATGCCTTGGCGTGCGGTCAATGGACGGTGGCCGATGTTGCCCTGATCGATGCCCTGTCCGCTCATGTCGGCCCAGTTCAAGAGGGTCAAGACGAGGATCGTGGGTTCTACGAGATCGACGAATTGGACGATCGATTGGGCCCGGATGGGGCGCGTCTCGGCGGTCCGCTCTCCATGCGAACGGGCGCCGCAGTCGCCCCTGGAGACCCTCGAGAAGCCTTGCTACGCGGGCAAATTGGGAAACCGGCCGAGTACGCCCACGTGCTGGTTGACGAGGCGCAGGACCTCTCGCCCATGCAATGGCGGATGATCGGCCGCCGAGCTGAATACGCCTCTTGGACGGTCGTCGGTGATGCCGCGCAGGCCTCCTGGACCGACGCTGCCGAAGCGGTAGCCGCGCGTGAGGAGGCCTTCGGCTCGCAGCCGCGCCGGCTCTTCCACCTCGACACCAACTATCGCAACGCCCGCGAGATCTTTGACTACGCGCGGGACGTCATACTCCCCCTCGTGCCGGATGCGGACATCCCGAATGCGGTGCGCGAGACGGGTATTGCACCGACCGAGGCTCCGCTGTCACTGGACACTTTCGTCTCAGTCCGCGATGCCCTGGACGTCTTGGGCGAGCAGGTCGCGGGCTCCATCGCCATCATCACGCCCATGCGGTATGCCGATCGGCTGGCCCCGCTGGACGGCGCCCTCGACGGCCGCGTCATCGTCATCGACCCCATGTCGACCAAGGGCCTGGAGTGGGACGCGACGATCGTCGTCGATCCCGAGGCCATCATCGATGAAGCCCCGGGTGGGGTGCGGGTGCTCTATGTCGCACTCACGCGCGCGGCGCACCGAATGACGGTGCTGCGCCGGGTCTGATCTCGTCCGGGGTAACCCATTACAAAACTTGTATCAACTACTTGACACAAGCTCTCTCGGCGTCCATGCTTCCTTGTATCAGTTCAACGATACAAGACGGAGCCGTCGCATGTCAGTCCAACTCCTATTCCCTTTCATCGGTCTCGCTCTCCTGGCCGTTCTGGTCGTGGCCGTCATTCGCCTCGTGAGCGCGCGCGGCCTGCGCGCCGAAGCGGCGGGAGCCGACCTGGCCGCGGTCGAGCAATGGACGACACTATGGCGCTGGATCGGCATCGCGGTGGGCGCGACCCTGGCGATCGGTGCGCTGAACGCGCAGCAGGTCGGGCTCGGGCGCCTCGCGATGTCGGCACCCGCAATCGCCGGCTGTGCGGTCTTGCTCGCCATCATGCTGGGCGAGTTGACGATTCGCCGGCCCAAGGCTGAGCGACGGACGGCCACGCTGCTGACCCGCACGATCGCGGACTTACTCCCTCGCGTGCGGACGTGGATTGCCAGCCTGGGTGTCGTCCTGCTCGGCACGCTGCTGCTCGTGGGAGTGCTGACCGCTTCGCCGGACGACATGGGCCGGGCCGGACGAGCCCTGACGGCCTCCTGCCTCTTCGACCTGCCCGGGGGCGAGTCGACGATGCAGACCAATACCAATGGCCCTTACCCCGGAAGCTTCTATGCCATCCCCGCCGCCCTCGCCATGATCGCCACCATTTGCAGCGCCGTTGTCGCCGGCCGAGCAATCCGGGACCGGGCGAATCCGGATGCCGGCCACACGGCATACGACACCGGCCTGCGACGCGACGCGATGAGCCGCGTGGTGAGCGCCGTGGGGGCTACGGCATATGGCACGGCGGCGCCGATCGCCTTCGTCATGGCCACTGCACTCACCAGCAACGATTGCCTCAGCGGCGGCGACTTCTTTGCGGGAATGCTGGTCGTTGCTGGCCTGATCAGCCTCGTCGTCGCGGCTGTCCTGCTCGCAAACGTCCTGCTTCCCCGCAAGGTCGACAAGGCATCGTCCGACACGATGGCCAGCGTCCGGGCATCTCGATGAGCGCCGATATCGCCATCGACCTCAGCGATCCGACGCCGCCTTATGAGCAGTTGCGCCGACAGCTGGCGACCATGATCGAGACAGGGCAACTCGTTGCGGGACAACGACTTCCGCCGGTGCGCCAACTGGCCAAGGACCTCGGGCTCGCCAATGGCACGGTCGCGCGGACCTATCAGGAACTCGAAGCGGCCAAGCTCGTCGAGACCCGCCGCGGCGGCGGAACGACCGTCGCAGCCTTGCATGTCCCGCCAGCGCGGCTGGCCCGACATCGGTTGGAGTCGGCGGCCAGGGCGTATGCCGACACCGCCCGCTCTCTCGGCTTCGGCGCCGAGGAAGCGCACGAGGCGCTGGCCCTCGTGATTCGCTGACGTCAGTCCAGCAGCGGGAAGCGCTCGATGATCTCGTCGCGCGCGGGTCCGACGCCGATGGCGGAGACCCGGGCGCCGATGAGTTCCTCGATGCGCAGGACGTAAGCTTGGGCGTTCTCCGGCAGTTCCTCGAAGCTGCGGCAGGCGCTGATGTCCTCCCACCAGCCGTCCATTTCCTCATAGATGGGCTTGGCGTGGTGGAAGTCGCTCTGGTTGACCGGCATCTCGTCGTGGCGAACGCCGTCGACGTCATACGCCACGCAGATCGGGACCTTCTCCAAGCCGGTGAGGACGTCGAGTTTGGTGACGACGAAGTCGGTGACGCCATTGATCCGGGTGGCGTAGCGGCCGATGACGGTGTCCATCCAGCCGCACCGGCGGGGCCGGCCGGTGGTGGTGCCGTATTCGGCGCCGGTCTTGCGCAGAAACTCACCGTTATCGTCGAAAAGCTCTGTGGGGAAAGGTCCTTCGCCGACGCGGGTGGTGTAGGCCTTGAGGATCGCGATAACGCGGGAGACCCGCGTCGGGGGGATGCCGGAGCCCGTGCACGCGCCGCCGGCGGTCGCGCTGGAGGAGGTGACATAGGGGTATGTCCCGTGGTCGACATCGAGAAGCGTGGCCTGGCCGGCCTCAAGGAGGACGTTCTTGCCGTCGTTCAGTGCCTGCTCCAGCAGGAGAGAGGTGTCGTCGACCATCGGGGCGAGGCGCGCGGCATACGGCAGCAGTTCGTCCATGACCTCTTGGACCGAGATCGCGCGCCGGTTGTAGATCTTGGTGAGGACCTGGTTCTTCAGCCCGAGGGCGGCCTCGACCTTCTGCTCCAAGATGTGCTCGTCGAAGAGATCCTGTACGCGAATCCCGTTGCGGGACATCTTGTCTGCATACGTCGGGCCGATCCCGCGGCCGGTCGTGCCGATCTTGCGCGAGCCGAGGAAGCGCTCGGTGACCTTGTCGAGGGTCCGGTTGTAGGGCGCGATGATGTGCGCGTTGGCGCTGACGACGAGCTTGTCCGTGGCGACGCCGCGCGCCTCCAGCCCGTCGATCTCGCGGAAGAGGACTTCGAGGTCGATGACGACGCCATTACCAATGACCGGCGTGCACGTCGGGGTGAGGATGCCGCTGGGCAGCAGGTGCAGCGCATACTTCTCGCCGTCGATGACGATGGTGTGCCCGGCGTTGTTGCCGCCATTGAACTTCACGACATAGTGGACGTCGGAGCCCATGAGGTCGGTCGCCTTGCCCTTGCCCTCATCGCCCCATTGGGCGCCGACCAGCACGATCGCCGGCATGTCCTACTCCCCTTCGTCGGTGGGTCAACCGACGAAAGGCTAGCCGCCCCCGCCCTCGCGCACATTCCCGCCCATTGCCGGAACATGGACATACGCAACGGAAATGATCCGTTGCGTATGCCCAGGTTCTCTCCCACAGTGGGCGAGAAATGCGCGTCAGGGACGCACGGGATGCTCAGCGAGGGCGTCGCTGAGGATGGCGCGCAGCCGATCACTGCCGCGATAGACCTTGCCCCAGTCGCCCACCGCGCACCCGTCCAGCGCCACCGCGAGCGAGAAGCCCACGGGATCGGAACCGGTGACGATCGCAAAGAGCGAGTGCTCGTTTCCCCGGCAGAAGGTGTCCCGGCGGGCCAAGGCCACCTCGGCGCGTAGCAACTCGACCTCGCGCGGAAAGAGCACGACGGCCCCGTCGAGCCGGGGCGGCTCGCTGCTATCGCTCCCGTCATACGCGCACACCGTCACCGGGCCGGTCTGGGCGGCAATCTGAAGGAGGGCCGGAACATCCTTCGACGGTTCCATCGCAAGAACGTTCTTGTATGCCATTTGGCACCCGGATGCCGCCGCCATCGGGCTCGCGATTTGTCCCACCCGCGTGGTCGACACCACCTCGGTCACCATCGCCTCAACAGCCCGAATCGAGTCCACATACCGATTGCACGTCTCGCCCCACCGCGGGCTCACCAGGACCGCATGGTCGCCCAGATCGAGGATGACGGTGGGAGGTCCCGTGACGCCGTCATACGGGCAGCCCGTGGGTGGTGCCGGCGTGACGCGCTCGACTACCGAGAATGCAGCCAAGACTTCGGATAGGCCACCCGTCACCCGGCGCAGCTCCACGACTTCCCAGGTCCCCTCCCCTGGATACGTGCGCTGCCCCCAAGCGCAGAGATAGGCCCCCTTCGGCTGCGGAAGATCTTGGGGCAGGGGCTCGCCGACGTCGACCCCTGTGCCGCATGAGATGTATGCCGGAGCTGCCGCCACCGTCGTCGGCCCATCGCCCGGGGCGGCTGGCCGCGCGGTGGGGCCGGTGACACCCCGTAGCGCGACCGACGCCACGACGATCCCTACGCACGCGACTGCCGCACTCCATACCCCCAGCACCCGGCGACGGCGAGCGCGAGCCGCCCCCTGGACCCGCTCCAGCAAACCGTCCGGTGCAGGGGCCTGCGCGGCCTCGGCCAGGAGCGCACTGCGAATCCGGTACTCATCCGAATCGTTCATCGTCGTTCCTCCGATGTATCTGCCTGCGCGCGTAGAGCGGCCAGCGCTCGGCTGGCCGTTGCCCGGACGCTTGAGGCGGCGATGCCCAGCAATTCGGCGATCTGCTCATCCGCGAGATCCTCGTAATACCGCAGCACCAGCACAGCCCGCCCGCGCGGCGGCAGGTGGCCGAGCTGCTCGTGAAAGGTCTCGCGGTCCTCGAGGTCCGACCTCGGCAGAACGGGCACGTGCGGCGCGTCGGGGTCGGCGAAATCCGTCGGACGCTCCCCATGCCAACGGCGTCGGCGGTTCGTCAGGTGCCGGTTGACCAGGATCTTCTTGACATAGGCATCGGGTGAGGCCGAGGCCGCGACGCGACGCCAGTGCCGGAGGGCATCCAGCAGCGCCGATTGCACCAGGTCCTCGGCATCCTGTGCGTGCCCGGTGAGCAGGTAGGCGAGTCTCAGCAGCGCCGCGCCACGTGCCTCGACATACGCCTCGAATGTCATGCCTCGCCTCACCTCCGTTGGTGACTAGACGACCTGATCACGCCTTCGTGCTGCACCGGCAGGGGACCGCGATCGACGGGCGTCCATGCCAGCCACCCCGAGTGGTCCGCACCGGCCAGCGTCGAGTGGCTGTATGCCGTGCCCCGCCGGCGCCCTGCTGATTCTCCTGGCCCGCTGGTCCGTGCGCCGCCCGCTCAATATCAACCGCTAGCCCGCCGACATCAGCCTTTCGCGGGGTAGTCGAAGGGCACCGTCGTCGAGACCCGGTGCAGCCCGAGCGAGCGCAGGATCGGCTCGGAATCGGGGGAGGCGTCTACGCGGGCATACCGATAACCCTGCGCCAGCGCCCACCGGGCACGCTCGGCGAGCATCGCCCGGAAGAGGCCGCGCCGGCGCCAGTCGGGATGAGTCGAGCCGCCCCACATGCCGGCGAATTCCGTTCCGGGAGTGAGGTTTAGACGGGCCGCGCACAAGATAGGGCCATCCGGAGAGCCTTCGGCGAGCAGCGCATACTCCGTGGGATCGGTCGCCACCGGCTCGGCGTCATCGTCGGAATCCGCGCTTGCCCGACCCCACGCCCCCTCCCACACGAGGTCATAGAGCGCGCGTATGCGGCGCTGGTCGCCCCGCGTGGCGACGCGCCGGATGGTCACCCCAGCAGGCAGCGGGACGTCGTGGGCGAGGTCGCTCAGCTCCCCGAGCATCAGCGCCTCGTCATCACCCCGGCTGAACCCCGCCGCGAGCAGGCGCTCGCCGAGGTCGGCGGGCTCGTCATACGCATAGGTCTTCCACTCCAGGGGTATGCCGAGCCCCTCGCAGTGGTCGCGCTCCCCCGCGATCACGTGGTTAGGGTCGTCGCCGAGGCCCTCCGGGCAATCGACCATCGCCCACGGATCGTCGGGGTCGGTGGAGAAGATCCGGAAGACGTGGCCATGGCGGGTCCGAGTGCTGCGCGGCGAACCCTCCCCCGCGCCGAGGCGAATCTGCTGGTGGAAGGTGGCGAGCAGGTCGTCGGGGGTCATCCGCAGGCCCGAAATCTAAAGGCCAAGTTCGCGGGCCGCATCGGCGGAGGAGGCGCGCAGGAACTCGGTGCACCGGGCCCGCTCGTCCTCTTCCTCGATCGCCCCGGCGGCTTTGGCGAGGGCGGCGAGCGCGCGGAGGAAGCCCTGGTTCGGCATATGGCTCCACGGGATCGGGCCTTGGCCGCGCCAGCCCGCGCGCCGTAGGGCGTCGAGCCCGCGGTGGTAACCCGTTCGGGCATACGCGTAGGCCTGGACCGGGTGGTCGGCGTCGAGCGCCGCCTCGGCGAGCACCGCCCACGCGAGCGAGGAGGCGGGGTATGCGGCGGCCACCCGCCCCGGGCGCTCCTCACCCGCCGCGATCATCGCCGCCGCGGGGTCCTCGGGGAGGAAGGTTTCGGGGATGCCGAGCAGGTCCGTCATACGGGCAACTCTAGGGCGGGACGGGGAACGTCATGGGAGACAACATGGACGTACGCAACGGAACAGATCCGTTGCGTACGTCCATGTTTCGGCAATGGGCGGGAATGTGCGCCCCCGCCGCGGGAACGTCGGTCAGCCGACGTGGGTGCCGGCGGAGCGGAGGTTCTGGCAGGCCTCGACCACGCGGGCGGCCATGGCGGCCTCGGCTTCCTTGCCCCAGGCGCGGGGGTCGTACTGCTTCTTGTTGCCGACCTCGCCGTCGATCTTCAGGACGCCGTCATAGTGCTTGAGCATCCAGTCGGCGACCGGGCGGGTGAAGGCGTACTGGGTGTCGGTGTCGACATTCATCTTCACCACGCCATAGTCGACGGCGGCCGAGATTTCCTCGGGCAGCGAGCCGGAGCCGCCGTGGAAGACCAGGTCGAGCGGCTTGCTGCCGGCCTCGAGCCCGCGGGCCTCGATGATGGCGTCCTGGCAGGCGCGCAGCACCTCGGGGCGCAGCTTGACGTTGCCCGGCTTGTAGACCCCGTGCACATTACCGAAGGTCAGCGCGGCCATGTAGCGGCCGTTCTCGCCGAGACCCAGCGCGTCGACGGTCGCGAGCGCGTCTTCAGGAGTGGTGTAGAGCTTGTCGTTGATCTCGTTGGCGACACCATCCTCTTCGCCACCGACCACACCGATCTCGACCTCGAGGATGATCTTGGCGGCGCGGGTCAGCGCCAGCAGGTCCTGGGCGATCTCGAGGTTCTCGGTCAGCGGCACGGCCGAGCCGTCCCACATGTGGCTCTGGAAGATCGGCAGACCGGTCGCCTTGACCTGCTCGGCCGAGGCAGCGATGAGCGGGCGGACGAAGCCGTCGAGCTTGTCCTTGGGGCAGTGGTCGGTGTGCAGCGCGATGTTGACGGGGTAGTTCTTGGCGACCTCACGGGCATACGCCGCGAGCGCGAGCGAACCGGTCACCATGTCCTTGATCGTCGAGCCGGACGCGTATTCGGCGCCGCCCGTCGAGACCTGGATGATGCCGTCCGAACCGGCCTCGGCGAAGCCGCGGATCGCGGCGGTGACGGTCTGGCTGGAGGTGATGTTGATGGCCGGGTAGGCGAACGAGCCGCTCTTGGCTCGGTCGAGCATGTCGGCGTAGACCTCGGGAGTTGCGATGGGCACTTTTTGCTCCTTCGTGCGGGTGCCAAATGAGGTGGCTTTCTCCGCCTCCGATCCTCCCACAGCCGCGTAGGCCGCCCGCTCCCGTCTCATCCTGTATGCCCCCATATGCCGTGCCGTCCGGCCCCTAAGACAGCTGTCCCTGGGGTCGGTGGTCCAGGATCGACTCATGGCTTCTCGCGCATCCAATTTCTGTATCGACGCCCACGACCCCTACGCCCAGATGGAATGGTGGGAGCAGGTCCTTGAGGACTTCGTCCGCGAGAGCGACTGGGACATGAAGCCGGGCGACGAGGAGTGCGGCCTCGCCGGGCCCGATGATCGGTTCTTGCTTTTTCTCAAAGTTCCCGAGCCCAAGAGCATCAAGAACCGCATGCACATCTGCCTGCGCCCGACCGACCGGCACCGCGACGAGGAGGTCGAGCGTCTCCTCGGCCTCGGCGCGACGATGGTCAACGACCTGCGCGACGGACCGGACAAGGGCTGGGCGGTGCTCGCGGATCCGGAGGGCAATGAGTTCTGCGTGCTGCGCCGCCACCAAGCCAAGCCGGCGTGACCTCGCCCGTCGATTGGACCGCAGAGCTTCGCGACCAATTGGATTGGTACTGGACGAATCTCGCGCGGCCCCGTCTGGTCGGCTTGACGGACGCGGAGTACCTCTGGGAGCCCGTCCCCGGCTGTTGGTCGATTCGCACCGATGCCCAGCCGCCCACCATCGACTGGGCCTACCCCGCCCCCGAACCGCCGCCCGTCACGACGATTGCCTGGCGACTCGGGCACGTCATCGTGGGGGTCTTCGCGATGCGGACGGCGAGTCACTTCGGTGGCCCGCCCGCGGCATACGACAGCTGGCCGTGGGCGACGACCGCCGCGGAGGCGTTGGCTCAGCTCGATGAGGCGTATGCCGCGTGGCTCGCCGGAGTTCGCACACTGGGTCCCGCGCAGCTCGCCGCGCCCTGCGGCCCGGCCGAAGGGCCGTATGCCGATCTGCCGATCTGCCGATGGCGACCTTGATCCTGCACATCAACCGCGAGGTCTTCCATCACCTGGCGGAGGTCGCGCTGCTGCGCGATCTGTGGGCGCACGGATCTCGCTAGCCGGACGGCCTAGTTCGCAAAAGCCTTGGCCAGCGCGATCATTCGCGCACGGAAGCCGTCGCTGCCTGGGCTGTGCGGCGCCGCCCAAAGGGCGTTGAGCACGAGCCGGACGAAGGTCCAGTGCGTCACCCGGTCGGGGTCGAGACCCGCCGCCTCCGCGACGATGTCGGCACGCAACCGGACATGCACCCGCAAGTTGTATGCCGCGGCGCTCGCCTCCGCGCGATTCCAGACGATGGGGGCCACGGCATACGCCCACTCCCCTGAGACCGGCTTCGGATCGATCGCGAGCCAGGCGCCGCGCGCCGGGTCGAGCGGTGCGAGGACGTTCATGTCGTGCAGATCCTCGTGGACCAGGCGCCCGTCGACAGCGCCGTCGAGGAGGTGCCCGAGGGTGGTCGACGCTTGCTCGGTGAGGCGTCGCGGGACGAGCGGGTGGCCGGCGTCGAGGAGTGGACGCCACCGAGACGCGCGATCCGAGAGCCGGTCGAACTGCGGCGCCGCGGGACGGTCGAGGGTGCGGAACAGCCCGCCGATCACCTCGCAGGCTTCGAGGATGGAGACCGAGGTGAGCTCCCGGCTCGCGTCGAGTCGTTCCAGGAGCAGGGCGTATGCCGCGGGGTCGGCCGCCAGCAGCCGGACCGCACCCTCGCCATTCCAATGCCGCAGGGCCAGGTGCTCGTGGCGCGCTTCGGCATGTGGCCAGGTGAGCTTGAGCGCCGCCTGAGTCCCGTTGTCCCGCAGGCGAACCGGTATGACGATCGCGCACTCCCCGTGCCGCACCTCCCCGTCGGGCGTCGCGGACCATCGATCGAGATGTTCGTCGATCAGCCCCGACAGCCGCCGCAACCAATCGTCGCCCGTGACATCCGGCTCCCCCGCCCGCCCCGCCACGAGCGCCCGGAAGCTCTCGGGGATGAGCGGGTGCGGCATACCGACGAACCTACGCGACGCTGAGTACGACGATCGGCGGGCCAGACGCCGCCGATCGTCGTACTCAGCGCCGAAGAATCGCGTAGCCGAAGCCGTCGAGGGTAAGGCGGCCGGCATCGATGGTGGCCCCGGCTCCCCATACCTGCGTCGCCTCGGCGAACTCGGCGAGGTCGACGGCAGCGGACTCCCGGCGCGGGTTGATGGCCACCAGGTGGGAGTCACCACGGACATACGCGAACGGATATCCCTCGTGCACAACGCGAGTCGGCGCGTGCCCCTGCAAGGCCGGGGTCGCGCGGCGCAGCGCGAGCAGGTCTCGAACCAGCGTCAGTGTCGAGCCGGGTATTCCGTCCTGTCCCGCCACCGTGGGCCGCAACGGGTCAGGATCGATCGGCAAATACAGCTGATCGGCGGCCGCGGTGGAGAAGCCCGCATTCACCGAGTCGTCCCACTGCATCGGCGTGCGGCAACCGGCCCGGTTGTAGGACGGATTGCAGATCGCGCCCTCGACATTCGGCATATCGGGCAGGTATCGCATGCCGATCTCGTCGCCGTAATACAGGCTCGGGATGCTCCCCCACGTGAACAGGAAGGTCAGAGCCGCCCCCAGTTGCTCGGGAGTCCTTCCGCCACAACGCAATCGGTTGAAGTCGTGATCCGCGGTCGCCATGATCACCGGGCGGTCCGGATCGACCGAGCGCAGCCAGTTCCAGGTCGCGAGGAAGGTGTCGGTGGAACCTTGACCCTCGGCGGCAAAGAACGGCTCGCGCGGCAAATGCCAGGGCAGCGTCCCGGCGAAATGGTCGTCGAACAGACTCGCGTGCGGCGCCGAAATCACGAGCGCGAAGTCGGCATCGAACGCCAGCCGCTCCCCGAGCCGCGGCTCCTCACCTTCCGGGATCAGCACCGCTTCGGGGTATGCCGTGTCGAGCCACTCCCGCAGGTCGCGCCAGATCGCCGCGGAGGCCGCGTGGCCGTCGCTGAGCACCTCGTCCTTGACGAGCGAGAAGGCCATGTCCACGCGGAAGCCCGCGACGCCTCGGCTGAGCCAAAAGTCCAGAATCTCTTGCAGCGCAGCGCGATTGCGCATCGGGCCGGGCGCGTCGATGGCGTCGCGCCAGGGCTGCTCCGGATTCGTCCGCACCCAGCCGAAGTTCAGCGCCGGCTGCTCCTCATAGAAATTCTTGAGGTACCACCCCGGCCGCGGCCCGGGCGACTTCACCCAGCCGGGGATGCCGGGCAGATCGATCCCCCAACCCGCCGGCTCAACCTCGCTCCAGACATAGCGATCGCCCTCCGGGCTCGGCCCGGCCGCCTGCAGCTCTGCCTGGAACCACGGATGCTCGATCGAGGTGTGCCCGACGACGAGATCGAGCAAGATGCGTATGCCGCGCGCCCCCGCCTTCTCGACCAACTCGACGAGGTCGTCGTTGGTGCCATAGCGCGGCGCGATGCGCAGGTAGTCGGCCACGTCATAGCCCGCGTCGAAGAAGGGTGACGCGAAGCACGGGTTGAACCAGATCGCATCGACCCCGAGCGAGGCGATGTAGTCCAGGCGGTCGATCACCCCGCGCAGGTCCCCGATCCCGTCGCCATTGCTGTCGGCATAGGACTGGGGATAGATCTCGTAGATCACGGCATCGCGGAACCATTCGGCGCTCATCCGGCCATCCTGCCCGCAATCCCCGGGCCAGCGGCGCCTTGACCGGCAGACTGGGCACGTGCCGCACGACATCCCCGATCCCGCGCTGGTGGTGCTCGTCGGCGCGGCCGGTTCGGGCAAGTCGACGTGGGCGGCCGCGCACTACCGCTCCGCGGAGATCGTGTCGTCGGACGCGCTGCGGGCGATCGTCGGGTCGGGGACGGGCGACCTGGACGCCTCCACCGATGCCTTTGCCGTCCTGGATCTGATCGTCGCGGCCCGTCTTCGGCGTGGCCTCACCACGGTGATCGACACGCTCGGCTTCGATCGCGACCGGCGCCTCGCTTACCTCGCGCTCGGACGGGCCGCTGGAAGCCCCTGCGTTGCAGTGCATTTCACCACTCCTCACGCCGTATGCCGCGCCCGCAACGCGAAGCGCGACCGTCGCGTTCCCGCGTCGGTGCTCTCAAAGCAGGTCAAACGTTCCGCCGCACTGGCCGCCGAACTTGCCGTCGAAGGTTGGGACCGTGTCCAGTCGATCGACGCGACCCTGGCTGCTGACGGGGGCCCGCCCACGCCGACGCCGCCCGTCGCAGCACGAGCAGCAACATCTACCTCGTGGCCGCCCCTGCCCGGCCAGGGCATCGACTACATCCTCAACATCTCCCGCTTTCCGTGGGGCGCCGATCCAACCGGGTGGCTGCGCGACATGGCACTGGCCGCCGCCGATGTCGGTTTCGCCGGCATCGCGCTCATGGACCATCTCATCCAGATCCCCCAGGTCGACCGAGCGTGGGAGCCGATCCCGGAGCCCTATGTCACCCTCGGTCACCTCGCCGCGCTCGGCACCGACCTGCGGCTCGGCACGCTCGTCTCCCCTGTGACCTTCCGCCAACCCGGGGTGCTCGCCAAATCCCTCGCCACCTTGGATGTCCTGACCGCAGGACGGGCCTTCGCGGGCATCGGCGCGGGGTGGTGGGAGCGGGAGCATGCGGCATACGGCCTGCCTTTCCCGCAACCCCGCGAGCGACTCGATGAGGTCGAGCGAGCCATCGAGACGATGCGGGCCCTGTGGGCCACCGGCACCAAGCCGTATGCCGGACGCCGCGTCTCGCTGCCCGAGACCACGTGCTACCCCCGGCCCATCGGCAGGCTCCCAATCATTCTGGGTGGCAACGGATCTCGCACCCTGCGAATCGCCGCACGCCACGCGGACGCCGTGAACCTTCCGAGCGACGAGGCGACCCTGAGCGCCAAGCTGGCCGAACTGCATACCGCCTGCGCGGCCGCCGAGCGTGACCCCGCGACCCTCGCCATGACGGTCCTCGATGTCTCCGTGACCGGTGAGGACCGGGAGGACGTGGCCCGCCGCGTGGAGCGGTTGCGCGGACGGACGAGCGCGGCGGCATACGTCCGACGGCATCACGCGGGCACTGTCGACGAGCAGCGCCGTCGCCGCGACCGACTGGCCGACCTCGGCGTCGGCACCATCTTCCTCGCCCTCCCCGACCTCGCTGGCGCCTCCGACCTGGACCGCCTTCGCCCCCTGCTCACCCCATGACAACACCGGCCATGGACCGGCCATACCCTGACATCCGCTTGCCGGGCATGAAAGCGGTTCCATACGCTCGACCCATGGACAGCCTGCCCGTGGACCCGCCCGGCCGCCCGGTCGCCCCCGAGGATGCCAAGCTGCGCCGCGACATCCGGCGCCTGGGGGAACTGCTCGGCGAAACCCTGGTGCGCCAGGAGAGCCAGGGCTTGCTCGACCAGGTCGAGAACGTCCGGCAGTTGACCAAGGCCGCCCAGCGCGGCGACGAGAGTGCGATGCGCGAGCTCGCCAAGAGTCTGTCAACCGTGGATTTGCAGCACGCGATGCTCCTTGTGCGCTCCTTCGCGACCTACTTCCACCTCGCCAATATCGCCGAGCAGGTCGACCGCGCGGCCCACCTCGCGGAGCGCCCCGAGGATGCCGACTGGATCAACCAGGCGATGGATCGGATCATCGAAGCGCGCGGTCCCGCCGCCCTCACAACGGCCCTATCGCGCCTGTCCGTCCGCCCGGTCTACACCGCGCACCCGACCGAGGCGAGCCGCCGGACGGCGCTGCTGAAGATGCGCGAAATCGCCGACGCCCTCATTGCTTATCGCGCTGCGCCCACCGCCCGCAACGAGCGGCGTCGCGACCGCCGACTCGCCGAGCTCATCGAATCTATTTGGCAGAGTGACGATTTGCGCGTCGACCAGCCAAAGGTGGCCGACGAAGCACGAAACATGCTCTTCTTCGTCGAGGGCCTCCTTGAAGAAACCGTGCCGGGCTTGCTGTCCGATCTGGCCGAGGAGGCGGCCCGCCGCGGCGCCTACCTCCCACCCACCGCGCGCCCCCTCATCCTGGGCAACTGGATCGGCGGCGACCGCGATGGCAATCCCAATGTCTCGCCCGAGATCACCCTCGATGTGCTCGTCATGCAACATGCCGTCGGCATCCGCGGACTCATCGCGATGGTGCAGCAATGCGTCGACGAGGTGTCCATGTCGACCAAACTCGTGGACGTCACGCCCGAACTCGCCGCCTCGCTCGCGCACGATCTTGACGAACTCGACATCGAGGAGCGCATCCGGCGCCTCAATGTCGAGGAGCCCTATCGCCTCAAGCTCTCGTGCATCCGCAAACGCCTGGAGAACACCCGCGATCGGATCGCGCGTCGTGCCGAACCGCGCCCCGGGCAGGACTATGTCGGCCGCGACGAGCTGCTCGCCGATCTGCTGCTCATCCGCGATTCACTCCTGGCCAACCACGGCGAACTCATCGCACAGGGCGCCCTGGCCACCCTGATTCGCACCGCGAGCGCCTTCGGCCCGCAGGTAGCCACCATGGACGTCCGCGAGCACAGCGATGCCCACCACCACGTGCTCGCCCAGCTCGCCGATCGGGTCACCGGCACGGCCGGGGAGTATGCCGCCCGCTCCCGGGAGGAGCGACTGGCATATCTCGGCGAGGAGCTGGCCGGCCGGCGACCCCTCGCTCCCTTCCCGCCGCAGCTGGACGCCGAAGGCCAGCGCACCTTCGAGACCTTCACCGCCATCCGCACGGCGCAGCGCTGGTTCGGGCCTGAGGTCATCGAGAGCTATATCGTCTCGATGACCCAGGGCGCCGACGATCTGCTGGCCCCGGTGATCATCGCGCGCGAAGCCGGACTCGTCGACCTCACCAGCGGACGGCAGCCGCGCGCCGACATCGGTTTCGTCCCCCTCCTCGAAACAGTCGAGGAATTGCGCTCTGCTGGAACGATTCTCGACCAGCTACTCAGCGTGCCCGCATATCGCGCCATCGTCGACGCCCGCGGCGGAGTCCAAGAAGTCATGCTCGGTTATTCCGACTCCAACAAGGACGCTGGGATCACCACAAGCCAGTGGGAGATCCACCGCGCCCAGCGCGTGCTGCGCGATGTCTGCGCCAAGCACGGCATCCAACTGCGCCTCTTCCATGGCCGCGGCGGCAGCGTCGGGCGCGGCGGCGGCCCCACCCACGAGGCGATCCTCGCCCAGCCGTGGGGCACCCTCTCCGGCGAGATCAAGGTGACCGAGCAGGGCGAGGTCATCTCCGACAAGTACCTCCTGCCGGCCCTTGCGCGCGAGAACCTCGAACTCACCCTCGCCGCCGTCATGGAGGCGAGCGCGCTGCATACCTCTGCCCGGGTCGAAGGAGCGACCTTGGAGAGCTATGACGCGATCATGACCGGCATCAGCGATGCCGCCTTCACGGCCTACCGCGGCCTCGTCGACAATCCGCAACTGCCGACCTATTTCGCGCAGTCCACACCCTTCGAGCAATTGGGCGATCTGAAGATCGGTTCACGGCCGTCCAAGCGCCCCGACAGCGGGCAGGGCCTGTCCGGATTGCGCGCTATCCCATGGGTTTTCGGCTGGACGCAGTCGCGACAGATCATCCCCGGATGGTTCGGCGTCGGCACCGGGCTGCGCGCCGCCCTCGACGATGGCCGCCTCGACGAGCTGCGCGCGATGTACGCCGGCTGGCACTTCTTCCGCACCTTCATCAGCAATGTCGAAATGATGTGCAAAAAGACCCGGCTCGACATCGCCGAGGAGTATGTCAGTGCCCTCGTCGACCCGGAACTGCATGTGATCTTTGAGGAGATCAAGGCCGAGTATGCCCGGACGGTCGCCGCCGTCCTGGAAATCACCGGCGAGGGCGAGTTGCTCGAGGCGCAGCCGACGCTGAAGCGCACCTTGGAGGTTCGCGACCGCTATCTCGACCCCATTTCCTATCTCCAGGTCTCGATGCTGGCTCGGATCCGCGCCGGCGACACCGACCCGCAATTGCAACGCGCGCTGCTCCTGGCGGTCAATGGCGTGGCCGCTGGGCTGCGCAATACGGGCTGAACCAGAGGGCCCTGCCGCCGGCGACCCCCTGCGGTCACCGACGGCTGGTGGTCGATCCCCGCCCCGGCCAGCCTCAAAGCCTCCTGGGAATCGATCCGTTTGGCACACCATACCCGCCATCTTGGCGATGACAAGATCTACGTACGCTTAACTCGTGTCCCGTCCCTATCACCATGGCGATCTGCACCGCGCACTGCTGCAGGCGGCGTGGGAGTTGCTGGATGAAGGCGGCGTCGACGCAGTCACCTTGCGCGCCGTGGCGCGGCGGGCGGGGGTCAGTCATGCCGCCCCGACTCATCACTTCGGCGGCAAAGGCGGGCTGCTGGCCGCCATGGTCGTCCAGGGCTATGAGGCGCTCACCGGGGAGCTGCAAAATGCCTGGGACACAAGCATGCTCGCCGAAGGCTCTCGGGATCCGCTGTTGGCCTTGATCGCCGTGGGCCGGGCGTATGTCGGATTCGCCCGACGTCGCCCGCACGCCTTCACGATCCTTGGCCGACCGGAGTTGCGCAATCCGCGGGAGGACATCTTCCACGGCGAGGTGGAGGCGGCGGCGGAGCGGTGCTTTCTGGTCCTTGAGCGAGGGGTCGTCGTATGCCAGGAGGCCGGCGCCATCGACCCCGGTCCGCCGCAGCCGTGGGCGTTGCTCGCCTGGACGGGCGCGCACGGCCTTGCCGTGATGCTCACCGAGGGTCTGATCGACCTTGGGGAGGATGATCCGTCGGAGGATCAGTTGACCATGATGATGCTTCTGGCCCTCCGCCACGGGCTACAGTCGCGCCGCTGATCCATATCAGGGACGCCGCCGCGCAACAGGCTCAAGCCTGATCGGTGTGCAGCCGTCGCAGGAACTGTCGGGTCCGCTCCTGGGCCGGTGAACCGAGAACCGCCTCCGGAGAACCCTGCTCGTGGATCCCGCCGCCGTGGAGAAAGCACACGGTGTCGGCGACGCGTCGAGCGAATCCCATCTCGTGGGTGTTCAGCACCATCGTCATGCCCTCGGATTTCAGGTCCTTCAACAGGTCGAGCACTTCGCCGACGAGCTCCGGGTCGAGTGCCGAGGTGACTTCGTCGAGCAGCATCAGCAGAGGCTTGTTGACGAGGGCGCGGGCGATCGCGACGCGTTGTTGCTGTCCACCAGAGAGCGCATCAGGGCGGGCATTTGCCTTGTCCGCCAGGCCGACTCGCTCAAGCATGAGCTTGGCATCGGCGCGGGCAACCTCGCGATCGATGCCGTGAACACGCACCGGCGCGAGCAGGACATTGTCGAGCACACTCAGGTGGGGGAAGAGGTTGTAAGACTGGAAAACGATGCCGATCCGGGCCCGGGTCGCATCGGCGTCCACCCGCGGATCGGTGATGTCCTCACCATCGAGGCGAATGACACCATCATCGACTCGCTCTAAGAGATTGATGCAGCGCAAGAGCGTCGACTTGCCCGAGCCCGACGAGCCGATGAGGACCACGCACTCGCCCTCGGCGACGTCGAGCGAGACATCGCGCAAAACAACATTGTCCCCGAACGATTTCCGCACCTTCTGCAGACTGAGCAGCGGACTGGGCGCCTCGTCCTGGGGCGATGAACCGATCTCACTCACAGCATGCCTCCGTGCTGGCCCTGGCGACGCGCAAGCCAGTCGGTGAAGCGCGCCATGGGGATCGTCAGGATCAGAAAGAGGACGCCGGCGACGACATAAGGGGTGTAGTTGTAGTCGAGCGAGGTCTCGATCTGCGCGGCGCGGATCGCGTCGACGATCCCGAGGACGGCCACCAGGCCGGAATCCTTCTGCAGAGACACGACATCATTCATCAGGGCCGGCGTGACGCGCCGGATCGCTTGCGGCAGAACGACATACCTCAGGGCCTGGCGATAACTCAACCCAAGGGAACGGGCTGCCGCCCATTGCGATGGATGGATCGACTCGATGCCCGCGCGGAGCACCTCGGCGACATAGGCCGAGTAGGACAAGGTGATGGCCAGGCCGCCCCAGAACATCGCGCTATTGGGAAGGCCCGCGAGGCGCAGCGCCGGCATACCGAAACCCAAGAGGAAGAGCAGCAGCAGCAGCGGCAGCCCGCGGAAGATGTCGACATAGGCCGTGGCCAGCGCGCGCAGCGGGAAGAAGACCGGCCCGCGCAGCGTGCGCAGGATCGCGATGGTCAGGGAGATCAGGGCGATGGCCACCGAGCAGACGAGCAGCACCCGGATGTTCAGCCAGAGCCCCGCCAGCACGGCAGGCAACGAGGCGATCGCCTTGTCCCAGTTGAAGAACGTCTCGCGGAAGGCCGGCCAGCCGGGTGAGGAGGTGACCGCCAAACCCACCACGAGCAGGGCGACAACGGTTGCCGCTGCCGCGATGAGCACCGAGCGGCGCGTCGCGCGCAGTCGGTATGCCGCCCGCTCCCGTTCGAGAGCGGAGGGCACCCAGTCGTCGGTCGCCGCGGGGGCGTCCGGCATCGGACTACTTCAGTTCTGGCGCGCCCTGCGCCGAAAGCCACTCTCCGACAAGCTTGTCCAGCGTTCCGTCGGCGCGTAGGGCGTCGACGGCGGCGGTGACGCACGGCGTCAGCGCCGAGCCTTTGTCGAGCACGGCACCGAACTGCTCAGGGGTGCCGCCGACGAGCGGCAACTGACCGACGATGATGCCGTCATCCAATTGCGCGGCCGTCATATAGAAGGCCGTCGGCAGATCGACGACGATGCCGTCGATCTGGTGTGCCTTGAGGGCCTGGACGGCTGCGTCATTGGTGTCATAGACGCTGCTCTTGGCGCCGATCTGATCCGTGATCGCCGTGAGTGAGGTGGTGCCGACCTGACCACCGAGCTTGACGCCCTTGAGGTCCGCGACCGTGGTCTTGCCGTCGATGGGGCTGCCCTTGTAGGACACGACGCTCTGCACGACGTCGTAGTAGCCGGAGGAGAAGTCGACAGCCTTCTTGCGCTCGTCGGTGATCGAGACCTGGTTGACGTCGAAGTCGAAATCCTTCTTGCCGGGCAGGACGGCCTTGTTGAAGGGCACCTTCGCCCACGTGACATCGGCCTTGCTGAAACCTAGCTTGTCGGCGATCGCATAGGCGACGGCCGACTCATAGCCCTTGCCATTGCTCGGGTCGTTGTCGGAGAACCACGGCTCGTAGGCCGGATTGTCGGTCCCGATCGTCAGCTTGCCGTCGGCGAGGGTCTTGACGGTGCCCTTGAGGCAGTCGCCGGAGATCGGCACCGCCGCGGAGTCGGACGCCGACGGCGTCGTGGACGACGACGAAGCCGTTGTCGACGACGAGGCGCTGCTGGTCGTCGAACTGGTCGCGACCGAACCGGCCTGCGGCTCACCGCAGGCGGCGAGCGCGGCGGTGGCGAGGAGCACCCCGGCGAGGGCGGCGGAACGGGCGGGGGCGAGCGGCATACAAACTCCTGGAACTGCGTGCGTGATGCGCGGGGCGGCGACGAGCGCATGCTATCCGCCGCCCCGCGCACCAGGTCACGCCCGGTCAACCGCTGGTCAGCCCCACAGCGGCCGGTCGAGCTGGCAGACGGCGCCGCGCGCCGGCAGGGCACCGGTGGCGTAGAGCCGGTCGAAGGCCGCCGTTGCACAGCTATTGCCAAGTGCGCCGTGACCCCAGCCGTTGTAGGTCAGCAGCCGTGCGCCGCGGAACATCCCAGCCACCGCCTGCGCTCCGTGATAGGGCGTGGCCGGGTCATAGGTGTTGCCGACGACGAGGATCGGATTGGCCGTGGCACCGCCATAGGGACCGAACCAGGTGTCGGTCTTGGTGCTGATCGGATACTTCGCGCACGCTGGGGTCGCCCAGGTCCACAGCGAGCCGAAGCCGGGCCACAGCTTGTCTTGGGCGCGCCCGGCATTCCACCAGGCTTCGCGCGTCTCGGGATTGCGCGTGTCGGCGCACCCGACGCCCATGAAGGCATCCGAGATGATCTGCACCTGACCGAGCGGGCTCGTATAGGGCGCCTCCCTGACGCGATCCGCCTTCGCCCGCAGCGTCGCGAGCGCGCTCGCTCCCGCCCGGGCGCGAGTGCCGAAGTTCTCGTCATAGATCATCTGCAAGGTGGTGTCGAGTCCGTCGTAGCTCTGGCCATAGAGATAGCCCAGCACCCCGCCGATGAGGACGGAGTATGGCAGTGGCTCACCCCCAGCCGTCAGCGTCCCAGCCTTGGCAGCGGCGGACATCTTGGCCCACTTGGCCGACGCCCCCGGCGCGAGATCGCAATGTGACCGGCCCACCCGGTCGCATTCCTTGAGGGCGGCCAGGAGCGCCTCCGAGGCACCCTTTGCACTGCGCAGACGCGTCGAGAAGGGCTGCGTGGCAGGCAGATTCGACGGTCCGCCGGTCGACCACGCTACGGGGTCGAGGACCGCATCGACAGCGAACCGGCCGACCCGACTCGGGAACATCGAGGCATAGGTCGAGCCGAGTTGGGTGCCATAGGAGATGCCGTAATAGTTCAGCTGCGGGTCACCCACGGCCTGCCGGATCAGGTCCATATCCCGCGCGGTGTCGGCGGTCGACATATGCCGCACGATCGGGCTCGGATTGCGGGTGCAGGCGGAGCGGGCATACTCCGCGGACCGGAAGGCGATCTTGGACTGCGCGACCGTCTCCGGGTAGGGCGTCATCAGGAAGGGCGGGACCGGATTGGCGTTCTTGCAGACCATCTGCGAGTGCTCCCCCACGCCGCGGGGGTCGACGCCGATGACGTCGTAGCGAGCGGCGACGGTGGGGCCGAGCAATTGGGCCGCCCACGGGGCGAAGCCCGTGGAACTGCCACCCGGACCGCCGGGATTGACGAAGAGCGAGCCGAGCTTGCGGCTCTGTTGCTTGGCTGGCACCTTGCGCAGATCCAGCAGGATCGCCGGCCCGTTCGGGTGGTCATAGTCCAGCGGTGCGAGCGCCGTGGCGCACACGCCCGGCAGATCGTCCCCGCAGGACGTCCACGTGATCTTCGGCACTGGCGCCTGGACCTGCGTCGCCTTCGCGGCCGGGGCTGCCCCCGCCGCTCCGGCGACGCCGAGGCTCGGGATCACCCCCGCCGCCACGATGGCGCTCAGCGCCAGACCGATCCCCTGCTTCATACGAGACATGCTCACTCCCCTTCGGTGCGGCGCAACGCGCCGGGGGCCTCTGCGTCGAGGCCACCGGAACCAGCCAACCCGGCCAAGGGCATCGGCGCAAGGGGTGCTTCAGTCACTCGACATATCCGGGGCACGGGCGGCATACAGCAAGCTCACAGGGAGCACCGCCTACCCTTATCTGGTGATGATGCCCACCCTTGGCCCCGACTGGATGGACCCCGCCTGGCTGCTCGAGCGATTCGGCAGCCAGTTCTTCTGGGTGAGCACCGCGATCATCTTCGTCGAATGCGGCCTGCTCTTCCCGATCCTGCCCGGCGACTCCCTCCTCTTCGCCATTGGGTTGTTCATCGCCAACGGCTCGCTGAACTTCAATATCGTCACGGCCTGCATCGTGCTCTCGATCGCCGCGTTCGCGGGCAATGTCGTCGGTTACGAGATCGGCCGCGCCGTCGGCACGCCGCTGTACAACCGGAAGGGTCGCTTCATCAACACGGCGAACTTCGACAAGACGCACGCCTTCTTCGAGCGGTATGGCGCCAAGGCCCTCGTCCTCGGGCGGTTCGTGCCGATCGTGCGCACCTTCATCACCGTCGTCGCGGGCGTGGGCAAAATGGAGCGGCGCCACTTCTTCGTCTGGAGCGGCGTGGGCGCCGTGCTGTGGGCCACGGGCGTGACGCTCGCCGGCTACTTCCTCGGCCAGGCCTTCCCGGTGCTGCAGGACCACCTTGAGGCCGCCATCCTGCTCATCGTCGCCGTCTCGGTGGTCCCGATGATTCTGGAGTTCGTCAAGCACCGCCGCGAGGCCGCCCGCGCCTCCGTCGACGCCTGAGCTGACGCCGGCGGGCGCTGACGCTTCATGCGGCGCGGGCGTATGCCGGGTGCTCGCTGGCCGCGACCAGTTCGGCATAGCGCCCGCCGCGGGCCAGCAGGTCCTCGTGGCGGCCGATCTCGACGATCCGGCCGGCCTGGAGCACCGCGATCTGGTCGGCATCGCGGACCGTGGAGAGCCGGTGGGCGATGGTGATCGTCGTGCGGCCGTGACTGAGCTGGTCCAGCGCCGCCTGGAGCGCGCGCTCGGTGCGATTGTCCAGCGCGGATGTGGCCTCATCGAGAACAAGCACCTTCGGATCGCGCAGGATGGTCCGTGCGACCGCGAGCCGCTGCTTCTCGCCACCGGAGAATCGATGGCCACGCGACCCGACGACGGTGTCCAGGCCATCCGGGAGTCCGGCCACCAGGTCCGCCACTTGCGCCGCGGCCAAGGCCTGCCACAGTTCACCCTCGCTGGCCGAGGGCCGCGCCAGCAACAGATTGGCGCGGATGCTGTCGTGGACTAGATAGGTCTCCTGCGAGACCACACCGACGATGCCCGCGACCGTCGCCTCATCCATGCGCCGCAAGTCGATCCCATCGATCGTCACCGATCCGCTGGACGGATCGCGCAGCCGCGAGACGAGCGACGCGAGCGTCGATTTCCCTGAGCCGGTGTCGCCGACGAGCGCCAAGCTGGTCCCGGCGGGCACGGTCACCGTGACCCCATCGACCGCCGGGGCGGCGCTGTCCGCATACCGGAAAGTCACCTTCGAGAACGCGACCTCGCCGCGCACCCGATCCAGGTCGAGCGTCACCGGCGCGACCGGCGCGGGAACATCGGTCACGAGGTCGAGATAGCCGAAGATTCGACTGAACAGGGCCATCGAACTGACCCACTGCACCCCGACATTGAGCAGCCCCATCACCGGCCGGAAGATGCCGGCCTGCAGGGCGGTAAAGGCGACGAGGGTGCCGATCGTCATACCCCCGCTCGTCGCGGGGAAGCCGGCGGCGAGGTAGAGCAGGGCCGGGATGGTCGCGAAGACGATCGACATCGTCGCCATCCGCCAGCGGCCGGCGAGTTGCGAGCGCAGCTCCAGGTCGACGAGCGCGGATGACGTGGCGGCGAACCGGTCGGTCGCCGCGCCACCGGCGCCGAGAGTCTTGGTCAGCAGCACCCCGCTGACCGACAACCCCTCGTCGACCTGGACGTGCATATCCGCGAGCCGCCGCTGCAGTTGTGCGGTGATTTCCTTGCGCAGCAATGCAACTCGACGCGTCAGCCAAATCGCCGGCGGCAGCACGATGAGCGAGAGCAGCGACAGCCGCCAGCTCAAGGCGACCATGGCGATAGCGGTCCCGACGGCAGTCGTCAGGTTGGACGCGATCGAGGTGGCCGTCGACGTGACGACCGACTGCATCCCGCCGATGTCCTGGATGATGCGCGACTGAACCTCGCCTCCGCGGGTGCGGGTGAAGAAGCCCATCGACTGCTTCTGCAGGTGGGCGAAGACATCGGTGCGCAACCGGTGCATGACCTCTTGGCCGACGCGCGTGGAAATCCAGGTCTGCGCGACACCGAGCAGGGCGGTCACGATGGTGACGGCGAGCATGCCGCCAACCGCGAGGATCAGCAGACGAATATCGCTGTGCGGCAAGGCATCATCGATGATGGCGCGCACCAGGAAGGGCTGCGCGAGCGCCACGGTGGACGACGCGACGATGATCGCGATGACGATCGCAATGGGCAGGCGGTGGGGGGCGAAGAGTGCCAGGATGCGGCGCGGCGCCACCGGCGAGAGCTCCAGTTGAGCTCGATCGCGCGGGTCGACCGTCATCGGTCCCCGGCCGCCGCGGCCCCCGGGTGGGGTGAAGTCCTCGGGCATGAGGCCTCCTTTCGCAAAGGTATGTCGTGAGGTTGCCTCACTATTTACAGAGGTTACCTCATGGTCTTGCTACCTCACAAATCGGCGGTATGCTGCCCCGCATGTCCCGAGAGGTCAGCCCACCGGAGCGGTCGCCCGAGCCGCTCGATGCCCTCCTCGCGCGCACCTTCCGGATGCTGCGGCATACCTGGGCCCAGCACGGCGCCGACCTGGGCCTAGCGCCACACCAGGGACGGGCCCTGCGGATCATCGGCAGTGAAGGTCCGCTGCGGTTGTCGGCGCTGGCCGAGCGACTGCATATCGCGCCCCGCTCGGCCACTGAAGTCGCCGATGCCCTGCAGGAGCGAGGGCTCATCGAGCGCTCCCCCGACCCGGACGACCGCCGCGCCACATTGGTGAGCATCACCTCGGCTGGCCGCGATATCGCCGAGCAGGTGGCAACCGCCCGCCGCGCCCAGGCGGAGGTCTTCTTCGGCCGCTTGTCCGCTCAGGATCGCGTCATTCTGCAGCGCATTCTGAGCACCCTGAGCGAGCCGGGAGAATAGTTCTCGTGCCGACCATCGTCTTCTTCCACGCCCACCCCGATGACGAGGCCTCGCAGAGTTCCGGCTCGATGGCGCGCGCCGTCGCCGAGGGCTATCGCGTCGTCGTGGTCTATGCCACCAATGGCGAACACGGCGAAGTGCCCGACGACCTCGCGCCCGGTGAGACGGTCATCGAGCGGCGCCGCAAGGAGGCGGAGAAGTCGGCCGCCATCCTCGGCACGCACCGCATCGAATGGCTCGGCTATTCCGATTCCGGCATGAACGGCTGGGAGCAGAACAGCCACGCGGCCGCCTTCCACCAGGCCAATCTGAGTGAAGCGGGACTGCGGCTCGCGGAGATCCTGGACCGGGAGGACGCCGATGTGCTCGTCGGCTACGACTGGCATGGCGGCTACGGCCACCCCGATCACGTCAAGGTCCACCACGTCACGCATGCCGCGGCCCGGCTCGCCGCCCGCCGCCCCCGGGTGCTCGAGGGCACGATGAACCGCGATGTCATGCGCCGGCTCTATCAAGGCGCGCTCGCCGCCGGGCAGGGCGATCAGGCCTGGGATCCGGACCAGCCGATGGACGATGGCAATCCCTTTGGCAGCGGCGAACACGAGATCCATTGGGCCGTCGATGTCCGTGAGTACTTGCCGCAGAAGCGCGCCGCCCTCGCCGCGCACGCCAGCCAGAAAACCGATATCGAGGGCCTGCTCGGCATGCCGGAGGAGGTCTTCGCGATCGCCTTCGGCCACGAGCACTACATCGAGCCGGACCGGATGGCCGCGATGGAACCCGGCTGGCCGTTCTCGCGCACCTGATCGGGCGGCATACGCTCGCAGGAGACCCCGACGATGCTGGAGCCGAGATGACCGCTGTGCCCCCCGCCCTCGACCTCGCGGGCTTGGACGACCTGTTCACCGCCGACGAACTCGCGATCCGCGATAGCGTGCGCGAACTCTGCCGCCGCCGCATCGACCCCTATGTCGCCGACTGGTTCGAGCGTGGCGAGGTCGACGACATCCGCGGGCTGGCCCGCGAACTCGGCAGCCTCGGCCTGCTCGGGATGCACCTGCAGGGGTATGGCTGCGCGGGCACCTCCTGCGTCGACTATGGGTTGGCCTGCCTGGAGTTGGAGGCGAGCGACTCCGGCGTCCGCTCCCTCGTCTCGGTGCAGGGCTCGCTGGCGATGTACGCGATCTGGCGCTTCGGGTCCGAGGAGCACAAGCAACATTGGCTGCCGCAGATGGCCGCGGGCGAGGCGATCGGCTGCTTCGGCCTGACCGAGCCGGACCACGGCTCCGACCCCGGAAGTATGCGGACCCGAGCCCGCCGCGATGGCGCGGACTGGGTGCTCACCGGCCGCAAGATGTGGATCACCAATGGCTCGATCGCCGATGTCGCCGTGGTCTGGGCCCAGACCGACGAGGGCATCCGCGGCTTCGTCGTGCCAACCTCGACGGACGGCTTCTCGGCGCCGCTGATCAAGCACAAACTGTCGTTGCGCGCGTCGGTGACCAGCGAACTCGTCCTCGACGAGGTCCGCCTGCCCGCCGACGCGATGCTGCCGGAGGTGCGCGGCCTCAAGGGCCCGCTGTCCTGCCTGTCCGAAGCGCGCTATGGCATCGTGTGGGGCTCCCTCGGCGCCGCGCGCTCCTCCCTCGCGAGCGCCCTGACCTACAGCATCGAGCGCGAGCAGTTCGGCAAGCCGATCGCGGGCTTCCAGCTGACGCAGCAAAAGCTGGCGGAGATGTACCTCGAATACTCCAAGGGTCTGCTGCTCGCCGTGCACCTCGGGCGACGCAAGGACGCCGGGACGGTCACTCCGGAGCAGATCAGCTTGGGCAAGCTCAACAACATCCGGGCCGCCCTGGAAATCTGTCGCACCGCGCGAACCATCTTGGGCGCCAACGGTATTTCCCTGGAGTTCCCCGTGATCCGGCACATGAACAATTTGGAATCCGTGCTCACCTACGAAGGCACGGTCGAGATGCACACGCTCGTGATCGGCCAGGCACTGACGGGACTGCCCGCCTTCCGGTGAGCGGGCGGCATACGACATGAGCAAGGCCCGGGACCACTGTCGGTCCCGGGCCTTGCGCATGCCGTATGACGGGTGGCTGGCCCGCCCTCAGCCTTGGCTGGGCGGCAGCTGGCCGGGCGGCGGAGGGGTCGGAATCTGCGCGGGGGCCGTGTCCTGGGGCGCGTTGTAGCCGGCCGGCGGCGGGATGTTGTAGTTGCTCTGCCCGAAGTCGACCTTGACCGGGTCGCGCTCGGCACCTTCGACCTCGAAGTACTCCTCGCGCTTGATGTTGAACATGCCGGCCACGAAATTGCTCGGCACCGTTTCGACCTTGGTGTTGAGCTCGCGGACATTGGCGTTGTAGTAGCGGCGCGCGGAGGCGATGCGGTCCTCGGTGGAGGTCAGCTCGTTCTGCAAGGCGGCGAAGTTCTGGTTGGCCTTCAGATCCGGGTAAGCCTCCGCGACGGCGATCAACCGGCCGAGCGCAGCGGACAGCATGCCTTCGGACTGGGCCTGCTGCCCGGGGGTCTGGCCGCCGGCCATGGCCGCACTCCGGGCCTTCATGACGTCCTCGAGGGTGCCGCGCTCGTGGGCGGCATAACCCTTGACGGTCTCGACGAGATTGCCGATCAAGTCATGACGGCGCTTGAGTTCGACATCGATCTGGCGCCAGGCCTCCTGGACCAGATTGCGCTTCTTGATCAGGCCGTTGTAGACGCCCACGGCCCAGAGCGCGAAGAGCACGATCAGGCCGAGGATGACGAGCAACGCGATGAGCATCAGGTCTCCCGTTTGTTGTCGTGGCGCCCGGGATGGGAGCGGGCGCGCAACCTACCGTCAGTGATCCTAACGTCCGAGGGCGCTGTCGGCGCGGTTATGCCAGTCCCAGGTCGCTCAGCGTGAAGGCGTGGCGGTATTCGAGGCCGGCGGCCGCAAACTTTTCGGCGGCACCGGTCGCCCGGTCGGCGATCGTCGCGACCGCGACGACCTCGGCTCCAAGTTCGCGCGCTGCCTCGGCGGCATCGAGCGGCGAGGCACCTGTTGTGGACGTGTCCTCGACGATCAGGACTCGGCGCCCGGCGATCGACGGGCCTTCGATGCGTTGCTGCAGCCCGTGCGCCTTGCCGGCCTTGCGAACCACGAAGGCGTCGAGTCGCTGCCCCGACGCCGCGGCGGCGTGCAACATCGACGTGGCGACCGGGTCGGCGCCGAGCGTGAGCCCGCCCACGGCATCAAAGGCGAGGTCCTTGACCAGGTCCCGCATGACCCGCCCGACCAGCGGCGCCGCCTCACCGTCCAGGGTGATCCGGCGCAGGTCGACGTAGTAGTCGGCTTCCTTGCCCGAGGACAAGGTGACCCGCCCGTGGACGATCGCCTTGCCCTTGATCAGCGCGAGCAGTGCTTCCCGGTCCTCGGCGACATCCGTCATACCCCTGATTTTAGAGGCGCGGCTGCTTGTAGGTTCGCCCGATGCCACAAACCCCTCCTTTGTGCCGAAAGCTTTCTGACACAAAGGAGGGGTTTGTGGCACTGGGCGGGAAACCTACATCACGCCCCGGGCGGCTTCCTACTTGAGGAAGAACTCGGCGGTGTGGGGGGCCAAGGTGTAGGTGCCGGTGGCGCGGGCGCCGTCGGCGGTGCGGTAGCTGCCGTCCAGGCGCAGGCCGGAGGCGGACTTGCCGACATTCACGACAACCTTGCCCTTGGTGAACGTGCGGGCATACATGCCGGTGCCGATCTTCGAGTACGCCCCGAGCGGGGTGCCCATGTCGATCTGGTTGTACGGGTGTGCACCCCAGGAGGCGCCGGAGTTCTTGTCGCGCAGGAAGCAGAAGTAGCTATTGCCATTGCTGCCCATGAGGAAGGTGGCCAGGGCGTACTTGTGCCACGCATTCTTCTGGGTCTCGGTGGCGCTGGTCCACAGCTTGGTCATCGACAGCACGCGGCTGCCCTTGTTCTGAACATCGATCATCATGTCGACGTCCTGCTTCCAGGTGGTCTCGCTGTAGTAGGACCCGACCGACGAGTGGGCTTCGCGCACAAAAAGCTCCGGCTCCATGCCGTCATTGCCGGCGACCAGGCCCTTGGAACTCATCGTCGTGGAGTAGTAGCGGCGGCCATTGCCCAGGCCATTGCCCATGACGATCTTGCCGGTGGCTTTCTTCGCCGCGACCGTGATGTCGTCGGCCCAGTTGATCCATTGGCTGTGCGTCCACGTCTTGCCGCCGGTGACCGGCAACGAGGAGAGGTAGTTGCCCATCAGCGGACCGGAGCCGAGGACGTCGAGGAAGCAGCCGTCATATTTGCTGACATTGATCAACTCGACGCAGGAGCGCCCAACCTCGCTCGCCCAGGCGGGGCTGCTGATGTTCATCAGGAAGGTCGTCGGCCACTTGCGCGCGTAGATCTTCTGGCCGCTCTTGTTCTTCGCGTAGAGGCTGTCCGCATAGCCCTTGCCGCCAAAGGTGGCATTGCGGTAGACGAGGACCTTCAGCGACGGGTTCGCCGCCTTCATCGCCGCGATCTCCTTGGTGAACTTGCCGCGCATGGCCACGATCACCGTCATCCGGCGGGCGTACTCCTGCGCCTGGGCCGTGGTGAAGCTCTTCTGACCGGCCATCCACTCGGCCGACCAGAGCTTGAGGAACTTGCCACTGGCAGCGGAGCTCGCATGCGTCTCGGTTGCAACGGGAGCCGCGGTCGCGGGGGTGACCGTGGCGGCCACCAGGCCGGCGACGGTGGCACCGGTGGCGGTCAGCGCCAGGATGCGGCGCGGCATTCGGGGGGTTTCAAACATGGGCGTGCACTCCAGGGGGGAAGGGGGAGTTCGAGCGGGGCGACCCTCGTGGGCCATGCCCGGTGTCCGCTCGGGGAACCGCCAGATGATGCGGTCGTGGACGACCAGAATGCCCTGACATCCTGCTCTGCGCCAGTCGGGAGACACTCTGAATGGGGATCCCGCACCCGGAAACGCCAAATGTGTCGGTGATTCACATCACATCTTCGTTCACTCGTGGATGCCTGACCTGCAACCCTGCGGCTGGCACCGGTGGTTGGCGACCTAGGCTGCGGTTGTGCGGATCGCAACGTGGAATGTCAACTCCATCCGGAGCCGAATCGAGCGAGTGATCCCCTGGATGCAGCGGGCCGAGGTGGACGTCCTGGCCATCCAGGAGACCAAGACCCGCGAAGACCAATTCCCCTACTTCCGGTTCGAGGAGGTCGGGTATGAGGTGGCTCACCACGGCCTGAATCAGTGGAATGGCGTGGCGATCGCCTCGCGGGTGGGGCTGGTCGATGTGCAGGCGGGCTTCGCTGGTGCGCCGCTTTGGGGCGAGGGCGAGACGCCGGAGGCCCGGCACCTCGCCGCGACCTGCGGCGACCTGCGCATCAATAGCGTCTATGTCCCCAATGGTCGCAATATCGCCGACCCGCACATGGACTACAAGGTCGAGTGGCTGGCGCGCCTGCGCGATGCCGCGCTCGTCTGGGCCGCGCAAGGGCCCACGATGATCATGGGCGACTGGAATATTGCTCCGCAGGACGAGGACGTGTGGTCCATGGAGTTCTATGCGGACAAATCGCATGTCAGCCCGCGGGAGCGTGCGGCATTCCGGGCCGTGGTCGAGGCGGGGTATGCCGACCTCGTGCGCCCCCTGCACCCGGGCCCGAAGGTCTATACCTACTGGGACTACCAACAACTGCGATTCCAAAAGGGCCGCGGTATGCGGATCGATTTCATCCTCGGGACACCCGATGTGGCCGCTAGGGTGACAGGCGCCCTCATCGATCGCGAGGAGCGCAAAGGCAAGGGTGCCTCCGATCACGCGCCCGTCGTCGTGGATCTCGCGGATGCCTGATCCGCTGCGCGGCGTCCCATTCCAACTGGCCGTCGAGGATGGGGCCACGCTCGCTGGAGAGGTCTATGAGCCTGCGGGAGAGGTGGATTCGACACTGCCGACCATCGTTCTCGCGCACGGCTGGACGCTGAACCACACTCTGTGGAGTCGCGTCATTCGCGGTCTGCATGCCCGGGCTCGCGTGCGGGTGGTGGCATATGACCAGCGCGGCCACGGCCACTCGACGTCTGGCACGGGTGCGGCGTCGATCGCCCGTCTTGGCCGCGACCTCGCCGCGGTCATCGAGGCCACCGTCGACACCGATCGCGTTGTCCTGGGCGGACATTCGATGGGGGGTATGACGATCATGGCCTACGCCGGCCAGTTCCCCGATGATCTGGCAGCCCGCGCGGATCGGGTGATCCTGCTCGGGACAGCGGCCGCCGATGTCGAGCGGCCGGGATGGGCCGGCAAGGTGGAGATGGGTGTCATGCACATCGCGGCACGTGGGCCCCGAATCAAGGCAGGCGTCTTTGTGCGCCAGGGCCATCTGCGGCACCTGAACTTTGGCGATGACCCGGACCCCCGCGATGTGCGGTTGGTGCGAAAGGCCACGGCCGGCACGTCGATTCGCGATATGGGCCGCTACTTTACTGCGCTCGAAGCGCATGACGAACGCGCTTCGCTCGCCGTCCTCGGGCGGGTGCCGACCACCATCGTCGTCGGGGAACTGGACCGCCTGACACCGCCGCGTTATGGGCGGGCCTTGCACGACGGCATACCCGGCTCCCGGCTCATCGAACTCTCGGGCAAGGGGCACATGCTCGGCTTCGAGGCCACGGACCTCGTGGTGGACCTGCTGCTCGGAGCCGACTGAGTCCTCGTCCGGGCGGCCCGCACGGACCGCCCGGACCGGGACTCACTTGGGCGCCGAGCCGCCCGTCGGTGCGGTCGTCGTGTCGACGGCGGCCGTCAGCGCGATCGTGTAGCCAGCGTCGACGCTGCCGCTCATGGTCGCCAGCTGGGTGGCGCCAGAGTCGTCGCTGAAGACGTTGTCCGTAGCGAGTGAGAGCTGCGACAGGTTAGTAACGGACTGCTCGTAACCCGTTGTGGCATAGACCGTTTCGCACTCTGCCTGCGGAATGGCGATCTGCGAGGTAGCGATGGCATTGCTCGACGCGGAGATGCTGGCCTGATCGGGGTAGACCTCGAAGTGGATGTGCGGCCAGCGTCCGGAATAGCACGCGGGGAAGATCGACGTGAAGCTGACCTTGCCGGAGTCGTCAGCGATCTGGACTCCTCGCAGGTAGTTCTGGTCAGTGATGCCCTCGGAATACAAGGAGTAGTTGCCATCGCGATTGCAGTGCCAGACGTAGACCGCGACCCCGGCGAAGGGCGCATTGTCATTGGCCATGTCGAGGATGGTCAGTTCGATCGTGGCGGGCACTCCCTCGGCAGTGCCGGAGTAGTCACCGAAGCTCGTGGTGATGTCCTGGCGGACAACACCATCCTCCGTGAGGACATTGGGACCATTGGAGCCGTCGCCGGGATACGGCCCGGCCGTCTCGTCGGGGATCTCGGTCAGGTCCTCGCTGCTGGTCGAGGTGCTCGACGTGCTGCTGGAGGATGAGGTCGTGGACGAGGTGGTCGACGACGACGAACTGGTCGTGGAACTGGAGCCGTCGCCATCGGAGCTCCCGCACGCGGCAAGCACGGCCGCGCCCGCGCCGATCCCCATGTACCGCAAGACTTTCCGGCGGTTCATCGTCTCCAGGTCGAAGGCGAGACCCTGGTCGAAGACCTCCTCGTCGGGCTTCGGGAGGGGGCGGCCTTCGAAGCTCGGCGTGCGGGGTTCGACCTCGTCGCTCATCGTGATCCTCTCGGTAGGTGCGGCCTTATATCCTTCCGCGCGAACCTGTGCACCTCCTATGGTTCGTTTATGGACATGCCAGGGAACCGCGCCACCGCCTGCCCCGTCGAATGCGTATGACGCGCCGTAGCCTCGCCCTCGCCCTCACCTCGGTCCTTGCGCTGGCCGCCTGCGGTCAGGGGAACGGAAGCGGCTCGAACCAGGGCGGCATGGAGCCGGTCAAAGACTTCGCGAGCGTCACGGGGACCTATTGGGGCAGCGCGGTGAAGGCGCCGAAAGCGATGGTTGGAACCGAGCAGGCTCTGCAAATTCGCGACGATGGCTTCCGCTTGTGGGTGGGCTGCAATGTCTTCGATGTCACCGGCAAGGTCGATAACCGGCTCTTGATCGTTGATCGGCTCTCGGTCACCGACGAGAAGTGCTCCGATGCCTTGGCTGCCCAGGACAAGTGGATCGGTGAATATCTGATGAAGAAGCCACAAGTCGATCAGGGTGGACCGATGGTGGCCTTCAATTGGGATGACGGCTGGTTCGGCTTTGAAAAGTCCAACAAGGCCTTCCCCGCGCCCGGCGCCGTGGCAGAGGTTCCCGGATCCACGGATCTGACGCCGATCTCCGGCGTCTGGACGGCGTCCGATGTGAACAAGGCACCGCAGAAGATGGTGCCCGGGGCGGCCATGACAATGACGATCCTGTCCGATCGACTCATGGTCAGCGCGGGATGCAATACCCTCGCCGGCAGCGCCCGTCTGTCCGACAACATCCTCATCACCAACGGCCTGTCCATGACCGAGATGGGCTGCGACAAGGCATTGATGGAGCAGGACGATTGGCTCTCCAAGCTCTTCGCGGGGAACCAGACGAAGGTCTCCCAGGACGGCGAAAAGCTCACCCTGAGTTGGGATTCCGGCTCCATCGACTTCACCCTGACCGGCCCGGCCCCCCGCCCAGCCGCCAACCCCGACGAGCCCGTCAGCTCCTCCGACAGCCCGTCCTCCTGAGCGGTCCACCTGAGCCGGGTCGTCTAACCTCTGCTAGGGCCTGTTACGTAAGTCGTGGACGGGGTCCCCGCGAAGTATCGGAGCTGGGTCCCACGCTCTGCGTGGGCGGTACGAGCGTGGGTCCCACGCACTGCGTGGGCGAACTTCGTGGGGTGTCCTAACACCCAGTTAGGTGACTGTGCACAGGTTGCAACGCGTGCACAGTCACCTAACTCGTGTTAGCAGAGGTTAGAAACCCCCGGCCAGGCACGCTCAGAGGCCGAAGGTGGGCTGGCCCTCGACCTGACCGACGCGGCGCAGGCCAAGGCGGATCGAGGCGAGCGCACCGAGGGCGGCGGCCACGGCGGCCCCCCAAAAGACCGCGTGCACCTGCAGGATCGCCGCGGTCTTCAGCGCCTCTTTGTCCGTTGGGTCGGGCAGGCCGGCAACGATGCCGTAATAGCGGTGCAGGCCGTATGCCGTGAGCAACGCCAGCCCGAGCACCATGCCGACCATCCGGGCCACGACCACCAGAGCACTGGCCGCGCCGTGCGCATCGGCGCGCACGGCCGCCAGCGCCGCATTGTTCACCGGCGCGAGCGTCAGCCCGATGCCGAAGCCCGTCGCTGCGAGCACGATCACCGACACAAAGGTGGCAAAGATCCCGCGGCCCCAGGCGGTCATCAGCGCGAGACCGACTGCGGCGCAAGCCAAACCGATCATTGCCACCAGTCCGTCGCCGAGGCGCCGCAGCGCCCACCCGCCGACGAGCGCGCCCACCGGGACGGCGAGCAGGAAGCGCAGCAAAACCAAGGCGCCCTCCGCGTCGGTATATGCCGGCACCCCGTCACCGCTCGGATGCGCAAGCCGCGTCAGCAACGGGATGTTGACGATTATCGCGACCAGCGCAGCGCCAACACAGAAGGACACCAGCAGCGCCCACGAGGTCCGACCCCCGAGGACGCCGTGCGGGATGACCGGATTGTCGGAGCGGCGGTGGAGCACGGCATACCCGGCGGCACAGAGCACACCCACCGGCAACAAGGCGTAGCCGAGCGGACCAACGATCTCCTTCTCCGGCTCGGCCGCAGCAAAGGTCAAGATGACGCTGCCGAGCACTCCGCCGAGCAGCGCCGCTCCGAGCGGTCCGGCCGCTCGCAGCGACGGCCACGCCCGCCAGAGCGACCACATCAGGGCGCCCGCGACGAGCGCGAGCGCCACGAAGCCGATCGGGGTGGCCAGCCGCGCGGTCGTGTCCGCGACATTCACCCACGGCCCGCCGAGCGCCACGCTCGTCGCGAAGATCTCGGGCGCCGCCAGCGCCATCCACAGGACCCCAAGCGCGCCGCCCCAGACCACCCACGCCGCCCGGGACCCGGTGGTATGCCGCCCGCTCACCTCCCCCGCCGCCGCACCGCCCGCCGCCGCGCCGCTCGCGCGCCCGGCCCGGGCGATGGCGATCGCGAGCAGGATGCCGGCAATCGCGTTGAGCCAGAAGATGGCTCGCCAATCAGCGACGGCGAGGATGGCCGCGCCGAGAACCGGCCCAACCACCGAGCCGAACTCTTGGACGGCACCGACGATGCCGAGCGGCATACCCCGTGCCTCGGGCGGCCACAGCGCGGCCACGATGGCCAGCGTGGCTGGCACCAGTCCTCCGCCGCCGACGCCCTGCACAACCCGCCCGGCGACGAGGACCGGCAGATCCGTCGCGAGGGCCGTGACCCCCGACCCGACAACGAAGATCGCGAGGCACCCGAGCAAAACCCGCTGCCGGTCCACGAGATCCGCGAGCCGGCCGATGAGGGGCAGCACCGCGACATACCCCAGCAGGAAGCCACTGATGATCGGGGCCGCGCGCTGAAGGGACTCCACCCCGACGCCAACGCCCTGCATCATCTCGGTCAGCGCGAGGACGACGACATAGGTGTCGGCCGCCGCGAGGGCGATGGCGAGCGAGGCGAGGGTCAGCAGTGCCCTCGGTCGCGCGTCAGGGCGCGGTGATGTCAACGGTCTTGCCGTAGTCGGTCAGCGTGACCGAATAGCTCGAGTCGCCGGTGTCGTAGAAAGGGCCGGTGAGCTTGGCCGTGCGCAACTCGCCGCTCGCGGGGACGATGCCGAATTCGGCCTGGAAGGTCGCGCTGTCCGAGCCGAGATTGAGCAGGCGCTTGACGACGGCACCGGACACGGTGCCGGTATAGCTGGCGAGCACTTCCTTGCCGAAGCGCTTCTCCGCGCCGCCCGCCGGCGAGCCCACCTGGTCGACGAGCGACGAGAGCCCGGTGCCGGGGACGAAGAATCCCGTCGGATTCGGCGCGCCAAGCGGTTTGAGGTCGACCTTGCTGAAGGTCGGAGTGAAGAGTTTCATCCAGGTGTCGGAGCCGATGGCGATGATGTCGGTGGTCACGGGCGCGCCGCTGACCACGGCGCTCACCGTGCCCTTGAACTTGGGGTTTGTCGCATCGATGAGCCCCACGCCCTTGGCGGCCGACACGCCATTGTGGCCGCTCGGAATCGGCTTGTCCGCTTTCAGATCCACGGTGACCGCCTTGGCCGCCTCCAGCGTGGTCTTGGCTTTGGCCAGTGCGGCGCTCGGGTCGGCCGCCTCGCTCCCCGTCGAGCACCCTGCAAGGGCGAGGGGCCCGACGAGGGCGGCAGTCAGGACGGCACGACGACGCATGGGCCGAACGATACCTGTGGTGGGGCCACGCGCCGGTTCACCGATCCCGCAGCCAGGTCGCCGCTTCGTCGATGAGTTCCTCGGGCGTCTTGCGCAGATCGAGCACCACGCCTACTTCGTCCGGCTCCAAGGGTTGCAGCGCCTCAAACTGGGAGGCCAGGAGGGAGACCGGCATGAAGTGGTCCGTTCTGGCGGCCATCCGCTCGGCGATGACCTCCATCGGGCCGTTGAGGTGGATGAAACACAGCTCCGGTGGACCGGCGCGCAGGATGTCGCGGTACTCACGTTTGAGCGCCGAGCAGGCCATCGTCGTGGACTGGCCTTGCGCGGCTTGGGTCGCCATCCAGGCCGAGAGGTCCCGAAGCCAGGGGTAGCGGTCGTCGTCATTCAACGGGATTCCCGCGGCCATCTTGGCGACATTCTCTTCGGGATGAAAGCGATCGGCCTCCGCGAAGGGCAGGTTCATCGCCTCCGCGACGCCCTTGGCGACCGTCGACTTGCCGCAGCCCGAAACGCCCATGACGACAACATGCCGGGTGCGGATCCGCGATTCGGGGATGTGGTGCACGCTCATGGCGCCTCCTCGTCAGAAAAGCATGGAGACGACGCTGGCGAAGGCGAAGCCGACGACGCCGATGAGCGTTTCCATGACGGTCCAGGTCTTGAGCGTGGTCTTCTCATCCATCCCGAGGAAGCGTCCGACCAGCCAGAAGCCGGAGTCATTGACGTGCGACAGCACGGTGGCGCCGCAGGCGATCGCGACGACGATGGCGGCGAGGTCGACGGAACTTAGACCGCTGGTCGCGGCGACGGTCGGGGCCATCAGGCCGGCCGTGGTCGTCAGCGCCACGGTCGCCGAGCCCTGCGCGACTCGCAGGGCCGTGGACACGACGAAGGCCGCCACGATCACCGGCAGGCCGAGCCCCTCGAGGCTGCCGGATAGTGCCTCACCGATCCCCGAGGCGCGCAGCACACCACCGAACATGCCTCCGGCACCGGTGATCAAAATGATGGCGCAGACCGGCCCTAGGGCGCTGTTGACGATGTGCTCGATATCCGACTTGCTGCGCCGCCCCCGCCCGAGGATGAACATGGCATACAGCACGGTGATCAGCAGCGCGATCGCGGTTTGACCGAACATCCGCACGACGGCAACCCAGGTCGCGTCACCGTCCACCCGCCCGGCGGTCGCGAGGGTGTTCAGGCCGGTGTTGAGGAAGATCAGGATGAGTGGCAGGAGCAGCACCGAGAGCACCACCGCGAAGCTGGGTGCCGGGCGGGTGTCGGCGTCCTGAGCCTGCTCGACCTCGCCACCGGCGAGCAGTTCAGGCACGGGGACGTGAATCCGACGTCCGGTCATGGTGCCGAAGAGATATGCCGCGATGAACCACGTCGGGATGCCGATGAGAAGGCCGATGACGAGAACGAGCCCGATATCGGCGCCGAGCAGCTCGCCCGCGGCCACCGGCCCCGGGTGCGGGGGCACGAAGGCGTGCATGACGGCGAATGCGCCGGCGGCTGGCAAGGCATAGGTCAGAACCGATCCGCCGAAACGGCGTGCGACGCTGAAGATGATCGGGAGCATGACGACCAAGCCGGCGTCGAAGAAGATCGGGAAGCCGAAGAGCAAGGACGCGACGCCAAGGGCGAGCGGCGCACGTTTTTCGCCAAAGCGATTGACCAGCGTGTCGGCGAGCACCTGTGCTCCGCCGGTCACCTCGAGCAGCCGCCCGATCATGGCGCCGAGGCCGACCAACAAAGCAACACTGGCGAGGGTGTTCCCAAAGCCCGTCAGCATCGTTGGGACGACCTCGGCGAACGGAATCTTCGTCGCCAGCGCCGTGAGGAAACTGACCAGGATCAATGCCACGAAGGCATGCAGCTTCAGCTTCATGATCAGGAAGAGCAGGACAAGGACCGCGACGAAGGCGATCGAGAGTAAGGCGGCCGAACCGTACGCTGGCTCAACCTCATCCGCTACCAAAAGCACGTGTGTCACCGTGAGCCCTCCCCATCGAGTCAGCCGCCTAGACGGTTCAACCGTAGTGGACGGCCGACCCACGATGGGGTGCCAGCCGGGGAAAATCTGCGTCGGCAGAACGCCTTCGGCATGATCGTCCGCTCAGGCCAGGGTGAGCGCGTCCTCGGCGGGGTCAAGACCGACCGTGACGGTGTCGCCATCGCGGACGTGGCCGGCGAGGACCGCCCGGGCGAGCCGGTCGCCGATTTCGCGTTGGACGAGCCGGCGCAGGGGGCGGGCGCCGTATGCCGGGTCGTAGCCGGTCTTGGCCAGCCAGTCTCGCGCGGCGTCGGTGACGTCGAGGGTGATCCGCCGGTCGCGCAGGCGGGTGGCCAGCTGGCGCACCTGCAGGTCGACGATATGCGCCAACTCATCCTGGCTCAGGGCGTCGAAGATGATGACGTCGTCGAGCCGGTTGAGGAACTCGGGCTTGAAAGCCGCGCGGACGCTCGACATGACAGCGTCCTTCTTCTGCTCCTGCGACAGCGTCGGGTCAATAAGGAACTGGCTGCCGATATTGGAGGTCAGCACGAGGATGACATTGCGGAAATCCACCGTGCGCCCCTGCCCGTCGGTCAGGCGCCCGTCGTCGAGCACCTGCAGCAGGATGTCGAAGGTCTCCGGGTGCGCCTTCTCCACCTCATCCAGCAAGACCACGCTGTATGGCCGTCGGCGCACCGCGACCACGACCAGCGCGGACGCAGTGCCGTGGGCGTCCTGCGGGGCATCCGCGAGCGCGGCGTTGTTGACCGGGGCCAGCGCGAGACCGATGCCGAACCCGGCGAGGGCGAGCACGGCATACGAGGAGAAGTCGGCGAAGGAACCCCGGCCGTAGGTGGTCATCACGGCGAGCCCGATCGTGGCCAGCACGAGACCCAGACCGGACACGAGCCCATCCCCCAGCCGGCGCAAAAGCGCTCCTCCGACGACGGCGCCGACCGGGACCGCGAGCAGGAAGCGCACCAGGATGAACGCGCCCTCCGTCGCCGGACTCGACCCGCCCGGCACCTGCTCGTGAATCAGCCGGGCGAGCAGCGGCACGTCGACGACCACGGCGACGAGGGCCACCCCGACCAGCAAGGACACCAGTAGCGACCACACCGTTCGACCGCGCAGGACTCCGCGCGGGATGACGGGATCGGGCGAGCGGCGGTGGACCGCGGCATACGCGAGGGCACAGATGACGGCCAGCGGCACCAGCGCAAAGCCGAGCGGGCCGACGATCTCGCGTTCCGGGTCGGACGCGGCAAAGGTTAAAACACGATGCACCCCAGCGCCCGGCCGAGCAGCCCGGCGCCGATCGGGTCGGCGCGGCGCAGGACGGGCCAGGCGTGCCGAACGACCAGGACGAGCGCGGCGGCGGCCAGGACGAGCCCGACGACGCCGATCGGCGTCATCAAGCGCGCGGTGCTCGTCCCGAACGGCACGAACGGGCCACCCAGGCTCACGCTGCTGGCCAGGAAATCGGGTGCCCAGAGCGCCAGGCCGAGAACGACGAGTGCCGCCCCAACAACTACTCGACGCATGCCGCGCGCTCGCCCCCCGGAAGCCACCTCGCCACTCGCTGTCCTACCGGAATCAGGGCCCCGCCCGCCCACGCGCGCGATCAGCAGCGCCAAGACGATTCCACCAAAAGCGTTGAGCCAGAGGATTGCCCGCCAGTCGGCGACGGCGAGGATGAGGGCGCCCAGGATGGGGCCCAGGACGGAGCCGAGCTCTTGGACTCCGCCGACGATCCCCAGCGGGAGGCCGCGGCGGTCCTCCGGCCAGAGCGCCGCGACGATGGCCAGCGTGGCCGGGACCAGGCCGCCGCCACCGATGCCCTGGATGACGCGGCCGGCGACTAGGACGGCCAGGTCCACGGCCAGGGCAGTGACGCCGGAGCCGACTACGAAGATCGCCACGCATCCCAGCAGAACGCGCTGGCGATCGAGAAGGTCGGCGAGGCGGCCGATAAGGGGGAGCACCGCGACATACCCCAGGAGGAAGCCCGAGATGATCGGAGCCGCGCGCTGGAGGCTCTCGATGCCGAGACCGACGCCTTGCATCATGTCGGTCAGGGCGAGCACGACCACATAGGTGTCGGCGGCCGCCAACGCGACGGCGATGGCGGCGAAGGTCAGCAGCGTTCGGGCACGCGTGCTCACCTCGGTCACGCCCGAGCCAGCCGCACCAATCGAGCCGGCCGAGCCGGACGGGCCAGCGGGCCCGGCAGACGCGTCAGGGCTCCGGGATGGCAATGGTCTTCCCGTAATCCGTGAGGACGACGGTGTAGGTCGCGGGCGTCCCGGTATAGAACTCCCCCGTCAGCTTGGCCTGCCGCAGTTGGCCGCTCGTCTTCTCGATGCCTAAGGTCGCCGCGTCGTCGCCGAGGTAAAGCAAGCTTTTGATGACGCTGCCCGGGACCTTCGCGGTGTAGGTGGTCAGGACTTCCTTGCCGTAGCGCTGATCCGCCCCGGCGACCGGATTCGTCGCCTTGGTCAGCAGGCTCGACAGGCCGGCGTCGGGCTTGAAGAGATTGCCCGGGTTGGGCGCGCCGAGGTCTTCGAGGTCGACCGGGACGAGCTTGGGTGTGAACAGCGACATCCACGTCTTGTCGCCGATCGCGACCATGTCGACCGTGGCCGGCGTGCCATTGACGACCGCGCTGACCTTGCCCTTGAACTTCGGCGTCGTGGCATCGATGAGGCCAGTGCCCTCCGCGCCCGAAACACCGTTGTGCCCCGAAGGGATCGAGGCGCTCGATGTCAGTTTGAGCGTGACGGCCTTGGCTGTGTCGAGGGTGGTCTTGGCCTTGGCCAGCGCCGCAGCCGGGTCGGCCGTGGCCGCCTTGTCCTCGCACCCAACCAGGGCGAGCGGGAGGCACAGCAGCGCTGTGGCAAGAGCGAGGCGTCGACGCTTGGCGATGACGATACCCGGCACCACCGACGGCCCACGGTTATGACCGGTACTCCCAAAGGGGAGACAGGCGCCGCCCGAAGCGAGACGATGTCGCTGCCCGTCGACGACCACAGGAGTGCCGGTATGCCGCTGCCCGTCCCCCTTCCTCGCCTTCCCTGGCTGCGCGGCGCGCTCGCGTGGATGATCGTGGGGACCTACGTGGCCCTGGGTGAGGTCAACGGCTTGCTCGATCAGGTGCTATTGCCCGGCGGACGCACCACCAGCCCCACCTCGTTGACGAGCCCCGGCGCCCCATTTGCCTGGGGAGAGACCGTGTCCGACTGGCAAAGTCTCCTCCAAAGCCGCTCCGACCTTCCGAGCCACGCGTGGATCACGACGTATGCCGCGCTCGACCTCTGTTTCATTGCGCTCTACGGCACGGTTGGTTTGCTTCTTCGTCGGCGGACGAATGTCAGCGTGATCGAGCTGACTCCCACGGGTGAGGCGACCTGGGAGAGATCGGCCCGCTGGGCGCGGGTCGGATCGGTGGTCCTGCTCGCAGCTGCCGTCGACGTCACCGAGAACGCGTCGATGCTGATCGCTCTCAAGGCGTCCGAAGCCGCCACCGTGCTTCCGGGCATCACCGCACTCAAGTGGCTACTGATCCTTGGTGCCAGCGTTCTTGCCGTTCGCGCGCATAACGAGGACCGAAGGACTCGCTGGGAGCTCGGCTTGGCTCCGGCAAGAGTGGCCGTCGGGTGGGCGAAAGCCGCATACGCCCAACGCTTTTCACTGCTGATCGTGCTGCCGTTGGCGCTACTCGGCTTGGGCAAGGGACCTGACCTGCTGGAGCAGATCCCGGATATTGAGCGACGCTGGGCCGAGCAGCGTGGCTGGGCGCACCTGCTGTGGGCGAGCGTGGCAACCGTGCTCGTGGCTGGCACGATCTTCGTGCTCGGGCGCATGCGCAGCCACAACGTCGTGATGCGGGCCAGTGCCACGGTGCCCGATCCCCATACGAAACCCGTCCTTTGGCTCTGGTGGGCCAGCCCGGTGGCCGTCCTCCTGCTCGCTGGTATCGCCAACGCACGTGGCGTGTCGCCCACTTCGTCGCGCGTTGCGCTGTTCGCGAGCATCCCCTTCGTCATCGCTGCCGTGTCAACCGCCGTGCGATGGGTCAATCACACCTTTAGCCCTGATGCCACCGGTCGCATGACAACCGCGAGCGACCTCCCAAAGTGGTTGTCCCGCAAGGCAAAGCCGTCAGTGTCGATCGAACAAGCACAACGAGCGATTGCCCTGGGTGACGGCCTGGCCATCGCCCTGCTCATGCTCCCGGGCGTTGGACTCATCCGCGCATTCGCCGGCGAAGTGGCCCTCGGGGACCGACCGGCCATGGCATCGTGGCTCCTCGCCCTCGGCATCGTCATCTGCGTGTTCGGCTGGCCGACCGCTGCCTTCGCCATCCACCGCCTCAATCACGCCTCGAGCGCGCCCATGCCAGCGCGCAGAGTCTGGGCGGCCATCTTGCGCATCCTGACTCCTGGGCTTACGACGTCACGACAGTGGCTGGCTCCAGTCCTCCTCGGCATTTTGGTGCTCGCGGTGATTCCCTTCGGCTCGTACGCAGCGGATGTCTCGCAGATCCTCGGCCCGATCGCGACCTTTCTCGTCGGCGTCACGATCATCTCGGGCCTCGTCGGAACGGTCGTCGTCATCCTCCAACAAGGAGGGGCGCCCGAGTTCTTTTGGCTCCCCCTGGTCCGTCGAGCCTCGGCCCCCGTGACCACATTGCTGATCCTTGCCACAATTCTCGGCACGGTGCGGGGCGGCGGCGATGACGTCCACGGCATCCGAACCCTCCCCGATTTCGTTCCGACGCACCGTCATTCCTGGAGCCAGGTGCTGGCGAACTGGGCCCGCGCCAACACCTGCGACATTCCCCTACCGGACACGAACTACAACGTTCGCCCCCTCTTTGTGTATGCCGCGGAAGGCGGCGGGATCCGCGCCGCCGTGTGGACATCGCTCGCCCTCGACAGGCTCGCCAGCATGGGGAAGCCAGGATGCACCACGGCCCTCATGTCGTCCGGCGCCAGTGGGGGCGCGGTGGGCCTGGCCGTCGCCAGCGTCCTCCCGCCCGGTCACGCAGCAGCCGCAACCGAGCGCATGAGCCGGCCCGAGGCGCTGTCCGTGGCGACGGTCGGCCTGACCGTTACAGACATCGTGTATGCCGCGACCGGCGTCCCAATCCTGGCCCGCGTGGGAGCTGATTGGCGCTGGCTTGATCGCGCGGGGCAGATGGAGATGGCGTGGGAACGAGCGGTCCCCAAACTGGAGTCGCCGTTCCTCAGCACGGCAGCGCCGTCTGGCATCACTGGCGCGCTGGTCCTCAACTCGACCTCGGCCACGAATCGATGCCGGGCCCTCGTGTCGCAGGTCGAATTGAGCGGGATCAAGGACCCTTCATCGGGCACACCGGCCAAGAGCCCTATCGATGACTGCACCGTCACGGGCCGGTCGCCAGCGAGCCTGGATGTGGTTCGCCTGACGGACGCGTGCGGCATCTCGCTGAGTACCAGCACGGCGGCGATGCTGGCGGCGCGTTTCCCGTTCGTGACCCCGTCCGCGGCCTTGTGCTCCGCGGCCGCCAACCAGCAACTCGTTGACGGCGGCTATATCGAGAACACCGGAGTTGGGACCGTGGCGGATCTCGCGCCGCAGTGGCTCCCGCTGGTCCGGAACCACAACTCGTGGGTGCTTTCGATGCGCTCCGGCACCCTGTGGGTGCCGGTGCTGGTGTATTTCGACAACGGCCGCGGAAGTGACCTGGCCGCCCGGCCCAGCAGCCGCACTCAGGAGTTCTTGGTCCCGCCGAAGACCTTCCTCGGGGGCACCAAGGTCCTGTTTGGCGCCGACGCGCAATTGCGTCGGGTGCAGCAGTTGTTCGCGGCCGACCAACTCTTTGCCGGTCGCGGCAGCGCTGCCGCGATCACCGCGGTGAACAAATGGCGACCAACGACGACTTATGTCGCCTATCAGGCCACTGCACCCTCGACCTCTGCCCCGCTGGGGTGGGTTCTGTCCGAAGCGAGTTACAGAGCGCTGGAAAGGGCTGCGAAGAACCAGCCCCGTCTTGCGCGTAAGGGTGACACCCCGGCCGATCAGAGCCCCGCGAGCGGGCTTGGCGTGATGCAAGAGAAGGGGTATGGCAGCCTGACAGACCTCGGCAGAATTTTTGGTGAGTAGGCCGAGTCACTGACGAAAGGTCGCTGCCTGATGCGTGCGGTAGTGCTCGGCTCCACCGGTTTCCTCGGGCGCACGATCGTGGCCGAGTTAGCGCGGAGGGGTCACGCGGTTGTCGGCTACTCCCGCGAAGGTGCGCCGTGCCCGGAGGCCCCGGCCGCGGCATACGACTCATTGGATGTGGTGGAGGCGAGCGACACTGACTTGGACGCCTGCTTGGCCGGCGCCGATGCGGTCGTGTATTGCCTGGGACCCGATTAGCGCGTACGCATTCCGCGTCCCGCCACGACCTTCTTCCAACGCCTTCTCGTCGCGCCGGCCGAGCGGGTGGCGTATGCCGTGCGGCGCTGCGGCGTGGCGCGATTCGTTGTCCTCGGGTCCTACTTCACTGCCTTCGACCGACTCCACCCGGAGTGGCAACTGAGTGCGCGCCATCCCTATATCAAGGCGCGGGCGGACCAACAGCGCCGCGTTCACGCCGATGCGGGCGCCGCGAGCACGTCGATGCTGGAGATTCCCTTCGTCTTTGGTTCTCTGCCGGGGATCGTGCCGATGTGGAAGTCCTATCTCATCGACCCGGCCCGCCGGTTCCCGGTTGTGTTCTCGCCGGCCGGACGGAACGCCGCGGCAACCAATCTCGATGTCGCGCAGGCCGTTTCGGGCCTGGTCGAGGGGTGGATCCCGGCCGGGGATCACCCGGTCGTCACCGACAACTACACCTTCGAGCGCCTCAACCGGGTGATCGTCGAGGCGCTCGATCGGCCACGCCGTCCGGTGGTGACAATTCCGACCGGACTGCTCGCCGCGGGGCTGCGCGCGGAGCAGGCGCGCCGGCGCCTGACCGGCGCCGGCGCGGGTCTCACCACGAGTTGGCTCGCCCGAGACATTCTGGCGCGGGACCTCGGGCTGGACCCCGCGGCATACGCCCCGGTGTTGGGCCTGACCCCCCGCTCACTGGACAATGCCGTCCGCGCAACCGTCGCGGCGTCGCTCGCCTGATCTCGGCGAGCGTATGCCGCGCCCTCAGGCGAGCGTGAGCGTGTCCCCGGCGGCGTCGAGACCGACCGTGACGGTGTCGCCATCGCGGACCTGGCCGGCGAGGACCGCGCGGGCCAGCCGGTCGCCGATCTCGCGCTGCACCAGCCGGCGCAGGGGGCGGGCGCCATACGCCGGGTCGTAGCCGGTCTTGGCCAGCCAGTCGCGGGCAGCATCGGTGACGTCGAGGGTGATCCGCCGGTCGCGCAGGCGGGTCGCCAGCTGGCGCACCTGCAGGTCGACGATGTGCGCCAACTCCTCCTGGCTCAGGGCATCGAAGAGGATGACGTCATCGAGCCGGTTGAGGAACTCTGGCTTGAAGGCGGCGCGGACGCTCGACATGACGGCGTCCTTCTTCTGCTCCTGCGACAGGGTCGGGTCGATGAGGAACTGGCTGCCGATATTGGAGGTCAGCACGAGGATGACATTGCGGAAATCCACCGTGCGACCCTGCCCGTCGGTCAGCCGCCCATCGTCGAGCACCTGCAGCAGGATGTCGAAGGTCTCCGGGTGCGCCTTCTCCACCTCATCCAGCAAGACCACGCTGTATGGCCGTCGGCGCACCGCCTCGGTCAGCTGCCCGCCCTCGTCGTACCCGACATAGCCGGGGGGCGCGCCGATGAGGCGCGCGACGGCGTGCCGCTCGGCATACTCACTCATGTCGATGCGCACCATGGCGCGCTCGTCGTCAAAGAGGAAGTCCGCCAACGACTTTGCGAGCTCGGTCTTGCCGACACCGGTGGGGCCGAGGAAGAGGAACGAGCCGGTCGGGCGATCGGGATCGGCGAGGCCGGCCCGGCTGCGGCGCACCGCATCGGAGACGGCCTGCACGGCACCGCCCTGGCCGATCAGGCGCGCACCGATGATCGACTCCATCGACAGCAGCTTCTCGGTCTCGCCTTGAAGGAGCCGACCCGCGGGGATGCCGGTCCACGCGGAGATGACCTCGGCGATGTCGTCGGGGCCAACGCGCTCCTTGACCATCAAATCCGCTGTGCCACGGGCGATCTCGTCCTCATTGGCCTTGGCGAGGTCCTTCTCCAAAGCGGGGATCTCGCCATACATCACCCGGGAGGCCTGCTCGTAGTTGCCTTCGCGCTGGAGCCGCTCAGCTTGCGTGCGCAGGTCGTCGAGGCGAACTTTGAGGTCACCGACCTTGTTGAGGCCGGACTTCTCTGCCTCCCAACGGGATTCGAGGGCACCCAACTCCTCGGTGGAGTCGGCGAGGTCCTTGCGCAGCTTGGCCAGCCGCTCCTTGGAGGCGTCATCGGTCTCGCGGGCGAGATGCAACTCCTCCATCTTCATGCGGTCGACAGACCGCCGCAGCTGGTCGATTTCGACGGGGCTGGAGTCGATCTCCATGCGCAGGCGCGAGGCTGCCTCGTCGACGAGATCGATGGCCTTGTCGGGCAACTGCCGGCCGCTGATGTAGCGGTCGGACAGCGAGGCCGCGGCCACGAGGGCGCTGTCCTCGATCTCGACCTTGTGGTGCGCTTCGTAGCGTTCCTTCAGGCCGCGCAGGATCGCGATGGTGTCCTCGACGCTCGGCTCACCGACGAAGACCTGCTGGAAGCGGCGCTCCAGGGCGGGGTCTTTCTCGATGTGCTTGCGGTATTCGTCCAGCGTCGTCGCGCCGACGAGGCGCAGCTCGCCGCGGGCGAGGAGCGGCTTGAGCATGTTCCCGGCGTCCATCGCGCCCTCGCCGGTGGCCCCCGCGCCGACGACCGTATGCAGTTCGTCGATGAAGGTGATGATCTGGCCGTCGCTGGCCTTGATCTCCTCGAGGACAGCCTTGAGCCGCTCTTCGAACTCTCCGCGATACTTCGCCCCGGCGACCATCGCCCCGAGGTCGAGGGAGAGAAGTCGCTTGTCCCGCAACGATTCAGGGACGTCGCCATCGACAATGCGCTGGGCCAGACCCTCGACGACAGCAGTCTTGCCGACGCCGGGCTCGCCGATGAGGACGGGGTTGTTCTTGGTGCGCCGCGAGAGGACTTGGACGACGCGACGGATCTCGGTGTCCCGGCCGATGACGGGGTCGAGCTTGCCGTCGCGGGCGGCCTGGGTCAGGTCGGTGGAGTACTTGTCGAGAGCCTCGCTCGTCGCATCCGGGTTCTCGGTCGTGACCTTGCGGCCGGCGCGCAGATGCTCGATCTGCGCCTCGACGGCCTTCGCGTCAACACCCTTCAGCGCACCCTTTTCGGCGAGTGCAAGGACGAGCGCGTCGACGGACATATAGGTGTCGCCCCACGCCTTCATCAGCGTGTCGGCTTGGTTGAGCACGGGCATGACGGACTGGCCGAAGCCGGGACCATTGCTCGCTCCGCTGACCTTGGGCAGCTTGGCGATCTCTGCGCGCGCGGCGGCGCCGATCGCCTCAGGGCTGGTGCCACCGGCGGCCAGCAGCGCCGGGACGGTGGTCTCGGGGACCTCCACCGCGGCGAGCGCGATGTGGGCGGGGGTGATCTCGGGGTTGCCGGCCGTCTGGGCCGCGCGCTGAGCGATCGCGAGGATCTCGGCAACCTTCGTGGTCGGCTTGAGTTCCATGAAGGGAATGACTCCTTTGGGCAGGGGTGATGGTGGTTTCTGGTCTGATCAACCCTAGTCACGTTGAGTCTATTCCGCTCAACTTTGGAGTCGTTCGGGCGCGACCCACCCAAACCGCGGGTTGCGGAGGTATGTGCGGTCGAGACGGACAATCGGCACCGGGAAGGGGTGGGTATGCAGCGCGACGAGTTCTCGGCCTACGTGCAAGCGCGCTGGCCTGCCCTTGTGCGCACCGCCGTGCTGCTCACCGGTGACCGCCACGCGGCCGAAGATCTGGTGCAAGAGAGCCTGATCAAGGCGGCGCAGCATTGGCACCGACTCGACGGCGCCCCCGACGCCTATGTCCGGCGCATCATGTACACCCGCTCCATTGATGCCTGGCGCTTGCGGCGCCACCAGCCGGACCCGGTCGAGGTGACCGAACGGCATACGCGCGCAGTGCCGGATGGCACCGACCATGTCGACCTGCGGTTGCCGCTCGCGGGGGCGCTGCGCGAGCTGAGCCCCGGGCAGCGCGCGGTGATCGTCGCGCGCTTCTATGAAGACCGCACCGAGGTCGAGACGGCCGCCCTGCTCGGTAAATCGGTGAGCACCATCAAGAGCCAGACCCGCGATGCCCTCGCCCGATTGCGCACTGTGGCACCGGATCTCGCCATCCATCTCGGCAAGGAGGAGGTGCCCCGATGAGCACCGATCTGCAGGATCTGCTCCGCGAACTCGCGGACGTCGATGCGGGCCCCGAACCCCGACCCGGAGGCGCTTTTCGACGCCGGTCGACGCACCACCGTGCGTCGTCGGGTCACCGGCGCCGCCGCCACCCTGGCCGCCGCCGCGGCGCTGGGGTATGCCGGGTGGCCGGCCACCACCCTCGACTCCGCACCACCCGCCGGCACGTCGAGTCCGACGGAGACGACATACCCCATCGCCGTGAGGAAACCGTTGTTGAGCAAGTGCTCGTCCGACCACTACGGGCCCAAGCTGTTGGCGATATCGACGGACGGCGGTCCCCTCTGGCAGCTTTGACGCTGTCGTGCACGGCTTGACTCGTCGCAGCTACATCAATTTCCCGTTCGGCGATACTCGTCTAGGTCAGGGATTGAGAGCCCCGATTCCCGGTATGTCGTCTTCCCGGAAAGCGTCAGCGACGTCGACGAGGGTCAGTTGGTCGACACCCAGGCCCCTGATGCGGCCCCAGTCATTCTTCCCGCACCAACAAAAGCCCCATTCGTCATCGCCGGTTGGCTGGACGGGGACACCCTGCTTGGGTTCACAAGCGGCAGTCCTTCGACTGTGGAGTTGCGCGCGAGCACGTGGACGATTGGGGACACCGCGTGGCGCGAGACCGGCGTGACGCTCAGCGATACGACCCAACGCCACCCCGGCGAAAACGCCATCGCAGCCTCGCTCAGTCCAGATGGCCAAAGCATTCTCGTGCGCTGGCAGGAGCAGACCGAGCTCGACCAGCTGCCGCTGGACGGCATACCCAGCAATGAAGAGCGCCGCACCCAGGCCCGGCTCTTCCGACTTTCGGATGGGGCGGCCATACCCCTGCCTGGCCAGAAGGGCACGGGCCTCGCCTCCTGGGATGGGTGGGGTTGCCGGCCGGCCTGGCAGGACGGCCGGCCGCTGATCACCGACCACGTCCTCGCGCCGATGTCCGCCCCGGACGAGCGCATCATCGCGATCTCTGATCGGTTCAACGCTTCGTGTATCTCCGTGGCGGGCGACCAACTCAGGGGCGCCCCCGCTGGCGGGCTGTTGGCGGTCCTGCGGGTCCGCGTGGCCGACGCGGCGATCTGGCTCGTGCCCGCTCTGCTCTTGATTGCCACCGGCATCGCGCGGCTCCTGCGTCGCCGCCGCGAGCGCCCCTGACCGCCGTCGCGTGCGTGGGAGCAGGGTTATCGCCCTGCGCCCACGCACGCGAACATTGCAACCCCGAGGTATCCTGGAAATCAACGCAAGATACCCACGATATCGAGACTCACCATGTCCATGACCAAAACCCCCATCGAGATCGATGACGATCTGCTGTCGGGCGCTGCGGATGCCCTCGGCACCCGGACCAAGAAGGACACCGTCAACGCGGCGCTGCGTCACGTGCGTGACGAGCACCGACGGATGACCGCTCTTCGGGAGTTGCGCGCGATGGGCGAGGCCGGTGACTATGCCGACTTCATCGGCGCCTCGGACCGCTATCGATGAGGCCGCACTATCTGCTCGACACATCTGCTCTTTTCCGAATTCTTGGTGGAGTCACGAGTTGGGATCGAGAAATCCAGGCGGGAGTCATCGCGATCTGCCCAGCAGTTGAGTTGGAGTTTCTCTATTCCGCGCGGTCGCTCGCGGATCGCCGACGAAAGCAGGACCTCCTCAAGGCAGCGTTCACCTGGATTCCCATGCACGAGCGCAGCTTCGAGCGCGCCCAGGAGGTGCAACAGTTCCTGACCGAGTCGGGTCAGCATCGCTCGGCCAAAGCCATCGACCTCGTGATCGCGGCCACCGCCGAATCGGCCAAAGTCAGCGTCCTGACCGATGACCGGGATTATGAGGCGATCTCCAGGGTCACGGGCCAGCCGGTGGCCCGGGTCATGTGACGCTCGCGTGAGCGAAAGCAGGGTTATTGCCCAGCTATCACTCACGCGAGGGGGTCGCGCGAATATCGCGGAGCCCGATCAACCGCCGTGGGGGCGCAACTCCGGCTCGAGTTCGGCGACGATGCGGGCGTGGAGGGCCTCGTCAATGACGAACTTGCGGCGCCACACGGCATACCCGGCGACGATCAGCACGGCGGGGATGAGCAGCATCGAGACCTTCATCGTCGTGATGCCGCCCGCGGTGACATCGGCCGCCGTGTCCGCGTCATTGATGCCCGCGATGATGACGGTCGCCGAGACGATCCAGGTGTTCATGGCGGCGGAGGTCTTGTTGATGAATGGCTGCAGCGCGAAGGTGACGGCGTTGTTGCGGCGGCCGAGCTTCCACTGGCCATACTCAATCGTGTCGGCCTGGAAGACGAGCATCAGCAGCATGATGAAGCTCGCGAGGAAGAACATCGCAAACGCCAAGCCGCCGAGGACGACGATATTCATCGGGGCGGCGAAGAAGAGCGCATAGGTGATCACAATGAGCGCTGTCGACCAGGTGAAGAGCTGGCCGCGGGACCACCGTCGGCGGGCGAGCGGGAAGGTCGCGAGCCCGGCGATCTGTCCGAGCCCGACGAAGAGCGCGAAGACCGGGAAGACGGCCTCGTCGCCATATGCGTACTTGAAGAAGTACCAGCCGAAGGCTCCGGTCGTGCCATAGCCGAGCATGAAGAGCAGGTATGCCGCTGCAGCCCAGAGCAATTGGTCGTTGCCGAAGAGCGCACGCAGCAGCTCGCGCAGGCCGGTCCGCTCGCCCTCGAGGTCGACATCGGTGCGCTCGCGGACGGCAAGGATCGGCACCAGCATGAGTGCGACCATGATCACGGCGAGGATGATGGCGATGGTGCGCCACGAGCCGGTCGTGCCGCCTTCGATGCCCCCGGCCAGCGCCGCCACGGCCACGGGCACGCCCGCGACGGCGGCGAACTGACCGATCGAGGCGAAGGTCCTGGCGACCGCCGCCAGCCGCTCCCGCTCGGCCGGATTGATCGACAGCGCCGGGAGCATCCCCCAGTAGGAGATGTCGTGCGCCGACCACATCAACCCCCAGAGCAGCACGACGACGCCGAAGACCGCGACGAAGGCGCCGCCGTTCAGCCCGGTGTCGGTGAACAGCAGCACCGTGGCGATGCCCGACGCCAGCCCACCGAAGAGCAGCCAGGGCTTGAACTGCCCATACCTGCTGCGTGTGCTGTCGACGAGCGCGCCGACCACGGGGTCAAGGAAGGCATCGAGCAGCCGCGCGGCGAGCAGCACCCCGGAGACCCACCACATCGTCGAGTCCGGGAGGTTAAGGACCTCGGTCAGATAGACCACGAGATAGAAGCTGACCAATGTGTAGACCGCGTCCCGCCCGAGGGTCCCCACGCCATACGTCCACTGGTTGCGGCGGAAGTCCGGCGAGGCAGAGGTGCGCAGGTCGGCGGGGCTCTCGACACTCATGGCGCGCAGATTACCGGCCGGTAGGATGCGCGTGTCGTCGATCGAGATCCACTCCAGGACTTCTTCCCCGCCACCATCTACGACGGCAGCGTTGCCGCGCACCGTGATTCGCGGATTGTGGTCGATCTCGTCGATCAGATAGCCCGACATCGTCGCGCTCAGATCGGGCCGCCGGATGAGGATCGTCACCGAGCGGGCGAAGCGCGCCAGGTGCACCGCCGCCTGCCCCGCCGAGTTCCCACCGCCGACGACAAAGACCGGTTGGTCCTCCATCTCGCGCGCCGCCGTCATCGCGGCGCCATAGTTCACTCCGCGCCCGACCATCTCGTCGATGGTCGGTATGCCGATGCGCCGGTAGTCCACCCCAGTCGCGATGACGATCGCGCGGGCCCGCACCTCACCCCCGTCCGTGCAGACCGTATGCGGATCCCCCGGCCCCCCGGTCCGGATCGCGGTCACCGGCCACCCGGTGAAGAAGCGCGTGCCGAAGCGGAGGGCGAGAATGTCGCCCTCCCCTCGAAAGGCCCTCATGCGCGTCATCATCCTCGGCTCGACCGGCTTCCTCGGTCGCTCCATCGTGACCCATCTCGCGGCGGCCGGCCATGAGGTCGTGGGCGTCTCCCGATCGGGACGGCCGTCACCGGAGGCCCCCAACACCAGCGCCGTGGCCCTCGACCTGACCAGCGCCGCGCCCCGCGATCTCGACGACCTCCTGGACGGCGCCGATGCCGTTATCCATGGCCTCGGTCCCGACGATCGCGAGCGCGTCCCCGCACCTGCTCTCGACTACTTCCGGCGTATGCAGGTCGCTCCCACCGTCGCCGTCGCCGCCGCCGCTCGTCGAGCTCGGGTGGGCACGATGGTGATCCTCGGGTCCTACTTCAGCCACTTCGATCGGCTCCGCCCAGAGCTCAACCTGGCCGGTGCGCATCCCTATATCCAGGCCCGGCGCGAGCAGACCGCCGAGGCCCGAGCCGCCGGCCCGGAGGTCGTGACAACCCTGGAAATCCCTTTCGTCTTTGGCGCAGTTCCTGGGGTGGTGCCGATGTGGAAGTCCTACCTCGTGGACCCCCTCCGCCGGATGCCCGTCGGATTCGTGCCCCGCGGCATGAGCGCTGCCGTCACCGATCGCGATGTGGCCCAGGCAGTTTCGTTCGCACTCGAGGGCCGGATCAGCGGCAGTATGCCGATCGCCACGGACAACTATTCCTTCGACCGGCTCGCCCGGGTGATGCTCGGCGCCCTCGGCCATCCCCGCCGACCCGTCGTCGGCGTGCCCAACGCCGCCCTGGCCCTGGGAATGCGCGCCGAAGCCGCTCGCCTGCGCCTGAAGAAAATGGACTCCGGCCTCGACCTCGCCCGCCTTCCGCGCGACCTGATCGGCGCCGACCTCTCCCTCGACACCACCGAGTTCGGCGAGGCAATCGGCCTGTCCCCCAGAACAATCGACGACGCCGTGATCGCGACCGTGCGAGCTAGCCAATGACCCCGCGCCGACCGCCACGAGGCAAGCCGGTCCTGCATACAGACCGGCTCGAGTTGCAGCCGCTGACCTGGGACCACCTGCCCGAGCTGACGGCACTCGATGCCGACGAAGAAGTCATGCGCTATCTCGACCGCCCCCGCACGCCGGAACAGGTGTGCGAGCGGCAGCTGGCGCGGATGGATCCAACCCACGACGCGATGAGCCTCGGCTATTGGTGCGGCTATCACCGAGGCCGCTTCGTCGGCTGGTGGCTGCTCACGCCCGAGGGGCCAGGATGGGCCGAAATCGGTTGGCGCCTATCCCGATCCGCGTGGGGTCGCGGATTGGCAACCGAGGGTGCCCGGGCCGTCATCGAGCACGGCTTCACGACCGTCGGCCTGGAACGCATCAAGGGCGAAACGATGGTCGCCAACGAACGCAGCCGTTCGGTGATGGTGAAGCTCGGCATGCGGCATACCCGCATCGAGCACCGCACCTGGGAGGATCCGTTGCCCGGCGTCGAGCAGGGCGAGTGGCTCGCCGAGATCAGCCGCGACGAATGGCTCGCTCAGGGGTCGTAACGCGGCTCAGGTTCGGGGTCGTACCAGCCGCCCCGCTCTTCGACCGTCGCCTCGAACCGGTCCTTCAGACCTGAGGCAACCGCCCCGGATTCGTCGGCGACATTGGCCTCGCGGACATAGACCGCCCACTCATCGGACTCGGCGTCGTCCTCCCCCGCCAGCGGCTGGCGGATGACGCGGACCTCGGTGAAGCCCTCCTCCCGCAACTCCTCGGCCACCTCGTCGGCATCGTCGCGCTCAGGGAAAACCAGCAAGTGCTCGCTCACGAGACGACACCTTAACGATCGGCGAGCGCCGAACGCCGACGGTGAGCGGCACTTGCGGTGCCGCCCCACGACGCGAAAGGCTCCGCCATATGCCGCCCGGTGCCCGACCTCGCACGTGGCAGTTGCCCTTCCTGGCCCGAGCGTTGGCCACGGTTCATGCGCTCGGCGCGCTCACCGCGATCTTCCTGACCCTCTTCGTGGGACGCCAAGTGCGGCCCTCCACTGCGGAGGTCGCCTTCGGCCTGATCAATGTGCCGGCGGCGCCGACCTTCCTCTCGATCGTGGTCCTGGCCCTGGTCACCGGCGCTCTGGTCTTCCGCAAGCGGATCGGCCTGTGGTTCGTCGCGGCTTTCCAACTGCTCGGCACCTATCTCGGCCTCGTGGAACTGTTGACCTTGCGGCTGCCCTTGAGTGGCGTGTGGGAAACGCGCGGCGATCTCGGACGCGGCCTGGATCTGCTCTCGATCGCGATGTCCGGGGTGATCCTCGCGGTTCTGTGGCGGGTGCGGCCCGTCTTTTCGGGTCGGTTGCGTCGCGGCTCCTGGTGGCTGGCGGGCCTCACCCTGGCGGCGGGCACGACCATCACGGGCGCCGCGACCTGGGTCTTGCTCGCCGCCACCCGATCCGAAACGCCGGGGCTGCGCAGCCTGCTCAGCACGGCCGTGCGCGCGCTGACGGGCACCGCGGATGAGGCGCACGAATCGTGGGCGGCCGATGTGGCGGCGACGCTGCTCGGTCTGACGATCTTGCTCGCCGTCATCGCCTTTCTCAGTTCGTCACGTGGCCCGAGCGAATGGACCGGCGAGCACGAACTCGACATCCGCCGCCTGCTCGCCGACTATGGCGACGACTCGCTCGGCTATTTCGCCACTCGCCGCGACAAGGCCTCGATCTTCGCCCCGGACGGCCGGGCCGTCGTGACCTATCGCGTCATCGCCGGCGTCAGCCTCGCCTCCGGTGACCCCATCGGCCGACCCGAGTCCTGGGGCGCGGCCATCGAGGCCTGGAAGGCCGAGGCGCGCGAGTATGGCTGGGTGCCAGCGGCTTTGTCGGCGAGCGAGGCGGGAGCCACGGCATACGCCGGGCACGGCTTGCGCGTGCTGGCCATCGGCGACGAGGCGATCCTCGATCCGGAGCGCTTCGATCTGCGGCGCGCCTCGATGACGCCGGTGCGCCATGCCGCGCGGCGGGCCCAGCGGGCGGGGCTGATGGTGCGGCTGCGTCGGCAGTCCGAGATCTCCCCTGAGGAACTCGCAACCATCGCGGCGGCCGCCGAAGCGTGGCGGGGCGAGGAGCCGGACCGCGGCTTCTCGATGGCGCTGAACCGGGCGGGCGATCCCGCAGACGGCCGCATCCTGCACGTCACGGCGCACGACGCCTCGGGCGAACTGGCCGGCGTGCTGTCCTTCGTGCCATGGGGGCAGCGCGGCGTCTCCCTCGATGTCATGCGCCGCAGCCCCCAGGCGCCCAATGGCGTCACGGAATTCATGGTCAGCGAATTGCTCACGAGGGCTCCCGAAGTGGGGGTTCGACGGGTCTCGCTGAACTTCGTCATGTTCCGCCAGACCTATTCCGACGCCGAGCGCATCGGAGCGGGTTCCGTTGCACGAGTGAGCTATTCGGTGCTTGGGGTGCTCGACCGGTTCTGGCAGTTGGAGCGGCTCTATCGATCCAACGAGAAGTATGAGCCCGAGTGGGTGCCGCGCTTCCTCTGCTACGAAGACGCCCTGGCGCTGCCACAGATCGCCGTCGGCGCGGGTGCCGCCGAGGGCTTCGTGCCCTGGCGGATGCCGCGCACGACCCGGCAACTCAACCCCGAGCAGGTGCGTCAGGCGCGTGCCCTCGAGGAGATGCCCTCGGCGCTGGCCGCGCCGGTGCGGCGCTCGGACCAGACCGCGCGCCGGCTCGACCGCTTGACTGCCGTCCGGGCCGCCGGAGGCGACCCCTACCCCCCGAGCCACGGGTATGCCGACACTCCCCTCCCCGCCCTCACCCTCGATTTTTCCCCCGGTCGTCAGGTCAGCGCGGCCGGGCGGGTCCGTCAGGTCCGCGATTTCGGGGGCGTGCAATTCGTCGTCCTCGACGAGCAGGGGGCCCACCTGCAGGTGCTGCTGAATGCTGCGACGATGGGCCGAAATGCCTTGCGGCAGTTCGCCGAACAGACCGCGACGGGGGATTTGATCCGCGTCACCGGCCGGCTGGGCACCTCTCGCACGGGAACCCCAAGCCTCCTCATGGATTCCTGGGAACTGCTCGCCGCGAGCCTGCATCCGATCCCCTGGCGTTCGTTCACCGATGGCGACTCCCGGCTGCGCCAGCGCTCGACCGATCTGATCGTCCACCCCGACGACTTCACCCCGCTGCGCCACCGCGCGGCCATCCTCGCGGCCGTGCGCGCGACCCTCGCCGCGGATGCCGTGATGGAGGTCGAAACGCCGATGCTCAACACCATCCACGGCGGCGCCACAGCGCGCCCCTTCCACACCTTCATCAACGCCTATGGCGTGGACCTCACCCTGCGCATCGCCCCCGAGCTCTATCTCAAACGGCTCGTCGTCGCCGGCAGCGGCCCGATCTATGAACTCGGCCGCAACTTCCGCAATGAGGGTGCGGACGCGACGCACAATCCGGAGTTCACCTCGCTGGAGGCCTACGTCCCGGGCGGCGATTACACCTCGATGCGCCACCTCACCGAACGCCTGATCAAGGCGGCCGCGGTGGCCGTTCACGGGCGAGAAGTCCTGCCGATGCCGCGCCCGGAGCAAGTGCGCACGGGCTTGGCTGGCGTGGATCTGGTTGATATCAGCGGCGATTGGCCCGTCGTCTCGGTCCTCGATGCCGTCAGTTCTGCGGTGCATCAACCGATCACGATGGACACCGATCCCGATGTCCTGCTGGCCTTGGCCCGCGAGCATGGCATCGCGGTCCGCCCCCAGATGGGTCCGGGGGCGATCATCGAGGAGTTGTATGCCGAGCTGGTCGAGTCCGCGACCACGGTCCCCACGTTCTCTGTCGACTTCCCCGTGGAAACCTCGCCATTGACCCGTCCGCACCGATCGCTTCCGGGGCTCGCGGAGCGGTGGGACCTGGTGATCGCGGGCATGGAGTTGGCCACGGCATACACCGAACTCACCGACCCCCTGGAGCAGCGGGCGCGGCTGACGGCGCAGTCGCTCAAGGCCGCGGCCGGGGATGTCGAGGCGATGGAGATCGACGAGGACTTCCTGCACGCTTTAGAGCTCGGGATGCCACCCACCGGCGGTCTCGGTATGGGCGTGGACCGGCTGGCAATGTTGTTGACCAATACGGCGATTCGCTCCGTCCTGACCTTCCCCTTCGTCCGCCCGGACCGCGCCGCCCGGTGAAACGGCCGCGCACGAGCCGGCGGGTTTTGGCATTCTCCCGTCATGGCCCCCACGCGCTGCGCTCGCTACCGCACCACCGATGAACTGCTCGACTTCGTCGCGATCCTCGATGCCGCGCCCAAGGACACCGGAACGCTGAAGCTCGTCGTGCGCCGGCCCACCGTCGGCGAGCGCGAGGTGCTCGACGTCGGACGGCTGGACCCGGCATACGGCCTGCACGGCGATAGCTGGATCAGCCGCGGCTCCAAGCGGACGCCGGACGGCTCCTCCCATCCCGACATGCAGCTCAATGTCATGAGTCACCGGATGGTCGCCTTCCTCGCCGACGATCCCACGCTCGAGCCCCTCGCGGGCGACCAGCTCTATCTGGATCTCGATCTCTCCGAAGCGAATTTGCCGGAGTGGACCTACTTGAGCTTCGGCGAGCCCGACGCCCCGAGTGCTGTCATCCAGGTCACCGATCAGCCGCACACCGGGTGCGCGAAGTTCATCGAGCGCTTCGGCGAGGAGGCGATGCGCTTCGTGAACGGTCGCACCGGTCGGCCACGTCGGCTGCGCGGCCTCAATGCCCGCGTCGTGCAGCCGGGCGAGATCCGCCCCGGCGACCGGGTCACCGTCCGCCGCCCGGACTGACGCCTAGGCCGGCCCCCACTCCCACGGTCGCACCGGGCTGCTGTCGACGAGCCAGGTCTCGAGGTCCTGCATCGCGCCGGTGGCGATCAGGAGCCCGACGACGACGAAGAGCGCGCCGATCGCCCGCCGCCAGGGCGTATGCGGATCGCTCGCCCACCGCAACCGCTGGACCAGCGAGCGGCCCAGCAGGGCGACGGCGAGGAGGACGCCGACCAGACCCACGGCATACGCCAGCAACAGGGCCAGTCCGCGGCCGAGGTCAGCGGGGAGAACCGTGACCACGACATAGCCGTACAGCGGGCTGCAGGAGGTGAAGACCGGCCCAAGGGCAAGGCCGGTGAGGATGGCCCCGCCCAGGCCACTTCGGGCTCGGGAGCGCGCCAAGGCTCCGGTGGACCGCGCATTGAGGCCGCTCGTGACGGATACCCGGTCCCACAGGTCGGGAAAGAGCGCGAGCACGCCTAGGGAAGCGCTGATCTTTAGGACTGTGCGGCCTGGTGGCTGGCTCGGCCGGGCGGGTCGGGAAATGATGAGGTCGTGGACAGTGAGCAGCTCTCCTTCACCGACGTCGAGTACGGCAACCGGCGGCGGGTTTCGCGCCGGGAGAAGT
>JAIUPO010000016.1 GCA_020160805.1 Actinomycetota bacterium | reverse complement strand
TCCACCCGGTGGCCGCGCCTACGTTGGAGGCGCGCACTCACTCAGGTCCGTCGTACACCACTCTGCTGGACTCCACTGGCGCCGCCCGTACCAGAATCCACGCACCTTGCTGGTCCCGGCCCAGAGTCGTCACTTCCCCGGAAGCCACCCGCTTTGCCTTGGCAGCCTTCATGTACTGGACTCTCCACTGCCCCGTCTTCGGGTTGACGAAAGTCGCTCACCTGCGCAGACAGCAGAGAGTTCGCAGAACTGGCACACGTGGTCAGCCACGAATGGCACGGGTGAAACGCGGCCGCCCCCTACCAGCGTCGATCAACGTGCCCCTGTCAGTCGGACCGACCCGTTCTAAGAGATGGGGATAGTCGCCGACTCTCCGAGTCGCCCCATGTCGAGCATGTAGGCGTTGCGGAACCGCTTGACGTCAAACACGTCGTTCGACAGTGCTCGGCGCCTGACCGTCAGCAGGCCGGCCTTACGAAGCTCCACCAGACCACGCGACCGCGTGTCCGCTGACAGTGAGTACAGCTTGTCCGCCTGGTCAGGGCTAAACCAGACCTCGGAGACCTCGTCGCTGGTCTGTGCGCACAGCAGGACGAGGTACATCGAAACCGCGGGCGTGCTGAGCACCGAGAGCCAGCCCGACGTCCAGAACTCAGGCGGGATCTTGACATACCGGTTGCGCTTCGCGACGTCGGCGCCCTTCTTGTTCCGCAGTTGGTTGTAGACCTCGCCGGGGAGTTCGTACTGCTCGCCCTTGCCGCGCTCATTGAGGAGGGTCACGCGGCTCGGCCGGCCGGGGTTGTTGGCGACGGTCACGAACTGTCTGGCTTCAAGCCACGACACGGCTTCGTTGACGCGACGGGCTCCCTTGGTCTCGGGATTTTCGAGATCGAGGAGTGTTGCCCACGCACGGGCAGGGTAGGAGACGTCGTATGGGGCGGCCCCCGCGATGAACAGCATCGAGAGGTAGGTCTTCAAGCGCACCTCCCCGCCACGTCCGCCACGGATCACCTGTGCGAGCCGGGTAGGTGCCGAGACGTCCTCCCGCTCGACGAAGGCGCGACGGAGCTGCGCCGAGCGGCCCCGCGCACGTCGGGCCAATGCAGCCGCGGCGGAGGAGGTGGCCCCATCGAACGGGAGGAGGCCGAAGTCGAGCGGCTCGGTGGAGCATCTTGTTCGGTCACACGGACGACCTGGTGCTCACGCTGCGGTGGTCGTGACGGGGATTTGTGTCCTGGCGCAACCGTTAGCGACACCGAGCCGCACCCGTCGGGGAGTCCTTCTCCAGTGAGCACGCCGCCCAGCGCACAGGGGCCAACGTGGGTGGCAACGGCTGCCGCGCGTTCGGCATCGAGGCCGGCTGAGCCCGCCGAGCTGCGCGTTGGCGGTCAGGCTCGTTTTCAGCGCCACTGCCGACGCGGCTAGATCCGGGGATCCGCGTCGCTGTCGGACGACAGTGGGGTCGTGTGGCCTTAAGCGTGAGGGGACGGGTAGCAGCTGTCCTACGGATAACACCCGCGTTGCGGCTTAAGCTACCCGCCCCTCTCACATGCTCATGGCCCATTTCGTACGCGCCCCCAACTCCCGGGCGCGGCACGACCTTAAACCCGTATAACAGCAAGTTGCCCTGCCGCCGGTACAGGGCAGGAGCGAGTTCGGTCAGGTATCGACGTTCAATGAACCCCTTGGTCGGTTCGAAGGGCTTGAAACGTGGCGCTCGCGGCAATGTCAGCGAGTTGGAGCCGCTCGTCGGCTCCCGGAGTGCTCAGCGAGCCTCGCCCGGGACGTGAGTCCACGCGACTTGGCACTCGGGCAGATTCCGCAGGACCTGTTCGTATGCGCGGAGCTTGGACTTCCTGTACCTCACCACGTGAGCCATCGTGTATTCGAGGTCTCTGTTCTGATCACGAGCGAACCACGAGAGTCGCTCAAGGAAAGGCGCAGCGACCACAGATAGGCCATGTCATCCGCGAAGCCCGCGATTGGAGTGAGGTGCCGCTTGCACACCGTCACGGAAGCCACGGCCAGGTTGGCTGCTGAATCGCCGAGATTCTTGGCGGCAAGTAGTCGATCGTGGTGGTCCAGTTTGACGAAGTGGATCTAGTGGCCCGTTTGGCGGCCAAGGTCTTGCCTCAGGTCCGAAGGAGGGCCCTAGCATGGGCGTCCCATTCCGCCGTCCACGCGACAGCCGACATGGTGAAGTGATCACTGCTCACGGGAGAGTTCGAGCGTTGACCGGCCTCATCAATGAAGGCATGGATCTTGAGTCGAGGGGTCATGCCACCGTCTCCTCCGACAATGCGTGGGCGCGGACCTTTTCCAGCACTACGACCAGTCGGTCCACGTCACTGTCACTGAAGAGGAAGTCGGGACCCGTTGGGGCATGATCCGTGAAGGGCGCCTCATATAGGCGACGTGCCTCCATCACCCCGTTGGCGGTCAGGTGCTCGACGATGAGTTGGATGAAGCGGATCTCGGCCGCGCGGAAACGGGAGTCGGTCAAGAACTCCGAGAACGCCTCGGTCGCGGCCTCGCGATCCAGACCGACGAGGGATCGGATGAACAGACCCAAGCCTTGCGACTCCTCGGTTGCTCTCGCGATGTCAGCTGGCCCGCCGGCCCCCGATGCCACGAGCATCGCCTCGAGCGCCGAGAGGTCGGTATCGGTCAACTGCTTGTTCCGCCTCAGCTTCTGCAGGGCCACGTTTTCCTCGTGGTCCTTGAGGTAGGCACGCGCCTTGGCCCTGAACCGTTCCAAGTTCGTGCCGACGGCCACGCCCGGCAGGTCCACGATCGACCCGTCACCGATCTCATCCTCGAAGTTCGTATAAACGATCGCGCGCTTGGTCTTTTCGATGAAGCGGACCAAGCCGCGGAGCCGTCGCCGGACGAGTTCCAGCATGGACAGCGTGACGTCGACCCACCACTCGTCCTCGGCGACGTCGGCCAGCAGCGCCTGCTGCTCGGCGATGGCGGGAATGGCTGTCTGGTTCAGAAGCGAGGAGGCGATCTGCTGCACCTGTTGACGAAGGCGCTCAGCGGTGAGGTGGTCCCCGTCGAGCTTCGCCAGCTGGATTTTGAGGATCAGCAGGTCGAAGCGTTTGGCGTGCTCGTCGTCGTCACGGACGGCTGAAGGTAACCCAGCCAGGTGCGCGGCAACATCTCCGGCCTCCTGCTGGGACAAGGTGGCCCACGGCTCCCAGTCGGCGTACTTCTGGACCCACTCGCGTTCGGGCCGCACGACGAAGTTGTCGAGGTTCATGCCGGCCACCACCTGGTGCAGGTGCTTGGCCGTGTCGTCTCTGAGACTGCCGACCCCGGCGCCACCGTCGGCATGATCCAGGCCAGCGATCAGCGCCAGCCGAGCTTCAAAGAGCCGCTGCGCCAACGACTTCTGGACGGACCCTTCTGACCCGGCCCCCGGTTGGTTGAAGTACTCGAGATTCATGCAGAAGTCGAAGACGTAGAAGTTCTTCTTGTCCTCGCCGGGACCGTACAGGTCAGCGCACAGGCGGGTGCCGCGGCCGATCATCTGCCAGAACTTCGAGACAGACCGCACGAGCTTGAAGAAGACGAGATTCACAACCTCAGGCACGTCGATGCCGGTGTCGAGCATGTCGACGCTGATTGCAAGGTGGGGCGCCTTCTCCTGGATGGAGAAGTCGTCGATGAGGCTCTGGGCATATTCGGTCTTGTAGGTCACCACGCGAGCGAAGTGGCCGCCGTACTCGGGGTATGCCGAGTCGAACCGTTCGCGGATGAACTCGGCGTGGGCGTTGTTCTTGGCGAAGACGATCGTCTTGCCGAGACGGTCACCGCCTGCGACCTTGTGACCCGACTCCATAAGGTGCTTGAGCACCTTGTCGACCGTATCGGCGTTGAAGAGCCACTTGTTGAGCTCCTCGGGATTGACGTCGGTGGGGACCTGGTCGTCCTCGCCCCAGTCGAGAGAGTCCCACTCGTCCTTCTCTGCCTCGGACAGCTGGTCGTAGTGGATACCAGTGCGCAGGAACTTCAGCGGCACCGACACCGAGACTGGCGGCACCAAGTATCCTTCCGCCACAGCTTCGTCCAGGCTGTAGGCGTCCGTGGGCACACCGGCTTCGAGGTTGAACAGCGTGTACGTGTTGCGGTCGATCTCGTCCTTAGGCGTCGCGGTGAGCCCGACGAGCATCCCGTCGAACCAGTCGAAGATCGCCTTGTACTTTGCATAGACCGATCGGTGGGCCTCGTCGATAACGATGAGATCGAAGTAGCCGGGCCCGAACCGGCGACCGCCCGCACCGTCGATCGCATTGATCAGTCCCATCATCGTCGGGTACGTCGAGACGAAGACGCGTCCGTCGGGCACCTTCTCATCGACGAGGTTGATCGTCGTCGCGCTCGGCAGATGGGTCTTGAATGCGGCCACCGCCTGGTTGACGAGGGCGACCCGATCGGCAAGGAAGAGAACCCTTTTCACCCAACCGCGTTTCATGAGCTGGTCCACGAGGGCGATGACCGTGCGGGTCTTGCCCGAGCCGGTGGCCATGACGAGCAGGGCCTCCCGGCGCTTCGCTTCGAACGACTCCCCCACAGCCCGGATGGCCCGGGTCTGGTAGTGCCGCTCGACAATGGACTTGTCGATGACCGCGTCCTTGAGTGGCAGCCGCGTCTGCCGGCGCTGGACCATGAGTTCCAGCTCGTCCTTGGTCAGGAAGCCGGCGAGGCGACGCGGCGGGTAGCCCGCCGCGTCGTCCCAGAGCCAGCGCTCGTGGCCATTCGTGCAGAGGATGATCGGGCGGCGACCGGTCATCGCCTGGAGGCAGTCGGCATACAGCTTGGCCTGTTGCTGACCGACCAACGCATCCCGCATCGTGCGCTTGGCCTCGACGACGGCGAGCGGCAGTCCGTCGTCGCCCCAGAGGACGTAGTCGACGAAGCCTTGTCCCTGGTTGTTCGGCATCCCGAGCACGGGGTACTCGCGGTCCCGTTGATCAGTGAGAGACCAGCCCGCCTCCGCGAGGTCGAGGTCGATGAACTGGAGTCGGGTCTCGGCCTCGTCGACATCGGCGGTGAGCGCCCGGGGCTGCTTGGCGGCCTGCGCGGCGGCCACCTTGGCACGTTCAACGTCGAGGGCCTGTTGAAGGGAGTCGTTGTTCGCCTTCGCTTCGGCGAGCGCGGCGTCCTTGGCCTCGAAAGTCGCGAGGAGCTGGTTGAGCTCGGCGGTGGACAGCGGGGGCTGGGCCGCGTGTTCCGCCGCCGCAGGGACGAGGGAGGGATCGTATGCCGCGTCGGTCGGCACGGTGTCGGGCTCGGCGGAGTAGGTGTAGGCGGCCCACTTCAGCAGGTCGTGGAGCTGTCGCAGCACGCGCTCCGATGTCTCCGGGGCGATATCGCGACTCTCGTGAACCGCGACATTGCCGGCCTTGCGGATGACATCGGCCTTGGTGGCGATCTCGGGGCCGACAGCGGCGCGGAAGCTGCTGTCACCGATGCGAGCTGCGAGGTCGGACTTGTAGGGGACGGGCAGGCGCTCGAGGTCGAAGATGCGCACGACGAGCTGCTCGACGACACGACGCGCGTAGAAGATGCAGGACCGCGGGTCGGCGTGGCCGTAGGACTCGGCGCGCATCGCATCGGCACGCGTCTCACCCCACGACGCCGGAACGAACCCGAAGTTGCTGGTCACATCGCTCCTCGCCGCCGCCGCCTACTGCAACATCTACTGCAACATTTCGCGCGGTTCTCTGTTGCAGTAGATGTTGCAGTCGCCGTGTCGTGATTGTTCATCGAAGTCGCCATGTCGCCCTGGGGTCCTTCGCCGACTCACCATGCCATCCGACGAGTTCGGCGTCCCGCAGTTGACTCAATGCGCGCGTTGCCGTCATTCGGCTGATGCCCGCCAACTCGGCGAGCTGGCCAGTGCCCAAGGCCTGGTCCGCCAATCGCAGAACGTCGAGCATGGCCCGCGCACTGGGCGTCAGCGCCGCCAGGATCTCGTTGGGCACGGCATCGGTGGCCAAGAGGACGAGGCGGACGCTGGAGGACATCTGGGTGTACATGGGGTCGGCAAGGCCTCTGCGCCGCATCTCGTCGAACATGCGCCGAATGCCCTCGCCGAGCTCGCGCGTGATGCCGAGGTCGGAGCAGACTCGCGAGATCCGAGGGTTGCGCGCGTAACGGTCGATCTCGAGGGGTTTAGTCGGGTCGACCAGCCCCGGAAAACGTCCCGGCGACGTGATCTGGATGCGGTTCGGGAAGATCTCGACCCGGATGTGATCGCCCATGAGGCTGTAGGAGCGATGGACCACGGCGTTGACGAGGCCCTCCAGCCAGGCGTCCCGCGGGACCCTCGGGGTGGCCTCGAAGAGGCCACCGGCCCCGAGCCGCTGCCACTTCGGCATAAGTCTCTCCACTTCAGCCGCAGCGGTATAGATCTGATGCGGAAGCGACCCCTCGAACCTGATGTCCGTGCCATCCTCCAGGGACATGCTCGCGCCGAGCCCGGGGTCGACATCCCCGTATCTGAGGACTCGCACGACAGCGTTGGGGAACTCGCGCTGTGGTCGCTCGTCGAAGAGCAGGCAAGCGGCAACAGTGACGCGCTCCTGACGGTCGAGGAGGTCTCGTGCAAAGAGCATGTGCCGGACGCTCGACGCCTTCAAGGCATCGGCGTATGCCTGCAGCTGGGTCTCGTCGAGGTCTTCAACGCTCAGCTTCATGGGAGAACCCTCATAGGCAGCGGCGCCTCGGTCGTAGGCGAGCTCCTGCCGCTGAGCGGCGCTGAGCTTGCGCGACTCGTCCCCCACGCGAAGGTAGGTCGTCCCATTCGTCAGGGAATGGAGCGTCTCGGACGGCTCCACCCGGACGACGAGGAGAGTTCGGGACTCGCCTTCCACCGGGATCTGCACTTCTTCGCAGGCGGCCCGGACCGGTGGTGATGAATGATCTAGCGCGGCCTGGCGAAGCGCATTGACCTTCCGAGGTTCGACTCCTTCGACCACGCCGTCATGCAACCCAACGACGATGGCTCCGCCCTCGGAGTTGGCCATGGCCACCATGGGGATGGCCAGGTCTTTTGCGCTGACCCGTCCGGACTTGCGCTCGAAGTACTGGCCTTCCGCGAGCGACAGAAGGGCTCCAGCCTCATCTCCAGGCGCGTCGGCCAAGGCCGTTTCGATCTCCGCCGCCCTCATAGGGCTACTGTAACATTTTGTCAGTACTTTGCAGTTCTTGGGTCGGTCATTACCGCCCAAGTCGAAGTGCGCAACCAGCCGCTCGGCCAGAAATTGCCAAGATCATGCCGGAATTGCCAATGGCCTTGGCAAGGTTGTCAAGGTTGTCGAGCCGGCCAGAGCGAATGGCCGGTCCAGGAACCTCAGTTGGAACGTCAACGTTACGCTCCAACTCAAACGCGGTCGGAGTTGGAAGTTCAGCCGCTTCCCGCTATTCAGCCTCTACCTCGCCCATTCCGAAGTGCTGGGCCAAGCGCTCGAGGGTGAACTCCTGACGGAGCTTGCAGGCGCTGTTCTGGTTGGCGAACATGCCTTTCTCCCAGTACGCCTGCTCGGCGGGAACCGTCGTGTGCCACCGCACCGGCACGACCCATTCGGCCATGTCGTCGGTCTCCGCCACACCGTCTGCGCCGTGCTCATACGTGCCGACCAGTGGCTGATCGACGAGCCGCACCGTGTGCCCGTCAACGCTCACCTGGGCGCAGTCGAAGCGTTGCGCCGGACCCGTCACCTCGCCTATAGCGACGTATCCCTGCTGGGGGATGCACACGTTGACGCGCGCCCCTTCCGGGAGGTCCCGCAGCGTGCGCGAGTACCACGCACCTCCACCGGCCGACACGAAGCCGTACTTCCGACCGTCCTCCCAGACCCGGCCTCCCGTGTAGGCGCCGAACGACACGAACCAGTCTCGCCCGTTCCACTCGGCTCGCTTTCCCTTTTTGCTCTTCGCGTATGCCGTGCCGCCGGTCTCGCTCTCGTCCTCCCTCGCGAGCCACGTGCGGGCGAGATAGCGCCGCCCGTCGTCCTCCAAGTAGGAGAAGAAGACGGCGTTGACAGGCACACCGAAAGCCCGCAGGTAGGTGACGATGCGCTCAGAGCTGGAGTCGAGGTCGGTGGCGACGATCGTCAGCTGCAGCGCAGCGTTGAGCTCGTCTGGCGCCGAGGTGCCGAACACCTCCTCGAAGGCGGCCTCGAACTCCACGTCGCCGAGGTGGTCGTTGGCGATGTCGATAATCGAGTCGCGGTCGAGGGTGCTCACCCACGAGCCGTAGTCGAGGACCTGGGCCACGACATCGCGAGGGGTCTTGTCCCTTTTCAGCTCGAGGACGTGGAGATTCCCCTCGCCGTCCATGGCGAGCAGGTCGATGAACTTTCCGTGTGGCGTGTGGACCTGTCTGCCAATGACGAGCAGCCGCTCGCCGAGCAGTGACGGGTCCCTCTCGAGATACTGCTCCAATGTGGCCTCGGAGGGCAGCGTGGCAGCAACGAGACGCTTCGGGGTGTCCCCGTCGATCCGCCACATCCCCATCTCCACCGGCATACGTCACAGCCTCCCCGAGAACGCCCGCGCCTGTATGGACTTGGCGAGCCCGACAGCTTCATCCAAGCGACGTCGAGCGGTCACAAGCTCGTTGTCGATTGTGTGCACAGCGGCCTCGAACGCCTCCTGAGCCTTCAGAGCAGGGACCGGGACACGCAGCGACCTTAGGTCCTTCACGTTCAGATGGCGGGACGTGGAACCAACCATGAGCCCAGATATCCGCGCGGGATGGAGAGCAAAGAGCAGATAGTGCATTAGCAATGATCCAGATAGGCGGCGGGATGGCTTCACCTGAACCAACCGTTGTCCCATGGACGCGCGAAGATCGCTGGGCACAATCGCGGCAACGCCGACGGTTCCCTCGCGGGACAGGACTATGTCACCCTCAGCCAACTCCCCTCTGCGTGAACGAGCAAGGTGATCGGCCTCTGAAACAAATCGTGAGTCTGTCCAATCCCACCCTCCCCGCGTCAGGTTCGAAGTCCGGAGACAACGAACTCCGCTCTCGGTCCACTTTGGCGTCGAGTGAGGACAGTCGATCACTTGGGCGGTCACCTCCTCCAGCGGCAACCACTCAACGTCCGGTCGCGAAACTGTGCGCTGAAGTAGCACGCCTGGAACATCCTGCAGAGTCTCTATGACTTCACTCGCCAATGACGTCACGCGGTCTATGTCATCGAGGATGGCTGCGATGCGGCGCTGTTCCTCGATCGGCGGCAACGGGAGCGGGGACTCCTTGACGACCCGGTCTGAGACAGCGGGATAACTCGCGCCTGTCGCTTTGGCCACCATGTCTTGGATGAATACCGGCGACTGCACCCAGTGGAAGAGATAGCGACCGTCGATTCGATCGGTGGGCCTCAGAACTGTGAATCCCGTGGACGCGGTTGCGCCGTGGAACTCGTGTGTGACGTATGCGACTGCATTCAAGTTCGGCCGCACTGTCGAGACTACGACGTCACCCTGCTCGAGCAGCTGTCTGGCTCTGCTTGGGGCGTCAGCCGGAGAAGTCGGACGAGCACCGGTGATGCGTTTCGCGTGCCGGTCCACCGAGCTGAGGTCGACATACAGGAAGGGATCTGCTGAGGTGTGCCTGGATGGGTTCCACGAGCTGATCTTCCGCACGACCTCGCCAATGGCTGTCACTTGAGCATCGCCTTGAGGTCGGCGAGGCCTTGCTGGATCTCGGCTTCGAGCTCTTCGAGGTCGGCGATGATTTCGAGCGGATCCCGGTGCTCGACCTCCTCGTGGACAACCTCCTTGTACCGATTGAGCGACAGGTCGTAGCCCTGGGCGACGATGTCGGCCTTCGGGACCAAGAACGACTGCTCGGTCCGCGCCCGCCCCGATTCCGTTGCGCGAGCAACCCACCGTGTGAGCACGTCCGGGAGGTTGTTGCGACCGTGCTGGTCGTCGGAAAGGGGAGCGGACGACATACAGCCGAGCTTGTCCTCAGCCAGCAACGGAGTCCGCTTGTCGTCGAGACTCCACCCGTCGGCCTGGATGTCGTAGAACCAGACGTCGTCCGTGCCGCCCGAGTCGGTGCGGGTGAAGAGGAGGATGGCGGTGGAGACACCGGCATACGGACGGAAAGCCCCAGATGGAAGCTTGACGACGGCGTCGAGCTTCTGGTCCTCGACGAGCCGCTTGCGCAGTGTCTTGTGTGCCGTGCTCGAGCCGAAGAGGACACCGTCCGGGACGATGACCGCCGCGCGTCCGCCGGGCTTGAGGAGGCGGAGGAAGAGGGCGAGGAAGAGCAGCTCGGTCTTCTTCGTCTTGACGTCCTTGAGCAGGGCCTTGGACGTCGACTCGTAGTCGAGGCTGCCGGCAAAGGGCGGGTTCGCGAGGACGAGCGAGTACTTGCCCTCGTCGGCTGCAGCCCCCTCGGAGAGCGAGTCGCGGTAGCGGATGTCCGGGGCCTCGACGCCATGGAGCAACATGTTCATGCTGCCGATGCGGAGCATGGTGTTGTCGAAGTCGTACCCGTGGAACATCGAGTGGTTGAAGTGCTTCCGCTGGGCAGCGTCCGTCATCACCGTCGGGTGGGTCTCGCGGAGGTGCTCGGACGCGGCGACGAGGAAGCCCGCGGTGCCGCAGGCTGGGTCGACGATCTCATCCGTCGGGGTGGGCGCGGTCATCGCCACCATGAGCTGGATGATGTGTCGCGGGGTGCGGAACTGGCCGTTCTGGCCGGCGGTGGCGATCTTGCCGAGCATGTACTCGTAGAGGTCGCCGTTGGTGTCGCGGTCGGTCATCGGCACGTCGTCGAGCATGTCGACGACCTTGGAGAGCAGCGCCGGGGTGGGGATCGTGAAGCGCGCGTCCTTCATGTGGTCGGAGTAGGTCGACTCCTCGCCGCCGAGCTGACGGAGGAAGGGAAAGACCTCCTCGCCGACGACCTTGAACATGACGGCGGGGTCGTCGTTCTTGAACCGGCTCCAGCGGAGATGGTCCTGGCCAGGGAGGAAGGTGGTGTCCTCGACGGGCTCCTTGAGGCGGCGCGCGCGGTTCTCCTTGAGGGTCTGGAGCTCGTCGAGTCGCCGGATGAACAGGAGGTAGGTGATCTGCTCGATCACCTCGATGGGGTTGCTGATGCCACCGGACCAGAAGGCGTCCCATATGCGGTCGATCTTGCTCTTGAGGTCTCCGGTGATCACACGGGCACACTACCCACGGAGGCGCTGAGTCGCGCCCGCGCCACTGGCCGATACTGGCGGTGACCACGGCGGCGGCGTGTCCGCACGACGGTTGCTCGGATGGTTGCCACGCTGTCCTTGTGAAGGACCCGAAGATGCCCGACTTCTCGGAGCCGGTGACTCCAGAGCCCGAGGGAGTTTCCGCCTTCGCCGCTAGGGTTCTGAATCAGCTGTCCCTGAGCGCCTGGCTGCCGGCGACCTTCCTGACCTTGGAACTCACCTTTCTCTTGAAGCTTCGGAAGATCGGCTCGTTGAACGTCGCCAGAGCAGCCACCGAGCTGACGAACAAGGACTCTATCTGGGGCCTCGCCCTCTTGGCGTTACCAACGTTGGTCGTTGCGTCCATCCAGCTCCTGGAGGGCTACTGGCACCGGCGAGGCCCGGCACAGTGGCTTGCGCGGGTCCTCATTCGCTGGCAAGTGAAGCGCAAGAATCGCCTCGATCGCCTCGCCAAGGCCGCCGCGCGCGCGGCTTTCCGTGAGTCAAAGGATCGTTGGAAAGTGGACACTCCCAAGGACGTCATCAAGGCATTGGAACTGGCTTCACGCGGTAAGGACTTTCCGGAGCACTTGGATTCAAAAGTCGGCGAACTCGAGTGGTCAGATCGGTGCCGCCCAGAGGCTTTGCGGCGCGTGGAGGGGTTAGTGCGCGCCCGGGCGGACTATCCGGTGGAGAACCGGATCCTCCCCACGCGCCTGGGCAATGTTCTTCGCTCCGCCGAGGACGGTCTGAGAAACACTCAAGGGAACTTGGGCACCTTCGTGATGAGATGCCGGCCACTCGTGCCCATCTCTGTCCGAGCGCAACACGATCAGTTTCGAACGCGGCTCGAGATGTATTGCACTCTCGTGTTCGTGGCGCTGACTCTGACCGTCGCTTCCATCGTCATCCTCTGGCCCTTGGGTCTTGAACAGGTCGCCATAGCGCCGACGATGTTTATGGCCGTTTGTTTCACTAGCTACCACGCCGCCATCGCCAGCGCTCGCGGCTACGGCGTCACCCTCGGCTTCATGGACGATGCCTGCGAGGCGTCGCAACCGACGAAGGGCTAGGGCAAACGCCGCATTACTTTGCCGTGCTTGTCACACTTCGGTGCAGCACTGGACCGCTTGCGCTCCCCGTCGACTGGGCACGCCCAGCGCTGATCTCGGCCCTTGTCGGTGCCGGGGGGACGGTGGTCGGTCACACTACGAGCGTCCTCTCGAAACATGAGTGCGTCAACCCCTCGATGCCAGAAACAGACTCGCTTGAGGTTGTGTGAGTCAAGTCCGCTGGGGTGGCGTACGAGGTTGATCCCTCGGTTGGGCGTGTCGGTCAGTCTGTGGAGGGCCTGGAGTGCGAGTTCGGCGTTCACCTCCTGTTGGCGCTGGGTGTCGACGGCTTGGGCTCGGGCGAGGACATTGAGCCCGAGGTAGCGGCGGCCTTCGGCCCACTCGTCGTGCTGCTCCCCGCAAGCGGAAGGTGCCCCCAGGCCAGGGCCGCGCCGGCGAGCCGGATGATGCTGGACCGGTCGGGGAACATCCCGACCACGTCGGTCCGCCTGCGGATCTCGCGGTTGAGCCGCTCATTGGGGTTATTCGACCAAATCTGACGCCACAGCTGCCTTGGGGAACACCGTGAAGGCGAGGATCTCGGCGCGGGCGCCTTCGGGGCGGTCAGCGACGGTGGGGAGTTTCTCGTGTGACCGATCGCGGAGACCAGCCCAGCGCGGGCATCGGAGGTGAAGAGCTTGACCCCGGCCAGTCCGCGGGCGGTCAGATCCCTGAAGAAGGCGAGCCAGCCCGCGCCGTCTGCGCTGATGGTGACCTGCACGCCGAGGATCTCGCGGTGTCCATCGTTGTTGACGCCGGCGACAAAGACGTGCCCGGGCCCGACACGGCCGCCTTCGCGGAACTTGAGGACCAGGGCGTGGGCAGCACGAAGGTGAACGGTCCCGGATCCTGGAGGCGGCAGGGTGCGGAACTGCCCAACGTGCTCGTCGAGCTCCTTGGCCCTCACCAGACCTGGCTCTTGGACAGGCCGGTGATGCGGAGGGTCTGGGAGCCCGCAACGGTCAACCCGTCCTAATCCATAGTCCAGGACCTCAGATCAGCGTCATCCACGCCACCACGGACGAAATCATCCGCGAACTCACCCTCGACCCCACCCCCCGCTACCAACCCCGAACACCAGAAGACCCCTGAACGAGGGGTTCAGGGGTTTCCGATGTCCTGAGACATCACAGTGTGCGCAAGGGGGGATTTGAACCCCCACGCCCGTAAGGACACTGCCACCTGAAGACAGCGCGTCTGCCGTTCCGCCACTTGCGCGTAGCCGTCATAGTGTGCGGCATGGCTCGGTCGGAGGGCAAACCGGATCCGCCGCTGCTACCCTCGCGGGCGCGTTGTTCCCCGCCGGTAACTGTGTGAAACTCGCGGCTAACCCGCTGCACCACCTCGGCGCGCGCAGTTGAGAGGCCCGCCATGGCAAACCCCCCGGCTGACTGGTATCCCGATCCCGGTCAGGCGAACCGTCTCCGCTACTGGGACGGTATGCAGTGGACCACCCACGTCGTTGACGCCCCCGCACCGTCGCCCCGCCGACCCGCACCGGCGGATGCGGCGCGGGCATCGGCATACTCCAGCTCCTCGAATCACACGACGAACCCAGCCCTGACCGCCGCCCGGAAGCCGTGGTCGCGGAAGCGCAAGTGGGTGGCCGGCGGCCTGGCGAGCGTCTTCGCAATCGGCATACTGGGCAACGCATTTGGCGAGGATGAGACAGCGAAGCCCTGGCACAACCCGTCACCACAACGGCAAAGCCCGCGGCCCCGACGAGCACCGCGACGGCGGCGCCCGCGCCGACGCCCTCGGAAACGGCGACATCATCAGCGACGACCGATGACGGGCCGACGATGTACCACGTCAGCGGAGTCATCGACGGCGACACCATCAAGGTCCGCATCAACGGCACCAGCTACCGCGTGCGCATCCTGGGCATCGACGCGCCGGAGCTCAGCACGCGCGAATGTCAGGCGCAGGGCGCCGCAAGCCGTATGCAGTCGCTCGTCCAGAGCAAGTCGGTGTCCCTGCGCCGCGATCCGAAGCAGCCGGACAAGGATCAGTACGGCCGGTTCATCCGCCACGTCGTGCTCGCCGACGGCACGTATGCGGCCCAGTCGCTGCTGCAGGACGGGCTCGCGCGCGAGTACGTGCCGCGCGGTAGTTACGCGAAGCGCGACGACTTCCTCGCCGCCGAGCGCTCGGCGAAGAAGTCCAAGCTGGGCATCTGGAGCGTCGCCTGCAATCCCGCGCCCAAGCCGACCGTGGCCGCGCCGCTCGTCAACCCGCCCGCCCCGACCAAGCCGGCGCCGTCCACGCCACGGCCGACGACGCCGCAACCGAAGTCGAACACCTGCAATATCAAGGGCAATATCGCCAGGGACGGCGAGAAGATCTATCACGTTCCAGGACAGCGCTATTACGACGATGCGGAGATCGACCCGAGCAAGGGCGAGCGGTGGTTCTGCTCCGAATCCGAGGCCGTCGCGGCCGGGTGGCGCAAGGCGAAGGTGTAGCGCGGCATACGCACCCGCGGGGGGCTTGGTCAGCAGACCCCGTCGTCAGCTGCGACGGACGCTGCGGATGAAGGCGACGACGAAGACCAGAGCGATGGCGAGCGCCGAGATGGCGACGGTTCGGGGAGCGTCGGTTCGGCCATACTCGAAGGCCGGGCGCGGCATCAGGTGGGTCGGGTCGGCGGGGTCGTAGACGAAGGGCGCACCGACCGTCGCGACGACGCCCGGCGAGTTGGCGCCGGCATAGCGCGCGGTGATCCGCTCGCCGCCGACCTCGATCGTGACGCGTTGATAGCAGCCACGGCCCGAGCACGGGACGAACCCGACCGCCGCCGCCTCCGCGGGCCGATCCGGGAGGCTGTGCGCCCCGAGCGCGGCCGCGCCGGCGATGCTGCCGAGGGCGCCGGCGATGAGGAGGATGACGATGCTGAGGGCGACGAGCAGCATATTGTGCGTCGGCTCGCCGTTCGCCAGGCTTCCGCGGGCCCAGATCGGGGGGCGCCACCAGAGGTATGCCAGCAGCGCCACCCCCGGCGCCACGCCGACATATGCCGGTATGGTCTTGTCCGCCCACGGCGGGACGATCCTGGTCGTGTAGGCGAGCGCTGCCAGCGTCCCGAGGGCGGCATAGCCCACCGCGGCCCCGCGTCCGAGGCGGTCCGAGCGTCGCATGGGGCGATCCTGTCAGGCCCGGCCTGTGGATAAGTCGTCCTTCCGGTGGCGGAAACGCGCGTTGTCGGTGAAGGTGTAGGTCGAACGTTGCGTGGCGGGCCCGGGAGCCCGCGACTCGGAGGGACCCTTGATGATGCGTATGACGCCCACCCCCCCGGCCCGTGCGGCCGCCGTGGCCGCGCTCGCTGCCGGCCTGGTGGCCGGCTGCAATAGCAGCGACGATCCCAGCACGACCACGTCCTCCACGAGCTCGACGACGTCGTCGACGACCAGCAGCACTTCGTCGTCGTCCAACAGCACGACGTCGTCCAGCTCCACCACGTCTGTATATGTTCCTGTCAAGCCGACGTTCCCGGCCGAGGCGAAGAAGCAGACGCGTGAGGGATCCATCGAATTTGTCAAGTATTACTTTGACTTAACGAACTATGCGTTCGGGAAGCCTGAGGCCGGCCTTCTGCCAAAGTTTTCCGACGCTGAGTGCAAGCCCTGCGCCAATTTTGAGAACTCGATAAAGGAACTGGTCCAAGCAGGAGACCGGTATTCGGGTGAGGGCATGTCGATTTCAGACGTGCAAGCTTTGACGTCCGACCTGAAGAGCCCATTACTGATAGTTACGGGAGTTGAGAATGACGTTGAACTGATCCATAAAGACGGGACGACGGAGCCGGCACCAGGTGGCAAACTGAACATTCGAGTTCGTCTCGAATGGGCGAATGGATGGCGAGTAGCAGATGCGGTTTCAGCATGAAACTGGGATTTCTAGCAGCACTCGTGGCTGCGCTCACGGCTGCGATCCAGCCACCAACGGCGGCTGATGCTGCCGTCAATATAAAGGCCCCGTGCCGGGTGGGATGTGGTTTAGGCGAGAAGGGCGCGATTCTCGCGCTCCAGATGCTGGCCCTTGATCGAGGATCAGTTCCTGGCTCGGGCGGTGCACTCACGTACAGGTACGGTTCCGCCCCCTATTGCGCGGGCAGAATTCCGGAGGCACCGGGGACGGCCGAATGTACGCTCATGAACACGTTTTGCAATGATAAGGAAGGAAATGGGCCCGCGATCTGGATCTATCGACAGGTAGTCCCGCCAGGAGGTGACGACTGGACGCGTCTGGGATGGACCTGCTACCCGGATCTGATGCCCGGCAGGGTTGATTGGGACATGATCGCCGCGGCCTTCCATCGCACTGATTTCGCCAAGCCGACCGTGGCGATCCAGCCTGTCAACGCGCGCACCCTGGTCCGGCTCCCGACCTACTTCGAGGCAGACTTTCCCGAGGCGGGATACGAGCCGAACGAAGTGGATGACCTCAATCCGGCCGCCTGGTTCGGTATGCACATCAGCGTCAAGCCGGTGCTCAACACAGCCACCTTCCACCTCGGCGACGGGCGCGTGATCGGCCCGACGACATCCTTGGGCGGGCCGTATCCATCAGGCGACGTGAACACGACCTATGAGCGGTCCGGCACCTATGGGGTTCGCGCCGATGTCGTCTACAAGGGCTTCGTGACGATCGACGGGTCGGATTGGCTGGAGATCCCCGGACAGGTCGACCTGCAGGGGGAGACAATCGACCTCGCCGTCCTCACCGCCAAGAACGAGCTGTACCTCCCCGGCAACTGACAGCGATTCCCCCGTTCCTCAGCGACAGGCACGCCCCCCCGGAATGCGGCTGCGGGTCAGGCATGCTCGGGCGATGGGCGAGTACTTGGAGCAGCAGCCGAGCCGCGGCGAGATCGACGCGCTGGCCGGGCCGGCCGTGGTGGCCTTCGGCACGAACTGGTGCGGCTACTGCCTGGGTGCCGAGCGTCATATCAAGCCCGCCCTCGCCGAACACCCCGAGCTCACGGTCATCTGGGCCGAGGACGGCCCAGGTCGCCCGCTGGGCCGGTCGTTCCGCGTGAAGCTGTGGCCCACGCTGATCTTCCTGCGCGACGGGCAGGAACTCGCCCGGGTCGTGCGCCCGACCAACCGGGCGACTCTGGACGACGCGCTTGCCACCATCATGACGCCGACCGCGGACCCATCCGACTGAACAGCCGCGCCCGCCGGCTCGGTCAGCCGAACCCGTGCTCGGCGAGGGGCGCGAGGAGCTGACGCTCCTCATACGACAAGTGCGACAGCAGCGCGTCAGTCAGCAGGTCCAGCGCGTCGCTCAGATCGTCCAAGGCGGTGGTGTCGCCGTCGGCGGTGACCACGCACACCAAGGCCTCGTCCAGCCGATCGAGCAGGTCGTGGATCACCACGTGCTCCTCCTCCAGCCGGTCGATCACAGGCGCCAGCCCCGGCTCAGCGCGTCGCAGGTGCGGGAAGATGCCGCGGTCCTCCAGCGTGTGGTGGCCGGTCAGGACCCGGCAGTAGGCCGCGCAATAGGCCCCCAGTGTCCAGTTGTTCTGCCGCATCGTCATCGTGTTGATCGCCGACCGGGCCGACCCGACGGTCATCGACCCGCGCCGCACCTGCGCGACGATGTCGCGCACCTGGGTCAGCTCCGCGCGCAGGTGGTCGTGCACGTCGACGAGATGCTGCGCGGTCGCCTCCTCGTGCGCGGTGTAGTCGCGTTCGCGCATCGCGTATGCCGGCCGGTCCCCCTCCTCCCACGCCCGCTCGTTCGCGAGCCGCTCGCCCGAGTCGGGCGTTGCCACCGCCCGGAGGCCAGTATGCCGCCCGCTCACCCCCTCCTGCTCGCTCGCGGACGGCGCCGAATCGGCTTGGGTGACAATGCTTTCGGGGAAGGCCGCAGCGGGAGCGGACTGCATACGGGCCCGCTCGGCCGCCACCAACTCGCGCACCCTCGGCGCGACCTCCTGGGCGAACGAGGCGAGCGCCCGGCGATCGTCGCTGCCGAGGAGATAGGTCGACATCCCTTGGGAGAGAGTGAGTTCGGCCAGTTGCTCGGCCCAGTCGGTGGGACTGCCGCGCAGGAAATCCCCTGAGCTGCCGAACGATCCGACGATGTTGTAGGCGCGGCGCACCGACTCCGGCGCCCGGCCGGCGGCGATCGCCGCCTCGTCGATGGCGGCATTCATGGCGGGGAGGGCGGGCGGATCGGCATACCCCATGCTCGGGATCCACACATCGGCAAGGCGGGCGGTGACGCGGAGCATGCGCGGCTTGTAGGCCCCGAGCCAGATCGGAATGTCATGTGCTGGAACGGGACCCGCGCGCAAGCCCTGCACTGGATAGTGCTCGCCGGTATGTCGCACCGAACCGCCCCGCCAGAACGCCCTGATCACCTCGATCGCCTCGATGAGTGCGTCGACGGCTTCCTTCGGCGCGCGCCGCGGCCCACCAGCAGCGGCAATGCCGTCCCAGAAGGCGCCCGCGCCGAGGCCGAGTTCGGTCCGCCCGTTGGTGAGCAGATCGAGGGTCGCAGCGGCCTTGGCGAGCACGACCGGCGGACGCAGTGGCAGGCTGGTGACATTGGGGCACAAGCGAATCGACGTCGTCCGCGCGCCGATGACCGACAGGAGGGTCCACATATCGGCCTGCTGCGCGGCATACGGGTGATCCTGGATCGTCACCAGCTCGAGCCCGAGCACGTCGGCGAGTTGCGCGTTCTCCAGGAGCTGATCCAGGTGCGCGGCATCGGGCGTCAGGAACGCCCCGAACTCAACCTCGTGCCCATAATCCATGCTCCCATCATTCCCGCTCCCCGCCGCGCCAGGCGACGACGGCGCCCGCCGATAGGGAGGGCTGTAACCTCAGACCTTTCCGTCCGCCAAGAGGGCATCGAGGGCGGCATACCCCTCGTTGACGCCGACCTCCATGCCGGAGGCGAGCCAGGCGTCGCGGCCCTCGAAGGAGTCGACGAGGGACCAGGCGTGCAGGCGCGTCATACCGTCGCCGAGGTCCTCGAAGACCATGGTCTCCAGCGCGACGGCCTCGGGCATGCCCTCGAAGGTGAAGGTCTGCACGATCCGGGACTCGCTGATCTCGTGGAAGCAGCCGTGGAAGCCGAGTTCGACGCCGTCGGTGCGATCGACATACCGCCAGCTGCCGCCGCTGCGGGCATCCCAGTAGTCGATCTCCATCGTGCGCCTCGCCGGCCCCATCCACAGCGGCACGAGCTCGGGGTCGGTGTGGGCGCGCACGAGTTGCGCGGGGGTGGCGCGGAAGTCGCGGTAGATGTGGATGGCCGGGATGGTGGGGTCGGCTTCGATGCGGGCGGGCTCGCTCATGATGATTTCTCCTGGGGTTGGGGTATGACGTTTCCGTCCTGATCCAGTTGCTCCAGCAAGGCGTCGAGCCGCTGATAGCGCTCCTCCGCCTGCTGCTGATACTTCTCAATCCACTTCGTCATGAGATCGAAGACCTCCGCTTCGAGGTGGACCGTACGGCGTTGTGCCGCAGCAGTTTTGGTCACCAGGCCGGCGCCCTCGAGCACCTTGAGGTGCTTCGAGATCGCCTGCACGGAGATGTCGTATGGCGCAGCCAGCTCGCCCACCGTCGCGTCACCGACCGCGAGGCGCGCCACGATGTCGCGTCGCGTCGGGTCGGCCAGCGCGCCGAAGACGAGCGTCAGGTGATCCGCCATTTCTCCTCCTCAACCACGTGGTTGATTAACCATGCCACGAGGCTGGCGGGCTTGTCAACCGTTCGGTTGATTAGATGGCGCAGGGGCGTTGTCGGTGGGGCGGCATACGCTGCGATGAGCGGCCCCGACAGCGGACCCACAACGCGAAGGAGCGCGACGATGACCGTCTCCGTCAACCCCTACCTGAACTTCGCCGGCAACAGCCGCGAGGCAATGGAGTACTACCAGTCGATCTTCGGCGGCGAGCTGCGGGTCCTGAGCTTCGCCGACTTCGGCGTGACCGACATGCCCGCCGACGGCACGATGCATGCCGCCCTCATCGGCCCGCACATCACGATCATGGCCAGCGACGCGATGCCGGGAGCCGAGGCGACGTGGAATGGCACCCGCAACTACATCGCGTTCATGGGCGACGAGCTCGACCTGATGACGGGCTGGTACGACAAGCTCGCCGCGGATGGCACCGGCGGTCAGCCGCTGGCGGCGCAGGCGTGGGGCGATATCTATGGCGATGTCAAAGACAAGTTCGGCATCGAATGGATGTTCAACATCAGCCAAAACACCGGCGCCGATCTGCCGAACTGAGGGGCTGTCAGTGGGCCCTGCGAGGCTTGGTCACATCCCGTTTCCAAGCCGAGGAGGTCCCGATGAGGACGTATGACGTGTGCTTCCCCACCGCGGCTGGCTCGCCGGCGGTCAGCGGGCCGGCAGTCAGCAGACCGACGGGGATGCGAGATCCGTTCGCGGTGGATGGCGTCGCGCGGACAGAGCCGGTCCCGCTCGGTACGGCGGCCAGCGTGGATGGGTTGACGGTGGATGAGACGGCCGGTGAGAGCGAGCAGGTGCCGCTCGATGCGGCGGCACTCGGCGACTTCCTGCTCGCCTGGCAGACGCTGATCTATCGCGTAACGCGGGAGGCCGCTGATCTCGCGGACCTCGGCCGGATGGTCCGGCCGATCGAGGCGCTGAGTCAGGTCCGGGCCACGTGGCACTGGCCGGGCGAGATGTGGCTGCACGTCGGTGACCCGACGACTTTGCCGATCGATCCGCTTGAGGGCAAGGTCGATCGCACTATGGCCGGCATCATCGCGGGCCTCGCCGCGAATCGCCGGACGACGGGAATCACCAACCCCATCGCCGACGCCGTCGACAACCTGATCCGGGCGCTGACGCGGCTGGCCCCGGAGGTCATCATCGGATTGCCGGACGGCTCGGCCGCGCGACTGCGGACGTCCCACCTCAGTCGTGAGCCGTGGCGCCAAAGCCGCACCGAACCAGTGCGGACAGCGCTCGTCACGGGTCGGCTGGAGATGGCCGATCTGCATACTGCTCGGTTCCGGGTCCGGGACCGGGAAGGCACTCCGTATGACGTCACGGAGGTCCCCGAACCCGACCAGGCCGCGCGGCTGGTCGGCACCCTGGTCGCAGTCCGCGGAGTGCTTCAGCCGGGGACCGGGACTCAGCACCACCGGATCGAGCAGGGTCGCATCCAACCGGCCGAGCCACCCCGCGCGGGACCGGCGCGGCCGGCGCCGGATCCGCTCGATCTCACCGACGAGCAGTGGCGCCAGTTCCTGGCCGATCACAGCAGCGAGTTCTGACGGCCTCAAGCGCGGCCGGTGTGAGCGCGGTCGTCGAGGGGTTGGCCGAACTCCTCGGGCTCAGACCGGCAGAGTGTGAGCCCGGCCGTGGTGACGTCATTGTCCAAAGTCCTGCGGAACGTGGCGGTGAGACCTAGCCTGTCGAAAGAGTGTCCAGGGTCGGACACCGGGACAGGAGGGGTCCATGTCTAAAGTAGCCATCTCACTAACCACTGGTCTTGAGGACGCGGAGAAGGTCACGGTCGCCTTCTTGGTCGCTGTCGGAGCGGCCGAAGGTGGTCGCGACACCTTGATCTTCTTGACCAAGGAGGCCGTCCGGCTGGCGATCGACGGCTTCGCCCGCGCCACGGCCTGCGACGGTTGCCCGCCGCTGACCGACCTGATGGCCCGCTTTGCGGCGGCTGGCGGTCGCTATATCGCCTGCGGAGTCTGTGTGCAGGCTAAGGGGATTGACGCCTCAACGCTGGTCGCCAACGCGGAGGTGGCCGGGACCGTGCAACTCTGGGAGTGGATCGGCGACGGCGCGACCACCTTCAGTTTCTGAGGGTGGCGCCGTGGCCGACATCCCGAACTACGAGCGCACTTTCGCTGGCCGCCCCGACGCATATGCCGCCTGGCGCGCCCTCGCGGCGGCCATCTCCGGCGGCATGGACCATCGCACCTACGAGATCGCCACGGTCGCCGCGGCGCGGGCGCTGAGCAGCACCTACTGCAGCCTCGCGCACGGCGAGGTGCTGCTCGAGAGGTATGCCGATCGCGACGGGCTGCGGGCCCTCCTCGCCGCGGCCGACGGAGTGGGCGTCAAGACGGATGCTCGACGGACCGAGCGCACCACCGGGCCGGATGGCACCGAAGCCGACGGCTCGACATCTTTCGCCACAGCGTCCACCAGCCCGATGGTGACGCCTGACGGCGAAGCGTTGGCCGCCGATCGGGATGCCGCCATCGCGGCCTTCGCCGCACGCGTGGCCCGGGACGCGCCTCATATCGACGACACCGAACGCGAGGCGCTTCGAGCGCACGGACTGAGCGATGCGGACATCTTCGATGTCATCTTGGCCGTGGCGGCCCGCTGCTTCTTCAGCACCGTGCTCGATGCGACGGGCACGCGGGCTGATGCGGCATACCGCGAGCGCCTGCCCGCCGACCTGGTGACCGAGCTGACCTGCGGTCGCGAGCCGTTGTGATCCGCCGTTGAGTACGACGATCGGCGGCGAAGACGCCGCCGATCGTCGTACTGAAGAACCAGCCCGGAGACACGCGCGGCTCGGCGTCACCAGGAGCCGCCGCCACCTCCGCCCCCGCCACCGCCGGAGGAGCCAGAGCCGGAACTGCCGGACGAGGAGGAGTTGCTGACCGAGCTGGAAAGGGAGTCGCCGAAGGAGGAGCCGGTGGGGAAGGAGTCGTAGAAGGACGGCCCGGAATACCACACAGGCGTGGCCGGGATGCGGCCCTCGCGGGCGAGCTCGGCGCATACCTCCTGCCAGCGGTCGGCAAGGCCGAACATGATCGCCCACGGCAGGTAGGCGCTGAAGATGTCCTGGCCTTCCTCGAACTGCAACTGCCCCGCCTCGGCCGTGGCGATATAGCGCTTGAAGCCGACAACCTGGTCGGTCAGCGCTCGCGCCTCCGCGGTCCGATAGCCATAGGCGCGGCGGAAGGCGGCATAGAACAGACCCGCCGCAACCAACCCACCCGGCAGGAGCCAGATCGCGCCCGCTGGCGCGAACTTGATGACCATGACCAGGGTGATCGCCAGGGCCACGAAAGCGCCGAGGACGGCATACAGCCCAGAACGGGGCGGGCCACCCTTCTCCCGAAAGTCGGTCGCCTGCTTCGAGATGTCTTTGGTCAGGGCCGACGCGGCGGCGGCGAAGCGCTTGGCGTCCTCGGTGTCCGGCTCATCGAGCACCAGGGCACCGCGGTCACCGAGCAGCGCCGTAGCGAAGGCGCGGCGGTAGTCATCCGGCGCGGCGGCCAAATCGACGAGTCGCGCGGTGCGCTGCATCCCTGCGGTGGCCTTGAACTTCTTGTCGTTCTGCGGCACCGCATCGATGTGGAGCACGCCGCGATGCGCCAGCTCGGCGAGCGTCGCGGCGGCCCCCCGGGGTGCCGCGCTCGAGGACAGCAGGCGACCACCCACGGCGGGCGGCAGGTCCGGCGGGTTGAAGCGGACCGGGATGGCGTCCTCGTCGATGTCGTCAATAACCACCGGCGCATCCGGGTCGATCACGCCGGGGGGCGTCCCGGCATACCGCCGATCGCGGTTCGCCCGGGTCATCCCGACCGCGGCCAAGATCGACAGCAGGACGGCAAGAAGGCTGCCACCGATCGTCAGCGGACCGAGGTGCGCGCGGCGCAGGAAGGTGCCCGCGGGCTCGATGATCGGCTGCGCGTTGCGCACCGAGTCGGCCGGCAACTGCACCGAAATCGTCACGCCCTCACCCGCCTTGAGCCCCGTAGCGATCGCCTTGGCGCGTCCGCCGTCGATCGTGCCCTCGCACGATTGCGTCGACCCGACCGGCCCCTGGTAACAACTGACCGAGTTGGGCGCTGCTGGCCCCGTGACCTGGACCTCCACGCGATCGAGGTCGGCATCCCAGGCATTGCCCGTGGCATTCCAATAGAGCTCGGGCACGCCACCGACGGTGCGTAGCGCACCCGCGATGGTGTAGCGGATCTCGTATGTCGCGCTCGTGCCACTGATGGTCTGATCCGGATCGCCGACCTTCAGCTCGATCCAGTCGTGGCGAAAACCCGAGTGGTGCGTGGACTTCTCGACATCGTCCGGCGCATCAGCGGACTGCACCCGGATGTCCGAGATGTCGTAGCGCACATCCCGGTCGCTGCCATCACCAAAGGGCTGCCGGGTGATCAGTTCGCGATAGATCCCGTGCCGCCCGCTGGAGGCGAACTCGTACTCGATGTGCTCGGTGACATCGACTTTGCCGTCTGGCCGCACGACATACTCGATCCCGAAAAGCCGGACGTGGTCCCCCGCCTCCGCGCTCGCAGGCCCGGCCAGCCCGAGCGTCACGAGGACAGCGAGCAACACGCCCACCATCCGGCCCATACGTCGGATCACGAGATCCCCCTTGTGTTGCGGTCGTTCCACGATGTCATGGACGTCGGGGTCACGCGGCGGGTTTCGGCCGGGCACTCAGCACACGCTAGTCAACTGTGCATACCTTGCACGGTGTCCACAGTTGACTAAGTCGTCCTGGGCCCTGTTGCGAAAGTCGTGGACGGGGTCCCCGCGAAGTATCGGAGCTGGGTCCCACGCTCTGCGTGGGCGAACTTCGTGGGGTGTCCTAGCAGAAGTTGGTCAAACCGGCCAGGAAGAGCGCCAGCGCGAGGGCCAGTCGCTCGATCTCGGCGGGATCGACGGACTCGTCGGTGGCGTGGATGCGCGAGGCCGGTTCCTCGACGCCGAGCAGCATGATTTCGGCCTGCGGGAGCAGGTCCGCGAGCGCCACCGTGAGGGGGATCGACCCGCCTTGACCGGTGGTCACCGGTTCCCGGCCGTATGCCGCCCGCATCGCCTCGCGCATCGCGTCATAGGCGGGCCCATCCGTGACCGCCGCGAAGCCGCGCCCCAGCGTCAGCGGCTCGATCTCGACCAGGCCGTATGGCGTGTGCCGCCGCAGGTGCTCGATCAGAAGCCGTTGGGCCGCAGCGGGATCCATCGTCGCTGGCACCCGCAGGTTGACGATCGCCGACGCCTCACCCTGCACGGCCGCCGTCACGCGCTCCGTGGGCGGCGCATCGATCGCGAGCACGGTCGCCGCGGGGCGGGCCCACAGCAGGTCGCCAATGGCGCCCTCCCCCAATGGCTCCACGCCCGGCAACGCCGCAGCATCGCTAAGGAACCGCTGCTCGTCGTATGCCGCCCCCTCCCACACTCCGCCAGCGTCGAGTCCGTCGATGGTGGTCTCCCCAGACGGCGAGCGCAGCGACGCCAACGTGGTCAGCAGCGCCTGCAGCGCGTCCGGGGCGGCGCCGCCGAACATCCCCGAGTGAGCAGCGTGGTCCATCGTCCGCACAGTGATCCGCACCGAGCCCGTGCCGCGCAGCGAGGTGGTCAGCGTCGGAAGACCGGCCTCGATATTTCCCGTGTCGGCCATGACAATCACGTCCGCAGACACCAGATCAGGTTGTGCGGCAGCGAGTTTCGCCATCCCGCCCGTGGACTGTTCCTCGGAGCCCTCAACGACGACGGCCACCTCGACCGGCCACGACCCGCAGACCTCGCGCACCGCCGTCAACGCCAACAGCGTCGCCACGAGATTGCCCTTGCAGTCCGCCGCCCCGCGGCCGAAGAGACGACCATCCCGAGCAGTCAGCGTCCACGGATCCGACGTCCACGCCTCCACGTCGCCGACCGGCACGACATCGTGATGGGTGTAGAGCAGCACCCGCGGCGCACCCGGGAGGGGGACCCGCCCGCATACGGCCAGCGACCCGTCGGGAGCCGGCAGCACCGCGGCCGGCACACCCGCCGCGCGCACCAGCTCGGTGACCAGCTCCGCCGCCCGCACACATTCCGCCGGATCCTCGATCCGCGCGTCGAAGACCGAGCGGCACGCGACCAGGCGCGACAGGTCGGCGAGAGCGGACGGCATACCCGCCGAAACAGCGGCACCGAGCCGATCCCGCACGGCCGCAATGTCATTCACGAGCGCGGCCCCTATTCGTAGACATACTTCTGCGGTCCGGGATAGAGCCAGGTCAGCGCCGACTGCAGCCGGTCGCGCCAGTTGTCCCAGTTGTGCCCGTCGCGATTCTCTTCGTACTTCACCGTGATCCCGGCCTCCCGGAAGACCGAGACCATCGAGCGATTCGGCGTGATCAGCGGCTCGTAGATGCCGCACGACATATACATCCGGTCGGTGAAACGGGTCGGTTTCGCGCGATAGCGGTTGACGAATTTCACCACCGGGTCGAAATAGGGCCCGCCACCGTGGTCCTGCCCGATGTCGGTGAAGACCAGCGAGGCCGACTGGATGAGCAGCGAGCCGAAGACGCCGGGGTAGCGATAGGCCGTCGACACCGACGCGACGCCGCCGAAGCTGGAGCCCATGAGGCAGCGCGACACCGGGCTCTCCATCAGCGGATAGCGCGACTCCAGGTCAGGCAACAGCTCGCGAGCCATGAACCGGGCGTGCGGCGCATAGTTCGGATACTCCCGCAGCCGGTCGCCCGGCGGCACGAAGGCCACGATCATCGGCGCGATGTCCAAGCGGTGAATCAGGTTGTCCAGCACCGTTTTCATGGCGGCGAACTGGACATACTCCGGCCCGTCATGCACGACCAGCAGCGGATAGCGCAGCACCCGGTTGAAGCGGGCGGGGGTATAGATGAGCATCCCCTGATCGCGCCGCAGCGCCTTGCTGCGGATGCGATGCTCGGTCAGTTCACCCGGCCGCGCCTCCGGGTCGGGCAGCGCCCAGGAGGGCACGTGATAGCCCTCGCCGGCGCACACCGAACTCGACCCCATCGGCGAATGCGCGACCCGCGGGTTGAGCGGATCGTTGAAGCGTTCGTAGTGCTCGCCGCGGCGAGTCTCCAGTTGGTACTCCACGCGCGAGCCGGCCGGCAGGTCGCAGGTGGCCGCCCACAGATCGGTCCCGGCGAGCTGCTTCATCGGCAGCGGATCGGGCAGGCCGACGACGCGATGCCGCACGAAGACCTCGTCCGCATCCCCGCGGAACAAGAAGGTCGCGTTCTGCCCCTCGATGATCGGCGAGCGGTATTTGTCGACGAACTGGGTGACCAATTCCCCGGACAGATCGCCGCGCTCGCGCAACCGGTTGATGGCCAGTTTGCGCCTCATGCGCTCTCCTCCCCGGATCGCACGAGCCCGTCGGCGCCCACCCGACGCGCCGCGGCCGGGAGTATGCCGTCCGGTCCGATGTCCAGGACCATCCCGTCGTCGAGGAGCACGCACTCGGCCGGCTCAAAGCGCAGCGCCAGCAAACCGAGCCGGTCGACCTCGTCCATCTTCAGCCGCCGCCGGGCGTGCGGGAAGGCGACCACCTGGCGCACCCGCCCCAATCCGGTGTCAAAGAGTTCGGTCTCGCGAGCACCCTGCGGGCCATAGTCATGGAAGATCGCGATCCGTTCGGTCATCGCCATGGCGCCGGCCGACCAGGCGATGACGGGGACCTCCGGCGGCACGGTGACGGCGAACAGGCGCAGCACACTCGTCAGCGTCCGGATATTGCCACCGGGGAAAACCCATGCGACACAGTCATTTTGCAGCGTCCGGATCTCGGCCCGATGCCACGCCACGACCTCACTGGTGTTAACACCGCCCTCAACCTCCAGCTCCTGATAGAGCAGTTCCAGCTCGGCGAGATACCACTCATCGATCGCCCGCACCCCGCCCATCGCGTCCTGCAGAGCGCGGAAGGCCGCGGAGTGCCGGGCCCGCGCCGGGTGCGAGGGGATCTGCCGCTGCACGGCATACAAGCCGGTCATCGCGTGGTCGAGCCGGATCCGGTAAAGGCCCGTCAACTCATCATGGCGATCGCGGAATCGGCTTGCCGCGCGGGCGAATTCGCGATCCTTGGTCAGGACGTCGGTGAGCCGGTGATACAGGCGCAGCCCCCGCATGCGGTGATCCAAGGCGGCATCGAGTTCGGCGATATCGTCCTCGCGCTCCTCCCAGCCGGCGTTGACGACGGCGAGCGGACCGGTTGTGTCGAGGGAGCGCAAAGCGGAGGTGGCACGGACCGTAAAGCGTTGCGGCCCGAGAAGAATCGTGCGCACGAGTCCGGATCAGCCGGCATACACGTGGATCGTGCGACCCACATCGTCGAGCATCGCGCGCAGCGTGTCGTAGTCCGGATGACGCATCCGCACATAGGCATTCGCCATATAGCCGGCCTCGACGCCTTGCGTCATGTGGCCGACGTGGGGGAAGTGCGTGTCGATGATCCATTCGCCATAGCGACCGAAGATGTCATCAATGCCGGAGTATCCGCTGATGACCCCATCGCGGTCGGGCCGCAGCGCAACGATGCCCGCCGAATAGGGCCGCCCCATCGGCCGCTCAGCCGTCCCGTGCGCCTGGACGTGCGCCCACTCGCGATAGACGTCGACCTCATTGGCCGCAGAGTAGAGATCCCAGGCCCCAACTCCCGGCGGGCGTGCCCCAATCTCACTGAAGCGCAAGCCTTTTGGCCCGTAGAACCACTCCATGTGCGTCGCGGACGTGCCGATATCGAAGGCCTCGATGACCCGCTGGCCGAGCTCGGCGACCTCACCATAGAAGGACGAATCGGCCATCCGGTTCGTCGTGATGAACTGCGGGCTGATCCAGCGGGTGCGCATCGCCTCGAGCACATTGGGGTAGTAGTGCGTGGTCCAGTCGTGCACGACCTGGTTGTCGCGGCAGATCGTGTCGTAGAAGCCCTCGTGCCCCTCGACGAACTCCTCGACAGCGATCGACGTCGCCCCGTGCGCGCCGAAAAGCGTTATGGCGTGGGCGAGTTCGGTGTCATTGTCGACCCGCATGGTGTCCTGCGCCCCAGCGCCGGCGCGCGGCTTCAGGATCAGCGGATAGCCGATCTTTGCGGCGAAATCCCAGATCGCGTCGGCCGTGTCAGCGGCCGTGGAGGCCGCCGTCGGCACCCCCACCTTGCGCAGCGCCTCCTTCATCGACGGCTTGTCGCGGCACAGCCAGGTCGCGTGCACCGACGTCCCCGGAATCCCGGTCGCCTCCCGAACCTGCGCGGCCGCCATCGTGTGCGATTCGATCGTCGCCTCCAGCCGGTCCACCCACAATTTCGACTGGATGAACTTCACGGCGTCGGTCATCTCGCGCACATTCGTGACATTGGAGACCTTGTAATAACCGAGCATCGACTCGCGCACCTCGGGGTCGAGCGACCACTCATCAGACTCGCCGATGCCGATGACATTCGCCCCCACCCCGGCCAGCGCGGTGACGAAGCGGCGCTGGTTGTTCGGGAAGGCCGGTTCGACGAAGACGATATTCATGGCCCCGACCCTAGCCCCCGAGCCGTCGTATGCCGACCCGCCCGCCTCAGTGCGTCCCGAACCGAGCCCCGGCCCAGCACCTCGGCGTATCACCAGCCCGCTCACGCTCTCTATTGGCCAAAGGCCCCACCGGGACCGGCTTGCCCTGGGAGGCAGAGATGAAGCGCGTGCCCCGCACCCCGCACGAACTCGGCATGGTCGCGCTGCTTGCTCAATTGCGGCGCAATGCTGGGCGCGGGATGGTGGTCGGCCTGTTGGCCCTGCCCCTCCTTGCGGTCCACGCACCCCGGCGTTCGGACTGGATCATCGGCGCGACCCTGGCAGTCACCGCGGCCATCCAGACCGGCCTGGCGATATACAAAGCCGCCCACATCGGCCGGCTTGTGGACGCCGAACGCACCACGCCCAGCCGAGCTACTGGCGCCGTGGACGTCGTTCGCGGGTTGTCCTCGGGTGCCCTGGCGGCGATTGCCCTGTCCGTCACCGGCATCGTGCTCGCCGCGTCGGGACTAGCCAATCTCTGGCCACTGCCGCGAGCCTCCAGCATCCTGGACGCCCGCCCGTGGCCGCAGGTCCTCCTCATCGGTCTGCTCCTGGCCGGCATCGGCGGCCTGGGCATCACCCTCGCGACCAGCCGCACGCTGCGGGGTCACACGGGCGCGGAGAGCGCGGACCACGACGTGAGCTTCCTGGCCACCGAGCCGGCCTCCATGCCCGCCCATATCCCGGAGCCCACGGCCCCGTGCGGCCCGTATGCCGGTCTCGCCATCGCCTGCTCGGGTGGCGGCATCCGGGCGGCGGCCTTCTGTCTCGGCGGCCTCCAGCGGCTGATGCGCGAGGGCATCTACGACAAGGCCGACCGGGTCTACGCGATCTCCGGCGGCAGCTATATCGCCACGGCGATGCATCTGGCGCGCCGCAACTCCGACCCCATCCCCGTCGGCGCGCCCGCGCCCTTCGCCCCCGACTCGCCCGAAATGGACTGGGTCCGGCGCCATTCCTCCTGGATCACACCGAACGCGACAACCCGGACCCGCGGGGTCCTCGCCCTGACCTACGGCATCCTCACCACGCTCGCGCATGTCGCCGCCCTGATCTGGATCGTCACGGCCTATGGCATCTGGACCCTCAGCCGACTGCCCGAGCAGCGGGTGGCGAGCTTCAACCAGACCGTTGCGTCCTTCGATGTCTCCCCCACCTTGGCTGGCATTCTCGCAGGCCTGGCGGGCACGGCGTTGCTCTGGCTGGTCGTATCGAATGCGGTGCTGAAGTATCGACGCAGGCGCCTCGCCACCCTTGCCCCCACGGCCACTCTGCTCTCGCTTGCGGCGGCAATTGCCTTGACCCTCACAGTGATTCCCGCGCTCGTCGTGCTGACGCACAATGCGACGATCAGCAATCAGCCGACGGCCACCATCGCCAAGACCCTGCGCCTGACCGGCCTAGTCCCCCACGACCTCTGCCAGCAAGCCATCCGCGAGGACTTCGTTCGCGAGGCCCAGATCGCGTGGCACCGCGTCGTGAAACCCGCTGAGCAGGAATCGATTCCGTTCTCTTTCGGAGCCTGCGGCGAGAACTACGAGGACGACGCCGCGCTGTATCCCGCGATCGCGGGCGCACCGCTGGCCACGACGACCGGCAGCAAGCACCGGCCCGCGGCGAGCCTGACAACCCCCGACCCGCCGGACTGCGGGATCGTGACCGGCCCCCTACCGCACTACTGCGATGTCAATCGAGACACCACCGGCGGCTGGGCCACCCGGCTGGCCGGACTCACCGGCGCCCTCACCGCGCTCCTCGCTCTCTGGCGCAAACGCACTCCCGCAGAAGCAAGTTCGCGCACCGACAAGCTCACCGCCTTCATCCACAAGTACATCCTCCCGTGGTCCGCCCTCGCCGTCGCCGTCGCGATCGTCGCGATCGTCGGGATGCGGATGGGCCGGACCCTGAGTGTCGAGATCGGTCGCCTGGACCAGTGGCGGACGTATGCCGTCCCCCTCGGGGTGTATGTCGTGGGTCGCCTCGTCGGCGACGCCACCATCACCTCACTGCACCCGTTCTATCGCGAGCGCCTCGCCGATGCTTTCCTCGTCCGGCGCAATGCCACCGGCGTGGTCGAGCCAATTCCGTTGTGGGACACCCCCATCGACCCTGGCCTGGATGCCGACACAAACACCGACGCCGAGGCCACCGGGCCGCAGTTGTCGATCCTGTGCGCCGCGAATGTTAGCGATCCGGACTTCATACCCACCCAACGCTCGTGCACGACCTTCCGCTTCGAGACCGGGCGGCGCACCCACGGCTCCGAGCGGCCCCGCGCCTATATCGGCGTCACGGACTCCCGACTCCCTCAGGAGGGACGCGGGGCCAATCGCCTGCGTGATGGAGCCCGGCCCATCCCGATTAGCCCCACGGCATACTCCCAAGCCGCGGACCCGGCAGGGCGCGACACCACGCTCGCGTCCGCGATGGCCGCCTCCGGCGCGGCCTTCTCGCCGATCGTCGGGCGCAAGCAGTCGCTCGTCGCGCCCTATCGCATCCTGCTCACGCTGGCCAACGGCCGGCTCGGGGTCTGGCTGCCGAACCCCTATGTCGCACTGGTGAATTCATCGAGTCCTTCCGCTCACCCACCCTTGCCCACGTCCGGTTTCCTCGCCACCGCCTGGGAGCGCATCATCCACAAGCCGGGTCCCTTCCGCATCTTCAAGGAAGCCAGCGGCCTGCAGTCGATCACCGACTCGCGCATCTATATCTCCGACGGCGGCCACTTCGACAACACCGGCCTCGTCGAGGCGCTTCGTGACCGGCCTCGCCGGCTGATCCTCTTCGAGGCATCCGCCGATCCGGCCGGCAGCGCCGACGCGTTGACCGATGCGATCACGACGGCCCGGATGGACCTCGGGCTGGTCATCACCGCAGGCAAGGGCGGCGTGGGCCCGATCTGCACACCGGCTCCGACCACCGAGAATCCGCGGCCCCGCGCGGAGCGGGCGTGGGTGCACCTGCAAGCGCGCCGCGAGGGCTACCAGGACGTCTGCACGGACATCTATGTCGTCAAGAATGTGCTCTCCACGGGCGGGGACATCGAGCTCGACGCCTACCAACTCGACCACCCCGACTTCCCCGTCACCGGCACGACGAACCAGTTCTATGGCGAGTACGACTTCGAGGCCTACCGCCAACTCGGCTGGCGCAATACGCACGCCCTCCTGACCGAGGGCGTCCAGCCCGACCAGCTCACCGGCTGAGTCGGGATCGTCCGCATACCGGGATGCAGGGGTCGCGGCTGGCGGCAAGACGTGGTCTGATCACACCCATGACCAACGTCATTGAGACGCGGGGGCTGGTCAAGAGGTATGGGGACCTCACAGCCGTTGATCACGTCGATATCACTGTCCCCCAAGGAACGTTCTTCGGCCTCCTCGGGCCCAATGGCGCCGGCAAGACCACGACGCTGGAGATGATCGAAGGCATTCGCCAGCCCGACGAGGGCGAAGCGCTGATCTTCGGCGAGAAGGTGTGGCCGCGCAATCGCGCCCTCCTGCCGCGCATGGGCGTCCAACTGCAGGCGTCCGCCTTCTTCGAGCGGCTCACCGTCGAGGAGCAGCTGCGCTGCTTCGCCGAGTTGTATGCCGTGCCCCTCACCCGGATCGAGGAGATGATCGACCTCGTCGGGCTACAGGAGAAGCGCAAGGTCCGCACCGAAGACCTGTCCGGCGGGCAGAAGCAGCGCCTGTCGATCGCCTGCTCGCTGATCCACGACCCGGAGATCGTCTTCCTTGATGAGCCGACCGCGGCGCTGGACCCGCAGGCCCGACGCAACCTGTGGGACGTCCTGCGCGCGATCAACGAACAGGGGCGCACCGTCGTGCTCACGACGCACTACATGGACGAGGCTGAGATCCTGTGCGACCAGATCGCGATCATCGACCGGGGCCAGATCCTCACCACGGACACCCCCCGGAACCTCATCACCGGTCTGGGGGCGGCATACCGCATCCTCCTCACCGAGGGCGCCCTCAGCGAGGAGGAGGCGCAGCGGCTGCCGGGCGTCGACAGCGCGAGCCTGGAGAACGGCACCTTGGCCCTGAGCACGCACGAACCCTCGCCGGTGCTGACCGCCCTGGCCGAACGCGATGCGCTGCAGGGCCTGCAGGTCACCTCCGCCACCTTGGAGGACGTCTTCCTTACCCTGACCGGACGGGAGTACCGCGCATGAACGGCTTCACCGCGCTCGCTCGCGCCCAGTGGAAGGGCTTTTGGCGGGACAAGCAAAACTGGTTCTGGCTGATGGCCTTCCCGCTGATGTTCCTCGTGCTTTTCGGCTTCCTCTTTCGCGATGCCGGGTCCAGCAAGAACACGCTGACCCAGGTCGGCTCGGTCGCGATCATCGACCAACTTCCGCCCGAGGCGAAGACCCAATTCGACAACCTCTTCGAGGTCACCAAGACCACCGATGCCGCTGCGGCGCTCGCGGAGGTCCGCAAGGGCGATGTCGATGCCGCCGTCGAGCAGCGCGGCAACGAGGTGATCGTGCATTACAGCCAGGCCGATCAGGTCGCGGCCGCCACCGTGCGCGGCACGCTCGGCGCCTTCGTCGATGGCGCCAATGTCGCCATCTCCGGCAAACCGCCGACCTTCACCCTGACCGCCACGGCGGTCGAGGACGACTCGCTCAAGCCGATCCAGTTCATCGCGCCCGGCCTGCTCGGCTGGGCGGTGGCGATGGGGGCGACCTTCAATGCGGCCATGCCCTTCGTCACCTGGCGCACCAACAAGCTGCTGCGCCGCATCCGCCTGACCCCGGTGCGCACCGAAGCCCTCGTCGCCTCGCGGCTGCTCGTGTCGGTCGCCGTCGCCCTGGTTCAGATGGTGGTCTTCCTGGCCGTCGGGGTCGGGCTGTTCGACCTGAAGCTCAGTGGCTCGTGGTGGATGGCGATTCCGTTATTACTGTGCGCGACGCTGGCGTTCATGGCGATCGGCCTGATCGCCGGCGCGATCTCGAAGACCGCCGAAGCCGCCTCGGGCATCGTCAACGTCATCATCTTGCCGATGGCCTTCCTGTCCGGCTCCTTCATCCCTCTAGACCAGGCGCCGAGTTGGCTGCAAACGATCTCGAAGTTCCTCCCCCTCGGCCAACTCAACGAGGGCCTGCTCGACACGATGGTGCGTGGCGAGGGCCCCTCGTCGGCGCTGCTGCCGATGGCGGTCCTGCTCGGATTCGCCGTGGTCTTCGGGCTGATCGCTGCGCGGCTCTTCCGCTGGGAGGACTGAGAGGGCTCAGGGCAGGATCCGCACCCAGTTCGCCGCCGCCCCGATCGGGGCGCGGTCGAGCAGGGTGAGCGAGCCGTCCGCCTCGACCCGCGAGAGGGCGGCGTGGGTGGAGCGCTCGCCGACGGCGACGGCATACTCCCCATCCGCGGTCACCGCGAAGCCCCGCGGCTGCGCCTCGGTGGGTGTGTATGCCGTGGGCTCGCCCAGCGTGCCCCCCTCGCCGAGCGCCGTGCTCGTGATGATCGAACTGGACCGCTCGGAGCTGAGCAGCCACGGGCCGGCCCGGTGCACATCGGCTCCCCAGATCAGCGGCTCGGTCTTCGGGTCCAGGCCGTAGGCACTCGGCGCGAGGCCCGAGTCGGGGACCACGACGTCGACCGCCTCGGCGCGCGTGAGCGGGCCGTCGGCCGAGCGGGCGTAGCGGATCACCTCGCCGCTGAACTCCGTCACGAGATAGGCGTTCGCGCCGTCCAGGATGAGGTGCCGAGGACCGGACCCGCGCGGCGCCTCGGCGACGAGCGGCTCCATCGGCGCGAGCACGCCTTGGGCGGAGAGGGTGAACTGGGCGATCAGGTCCTCGCCGAGGGAGACGGCATACACACAGGTGCCGTCGACGACGATGCAGTGCAGATTGCGATAGGAGAACTCGCCCACGGGCTCGCCGATCACCCCGTCAGTGACCGGCCAGACCCAGGCGTGCCCCGCGGCATACGAGACCCCGAGCAGGAACCGGCCCTCGTGCGCGAGAGAGAGATAGGTCAGCGAGCCGCCGGCCGGGCGGCGGCGCACCTCGGCGAGTTCGCCGCTCGCACGGTCCAACCGCAGGGTCGCGATGCCCGCGGGATCGCCCTTGTACGCGGCATACACCAGCCCCGTCGCTTGGTCGACGGCGAAGGTGCCGCAGCCGGGCAACTGACCGGACGTGGCCAGCGTGACCAGGCGGCCCTGCGCCCGGTCCAGGAAAAGGGCGCTGATCGTGCCATCGCCGGCGTTCGCCGTCAGGACCAGTTCGTTCATGCCCCCACCCTAGGAAGAAGGGCTGACAGACGGAATGGAACGGGCCGTCAGTCCGGGCCGTTACGATCGTCACCGGAGTGGAAGGAGGTGCCCGTGGGGCGACTGCAACGGATCGAAGGCAAGCTGGAGCGCGCGATCAACGGGGTCTTCGCCAAGGCCTTCCGCGCCGAGGTGCAGCCGGTCGAGATCGCCAGCGCGGTGCGGCGGGCAATGGACGATGGCGCGACCTCGCTGGCCAAGGGCCGCACCTTTGTGCCGACCCGCTATCTCGTCGACCTCTCCGAAACCGACTATGACCGGCTAACGGCCTATGAGGATGACCTGCGCGACGAATTGCTCGCCGCGGCCGAGGAGCACGCCGAGAGCCAGCGCTATCAAGCCAAGGCCGACTTCGGGCTGCGCTTCCGCAAGGACACCGGCCTCGAAACCGGGCTCTTCCGGATCACGGCCGAGGACCAGCCGCAGCACGCCCACCGCGACGGACAAGTCGGCGAGCGCTCAACCCGCCGCCCGCGGCCGGAGCGCCACGACGAGCAGCGGGACGAGGCGCGGGGCGAGAGGCATACGGTGGTCCCAGAGCCTGAGCAGGCGCCGCGAGCGCAGGCGCCGGCGCGCGCCGCGCGCCCGGCCGAGTCGTCCTGGAGCGATGGCACCCACGAGCCCGATTTTGAGTATGACGCCCGCACCGCCCGCCAGGGCGGCGACCCGTTGGAGACGATCACCTCCCGCGAGCCGGCGGCGCCGGCCACCCCGCCGCGCCCCCTGCAGGCCGCCGACCGGCCCTGGCTGGAGATCGACGGCGACCGCTATCCGTTGATCGGGCCGGTGACCGTGCTCGGCCGGGACACCGACGCCAATATCGTGCTCGCGGATGCCAATATCTCGCGGCGACACTGCGAGGTCCGGGTCACCTCCGACGGCCCGCACCTGATCGCCCGGGTCAAGGATCTCGACTCGACCAATGGCACCTGGGTCAATGGCGAGCGCACGCGCTCGATGCGCCTCACCCCCGGTGACCGAATCACGATCGGCCAAACGAGCCTGATCTATCGCGCCGGACGGCGGTGATCTGACGCGTGAGCGAACTGACCCTCACCGTCCTGCGTTTCAGCCTGCTGATCCTGTTGTGGCTCTTCGTGTTCAGCCTCGCGGCCGTGCTGCGCGGCGACCTCTTCGGCACCCGGGTCGTCAATCGGGTCAGCGCCTCCGGTGGCGGCCGGCCAGCGCCGACGCCACGAGATCGCCGCACGCCAGCGCTCGACAATCTCGTGGTGACCTCCGGGCCGCTGGCGGGGACCCGCATACCCCTGGGCAGCACCGACATCCTCATCGGTCGCAATCCGGGGTGCCATCTCGTGCTCGATGACGACTTCTCGTCGGGCCAGCACGCGCGCATCTTCCCCGCAGCCAACGGCTGGGGCGTTGAGGATCTCGGCTCGACCAATGGCACCTTCGTCAACGGCCAGCGCATCGACGAGGCAGTCCAGTTCGAGCCCGGCAGCCAAGTGCGCGTCGGCCGCACGACGATCGAGCTGCAGAAGTAGCCGTGCCTTTCGCCCTGAACTATGCCGCCCGGTCCGATGTCGGACTGGTGCGTTCGGAGAACCAGGACTCGGCCTATGCCGGGCAGCACCTCCTGGTCGTCGCCGACGGCATGGGCGGGCACGCCGGCGGGGATATCGCGTCCTCGACCGCCATCGGCTATCTCGTCGAATTGGACGAGGAATCGCTGAACAGCAACGAGACCGGCGACGAGCTCGCCCGCGCGATCGCGAAGGCCAATGCCGAATTGCAGCGGATCGCCACCGCGCGTCCGGAACTGCAAGGCATGGGCACGACCGTCACGGCGCTGCTGCGCTCGCGGCATACCCTCGTCGTCGCGCACATCGGCGACTCGCGCGCCTATCTGCTGCGCGGCGGCGAGCTCGCGCAGATCACCACCGATCACACCTTCGTCCAGACGCTCGTGGACTCCGGCCGGATCAGCGCCGATGAGGCCGGCAGCCACCCGCAGCGCTCGCTCGTGACCCGGGTCCTGACCGGCAATCCGAGCGACCGGCCGGATCTGGGCGCCCGCGAGGGGCGAATCGGCGACCGTTATCTCTTGTGTTCCGACGGCCTGTCCGGCTTCGTCGCGCACGACACGATCGCCGAGATCCTCGCCGATGGCGCAGCGCCGGCCGAGACCGCCGACCGGCTCGTCGAGCTCGCCTTGCGCGCGGGCGCTCCCGACAATGTGACGGTCATCGTCGCGGACATCGTCGACCTCACCACCGGTGTGCTCCCGCCGGTGAGCCCCCAGATCGTCGGCGCCGCGACCCAGAGCCCGGCGGGCACCCGCGCCCTGCGGGAGACCCCGGCCGCGAAGGCCGCCGCGCTGCGCCCGACGCTCGGCCTGGACGAGGAGAGCGAGTCGGTCGAACGCCTCGCCTTGGCCGAGGAGGAGACCAGTTCGCGCACCCGGCGGGCCATCAAATGGCTCGGCGCCCTCGCCGCCGCGGCCATCCTCATCGCCGGCGGAGCAGCCGCGCTCTATGCCTGGTCGCAGAAGCAGTTCTTCGTGGGCAATGACGGCGGGAAGGTCGCGGTCTTCCAGGGCGTGACCAGCGATCTCGGGCCGATCTCCCTGTCCACGCCGATCGAGACCACCGATATCGCCGTCAGTGACCTGCCGGACTTCTGGCGCCAACAGGTCGAGGACTCGATCACCGCCAAGGACCGCGCCGACGCGGACAGCCGCATTGTGACGATCCGCGCCGAGGCGATCGCCTGCGTCCAGGCCCGCAGCCGGGGCGCCGAGTGCGGGGCGACGAGCGACTCAACCAGTTCGACCTCCACCAGCACCTCGCCCAGCAGCACCTCGCCGAGCAGCAGTCCGTCCAGCAACCCCTCGAGCCTGAGCGTCACGTCGACGCCCTCGGGGACGAGCCGCTGATGAGCATCGTCACCTCCTGGCGTCCCCGCCGCGGCCGCAATGTCGAATTGCTGCTGCTGATCTTCGCCGTCGCCATCGTCGTGCTCGCCTATGTCTCGGTCGAAGGCGCCACCCACGGCACCATCCCGGCCAATCTCGCGACCATGGCCGGTGGCTTGCTGTCCATCGCCGTCGCCTTCCACCTGGTCTTGCGCTTCACCGCCTCGTATGCCGATCCGCTGCTCCTGCCGATCGCCACCCTGCTCAACGGGCTCGGTCTGGTGATGATCCACCGGCTCGATATCGCCGAGGGCCGATCGATCACCGGCGGGATGGCGCTGCGGCAACTGACGTGGAGCGCGCTCGCCGTTGGGATTGCCATCGCTTGCCTGCTGTGGCTGCGCGATCACCGGACCTTGCGCAAATACACCTTCCTTGCTGGCGCCAGCGGTGTCGCCCTGCTCCTGTTGCCATTGCTGCCCTTCGTCGGTCGCGAGGTCAATGGCGCTCGGATCTGGATCGGCATCGGCCCGTTCACCTTCCAGCCGGGCGAGATCGCCAAGATCGCTCTCGCGGTCTTCTTCGCCGGCTATCTCGTGCGCACCCGCGATGTCCTCTCGATCGCCGGCCCGAAGTTCCTGGGTATGCAGCTGCCCCGCGGCCGCGACCTCGGCCCGATCCTCGTGATGTGGCTGCTCAGCTTGGCCGTGCTGTTCTTCCAAAAGGATCTCGGCAGCGCCCTGCTCTTCTTCGGCCTCTTCGTGGCCATGTTGTATGTCGCCACCGAGCGGATCGGGTGGATCACCATTGGCCTGCTGCTCGCCGGTGGCGGCGCGGTCATCGCGTGGATGCTCTTCGGGCACGTGCAGACCCGGGTGCTGTTGTGGCTGCATACGTGGACCCCGGAGGCCTTGGCCGCCTCCGACCAGCTCGCCAAAGGCCTGATGGGGATGGCCGCCGGCGGGCTCTTCGGCACCGGCCTAGGCCGCGGTCGCCCGGATATCACCTATTTCGCGGAGTCCGACTTCATCGTCTCCAGCTTCGGCGAGGAACTCGGGATGACCGGGCTGTTCGCCATCCTCATGCTGTACATCCTGCTCGTCGAGCGGGGCCTGCGGATCGCGATCGGGGTGCGGGACGGCTTCGGCAAATTGCTCGCCGCCGGGCTGGCCTTCTCGGTCGCGCTGCAGGTCTTCGTCGTCGTCGGCGGCGTCACCCGGGTCATCCCGCTGACCGGTCTGACGATGCCTTTCCTGTCCTCCGGCGGCTCCAGCCTGCTCGCGAACTGGACCCTCGTCGCGCTGCTCCTGCGGATCAGTGACCAGGCACGCCAGCCGCTGACCGATATGGCCGCGACGGGCCCGATCCCCACGGTCGGAGCGCGCCGATGAACGCCCCGATCCGCCGCCTCTCAGTCCTCGCGACGATGCTCTTCGCGATGCTGCTGCTGTCCACGACCTGGATCCAGTTCGCAAAAGCCCGCGAGATCAACGCCAAGCCCGACAACCGGCGCACGCTGCTCGCGTCATACAACCGGGAGCGAGGCTCGATCATCGTCGCCGGCGAGGCGATCGCCCGGTCGTCGGCGAGCACCGACGAGCTGAAGTGGGAGCGCAGCTATCCCCTGGGGGAGCTCTATGCCCATGTCACCGGCTACTACTCCTTCATCTATGGCGCCGGCGGCGGCATCGAAGGCGCCGACGACGATCTGCTCTCGGGCCGCTCCGACAAGCTCTTCTATCGTCGGGTTTCCGATCTGCTCACCGGCAAGGCACCGGTCGGCGCGAGCCTGGAGCTGACGATCAATCCGGCCGCCCAGCAGGCCGCCGACAAGGCGCTCGGCGACCAGCGGGGCGCGGTCGTGGCTTTGGATCCCAAGACCGGCGCGATCCTCGCGATGGTCAGCCACCCGTCATACGACCCGGCACTGCTCGCCTCCCACAACCTGGGCGCGGTAGAGAAGAACTGGCTGCGGTTGCTCAAAGACGAGGGCAACCCGATGATCAATCGCGCCATCGCGGGCAACCTCTATCCGCCCGGCTCGACCTTCAAGCTCGTGACCGCCGCGGCGGCCCTGGAGAGCGGCGACTACACCCAGGATTCGCGCATCCCCGGCCCAGCCGCCCTCACGCTGCCCGGCGTCGAGAAGCCGCTGCCCAATCACGACGGCCAGGCGTGCGGGGCCAATGACGAAACGACGCTCCTGCACGCGCTGGAGATCTCGTGCAATACCGCCTTCGCGGCGCTCGGGATGAAGCTCGGCCCGGACGCGCTGCAGGAGCAGGCGGCCAAGTTCGGCTTCGGCAAGGTCCTGAATGTGCCCATGCGGGTGACGGCGAGCAGCGTGCCCACGGGCATGAACGAGCCGAATACCGCGCAGGCCGCGATCGGGCAGTATGACGTGCGCACCACCCCCCTGCAGATGGCCATGGTCGCGGCGGCGATCGGCAATGGCGGCGAGGTGATGTCGCCTTATCTCGTGCGCCGGGTGCTCGGTTCCCAGCTGCAGACCATCGACGAGGCCTCGCCGAAGAGCCTTGGCGAGGCGGTGTCGACAAGCACGGCCCGCCAGTTGACGACCATGATGGAGGCGGTGGTCAGTCAGGGGACCGGCCGCGCGGCGCAGATCGGAGGAGTGCAGGTGGCCGGCAAGACCGGGACGGCGCAGCACAAGGTGGGGGCGGCCCCGCACGCCTGGTTCGTCTCGTTCGCCCCCGCGTCCGACCCGAAGGTCGCCGTCGCCGTCGTCGTCGAGGACGGCGGCTCGGCGGGCAGTGAAGCCGCCGGTGGTTCGGTCGCCGGACCCATCGCCAAGGCCGTGATGGAAGCGGTGATTTCGTCATGATCCACTCCCCAACCTCCCGCAAGGAGGCGCCATGACCACCCCCGTGCCCACCCTCTTGGGGGGCCGCTATGAAGTCGGTGACCTCATCGCCCGCGGTGGGATGGCCGAGGTCCACCACGGCTATGACACCCGCCTCGGACGCAGCGTCGCGATCAAGATCCTGCGCAGCGACCACGTCCGCGACGCCCACTTCCTGGGCCGCTTCCGCCGCGAAGCTCAGTCCGTCGCCGGGCTGAACCACCGCAATATCGTCGCGGTCTACGACTCCGGCGAGGATCAGCAGACGGAGATCGGCGGGGCGAAGATTCCGGTCCCGTGGATCGTCATGGAGTATGTCGACGGCTTCACCCTGCGCGAACTGCTCACCTCCAATGGCCCGCTCCCGGCGCAAGAGGCGGCCCGGATCACCGAGAGCATCCTGGATGCGCTGGCATACAGCCACGACATGGGGATGGTGCACCGCGACATCAAGCCGGCCAATGTCATGGTCGCGCGCGATGGCACGGTCAAGGTCATGGACTTCGGCATCGCCCGGGCGGTCGCCGACACGCAGGCGACGATGACCCAGACCTCCTCGGTCATGGGCACGGCGCAGTACATCTCGCCGGAGCAGGCCGAGGGCCTGGTCGTCGACTCGCGCTCCGACCTCTATTCGACCGGCTGCCTGCTCTTCGAATTGCTCACCGGCCGCACGCCCTTCGTCGGCGAGCCGGTCTCGCTGACCTATCAGCACGTCAGCAAGCCGCCGCCGTTGCCATCGCAGTTCAATGGCGCGGTGCCGGAGGCGCTCGATGCCGCCGTCGCGCTCGCCCTGGTCAAGGACCGCGACCGGCGTTACCAAGTCGCCGAGGACTTCCGCGACGACCTGCGCAGCTTCCGCCTCGGGCGTCCGGTCAGCTCCGCCGCATACGACGCCTTGCGCGCCGACGCCCCGACTGCGGTTGTCGCGCCGGCCACCGAGGTGCCCTCCGCGCGGCCGGTGGCCGACGCCCCGCCGCCGGTGTATGCCGATCCACCCCGCCGCGGGATGGGCGCGCTCGCGATTGTGTCGCTGCTGCTCATCGCCGTGGGCGTGCTGGGTTTCGCGGTGAAGACCTATCTGGATGCCCAGCCGAAATACCTCACGGTGCCGGCGGTCGTGAACAAGAGCGTGGAGACGGCAACAGCGGAACTGAAATCGGCTGGCTTCGATGTCTCGACGGTTTATCGACCCTCTCGCGAGGTGACCAAGGACAAGGTCATCGAGCAGGATCCGCGCGGCGGCACCGAACGGGTGGCCGGCACCCAAGTCAATATCGTCGTCTCCGGTGGCCCGGCGAGCACCCGCGTGCCCTCGGTGACCGGGAAATCGCTGGATGAGGCCAAGGAGTTGATCACCCAGGCCGGCCTCGACGTCGGCAATGTCACGACGATCGATGCGCCCGGACGAGCAAAGGATGTCGTGGTCAAAACGACCCCCTCGGCATATGCCGATGCCGCCGAGGGCGATGTCGTCGACCTAACGATCGCGTCCGGCCAGGTGTCACTGCCTGATCTGAAGGGCAAGACCCAGGACGAGGCGCGCAATGCGCTGGCCACACTCCGATTGCCGGTCAAGACCGAGACCCGCGAAAGCGATCAGCGCGAGAACACCGTGCTCGAGACGGATCCGCTGCCCGGCAAGGTCGATGTCGGCACGACCGTGACGCTGGTGCTGGCCAAGCCGCGGGCCGTGACCTCGACGACCACGGTCACGACGACAACCGAGCCGAGCAGCACCTCGACGAGCCCCTCGACGTCGACCTCACCCGACACGATCGAGACGCCCCCGACCACGCAGACCTCGGGCGGCAATCGCACGCCGGAAACGCCGCCGCCGGCCCGCGAGTCGTCCGCGACCAGCACAAATCCGCCGACCGAGCTGCCGAGGCCCTGACCGAATTGGCAGCTGCTCGCCGACGCTGACCTACCATCAAGTCGTGGCCCGGATCCTGATCGTCGACAACTACGACAGCTTCGTCTTCACAATCGTCGGCTATCTGCAGCAGTTGGGTGCGCAGACGACGGTCGTGCGCAATGATGCGATCGCACCGGCCGATGGCGCGGATTTCGACGGCGTCTTGATCTCCCCCGGGCCGGGGACGCCCGAGGAGGCTGGGGTGTCGATGGCGATGATCGAGGCCTGCGGTGAGCGCGCGCAGCCGATGCTCGGGGTGTGTCTAGGCCACCAGGCTCTCGGCGTCGTGGCGGGGGCCACGGTCGGACGGGCGCCGGAGTTGCTGCACGGCAAGACCTCGCAGGTGCTGCACGACGGCACCGGCGTCCTCGACGGCTTGCCGCAACCCTTCACGGCGACCCGCTATCACTCGCTGACGATCGACCCGCCGACCCTGCCCGACGCGCTCATCGCGAACGGGCATACCTCCTCCGGCATCATCATGGCCGTTCGGCATCGCGACCTGCCGCTGCACGGCGTCCAGTTCCACCCCGAGAGCGTGCTCACCCAGGGGGGGCACCGCCTGCTGGCCAATTGGCTGGCCGTATGCGGTGACCCCGCGGCCGTGGATGCCGCCGAGGGGCTGAGCCCATTGGTGCGCGATGGAGCGGGGATCGCCCGGATCGTCGCGGCGGGCTAGCGGGACGGCATACGTCATGAGCGAGGAGGAGCAGGCGACGGGGGCTTCGGAGGTGACTGCTGCGCCGGGGGTGAGGGGCACCCGGCGCTGGCTCATGCTGACCCGGGCCCCGAGTCGCTGGTCGCTGCTCGTTCCGGTCGTCGGCGTGCTTGCCGGGGTGCTATTCACCAGTTCCAGCCAGGCGTCGCGCGGCACCGACCTGCGCTCCGAGGTGCAGGGCCTGCCGCAATTGATCATGGCCCGGCAGCACGCGAATGCTGATCGCGGCCGGCAACTGGCCGCCGTGCAGGCCGAGATCGACCGGCTCAGCGAGGCCGCGGCGCCCGGCAGTTCCCGGTTGAAAACGCTCGGCGAGCGGGCCGACGCCCTCGCGCCCGTGGCCGGCACAGTCCCGGTGCACGGCGAGACTCTCACCGTTGCCCTCAATGATTCGCCGATGCCCGTCGATCAACTCCCGGAATGGGCGACGGTCGACGACATCGTGGTGCACCAGCAGGATGTGCAGGCAGTGGTCAACGCCCTGTGGCGTGGCGGCGCCGAGGCGATGACGATCATGGACCAGCGCGTCATCGCCACGAGCGCCGTGCGGTGCGTCGGGAACACGCTGATCCTGCAGGGCCGGGTCTATAGCCCGCCGTTCATCATCAGCGCCATCGGGGACCCCGATGCGCTCGAAGCGGCGCTGGCCGCAGACCCGACGATCACCCGCTATCAGGAGTATGTCGCCGCGCTCGGCCTCGGGTATGCCGTCGAGCGCACGGGGGTCAAGACCTTCCCCGCCTTCACCGGCCCGCTCGCCCGGACCGCCGCCAAGGCTGCCTCTGACTGAAAGTCGGCCGCGCGGGCTCCCCCGTGGGTCGCGGTGTCGTGGTTGTCGGGGCGGCGCGTCGGCTCGATTACGCTTGGGCCAGTTCGAGCAGACCACTTTGGGAGTGATCACCCGTGCCGGAGTCCAAGGGCCGCGACCAGGCCGCATACGTCCCGCCGCCGCAGAAGCGGGCGCAGAAGGTCAAGACCGGCAATGCCGCGTGGTTCACCCCCGTCATGCTGGGTTTGATGATCGTTGGCCTGCTGTGGGTCGTCACCTTCTACATCACGCGGCAGCAATATCCCGTGCCCTCACTCGGGCAGTGGAATCTCGGCATCGGCTTCGCGCTGATCCTCGCCGGCTTCGCGATGACGACGCGCTGGAAGTAGCCAGCGCACCATCGACGACGCGGCCGAAGGGTATGCCGAGGGGCGATCTCGTCCTGCCCCCTCTCCGACCCGTTAACGACCGGTAATCACACGGGTGTCATTCATCAACAGCTGGGGAAAACTCGGTGGATAAGCCACTTCGGGGGATAACCCTGTGGATAACTCTGGTCAGCCGAGGAAATAGCGCGCGGCGCCGAGGGCGGCCAGCCCGGCGGTGACCGCAGCCGATCCGGCATACGCCGCCGCGGCATTGCCGCGGACCTTGGCGAAGAGCGCGGCCAGAACCAAGCCGGTCACGAAGCCGCCAATATGCGCCTGCCAGGCAATCGTGTCCGGGTAAAGAATCGGCAGCGCAGCATTGAGGGCGAGGGTCACGGCGATGCCGCCAGTGCTGCGACCCAAGGCTCGGTTGAGCACGATGAGAGCGGCGAAGAGGCCGAAAATCGCGCCGGACGCGCCGACGACGGCGCCCATCGAGTTCACGGGATTGACCAGGACGAAGGCGACGCTCCCGCCGAGCGCGCTGATCAGATAGAGCGCCAGGAAGCGGGCCCGGCCGAGGAGGCCTTCGAGATAGGGCCCGAGCATCCACAGGGCGAGCATGTTGAAGCCGATGTGGATCAGCGGCCCGTGCAGAAAGGCTGAGGTCAGGAAGCGCCACGGCTCGTGCCAGCCGATGCCCGGCGCGAGCGCGAAGCGCTGGAAAATCTCGGTGCCCATCGAGGACTGTTGCAGCAGCCAAATGAGCACGCACGACACCAGCAGAGTCAGCGTGACAACGGGCGTCTGGCCGCCCTGACGACCGCCTAGGACGGTGCGGGTCGTCGGATGCTCGCGGGCCGACTGCGCAACGCACGAGACACATTGGATTCCCACCGCCGCGGGGCGCTGGCATTCCGGGCAGGTCGGATTGCCGCACCGCTGGCAGCGCACATAGGCGACCCGGTCGGGATGGCGCGGGCAGACGGGCAAGGCAGCAGGGGCACCGGATCCGGCATACGGCTCGGTCATCCGGCGCCCCCGGGGCGCGCTGTGTCTCTCACGCAGCGAAGAACGGTCGAGAGCTCAGGAGAGTTCGACCGACTCGATGACGACGGGCTCGATCGGGCGGTCGCCGGGCGCGGTGCGGACCGCGGCGATCGCGTCGACGACCTGCTTGCTGGCCTCGTCGGTGACCTCACCGAAGATCGTGTGCTTGCCATTGAGCCACGGGGTCGGCTCGACCGTGATGAAGAACTGCGAGCCATTGGTGCCGCGGCCCATCCGCTTGCCGGCGTTGGCCATGGCGAGCAGGTAGGGACGGTCGAAGGCGAGCTCGGGGTGAATCTCGTCGTCGAAGGTGTAGCCCGGGCCGCCGATGCCCTGGCCGAGCGGGCAGCCGCCCTGAATCATGAAGCCGGGGATGACGCGGTGGAAGCCGAGGCCGTCATAGAACTTCGCGGGGCTCTTGCGGCCAGCGTCGTCGGTGTAGTCCTTCTCGCCCGAGGCGAGGCCGGTGAAATTGGCGACGGTCTTGGGGGCGTGGTTCTCGAGCAGGTTGATCTCGATGTCGCCCAGGTTCGTGTGCAGGATGGCCTTCATGGCGTCCAGTCTGTCACGGGCCGGCAGATCACTTCTTCGACCGACCCCTAGACGCGGCCCCGCGGCCCAAGACAAGGCAGGATGGGCTCAGTAGACATCACGTCCCACCGAGGAGGACCCATGTTGTGCAATCCGCCATCGAAGGCTGACAAGGCCAAGGCCGCTGTCGCCGATGCCATGAGTGCCGCTGCCGACCGCGCCGCCGAGGCACGCGCCGAGGCCGCGTCGGTGGCGGCCGCAGGCGCCGGATCTGTGGTCGACCACTCCGCCGACGCGCGGGCCGCGGCCGCCGCGCGCGCCGCCGACCTGCGCGAGCGCGCGGGTGCCCAGGCGGCATACCTCATGGACACGGCCAAGCCCGCCGTGGACCGCGCCCGCGAGCGCGCCCAGCACGGGTATGACGCGGCCGCCCCCCACGTCGAGAGCGCCCGAAGCACCCTCGTCGATGAGGTGCTGCCGAAGGTCGCCGGGGCGCTTGCCTCGGTCGCCGCCGGTGCCCTCGCGGCCAAGGACAGCGCCGCCGAGACCGCGCAGCGCGCCCCCGAGGCGTATGCCGTCCTCAAAGGCGACGCGCGCGCCAAGCGCAAGCGCTCGTTCGCCCCGTGGCTGCTGCTCGCCGGCCTGGCCGGTGGCGCGGCCTATGTCCTCTCCCGCCGCAAGAGCCCCGCGGCCGACCCGTGGGCCGTGCCCGCGGGTGACCCGTATGCCGCCCGCTCCCCCCTCGCCGACACCGGCTCCGGGGAGAGCCTGAAGGACAAGGCCGCCTCGGTCGCCGCGGCGGCCAAGGACAAGGCCGCCGAGGTCAAGGAGGCCGCGGCCGATAAGGCAGCCGACCTGAAGGACAAGGCGGCGGAGGCCAAGGACGCCGTCACCGACAAGGCCGCGGACATCAAGGAGGCAGCCTCGGACAAGGCTGACGACCTCAAGGACCAGGCCGGGGACCGTGCCGACGACCTCGCAGATGCCGTCGATGAGGCTCGGCAGGACGCCGAGGGTCAGGTCTCGGAGGCCGCCGATGCCGCGACCGACGCGCTCGATGACGCGGCCGACCGGGTCGAGGGTGCCGCGCAGGACGCGCAGGACAAGCTGGACTGATCCGCATGCTCGCGCACACACAGGAGGCGCCGACCCTGCCCGGGTCGGCGCCTGGTGTGTCTATTCCACCGCCGCGGTGATTGACAGACCTGGCCTCTAGTCGCCCGCTACGAGCGAGCTTCTCGACGTCAGGCGGGCGAACCTCAGCTGCCCTGCAAAAAGGCGACAGGATGCTGCCTCCCGTCCTGGCTAGCGTCGCCCGCAGTGCTGTCGCGAAGGTCATTCCTTCGCCACGTGTGGATGGATGCGGCCCTGAAGCTAAAAGTAACCGTACGCCGACCTGGCGCGGATCGAGATGTCAACGTTCGGATCACGGCGGACGCAACGGTGACGGTTGGAGACATCGCTAAGACCCTTGCGGCGGGCCCGGACGCCCAGGCCGTGCGTGAGGATCGGGCTCTGACCTTGCGAGTGCGCGACGTGCGGGGCAGTGGCGAGCGCGTCCTCGCCGCAACAGCACCCCTCTGGCAGACCGGACTTCGGTCCGGTGCCGTCATTGAACTCGATAGTGCGGAACCGCGGGCACACCTTGAACGCTCGACGCCGGCAGCGCTGGTCACGGTGGTTGCGGGGCCCGATGCCGGTATGGAGGTCGGCATTCCACATGGCACCACGACGATCGGGCGGGCCCACACGAGCAACATTCGTTTGACGGATCAACTCGTGTCCAAGACCCACGCGCGCATTGAGGTTACGGATGCTGGGGTGGAAATACAGGACCTCAACTCCGCCAATGGGGTGGTCCTTGGGGGGCGGCCACTCATCCGCACCGGCATACAACCGGGCGATGTCGTCACCCTAGGTAAGACTCAGCTGACCATCACGCCATTGCGTCCGACGGCGCGGCAGAGTTCTGCCGAGAACGCCTACCTGCGACCTCCGAACGTCTTGGCCAGACCGGAGCTTCGCAAGGTCAAGGTGCCCGCGGTGGACCGCGCACAGGAGGGTCAGCGCTTTCCCCTTCTCGCGATGCTCAGCCCGCTCGTCATGGGGGCGGCACTCTTCGCCTTCACCCGCTCGACCATGAGCCTCATCTTCGTCGCGTTAAGTCCGCTGCTAATGATTGGCAGCTATCTGGATCAGCGCTTCGAGTCCACGAGACGCGCACGTGGGGCTGTCGAGGCGCACCGGACTGCGTTGAGTGACCTGACTCGTTGGGTCGATGAGGGCAATGAGCGCGAGCGCGAACTGCTCGCAAGACTCCACCCAAGCGTTAGCGATGCTCTCGCAGGCGCCACTCGGCTCACCGCACCTCTATGGTCACGGCGGCCCGAGCATCCCGAGTTCCTGACTGTGCGATTAGGTACTGGTGAGATCCGTCCCCTCATCGAACTGGACAGTTCGGAGTCGGCCATGAGTCCGTGCCCGGACGAGCTGGCCGCACTCCTCCGATCGGCGGGCAGGACCGGTCCCGCACCGGTTGTCGCGGACTTGCGGGCTGTCGGTTCCGTCGGCCTAACCGGCCGGCGCGAGATCCTCGCGGGGGTCGCTCGCGCAGTCGTCGTGCACCTAACATCACTGCACTCGCCGGCGGAACTGGTCGTCTGTGCCCTCACCTCATCCTCTGGCCGAGAGCTTTGGAGTTGGTTGGACTGGCTGCCACACACCAGTTCCCCGCATTCCCCCCTGCGACAACACCTTGCGGCCGACCCGGGATCGGCAGCGTCCGCGTTGGAGGAGCTTGAACGCCTCCTGGCGGCGCGCGCAGACGTCAGGTCCCTAGACGTTTCCGAAGGGGGGCGCGGACCCAGAGCTGAGGGGGAGGGGATCCGCCCGATTCCGCCGCTCCCGGCCGTTGTAGTGGTTATTGATGATCCGACGGTTGACGTGGCGAGATTAGTGCGGCTCCTTGAAGCCGGACCGGATGTCGGCATCTACGCCATCTGGCTGGCCGCAGACGTCGGGGTCCTGCCCGGTGCGTGCCGGGCCTATCTCGACGTCGCCTCCGGGGAACGATCCGTGATCGGGATGGTGCGCACTGGCACCCTGCACACGCCCGTGGTCTGTGATTCCGTTCCCGATGAGATCGCCCGACATATGGCCCGCTGCCTCGCCCCTGTTATCGACGGTGGCGTTCCGGTGACCGACGAGTCTGACCTACCTCGATCCGTTCCACTGGTGTCCATCCTGGGTGCCGAAAGCGTCGACGATCCATCGCAGATCTTGGTGCGCTGGCAGGAGAATAACTCGATCTCTCAGCGCACCGACGCCGCCCCGGTTCGACGGGATCGGGCCTGCGACCTGCGCGCCCTTGTCGGCCACGCGGGAACCAATCCAGTCGCCCTGGACCTGAGAGCGCAGGGACCGCACGCGCTGGTGGGCGGCACGACAGGAGCGGGCAAGAGTGAGTTCCTGCAGGCCTGGATACTCGGAATGGCGCACACACTCAGCCCCGACCGCCTGACTTTCCTCTTCGTGGATTACAAAGGTGGGGCAGCCTTCGCCAAGTGCGTACAACTGCCCCACTGCGTGGGGTTGGTCACCGACTTGTCTCCGTATCTCGTCCGACGGGCTCTCCGCAGCCTGGGAGCCGAGATCAGGCATCGCGAACACCTGCTGAACGCCAAGCGCGCCAAGGATCTGGTGGAGCTGGAAAAGTCCGGTGATCCAGAATGCCCGCCGAGCCTGATCATTGTGGTTGATGAGTTCGCTGCGCTCGTCGGCGAGATACCCGAGTTTGTGGATGGCGTCGTCGATGTCGCGCAACGGGGGCGATCTCTCGGTCTTCACCTCATCTTGGCAACCCAGCGTCCCTCCGGCGTGATCAAGGACAGCCTGCGCGCAAACACCAACCTGCGGATAGCCCTAAGGATGGCTGACGAAGAAGATTCCAAGGACGTTCTGGGAAGCCCCATTGCGGCTCATTTTGATCCTTCGATTCCGGGGCGTGCCACCGCGAAGACTGGACCCGGCCGACTCTACCCATTCCAATCGGCCTTTCCGGGGTCACAGACGCCAGCTGTTCCGGCCACCCCACCGGTGGAAATCGTCGAGTTCGATTTCGGTGTCCACAGACTGTGGAAGGCGATCAAGAGGGTATCCGTGGCCAGCGATCTACCAACCGATATGGATCGCGTGGTCGAATCTATTCGAACAGCCAGTGTCCTGGGTGAACTTCCCACACCGCGAAGGCCATGGCTCGAATCGCTCGCAACGTCATACAACCTTGGGCTTCTCAATCAGCGAACGGACACCGAAATCGTGCTTGGGGTGTTGGACGATCCCGATCACCAACAGCAGATCACTGAGTACTTCCGACCTGATGTTGATGGCAACCTCTTGATCTACGGCGCTAGCGGATCGGGCAAGTCGACTGCGCTACGGAGTTTGGGAATCGCCAGCGCAATCACCCCGCGTGGGGGTCCGGTACACATCTACGCGCTCGACTTCAGTGGAGGCTCACTGTCTAGTTTAGAGGCCCTCCCGAACGTCGGATCTGTGGTGATGGGCGACGACCAGGAACGCGTCGGACGATTAATGCGCACCCTCAACCAACTTGTGGACGATCGACAGACGGCCTTCTCCGGGTTACGCGCCGCAACATTGTCGGAATATCGAGACCTTGCGCAACGACCTGAGGAGCCGAGAATCCTGCTTCTACTCGACGGATTTTCGGCTTTTCGGACAGACTATGACAGCGTTGAACTGGGAGCCACCTTCACAGCATTTCAGCGACTCCTTCTCGATGGTCGATCCGTTGGACTGCACGTTGCGGTATCGGCCGACCGCCCTGCTGCTGTTCCTGCTGCGCTAACAGCAGCATTTCCCCGACGACTAGTTCTCCGGCAGGCGGACGAGGATGCCTACGTTTCACTGGGTGTACCCAAAGATATCCTCGGCCCGACCAGTCCCCCAGGGCGGTGCATTCAAATTGAGAAGCCTCAAGAACTCCAACTGGCTATCCTTGGCGGAAGTGGCAATACAGCGGTCCAGGCTCGGGTCATTGAAGAACTCGCCCCAAGCGTCGACCGCCACCTGCGGGTCAGACCGACGCCCATCGCGAGCCTCCCGAACCAGATCGACCCAGGCACCTTACCGGCGCATCTGGGAGGGCGCCCGGTCCTTGGGGTCGCGGATAGTGCGCTCGCACCCTGTGGCTTTGAAGCCACCGGTCCGATCATTCTCGCGGGCCCGATGCAGTCCGGACGTACGACGGCGATCGCTTGGCTGGCACAATCTCTGCAGCGCTGGCGACCTGAGATCCAACTGGTGCTTCTTAGCGCCCGAAGGAGCCCGTTGTCGTCCTTGAAATGTTGGACTGACGCCGCGCACGGTTTCGACAAGACTGCATCCGTGGCCACACAGTTCGTGAGCAGAATTGGTGAAACCACATCCGCGCCGGACGTGGCCTTCTTCGTTGAGGACCTACCCGAGTTTGTGGATACCGAAGCGGATGCCGCGCTCATAGAGCTTGCCAAAGCGTGTCGGATCCACGGTATCCCGCTCGTCGCAGAGGGCGAGGTCTCCGGTTGGTCAGGGTCGTGGGGACTGGTCGGGGAATTGAAGGCGGCCAAGACCGGATTCCTCCTCGCACCAGACCAGGGCGACGGCGAGGCTGTTCTTCGGGTCACCCTGCCAAGGTCGAAACGGGCGGATTTCCCACCAGGTCGGGGTTACTGGGTACGCGCCGGGCGCGCGGAGAAGGTGCAGCTTCCCCTTCCTCACTAGTGGGTTGAGCAACCCATGGACGCTGTTTTGGCGCCTCTGCTTGACTCCCATCACCACAAGAAAGAACACAACGAAAGGAAAGATCCCATGGCACGTATGGGCATGGATGTCGACGCCGTTGAAAATGTGAGTCGGCGCCTTCACTCGCAGTCCGAGCAACTCCGCAGCCTAATGAACCAGATCGGTCAGAGCGTCGAGCAAGCGACTCAGGTCTGGGAAGGCAACGACTCAAAGCAGTTCCACGGCGAGTGGACCGGGCACCACCGCCAGGCTATCGAACGTGCCATCCACGACATCGAGCAGTTGGGCCAAAAGGCGCTGCGTAACGCGCAACGTCAGCGTGAGACGAGCCAGAACTACAACTGAGCCCACTTTTGGTGGGGTGAGAGGCACCGCGCCCCTCACCCCACCAGCGTGCCCACGTCGACGTAAGGAGTCGAAGTCAGTGTCTTTCCAGGGGATGGATGTCGAGGCGGTGGAGGCCTTGGCGGATAGGATCGCTGGGCACGCGAAAGTCCTGCGATCCCAGATGGCGACGATCGACGCGTTGGTGGACGAGGCTAGTAGCAGATGGGATGGGCCGGGCCGCACCAACTTGCGCTCGGACTGGGATATTCATCGACGTAATCTGTCGGCGAGCGCTGACGCGATAGATGCTTTGAGTAAAAGGGCGCTTGATAACGCTGCCAAGCAACGGAACACGAGCGCCCTTCTCGTGGATGCTGCGGGCGGAAGTGGGTCACTTGGCGCCACACCGACGAGCACAAACTCACCGATCTTCCCTCAATTGCATGCACTAATGGACAACCCAGCGTGGTCGGTCCCGGGCGTGGCCCAGTTTCTGTCGACCGTCGGCAACAGCAAGAACCTAACGGGGAGGTACTCAGCCTTCTCAGATGAGGTTATCCGGTCCATCTTCGGCACAGCGGACGCTTTCCGGTACAAGTCAACTCTTAATGGCCTTTTCTCCGTTGACGGATTTTTCGACAAGCTCTCACGCAGCCGTGTGCCCGGAATTCTGGGCAGCATAGGGGCCGGCGTTACGCTGACCAGCACCCTATCCACCTGGTTTGACCCAGAATCCTCGAACTTGGCGAGATTGGCGAGCTCAATGGACGCGGCTGCCGCAGGACTAAAGACTAAGCCCGGTATCGCCTACCTCGGAGGAATCGCCCTATCATCGGTCTCGATGGCCGTTGACGCGGCAGACGATGCCGATTTCTCCGCAGAAGGTTGGTCAGTGGTCGCCGCGGAGGTCGCTAAGGACTGGACTGTTATTCCAGAATCCTTCCTCGAGGCCACCATCAAAGTTGGCCTTGACCTACCAAAGGTCTTTTTCTGATGCCAAATCTGCTTAGACCCCCTGCCACGTTCACCGACGACGAGATCTCTGCGGTCATGGTCATGGTTCGCCGTCCTTATCCGCTACCGCTGCCGACCGTTGATGTCGCCGACCTGGACTCGGTGGAGCAGGCTGCGAGCCGAGGTGTGCGATCCCTGCGATTGCGCGAAATAGACCTCGACACGGAGCCAAGGAACTCTGCGCTGCGACGGGTTGCCCACGTGTGTGGTGCAACATCCCGTCTCAGCATGCAGGTGACGGCCCCAGGGGGCGCTGGTGTGATGGCTCAACGATTTGATGTCTTCGTCGACGGATCGTCGCTCGTTACCGTTCTAGCCCGTGGCGACGGAGTTCATGAATTTGCTGACGCCCAAGCCCCAGAGGTCATGAAGCTAGTCGGGTCATGGTGCGGCGAGGCCAACCGTGCGACCGATGGCCGCGGAGCCATCCTGTTGGGCAGGACCGAACCCGCGCGAGGCGTGATGATCGGACACAAGAGCTACAGAATCCGCCCGAATGGACCTAGGTCGTGGCGGGCAGAAATCGAGTTGACGGCCGACCAAATCGGCCAGGAAATCGCTGGATTGCTCTTTGAAGTTCTGCCAGCTCCCCACGAGGACTGACTCATGTCCTTCCAGGGAATGGATGCCGATGCAGTGGAGGCTTTGGCGACGCGCCTTGAGCGGCAATCTGGAGAACTCCGCGCACTTATTCCTCGAATCGGAAGATTAGTCGACGAGGCATCGACCCGGTGGGACGGCTCTGGAAGCGCAGCCCTACGTGCTCATTGGGACACGGACCAGCGAAATCTCGGCGCCGTGGCCGATGCCGTCCAGGCGCTTAGCCGATCGGCTCGACGCAACGCTGGACAGCAGCGGGAGACCAGCCGGACCTACGTGGACGGTGCAGCCCCACTGGCGAGTCCGGTGGGCGGGGACGTGGGTCGGACCTGGGATGTCGATCGCAACAGCCAGATGAATAATCCCAAATCACGCGATGCGACTTTGCTGAGACTGTCTCGTCTCGCTTATGGCAATCATGCCGGGGAAACTCTGCCCGGCTGGCAGCGCATGGAAGACATCAACCATCCATCCGGACTTCAGGCGACTCTCTTCCGCGGCCCGCACGGCGAGGTGGTTCTTGCATACCGCGGTTCGCAGCTTCCTCAGGATGGTCTGGCGGAGGCAGGCAAGGATTGGGCCGCAAACGTCGCGGGTTCGCAACTTCCCAGTATCCAGCAGACGGAGGCGGTAAGACTCGGTGTTGAACTCAGCGATAAGTACCCCAACATCATCTTCACCGGTCATTCCCTTGGCGGAGGGCTGGCGACGATGTCGTCTCTATCCTCGGGTAGGCCCGCAGCGACCTTCAATGCGGCTGGCTTAACGACCGAGGCCGTCTTTCTTGCGCTCAATCGCGGTAAGGCACTCACAACAGATGACCGCGTATACCTCACGGCGGACTACTTCCTCAATCAATTTCCGGGCTGGGATGATCTGCGCAACCACGCCGTCACGACGGGCATCCAAGAAAACCAAATTACCGCTTACGGCAGCTCAATGGATCCGCTCACAATCGGACAACGAATCACTGCTCTACGAAATGCTATAGGTGACCCGGTTACTATCAACGTCATGGGACACGGGCTGGATGAGATGGAACGCGCGGCCGGGTGGTCGGACGACTAGGCTCCGCGGCAACCGCCTTGGGGCGGAGCGAGTGGCAGTCCAGTCCCATGAACAGGCGAAGTGCGCCGCCGTCAGACGGCCGTAAATCAGCCGCCGACGATCGTCAGTTCATGATCCCCAATGCTGATTCGGTAACCAAGGTCAGCGCTCGCCCGAACTCCCGGGGTAAGGACGCGCACAACCCCCTGGGGATCGGTGAGTCGCACGCCATTGGTTGAGTCAAGATCCTGGACCCACACCCCGCTGCCTGCTGGCCCGATGGCCACATGCGTTTTGGACATCGACCGGCCAGGGTCGGGCAGCTCAATCAGGCGCGCCGGACCCCAACCCGCTGGGTTAATTGGGTTGCGACCGAACACCAGGACAGCGTCGACCGGGTGCTCGTCACCCGACATCAGGCGCACAACGGGAACAAGGGACACGCGTCGCACGGTGCGTTCTACCGATGCAATCTTTTCGGTGGGGTGATGTGCGTCTGTGTCCATCGCCGGAGCCGGTGGGACCAAGAGTTGCCCCGTCGCAGCTGCCCGAGCCCGCATGACTGCAGGGGCCAACATCGCACCGAGCGGAGCCCCAACCCGATGGTTCGCGGGCGGATTGGTGGGCCGAGAGTGCGCCGTCGAGGGCACAGGGGCAATGGGAGCCGGATCTGCCCATAACGGGATCTCTCGGATGAGGGCTTGGTCCTCGGGAAGTCCAACGGTCTGCACTCCCCATTGGCGGACCGGTTCAGGCGGCAAATTTGGGGACGGCTGGCGCGCTGGGTTCCGGCCGCGACGGACGTCGATGACGGCGACCGCAAACATCCGGTCCAGCCAGTGCTGACCCCATGGCTCACGCGTTGTCATTGGCAGAGTGAGACCGAGAAGGCCAGCGCTGGGCAAGATCACCACCGCTTCGACAACATATTTTGCCACTGCCCGCGATCCACTGATCCGACCTGAAGCCGTCGCCACATGTCGGTGGCCCAGCATCAGACCGCCCGGCGTGGCCGCAGACACCGCCACCGTAACGATAAGCAGCAAGCACAGCGCGGCAGCGGAAATCGCAAGGTAGAACAACACTTCTCGCCGTGGCCAGGTGGGGTCAATGAAGCTCAGAACTGCGACAGCGGTGAGCGAGACCAGAACCATATCGAGGAGATGGGACGCCAGACGTGCGCCGATCTTGGCTGGCGCGCAGCCATCGAGCGGATCCTGTGCAGGGCCCGGGGTCTCTGGGGGCGGAAAGGTTGTCATGTCAGCGTCCGGGCACCGGTCGGCCAGACGCATCCCTATTGGCGCGCGATTCGGCGTCGAGCATCGGGAGATCCGCGGCGGTGACGAGAAGTGTTGTCACGGCATACTCCACGAGTTGCAGACGACGGTTCGCGGCACTCGAACCCGCTTCGCCACGCAGGCCCGGAACTCCTGCGACAGTGAGCTTGTCACATACGTTATCGAGCTTGCGGTTGAACCGGGTTTGTGTCCACCCGAGTCGACGCGCTGCTGCCACGGCTGTGGGGACCTCCGCCGCGCCTGTCCCGACCCGTCGCAATAGCGGTTCCGCCAGTGCGAGGACCGCAAGTCGCTGTGAGTCGGTGAAGGCTGACGGAGCGATGGTCTTGTCCCCCGTCGTAGATTGTCGATGACTCTGCGGCGAGTAGCCGTGCGCGTCGGAGAAGACGACGATCTCATAGGCCGTGGAGCCCGCCGCGAAGGTGAGCATCGACTCCGGAAAGACCAGGGGCGAGCGAGCTCCAGGCGCCATTGACGAGCGCATGAGACCGCTGCTGTCCGTGAGGTGAGCAGCGAGCCGCGTGCCGATATTGGTAACCCACCACAGGCCCTCCGTAAACTCGATCGCCAGGAAGTGGCGATGGAGATAGGGATTGTCATCAATGATGAGGTCCCCCTCGCGGCCGATAATGAAGCGGTTGCCCGGCTGGACATGATGAACTTCTCCGGCGAAGTCGAGGATCAATTCCTGGTTCATGGGGTGATCCATCCTTAGCGTTGATTCGTCGATAACTGGACCACAATGGTGATCCCGGCGTCCAGATCCAGCACGTCGCCGTCGTGCAGTTCCGTGCCCTCCGAGGTCACCTGTCGACTCGGCTCGCCCACTCGGCACAGCAAGGTGCCATTGGTTGATCCCGGGTCGATCGCGATCAGTCGCCAACCTTCGGTGCGAATTTCTAGGTGCGTGCCTGAGATGTGGGCATAGGCAAGGGGAATCAGGGTCGGCACCTGGCTACCCACGAACGGCGCGGGTCTCGGGTTGCGCCCAACGATCACCGCACCATTGAGTTCCACATCATGTCCCGTGGAAAAGAGCAGCCGCCCGATCGTCGGTTGCGGCATGCTCACCGTGCGCTCTCCGATCTGTTCACCACAGATCGTGCAGTGGCCCCGGCCCGGAGGATTGGGGTGCGCGTTCGAGCACAGTGCCGCAAGCACAAGTCCATCCCACAGATCCCCGGCCGTGCGGTCATCCAAACGCCGCTCGCGGGCAAACGTGCGGGATCGTTCGCCGGGCGCCAGCGCCGCCGGATCCCGCAGGAGCTGGTGTTCGGGTGAAGATGACCCCCCAGGGACACTCGCGAACGAACCAGTTGGCCGTGAACGCGACCACTCGGCGCTCCATTCCTCGGCTTCCTCCGTGGCGCGAGACTCCGGCGTGCGGGAAATGGCGATCCCCCCGTCGAGGTTGTCGTCGGTGTCCCGTAGGGCGGCCTCCTCCACGCTGCGGGCGATCGTGGAATCCCACAATTGCTCCCATGCGTCAGCGGCTACCTCCTCGGCTGCTGGGGCAGCCTTGGTCAGATCAACCTCAGATTCATCCAGCGGTTGGCCACCGGATATCGGTGTGTCGCCGTCTGCCGTCAAGTGCCCGGAATCGGACCGCGTCGTTTTCACCCCGCCGGAACCGCCCACCGGCCGGGGCCGAAGCGGATCACGCCATTGCAAGCGACCCGCCGTCACGAGCCCATCGATAAGCGGCCGCCCAAGACCGCTGGCGCCACCATGTCGACCTAGCGCGATGGATCGGACGTCCGGGACCAAATGCTCCGCCCACGTCGTGATGCCCGTGCCCTCCAGAATCCGCGCATCGTCGCTGTCAACGGTCGCAACAAAAGCTCCTCGAACGGCGAACTGCACAAGGCCCGAGGCACGCAGCACGATGACGAAGTCCGGCAAGCCCAGCAGGCCGGCAGCAGACGCGGCACCGAGGCCCTCCAAGAATCCCGGCAGGTCAGCCCCCTGATGCAAGAGCACCCACATGCGCACGGCGATGGCCGGGTCGAGTGAGCCATCGATCATGGCCATGCCCCCAGGCCAGACCAGGCCATGGTCACCGCCGTCCTGCCAGCGGACGATATCGACGTTCATAGTGGATTCCCAGACGTGACTCGCGGCATCGGACGCGTCGCCTCGACGTCATTCGACTCGTGCGCGGTCAACCCGGCCGTGCTGACGACCCTCGCCGGTCCCGCATCGTCGACGTCAACCACAACGACCGTCACATTGTCTCGGCCCCCCGCATCGACGGCGGCCCGGACCAACTCCTCGGCGGCACGCTGTGGATCGGGGAGCAGAACCAGCGTGGCCGCAATCAACTGGTCGGTGAGCATTCCGGTGAGGCCATCGGTGCAAAGCAGCAAGCGATCTCCGGACTCGACCAAGAGGAGCCACTGATCGATCCGTGGTGGTCCAGCCATCCCTGCGCCTAGAGCCCGCGTGACGATATTGCGGCGATGGTCTAGCTTGGCGTCCTCTGCCGTGAGGGTGCCGGCGTCGACCAGAGCTTGCACCCGAGAGTGATCGACGCTGATTTGGTCAACCCGTTCCCCCTCCAACCGATACACCCGCGAATCGCCGATGTTGAACAGCAACCAGCACGGCAGACCCTCTTGTTGGGTCAACGCAATACCGGCCAAAGTCGAACCCGGCGGCTGGTCGGCGTCCGCCAACTGATGTAAGTCCGCACTCGCCGTGCCTATGGCCTGCCGCACCTGCTCAACCTGCAACCACGAACGACCCTCGAGAGACCGGAATGCAGAGACCACCTGGGCGGAGGCTCGCCGACCTTCCCGATGACCGCCCATGCCGTCCGCGACCAGGAAGATCGGTGCTTTGGCTAAGTAGGCATCCTGATTGTCGCGGCGGCCGCCGCGGGCGGTCGCCGCGCCCCAGGTCAACCGTGGCAGGTTCATCGCGCTCCCTCCGTCACGGTGCGACGAACTGAGAATCGCCGACCGCTGGACGCACCGGGCCTGTCGTCACCTTCGCTGCCTCGCCCGAACAATCCACGCACGCTCCAGAAGCGCAGCCACCGTCGCCACCCCGCTCCGCGGCTCAGGTCGCGCCGAGCGATGCGTACCTGTTCCCAGAACTGCCGCACCTCGGCGTTCGTTGGGTCTGCGGCCCCGAAGACCGCTGCATCGGCTACTCGGGCCAGATCATCGTGTCCAATGACACAGGCCTGTTCCCGTCTGGTGGCACGTAGGTCCACCCCGACTCCAAGGTCGCGGCTGTGGTCAACGAGGTCTCGCCACCCAGTCGCCAGGCGACGGCTACTAGAACCCGAGGACCGGCGTCTCCACCGGCGCCCGCCACGCGCCAACGCGAGCAGGAGCGCAGCGCCACCCAGTAGGGCGATCGGTGGTCCCGCCAGGTGAAGCCCTCGCACCATCCATGCCGGCCATAGCTCGTTGCGGCTTTCGTTACTCGACGACTGCTGCGTGGTGCGGGTCTTTGGCTGCAGGAGACCGGCTTCAGCGTCAGAGAGCGAGTCCATGGCGCCTGGTGGTCGTTCCGGGCTCGGTGGAGGCACGAAGGGGTGATCCACCGGGCGGGCCGTCTCCGGCGGCATTTGATTGGGTTGATCGCCCACCTTCGGCATGAAGGAGTCATTAGGGATGGCAAACCACTCCCCACTCTCGGCGCGGACCTCGACCCAGGCCCGGACGTCCTTGCCGTGCACCCGACCATCCGCGGGTGTTATCGCGCCAAGAACAACGCGCGTGGGCAGTCCCAAGTCATTGGCGAGCAGCGCGAAGGCGGCGGCGAACTGCTCATCACTTCCGACGGGTTCGGCTAAGAAGGCGGTCAGGCGCCCCTCAGAATGCCCCGGCAGGATGTCGGCGGATCCGTCATAGGTTCCGGTTTCCCGCAGTTGCCGGGCGACAGCGGAGACGCGATCCCAGGCCGACGTGCCCGATCCCCCCCATTGTTCGGCGAGGCCAGAAACGAAGGCGGTCGCGGCGGCGTCCACTTGCCCCGTGCCGTAGGGCGTGATGCCGGACGTTGGGGCCAGGGCGATCGGGTGGCCCGTCAGTTCGATGACATCTCCCGCCAGGAGTCCGATCGGCTCCAATCCTTGTCCGGTGGCCTGGTTGTAGCGAAGCGCAGATCGCAGATCATCGGCCCGCGTTCCCGAGAATCCCACCATGGTCCACTCCCCGATTCCCGGCACCCACACGGCCAACTCCGGGAGGGCGGCGTATGCCGGGGCAATCGTGACCGTGACCTGTTCCGAGGGGGTGGATGTGGATCCCGCGCGGCGAATGACACGACCGACCTTTTGGAAGCTGCCGTCGGTCACGCCCGCGGCATTGCCCGCACCCCAAACCGAGCCCCGATAGTCATCCAGAACCGAGAATCTCAAGCGCGTGCCCGGAGCGGCGCCGCTGACAGCGACCAACTCTTGATCCCAAAGCAAATGCATCGCTTCGGTGAATTTGTGGTGTCCGGACAGAGGTGACGCATATTCCGACATGTCGAAAGGGGGCTGGACGAGCGTTCGCACGCTGAAGCGTTCATCGGGCGCAAGGCCCGGGATGAAGGGCACCAGGGACCATGACAAGGCGCCCGAAATGGCGATCAGGGCCACCGCGACGAGCGCTTGCTGCCGTGCGCCCCCACCAGTACCGACGATGCGCAGGTGCCGACGCCGGCGCAGCGCTGCCCAGCCAATGCTAAGCGCCGCCAGGCCAACTCCGACCGCAGCGGGATGCCATGCGTCAGTCGTCCCGGTCATCATGGTGATAACCGCTAGGGCGGCTGCAGGAAGCGAACCGATCCAGGAGCGCATGCTGTGGGTCACGAGGCTGCACGTGAACGCCGCCGCTAAGGCGCAGAGCAGGAACGGAAGACCGACAAGCTCCCGGGCGGAGTCCACCGGTGGGACGGTTGATAGCAGCGCCTTCCAACCGGTCACGGGGAGCTTGGCTGCCGCGAGAACATCCGCCCGCCCGGGCGTCGGCCCCCCGGCCACGACAAAGACTGTGACCCCGAAAAGTGCAGCGACAGCAACTGGCCACCCAACGAGAGGGCGCCCAAACCACTGCACGACGGCAGCCGCTGTCACACCCAGAAAGGCTCCCAGTCCCGCGAGGACCAGAAAGCGCCAGGAGTCAAAGGTATTCGCCCAAGGCAGCACGGCGAGCAACACGCCAAAAAGTGCCAGCGATCGGTCAAGGTGGACGTGTCGCGGTTCGGCCGGGCCCAAACGGGTCCGAGACATGAAGAGCGAACGTCCAGCGGTCGTGGAGGTCATGACGCTCCATTCGAGGCCAAGGCTGCAGGCAGCTCGCCGAGCGCGCCGAGCCACAGGCTCAATCGACCAGGAGATCGTTGCCGTTGCACTTGCGCCCCCGGCAGCACCCGGATGGTGATACTCCCAGCCCCTGCCGGGAAGGCGCTGAGGCTCCGCGTGAGCGTTTCGGAGGCAATCCGCGACCCACTCACGAACACGGCGAGGCTGACACTGGGTGCCTTGGTGGCCATGGCCGTGGCCGCGGCAAGCGGGCTCGTCACGCCGAAGTCGGCTCTGGCATACATATCCATCGCCTGTTGCGCACCTGCAGCGGGAAGCACCATCGCCCCACACGACTGCGACAAATCCACCTTATCCGCGATGGCCCGATGAGAGATCGACGCTGCCACCTGGACTGCGAGTTCGAACTCCGCTTCGTTGGCGTAGGAGGTGGAGTCATTATCGAGAACCACTCCGATATGAGTTCGACGAGTGTCAAGGAACTGGCGCACCATCAGTTCAGGTGCCCCCGACCCGGAACTGCGTTTCGCGGTAGTGGCCCAGTGGATGTGGCGGTGGTCGTCACCTGGTTGGTATTCGCGAATAGCGTGGAAGGCTAAATCGCTGCGCGAAACATCGGATGTTGCCTGCCCATCGAGGTCACGCAGCATTCCCGTCCCGAAAGGCCGCAAGGTCACAACGCGGGGATAAACAATGAATGTCGTTTGATCTCCCCATGTGACGGAACGGCGGACCAAACCCAAGGGGTCTCCTCGCAAGGTTGTCACCGGGCCGATGTCGTAGATCCCTCGCCGCTCGGTCGGCAAGACGAGCAGCTCGTCGTGGTCCTCCTTGGGCCGCAGCGCCGGCACCAAGAAGCGAATCGACTGATCCCCGAACGGGAGCTCGAGCGGAATCGGGAACAGCGGGGACTTCCCCAAATTTCCCACGCGTACTTCCGCGACGGCAACATCCCCCGATGACACCCGGGAGGGGTGGACTCGAAGTCGCACATCAAGCAGCGTCCGGCCAATGGTGAGGAGGCAGGACATTCCCACCAGGACGGCAAAGAAGGCGGCTGCATACGCAAGCTCAAGCCACTGCAGTGATAAAGCACCAGCTAGGCAGATCGCCGCGAGTAGGGTCGCCGCCCAGCCAAGCGGGGAGAAATACCCCAGGACAGGCACGGCCGTGAGAATGCGGCGCCGCGCAGACCGCACGGATCGGCGTAGGGTCCGACCAGATGACCGCTCCGTGCGCGTCTCCGGCGAATCGACGGTCCATCCCGGCCTCGCGCTCCCGAGGCGCGTGAGGCCCTTGCGCGCTTGCGCTCGCCGTGGAGACCCGTCAGCGGCCACGGTATGCCGGAACGGAAACATCGTTGATGAGATCACCGACGATGTCGGCGACTTGGACTCCGGTGAACTGGGCCTCGTCGCCGAGTAGTAGTCGGTGGCCCAAGACGGGCTGGGCTAGGTCGCGGATGTCGTCAGGCGTGACATACGGTCGACCCTGGGAAATGGCCCAGGTCTTTGCACAGCGAATGAAGGCCAAGCCACCGCGAACGCTTAGCCCCAAAGCGACATGTGGGTGACGTCGCGACTCCTCAGATAAGGTCGCAACATAGTTCAGAATCGCCGTGTCAACGTGAACCTGGTTGACTCGTTCGCTCATCTGGGCGACGACCGCAGACGTGATGACCGGTCCCACCGCTGCGCTGCGATCTCGCGCGTCGGCATTCGCCAAGAGCGAGACGGTGATGTCGTGATCGGGGTAACCAATCGAGGTCTTCATCAGGAATCGGTCGAGTTGTGCTTCGGGCAGGCGATACGTCCCCGCCTGCTCGATGGGGTTTTGCGTGGCGATGACCATGAAGGGCGAGCCCACGGCATACCCCTTGCCCTCCGCCGTGACGCGCGCTTCTTCCATCACTTCCAAGAGCGCGGACTGGGTCTTGGGTGAGGCACGGTTGATCTCGTCCGCGAGGACGATATTGGCGAACACAGGACCTTGATGGAATACAAATTGCTGACTTCTCTGGTCATAAATCATCACACCCGTGATGTCGCTGGGCAGCAGATCTGGCGTGAACTGGATTCGCCCCTGAGTGCCCTGCACAGTATTGGCCAAAGCCTTGGCGAGTTGAGTTTTTCCCGTGCCCGGGTTGTCCTCCAAGAGGAGATGGCCGCCTGCAAACAAGCAGGTCAGGGCCTGTCGGATCACGCGATCCTTGCCGCTGATCGCCACTTCGATATTTGAGACCATCTTATCGAAGGTTTCGGCAAACCACCGCGCCTCATTGTCTTCCAAGCTCATGTCCGTGCCTTCCTTCGTTATCTTTTCCAATTGGCTGGAATACCACCGCACGTGACGCTGAGCCATGTGCCGTCGTAGTCACCGATGCCCAATGATCCGGCCGCTGGGGCCGTCCAGGTTGTTCCCACCGGGATCACTGCACTAACCGCATCGCCGCTGGTGGCCGTGACCTCGCAGGTCACATCCGCCGGAAATTGGTCCGTGGTGATCGTCAGCGCATAACAGGTTTGAGTACTCTGGCCACCGCAACCCGAAGAGTTCGATGCACCAGTCAAGCTCACTGTGGGATGTAATTGCGGTGGGACAACCACAGTGACCGCCCCGGAGCTCATGACCTCCTTGGTGGCCTTTCGGATCACCTGCGCTTGAACAGAGTAGGTGCCCGGTGTCATGGCCTTGACGTTCTTTAGCGTGCAGGACGAGATCTTGCACCCATAGGTGCTATCGATGGTGACGCCGTCGATGGTGACGATCAGTGTTGCGTCTCGACCATTGCCGAATCCGATGGCCTCGTACAGGATTGACGAGTTGTCGCTTCCGAGCGAGGCGGCGAGCGTGGGGGCTGTTAAAGCCGCCCAGGTACTCACCAATGCCTCCGTCGAGTCCACACAACGCCCTTGCTCGTTGCACAGCCGCAAAACGATGGCGTGTATTTCCCCAACACTGCCAGGGTTGATGGAGCGGGTGCCCGCATCACCATCGGCGCCAACCGAAATAGAGTCGGTCGCGAGCCCGTCCACCAGAAAAGTCATCGTTCCCGCGCCGCCGTTTGTTCGCCCGGTGGAGTATTTGACCACGGCCAGGCCATCGGGACTTGGCGCTGTGACGGCAAGCGAGATCGGGTCCGGCGTTCCGACTGCGGTATATGTCGCCGACACCGGGCTTGAGCTCAGTTTCGACCCATTTGTGGCGACCAAAGTGTAGGTATGGACGGCACCGTCCAGAGCCACGGAAAGTGTGCACGAGGTTCCCGCCGTCGAACACACCGTCCCGCCGTTCTCCGTCACGGTGTAGCTCACCGAGCCGGGACCGTTGGCGGTCACAGGTGACCAGACCAGCGTGACACCGCCACCTCCGTCTCCCGTCGCCGCGAATCCTTTCGGGCTCTGCGGGGGACCGAAGGATTGCCCCGTTCCCGTACAGGGGGCACCCTTACCCGCATCGTTCTCGGCAATCACGGTGAAGGTCACCGGTTGGTCATTGCTCGGGACCTTCACGAGATAACTCGTGGACACCCCAGCATCCGCTGAGCCCCCAGACCAGGTGATCCGGTAGTTCTTGATCGGGGAGCCATCGGAGGTCGCCGCCGTCCAGGTCAGCTGGATTTGGCGATCTCCTACGCCCTCGGCGCGTAGACCTGAGCAAGCGCCCGGAATCGTGTCGACCGCGACATCCGAGGAGCGAGCAGAGGGGTCGCTGTAGCCCGCCTCATTGTGGGCCTTGACGACGAAACTCACGCGAGTCCCAGTGGAGAGTCCGCTGATGAGACATGGAGATGCGGCACAACGCTGCGAGACTCCGCCACCCTCGACGAGGTAGTGGTCGATGGGAGAGCCATTCGCAGCGCCCGCGTGCCAGCGCACCGTCACGCGCCCGCTGATGACGGTGTCATCTGCCGCAACGCCGGTCGGTGCGTCAGGCACCCCGAAGATGGCCACCGAGAGGGTTGAGGTGGCACGTCGACTGCCGGATGCACCCTGATCACTGACCTCGACCGAGTACACCGCGGTCCCGGACGCTTCGGCTGCGGGTGTTATCTCAAGGCGCGATCCTGTGCTGGTCGTTGCGACTTGCGGACCGGAAACGTAGCGGATTGACGTCACAACGATGTCGGGCTTGGGCAGGCGGCTGGTCACATAACTGCGCACGTCTACAGTGACGCGTTCGCCCGCCTTGACCCGATCGAGGCGAATCGGCGCCAGCGTAGGAGGCGCGACACTCTCCACCACTACCTGGAGCGTGGCGGTGACCTTGGGGAAACCATCTATAGATACCTCGAGCGGGGCTTGCTCCCCTAGTGCCGCCGCGCCACCGGCGGCCAAGGAGATCACCCGAGTGCCGTTCCCCCGGATCTGAACTCCTGGCAACTCCTTCTCACCCCAGGTGGCGGAGAAAGTCATCGTATTGACCGCGCCCGCGTCAGGGCTCCAGATTTGACACAGGTTGGCAATATCCAAAGCATTTGGCGCTCCATCGGCCGAAACGCGGATCGGCGTTGAGGGGCAGGTCAGGCGGGGCACCTTCGGTCCGACCTGGACCGGGATGCTGACAATTGAGGATGCTTCTCCCTCCGTGACCTCAAGCACCAGCGCACCCGGACCGCGGTAGTCCTCGGCCGCCGAAACCTGCATGGCGGTCCCGTCGGCGTCCTTGAGCCGCGCCTCTACCGCAGAGCTTGGGGTGGGCCAAATGCGTTTGCTCGAGGAAACCGTCAACGTCGCGCGGGTCGGCGATGTCACATAATCAGCAAGCTCGACTGCTTTGGCTTTGCCCGGATCGAGTTGAATAACTTTTCCGGCAGGTACGAAGGGTCCACCGGATCCGGCCGCCGGGACATAGATCACGGCGGCGGACACGGCACCGTCGCTGTCGGTAACCGTGAACGGGATTGCCTGCATACGGTCGAGAACATTGACGGTGACCTTGGAACCCACCACCTGAACTCCGGGGTCCGCGGCCGCCACCTTGAGCTTGCGCGAATCACCGTCGGGGTCGTATGCCCGCTCCAAGACATCAACCGTTGTCGTCGCGGAAGTGCTCACCTTGGCCACCACGTCGACGAGGCGTGGGGGGACCAGCGCTCCCTTCTCGGATCGAACGGTCAATGTCGATGTCATGCTGAGGCCGCTAACGCCGCGCAGCGCATACGGGACGACGATAGGCCTTCCCCCCACCGGCGGCGCCTTGAGGTGGAGCGGACCGCGCGGGCTCTCAAGGGTCCAATCTCCCTGCCCGTTCCCCGCATCTCCGAGTTCGATGCTCACCGAGTCCCCACGTGAAATGAGGTCATTCTCGGTCGGAACGGTGGTGACTGTGCGGCCCGGCGACGCCACCACGACGTCTGGCTCTGGGACAGGCAGCATGGGCTGCTGTGGCGTCACAATGCCGACCGCGATTTCGGCGTAGCCCTCCGTTCCGAAACGGTCGATCACGCGGTACCGGAACGTGTCAGTCCCCGGGTCAGAGTCGGGATACGCCTGATACGTCAAGCCGGTGGGACTGAAACCGAGGACTCGGCCCAATCGGGGCGCTGAGGCCAGGCCGGCGACAATCGTCGAGTCACCATCTGGGTCCCCACCTTGGGGGATCGGGATGGTGATGGTTTCTCCGACCATCGCGCGTGCCACCACATCTTTGGGCACGGGGGCGGAGTTCGGTGCGTCCGCCGTTGGAGCGGGTTGAATTGTCACCGTGAGTAAACCGGTGGCCCGGTCCCCAGTCGCCGTGGTGGCGACATACTCAATGACCACATTGCGCGCCACCGAGACACCCGATGGCGCCACATATCGCACGCTATTTCCAAGAACAAAGGCCGTGCCGACCTGCTTTTCGCCCGGACGAGCCGGATCGACAACATTGAGTTGACCAGGCGCCGGCGCATCGGGCAACTGCGTGAGGAGAGTCAGCGGCGCGCCGCTGGCACTGGAGTCATCATCCAGCACCGGGATCGTCGCTGTATCCCCCGTCCGGACCACAGCGCGATCAGCGCGAGCGGTCACCACGTCCGGGCTCGCGGCGGGAAGTATGGTGACGCTGACGTCTCCGTCGGCGGTGGCGTTGCCATTGGTGATGCGGTAGCGGACGGCGGCAAGCGTGGCCTTCGAGACGGCACCCTGCGTGGAGGTGACCCGCAACCATCGGCCGCCAAGGACCGCTACCTGCACCTTTGTCTCGTCAACCGCTTCGGCTGACACCACCGTCAAGACGCCTGCACTGAGGTCGGCGTCATTGGCCAGCGCATCAATGAAAGCCGCGTTGTCGCCGTGGATAACTCCGGAATCCGGCATAGCCACAGGGGGCCGGACCTCCTGCCGCGGCTTGGTCGCATCGAAGCGTATGACGCCCGAAGCAGGTGGGGCCGAACCGTAAGCCACGCTGTAGTCGAGGAAGTACGTTCCGGCCTCGTGTGCAGAAACCATCACTCGACCGGATTCCGCGTCCGTGCTCACCTGCACCTTGTCCGATTCGGCTCGGACATCGCTGGAAATCGCCAGCTCGGCGTGCGGGTCTTCAGGGTCGACTCCTGGGAGGTCGTTTCGCACCGGAAAGACGCTCACTGGTGAACCGACGAATCCACGCGTGACATCCGGGCGCGCGAGCGGTCGAACTTTGTCCCCATTGGCCGAAGGCTTGATCGCAACAGGAATCGTCAAGGTCGACTTGTCGCGACCGTCCGTAATGTCGACCGTGATACGAGCTTGCCCCCTGGCGTTGGCTTCCGGAGTGAACTCAATACCGGTGCCGTCCTGGCTCAGGCGCACCGCGCCGTTGGGAGAGTCAGCCTTGGCTATCGCCAGGGGGTCGCTCTCCTTGTCGCGCCAGTCCACGGTCACGGGTATGGCGATCATTCCCTCGGAGGAAACTGCCCATTCCACCACATTGCTGGTTTCCACTTGGTACGGCGCAGAATTGCGAGTGGTCCGATCGACCCGGACCGATGCCGAGTCGGAATCGCGGCCGTTATCGATGGTGTAATCGAAGGTCATGACTCGAGACCCGGCTGAGAATTTGATGCCCACAGACTGCCCGTCGGGAGCGACCACTGCCTCGCCGCCGCGAACTTTACTGACAGAGCGAATGGCAAGAATGCGACCGCTGGGATCACGGTCGTTGTCCAGCAAGAACAGCTGATTACCTCGCCCTAGGCGACCTTGCAGTCGGTCATCGCTAGCCTTCGGCTTGCCTTCGGTGTCGGCGATGGGTGTCTCGTCTGTCGCCTTGTCATCTGGACTCTTGGGTGGCTTAATGTCTTTGCCCGTCCCGATCACGCGGCGGGTCAATGGGTCGTAGACGAGTCCGGAGTCGACATCGTTGAGGACGATCTGGCCGCGGTTAACCCGGAAGACTGGACGCTTGAGCGTCAGGGCTGGATCGACGGGGAGCTCTTGAGCATCTTGAGTGCCACAGGAACGGACCACTTTCGCGGGGCGACCGCCCCAGGCCGCAAAGAGACAGTCACCGTGAACAACCGGATTGGCTGGATTGCCGTTGCCTCCGGAATACATCGTGCGGGGTGCCCCACCGGCGAGGGGCACACTGATCAGGGCGTTCTTGCTGGCGACGATGACGTCTTGTCGAGCTGGGCCCGGGACCTGAACGACAACGACATCCGCCTCCCCCAGCTTCGCCAACTCGCCTTGGTCGCTGTCCACGGCCCCTGTTGTCCCGTCGACCGCGACCGGGTGCTCGCCAATGGTGGTTACTAGGGGTTTGGCCATGCGCGCGCCGGAGGCGATGATCGGAGCGGCGAAGAGGGAGCCTTGCACGGGCAGGGTCACGCTCTTGCCGGAGGTGGCCCGGACATGGACAACCCCATGGGTGGAGATAGCCAAGGCGGGCGCTGCGGCGCCAGAACCGACGGTGGCTAGCGGTTTTGCGTTCTTGTCCAAGGTGGCGATCGAGCCGCTAGGAGCGTGGGTGTCGTAGCGTGACCCCCAAATGTTGCCGGTCGCGGGGTCGACGACGGCGACCGTGCCACCCCGCAGGTCGACCCGCGAATTCGGGGGGACAGTAACCGCATCCTCGCCACGGGCGACTCCGAGACGCACATCTACCGGAGTCAGTGTGTGGGCGTCACGATCGAGAAAGAGGACGACATCGCCGTCCTGGAGGACGTCCAGGTCGCCGGCTCGTGGCGAGCCTTCCGCGGCGCGGGCCAAGATGGCGTCCAATCCACCCGCTGCGCGATTTTGCCGCAGGTAGAGGCCCATTTCGTCGCTGGTGACCCAAACCCCGGAGTCGTTCATTGGTGCCGTCCGGACCGGTTCAACGGTCGACATGATGACAGCCGCCAACCAGGCCGACAGGGCTAGCGTCGCCACGACGATGGACGCAATTGCCCGGCTACGGACGCGCCGCATGTGCCGATCTCCTCGGGTTTAGGAAGGCAGTTTGTCGCAGCGTAGGAGGCCACGCGCGACGGGTGATGTCCTGCATTTGCAGGACCTGGGTCTGGATCTCACGTTCTGGCGCTGCTGGGGCCTACGGGGTGACACAGACGCGGGGGGTGAACGCTTGGCTTGATCCCTGCAGGCTGTCTCGGACCACACGCACTTGGATGCACACTTTCTCGCCCTTCTTGACGTTCAAAGTGATGCCCCGAACATCGGTGATGCCGTCATTGTGCGCCGTTCGCCATTGGTAGCGATCTGACGCGAGTGCAGCCTCATAAGTCCAGGTGAAGCGCACCCTAGTGTCTGAGAGCTGCTTTCCCTTGACGCTCAATTCGCCGGGCGGTATGGCTGAGAGCCCCGATCCGGGATCCCGAGCGGCCGATGTTGACGTCGTCTGAGGGGTAGAGCGGCCCTGACCTTCTTGCCCACCAAAGACGAGATATCCGATTCCCAAGGCCAAGGCCGCGATCACGAGTGCGCCGAGGGCCAGGGGCCACAAACTTCCGGTGCCCTGGGCGCCGGGCGACGGTGGCTGGGATACCACCGGGCGGGCCACGGTCCCGTCAACAAGATGTTCAAGATCATCTGCTCGTGAGCTCGAACCTGAAGGACGTCCATCCGAGCTCCCGCTGCGCGAGCCGAGCCGATCGGAACTCGAGGATCCGGCCACCGGAAGACGCCGAATCCCTGAACTAGATCCACTGCTTAGGGCCGGGCGCTCGACCGAGCGCTTAGCTGTCCGTTCGACGTTCTCGTCCAGGCGATGAGCGCGTTCGGGCTCCCGCGCGGTCGTGGACTCCAGGACAACGAAGGGGGTGACGGCCTGACGAAGTTCCTGCTGAACCGCCTGCAGCGATCGGGCGAACTCAACGACGCTCTGCGGCCGCATACTCGGATTCTTCGCCAAGGCGCGCTGCAGCGTGCGGTCGAGGGATGACGGGACGTCTGCCCGCCCGGTGACGGGCGCTGGAACATCGCGAATGCGACTCATCAAGGTCATGCGCGAGTTGTCTCCGCGCGGGACCTCGAACGGCGACCGCCCCACAAGGATGTGCCAGATTGTGGCGGCCAGAGAATAGACATCAGACGCGGGTGACCCCCGAGTCGTCGTGAAAAGCATCTCCGGCGGCGACCAGGGGATGGAAACGCCGGCGTCATCGTCGGCGGCATCGAGACTTAAGGATGCAGCGACGCCGAAGTCGGTGAGGCCAGGTGCACCCCAGGGCATGGTCAAGATGTTTGCCGGTTTGATGTCTCGGTGCAACACCCCGGCCCGGTGGGCGCTTTCAATAGCTCCACCGATGGCGATGCCAATTTCCAGCGCTTCCATCAGGGGCAACTGTCCGCTAGCCGCTCGCTGTGCGAGCGTCGGCTTCGGGCAGTGCATCATGGAGATATATGGACGCCCGTCGGTGGACCGGCCTGTGGCATAGATACGGACCACGTTCGGATGTTCGAGGGCGGCCATAGTACGCGCTTCATTTTCAAAGCGCACACGGGCCGCCGGATCGAGAGTCCGATCGCGAATAACTTTTACCGCCACGCTGCGATGCAGCGCTACCTCTTCGTACAGGAATACATCACCGAAACCGCCCTTATTACTGATCAACTTGATGTACGTATGACCCGCAATCTCTGGGACCTGCTGGGGAACTTTCATGTGTCCGCCTCAAGAGTGACGCGGATGGTACCTCCTAGGATGATCACGGTTCCGACGTCCACGGGCAGGGGATTCCAGGCTGCGAGGGTCAGGTGCTGACCATCGGCGGCGATGACCTCCGTGCCATTGGTCGATCCCAAGTCCGTAAGTGCCATGTCCCATTCGTGGACCTCCAGGCGAGCGTGCTGAGCCGAGACCTCATGAGTGGGATCGTCCAAACGAATCAGGTGGGGACTTTCCCCTTCGCGATCGTCGGGGATGCGCGGCGCCCTGCCGAGGAAGATATCCCGGTCGATTTCGACAGCTTGCCCTGTACTCGTGATGAGCTTGCCGAGCGCCGGCCGCGGCACCCGCTCTATTCGATCCGTGTCCACGACGACTCGGCAGACCCGGCAGTGGGCCTGGTACGGCGGGGAGAGGTGACCCACAGGACAGCGGGCGGCGCTGACGAGTGCTCCTTGCCAATCCGTATGGGCGGGTGGCCGGGCGAGCGTCGGGGCGTTCAAGATATCGGAAGGCAGGGGCCGGAAAACTGTTGCGTCCAGTCCATCATCGGGCTCGGGCGTGGGGCTATGGGCGCCCTGGTCGGCTTGGGGCACCGAGCTTGATATCGCCGTGGTAAAGGGGAAGCTCTCGATCAAGTCGGTGCTCGAGGGCCAGCTGGGCTGCACAGTTGGGTCGACGTTGGCAGGTGCCGGTTGGGGTTCGTCGTTGGGCTCTTCCGCAACAGCTTGTTCCCAGATCGCCTCAAAGTCGGGGCGAGCCGCCAACGGCTGCTCGGGATCGCCCTCTGCCGCATCCGAGTTGCTTGCCGTGCCCACGGGAGCTAGGCCATCGTGTTGCGCGACGTTCGTTTCGCGCAAACTTTCTGCAGTTTCCACGAGATCCGGGCGAAGATCAGCGTCGAGGCCTCGCGGCCCATCCACATCAGCTTCTTGTGTCTCAGCCTCCGGGGGCTGTGCCATTGGCCTGGCGATGTTGATTCGCAGCTCAGCGGTATGTGCGTACACCACACCACTGCGCAGGGGGAGGATGGCATCGGCTGGCTCGTGATCGCGACGGGCGACGAATGGTGTCTCGACGCCAATCGCGACGAGCGCACCCGTGGGGATATCACGATCGGCAATCCCGCGCGTCTCTGCGACAAGGTGTTTCGAACCCGCAGATCGCACCAGAGCCGAGAGCTCGCCGTGAACGATGAGGCGGGCGCTGCCATCATGCTGCATACCCATCAAGACGAAGGACGGTGCTGCTTGTAGGCCGTTGGCGAGGACCCTAGCGAGCACGTTCTCCATCGCCTCGGGAGCCTTCAGGATCTCGAAAAGTTCGAGGACATCTCCAATAGGAGACTGCGTTCCCAACATCAGGGCCACTGAGTCCCTTACGAGAAGAAAGGCGCCGCCGGGTCGGTATGTCAGCGCCCAGCCTGAATGTGCGATTGTCACGAGGCTCCTTCGACCTGGAGTGATCGCGGCCGCGTAGGTCCGACGTCTGCGTCAGGAGCCTCCTCGGCGTCGAGGACATCAATAACAATGACAGCCACGTTGTCGCGGCCACCGGCCGCTAGGGCGACTTCGACCAGATGAGTCGCCGCCACTTTGGCGGGCGTGCCGGGATCCAGATGACGGGCGATCTGGCCATCATCAAGTTCAGAGGTGAGGCCGTCGCTGGTAATCAGCCAGCGTTGACCCAACATCGCGGGAATCAACATGACGTCAAGGGCAGGGGCCGGTTGTTCGCCGATGGCCCGCGTGATGATGTGCCGTGACGGGTGATGACGCGCTTCAGATCTACTGATCACACCGTCGGCGACGAGTTCTTCCACTTCAGAGTGGTCGATGGTCAGTTGCCGAAAGACTCCGTGATCAAGCAGATAAACACGTGAGTCGCCGACGCTGAAAACGGCCCAGTGTGGGGGGCTCGCGGCCTGGAGCAAGGCAATGCCGGCGATCGTCGTTCCCAAGCCAGCAGCCTCGCGATGACTTAGCCCGTAGTTGACGACGGCATCGTTCGCCCGTCGGATCTGGACTCTCAATGCCTCCTGAGAGATATGGGCTGTATCCAACTCCCCAAGCACCTGAAGCGCCGTGCGGCTTGCGACATCACCCGCGGCGTGGCCACCCATGCCGTCCGCGACAGCGAACACTCGCTGACCAGCGAAGAAGGCGTCCTCGTTGACTTCGCGGACCCGGCCGATGTGGGTCGCCACCCCAACGTCCACCGACAACACGGACGCCACCCTAAGGGCTCGAGTTAGCGCAGGCGTGTCCTACAGACTGTGGACATGGCGCCTCATCACGAGGCACACGCCGGCGTTTCGCTCGGGGGCGTTGCCCATGTCGGCAGGTAACCATCTTCGGTGGCGGCCCGGACTGCATCGGCTGGGCAATACACCGGTCGACCCAGATCGCGGTACTTGTCACAGATCCGGTTGAGATAGGTCACGACCGTGGTCAGAGCCACGGGTGGGCTCATCCGGTGCCCAATGACCTTTCGTGGCACCCCAGCGGCCATCAGCCGCAAGACCTCGATCTCGCGCGGCGCCAGACGTGGCGCGCGTCGGGCGTCCAGAACCATCGATGTGGCGAGGTCACTGGAGGTTGAGAACGTGCCGACAGCTGCGGCACGGATCGTTGACAGGATTGCCGAGGGTGGGTCAGCCTTCAGAGCGATGCCGCACGCACCAGCGTCCACAGCGACTCGCAGCGGGACCGGTCGAATGTCGGCTGTGAGAATAACGGCGCGCACGCCAAAGCCATCCAAATGGCGAAGTCCCGCAACCAGATCTTCCAGACGGGCCATCGCCGGCTCGACTACGGCAACGTCCGGGGGGCGCGATTGAGCCGCCACGAGGTGCAACAGTGCCGCCCAACTATGCGCCGAGCCGCACCACTCAAAACCTTGGCTATCGCCGCGGCACAAGGTGGCCAAGCCAGCCAGCGTGAGCGGATGCCTATCCGCGGCAACAAGGGTGTGCATCATGTGGAACCTCTCTCGGAGCAATTGAACGGCTATTAGGGAACCCGGGGTGAACGATGTGGATCTGAACCGCAAGAATCAGGCGCATGAACGCTGCCCGTGGCGACTTGTCCACAGAGATCGGACCCCTGCACCGAGGCCGTGGCTTGCGCGATCCTCACCTGGCTGCGCGGGTGGGGCCGGGACTGCGTGCGGCGTTGCATATCGGGCAAGTGGCGGCCGACTTTGAAGTCCGCGATCGGGTAGTCGCCGCCCTTCGTGCCGCGACCTTGGAGCTCCCGGAAGACCTCAAGACGGTGTTCCTCTTGGCGAGTGCCCTCACCAGCGACCGATCCACGCTGGCCGAACGCCTTGATCAAGCAGGTCGTGAACTGGATCGGGATCCGCGCACGGTCCGCCGGCGGTTGGTGGCCGCGAACAACGCCGTGGCGACCGCGATCGAGCGCGGTGGGCGCCCGCAGCCCGCCTTGGAGGACGCGTGGTACATCGAATCGATGCGCTCGACGCTGGACATCTCGGGGGTCGAGGCGCTCTCGAAAGCCTCGAAAGTGATTGTCCCGACCCAGGCTGGTCTGAGCATCATTTCCGAACGCATAAGTTTGCCGAATGTTCCGGCGCACCTGCCACTCGAACACGAGCCAACGATTGAGGTGCTCGCGGGTGGCCAGCTCATGGCGATTCAGCGCCGCGGCAGTGTGTGGACCTACCAGGTGCGACTTCCCGCCCCCCTCGAAGTGGGGATTCCTCAGGAAATAATCACGACAATCCGAATCCCTTCGCGCCGGATGTTGGCACCAGTGCTGGTAATGGTTCCCATTCGGCCGTGCCGTCGCTTCGAACTCGACATTGACTTCGGACGCCCCCCGAAGGTCGCCCGAGTATTTGCCGTCGATGCGGACTATCCCACGGCCCTCGGAGACGAGCCAGATGCGGGAGACCTTCTCCCCATTCCGGTCGACGGCCGAATGAGGGCCTCCTTCACCGGACTGCGGGCCGGACTCGCCTATGGCCTTCGATGGGAGTGGCCAGGCTCCGATGTGGCCTAGCGCCATCCCAACCACCTGCCCTCTCCCTGTACGCCATGACAGTCGGCGTCCTCGTTCTCAAGGACGACCCTGCCCCCTCTTCCCGTCCGCGCCAACGGAACGGGGGGATCTGTCACAGAACTGTCCAGCCTCATGCCTGGACAGACCTGCCACCATGTCTTGCGCAACGCCACACGCCGTGAACCCCGGTGACGGGTTCACGGCGCGTGATCATTTGTTTCAAGCCCTCATCGCTTGATGAACCAGCCGATGTAATGCATTTCAACTCCTTTCCCGATTCTGTGCGAGTGGGTCTCGCAGAATCAGAAAAGCAGCGTGAGATTCGTTCGTAAATGGGTTGTTAGTCCCATGGTGTTGCTCGACCCACGGCATGGGTCGAGCAACCCATAGACCTGGAAATTCTGGATCGCTATCCTGGTTAGTTCTTCTTGACGCGGGTTATGACATGTCGAACGCCGCAGGTCCGGAGAGGGACCTGCGGCGCCGATTGATTAGGTGAATGCGCGCTTAGCGCCGAACGAACCATCCGATATAGTGCATCGGTTCTTCCCCTTCTCTAGTTCCATATGCGAGTGGGTCTCGCGGAAATAGAGAATCGCGGTTTTCACATATCGTCCATGGGTCGATCGTCCCTATGGGTTGCACAACCCATAGGGATGATTAATAGCGCCTGTGGCCTTATTTACTGAGCGGAGCGGGGCCTCTGAGTGGGAGCGGGGATATAGCCCCGCTCCCACTCACAAAGCCCGCTCGGCTTGGGGGTGGGGCTGCGGCGACGGCCGCTCAGCCGAGCTGGACGGGCAGCAGGCCGCGGGGGGTGTGGGCCGCGATATCGGCGAGGGCGGCGTCGAGATCGGGGAAGCGGAAGGCGTACCCGGTTCCCCGCAGCACACCGGGGTCAACCCAGCGGCTCTTAAGGACCAGCTCTGGCTCGGTGCGGATGACGCGGCCACCGAAGCCGAGCATCCGCGCTCCCAGGGGTATGCCGAGTCGCGGGCGAGCCGAGTCGCCCAGCCCGAGCGGTGAGCCGAAGTGCGTGCGCACCGCGGCCATCAGCTCGCGGTTGGTCACCGGCTGCGGGGCGGCGAGGTTCACCGGTCCCGCAATGTCGTGGTCGATGAGGTGGCGGATTGCGCCATAGATGTCATCGATGTGAATCCAGGAGACGATCTGGTCGCCATCACCCTGCGCGCCGCCGAAACCGATGCGGGCCAGGTTGATCAGCGGGCTGAGGGCGCCGCCTCCGCTGCCTAACGTGATCGCGGTGCGCAGGGCCACCTTGCGGATGGGGGTTGGGGCGGCATACAACTCCTGCTCCCAAGCGCGCGCGACAGCCACCGAGAAGCCGCTGCCTAGCTCCCCATGGATCTCGTCTTGCGCGCGGTCGCGGGCGTCGCGATAGATCGTGCCAGTGCTCGAATTGAGCCACACGGCAGGGGGATTCGAGCACTTCGCCAGGGAAGCGCCGAGGTCTTTGGTCGTCTCCGTCCGCGACCGGAAGATCTCGTCGGCGGTGCGCTTAGTGTAGCGGCAGCTCACCGAGCGGCCGGCGAGATTGATCAAGGCCGCCGTGCCCTCGAGCGCCGATGTGAGATCGCCGCCCCACTGCGCGTCGGCGTCACGGCCGCGTCCGATCGTGCGAACGGTGAAGCCATCAGCCTCGAAGGCGCGCACGAGATGCCGCCCAATGAAGCCACCGGCTCCCGCAATGACAATGCTGCTCATGCCCGGCCACCCACGGCATCCACCAGGTCGGTCAGATCCTTGACGAAACCCTTCGCGACGGGCGTCCCCGCGAGGCGAATCGCCTTGCCCAGCAAGGGCGCCACGCGCTCCACGAGCACCCGTGTCCGCTCCTGCCCCGGCGAGTCGTCGACGACCCAGTGCAGCGTGACCCCGAGGTATGCCAGCCACAACAGCCGGGGCAGTTGCTCTCCGAGTCGCCCGCCCACCTTGCCGCGACTCGTGGTGGTGACCTCGCGCATCAGGCTGATCGCCGCCTCGCGCGCTGGCGCGGAATCGCGCGCGAACGGACTGACCCCCGAGCTGGTTCGGAGGGCCGATTGCACCAGCGTGGAGCCGAAGGAGTGGAAGGGCGCCATCGTGTCCAGGCCGGCGTGCAGGACGAGGGCGAGGTTCTCGGCGAGCGGTGCGCCGGGTCGCAATCTGCCGAGTTCAACTCCGTTTGTGTTGAGCCTGTCTCCGCAGCCCTGACCGGATCAGGGCTGCTCGGGGGTCCGGTCAGGGGTGGACCCAATGGCCCGCTTCGCGGCCCGGCGCGACAGTAGAGACATGACCACAGCAGCCAGCACCCGGACCGGCCTCGACCGCTTCTTCGAGGCAACCTCGAACTCCTCCTTCCGTCGCCGCGACGACAAGATGGTCGCCGGCGTATGCAGCGCCGTCGCCGCCCGATTGGGCGTCGCCCCCAAGTTCGTGCGCCTCGCCGCGGTCGTTCTGGCCTTCGTCAGCCCGATGCTCGCGGTCTACCTGCTCGCGTGGATCCTGCTGCCGGACAGCAGCGGCCGCACCGTGATCGAGCGGGCCGTCCGGGGCGGGCAGACCTCGGCGATCGCCCTCACCGTGGTCGGTGGCCTGCTCGCCGCCAGCGATCTCGGGATCCGCGTCAAGGTCTGGCCGATGCTCGTCCTCGGCGCCGTGATCGCCGCCTTCGCGCTGACCGCGCGCCGCCGCGGCGCGGCTCGTGGCCACCACAGCGCGGCTCAGCCGGCATACCCCTCCCCCTACGGCGACAGCTATGCCCAGCACCCGGCTAGCTACTCGCCCTACGACCAGCAGCCCCCGGCATACGGCAACACACCCCAGGACGCCCCGCGCTGGTGAGGCCACGGCATACGGCGGCCCGCATCCCGACCCCGCAGGAGGCGCGTCGCCCGCCGAGGCCAAGTCAGCACAGGTACGTCGAATCCGCACACCTTAGAAGGTGTGCGGATTCGACGTTCCTTTGCTAGCAGAGGTTAGGAGGCCCAGCAGAAGTTAGGAGACCCCCGCCGGCCAAGGCCGAGCCGTCAGACGTTGCGGCGGTACTGGCCGCCGACCTCGAAGAAGGCGGTGCTGATCTGGCCGAGGGAGGCGACCTTGACGGTCTCCATCAGTTCCTCGAAGAGATTGCCGCCGGAGGTGGCGACCTGGCGCAGTCGCTCCAGCGCCGGCTCGGCCTCGCCCTGGTGTCGGGTCTGGAAGTCGCGCAGGCGAGTCAACTGAGACTGCTTCTCCTCTTCGGTGCCACGGGCCAACTCCACGCTCTGGGTGTCGTGGCTGTGGTCGTCGGAGAGGAAGGTGTTGACGCCGACGATGGGCAACGAGCCGTCGTGCTTCTTGTGCTCATAGAGCATCGACTCGTCCTGGATCTTGCCGCGCTGATAGCCGGTCTCCATCGCGCCGAGCACGCCGCCGCGGTCGGCGATCCGCTCGAACTCGGTGAGCACGGCCTCCTCAACGAGGTCGGTGAGCTCCTCGATGATGAACGACCCCTGCAGCGGGTTCTCGTTGATCGACAGCCCCCACTCCTGATCGATGATCAGCTGGATCGCCAACGCCCGGCGCACGCTGTGCGCAGTCGGCGTCGTGATGGCCTCGTCAAAAGCATTGGTGTGCAGCGAGTTTGCGTTGTCGTACAGCGCGCACAACGCCTGCAAGGTCGTGCGGATGTCGTTGAAGTCCATCTCCTGCGCGTGCAGCGAGCGGCCAGAGGTCTGCACGTGATACTTCAGCTTCTGGGCGCGCTCGCCGGCGCCATACTTCTCTTTCATCGCCACCGCCCAGATGCGCCGGGCGACGCGGCCGATGACCGAATACTCCGCGTCCATGCCATTGGAGAAGAAGAAGGACAGGTTCGGCGCGAAGTCGTCGATCTTCATCCCGCGGGCGAGATAGGCCTCGACATAGGTGAAGCCATTGGCGAGCGTGAAGGCGAGCTGGCTGATGGGGTTCGCGCCCGCCTCGGCGATGTGATAGCCGCTGATCGAGACCGAATAGAAGTTGCGCACCTGGTTGGCGATGAAGAACTCCTGGATGTCCGCCATCGCCCGCAGCGCGAACTCGGTGGAGAAGATGCAGGTGTTCTGCCCCTGGTCCTCCTTGAGGATGTCGGCCTGCACCGTGCCACGCACCGTGGACAGCGCGCGCGCCCGAACCTCTTCTGCCTCAGCGTCATCCGGCTCCCGGCCCTCCTCCTCACGGAAGGCGTCGAGCTGCTGATCGATGGCGGTGTTGAGGAACATCGCGAGGATCGTTGGGGCCGGACCGTTGATCGTCATCGACACCGACGTCGTCGGCGAGCACAGGTCGAAACCGCCATAGAGCACCTTCATGTCATCCAGCGTCGCGACCGAAACACCGGAGGTGCCTACCTTGCCATAGACATCGGGACGCGGGTCGGGGTCGCGACCATAGAGCGTCACGGAATCAAAGGCGGTGGACAGCCGCGTCGCCGGCTGCCCGGCGGAGAGCAGCTTGAAGCGCCGGTTGGTGCGCGCCGGATCGCCTTCTCCCGCAAACATTCTCGCGGGATTCTCTTCCTTGCGCTTGAACGGGAAGACGCCCGCCGTGAACGGGAAATAGCCCGGCAGGTTCTCGCTGCGCAGGAAGCGCACCAGCTCGCCGTCGTCGACATACCTCGGCAGCGCGACCCGCTTGATGTGCGAGCCCGAGAGGGTGGTGCGGGTCAGCGGGGTGCGGATCTCCTTGCCGCGCACGACATACACCTGCTCGTCCCCGGCGTATGCCGCCACCCGCTCCGGCCAGGCGGCGAGCAGTTCGCTGGTGCTCTCGGAGACGGCCGTCGCCGCCTCGGCGCGGACCGCCGCCACGGCATCGGCCGCGCCAGAGTCCTTCTCCCGCAACAATTCTTGCGTCACCGTGATCTGCTGCAGGGTCCGCGCTGCCGACGCCTGCGCGGCCGTCTCGGCGTGGTGATCGCGCACCGACGCGGCAATCTCCGCGAGATAGCGCTCGCGGCCCTTTGGCAGCACCGAGGTCAAGCCGGTCGAGGTCTTGGTCGAGGGGCTCGGGAGGATGCCGTCGAAGGCCGGCAAGCCCGCCTCGGTCAGCAGACCCTTGAGGTGCTGGTAGAGCGCGGTCACACCGTCATCGTCGAAGCGCGCCGCGGAGGTGCCGAAGACCGGCATGTCATCCCACGCGACGCCAAAGGCCTCGCGGTTGCGGATCATCTGCTTGGCGACATCGCGGCGCGCATCCTCGGCTCCGCGCCGCTCGAATTTGTTGATCGCCACGACATCCGCGTAATCGAGCATGTCGATCTTTTCGAGCTGGCTCGCGGCGCCGAACTCCGGCGTCATGACATAGAGCGAGACATCGACGTGCTCGGTGATCGCCGCATCGCCCTGGCCGATCCCGGGGGTCTCCACGATGACCAGGTCGTATGCCGCGGCCTTGGCCGCCGCGATCATCGAGTCGATGCCGCGCGGCAGCACGCTGCCGGCCTCTCGGGTCGCGAGGCTGCGGAAGAAGACCACGCCCGGCTCGATGGAATTCATCCGGATCCGGTCGCCCAGCAGGGCCCCGCCGCCGCGTCGGCGCGTCGGGTCGATCGCCAGCACGGCCACCCGCAACTTGTCCCCGGCGTCCCGTCGCAGGCGACGCACCAATTCATCGGTCAACGAGGACTTGCCCGAGCCGCCCGTGCCGGTGATGCCGAGCACCGGCACGCTGCGCCGACCTCCGGCCTCCAGAACCGCAGCCGCGAAGGCGTCATCGTGACCGGCCTCCAGGACTGTGATCGCCCGGGCGAGCGCCCGCTCCTCGCCCGCGAGCAGACCCTCAAGGTCGGCGCCGCTGGCCAGTTCGGTGTCGCACTCGGCGATAAGTTCGTTGATCATCCCCGGCAGGCCGAGCCGCTGCCCGTCCTGGGGGCTGAAGATGTGCGCGCCGACCTCGGCCAGTTGCGCGATCTCGGCGGGCACGATGACGCCGCCACCACCGCCATACACCTTGATGTGCCCGGCCCCGCGGGCGGCGAGCTCCTGCACCAGATAGGTGAAGTACTCGACGTGGCCACCCTGATAGCTACTGATCGCGACGCCTTGGGCGTCCTCCTGGATCGCCGCCGTGACGATATCGGCGACGCTGCGGTCGTGACCGAGGTGGACCACCTCCGCGCCCTGACTCTGGAGCAGCCGGCGCATGATGTTGATCGCCGCGTCATGGCCGTCGAAGAGGCTGGCGGCCGTCACAAAGCGGACGGGATTCACGGGGACGTGCAGGGCGGGCTTAGTCACGGCGTACTCCCTCGGATTACGTGTACGTCCAATACTAGGACATCCATGCAAATCGGGAAAGAGCGGCAACGCCGCCCTCGGCGTGCTGCCGGCCCTCGTAGTTCATTGGACGTCCATGTAGTCTGGCCGCGTGGACACCATCGCGGAGGCCCGTCGGCAATGGACGGAGCACGGCTGGAGCGAGTCCGCCCTGGGCATGAGCGCCGTGACCTCGCTGATGCGCGCCCAGGCGATCATGCTGCGGCGCGTCGAAGCGGCGCTCAAGCCATTCGGGATCACTTTCGCGCGCTATGAGGTGCTCATGCTGCTGACCTTCAGCAGCCGCGGCTCCCTGCCGATGTCGGTCATCGGTGGCCGCCTGCAGGTGCATCAAAGCAGCGTGACCAATGCGGTTGATCGCCTGGAGCGCGCCGGATTGGTCCAGCGCACCATCCACCCCGATGACCGCCGCGCCTTCATCGTCACCATCACCGACGCGGGTCGAGCGATCGCCGCCGAGGCGACGACTGCCGTCAACGCCCAGGTCTTCGACTCGCCCGGCATCAGCGCCGCCCAGGCCGAGCGACTCGTCGACATCCTCGCGGCCCTGCGCGCCAACGCCGGCGATTTCTGATTCGCCGCGGCCAGCCTGCCGACCACAGCGACCCGGCAGACTGCTCGCATGGATGAGCGCGAGGAAGCAGCCCTGAAGGCGGAGTTGATTGCGCGGCTGGGCGATCTGCATACGGCCGTGCTCCAGAAACTCGACGGCCTCAGCGACTATGACCTGCGCCGCCCGCTGACGGCCACCGGCAGCAATCTGCTCGGCATCGTCAAGCACCTGGCGAGCATCGAGGCGGGCTACTTCGGAGACACCTTCGGGCGTCCCTGGCCGAATCCGCTGCCCTGGTTTGCCGAGCGTGCCGCGATCAATGACGACATGTGGGCGACGCCGCAGGAGTCAGCGCAGGCGATCCGGGACTTCTACGCCCACGCCTGGGCGCATGCCCAGGAGACCTTCGCGGTCACCGCGCTGACCGACCGCGGCACAGTCGCGTGGTGGGCGCCCGAGCGGCGCCACCCCACGCTCGGGACGCTGCTGGTGCATATGTCCATCGAGACCGCCCGGCACGCCGGTCACTTGGACATCCTGCGCGAACTGCTCGATGAGAGGGCCGGCCGCTATGTCGGGGATCCGAGTATGCCGACCCCCGAGGAGATCGACTGGGTCGCCTATCGCGCGAAGGTCCAGGCGGCGGCGGAGGAGTTTCTGCCGGCGTGACCCGCGAGTAGGTCTGAGCTGTGGCCCCGTATGTGGTGCCAAAGCTCAGACCTCATTGCTCAGATCGTGAACCAGGGGGTGGCGAGGCGCCGCCGGCCGAAGTGGGCGAGTAGGCGCACCGGGCCGCTCGCGAGGTCCACGGCATACTCCCCGAACCGGTCGGCGGGAATCTCTTCCGCGGCCCCTTCGGCGCGCTGCGCGTGCACCTGCGTCAACTCGCTCGCGCCATCGGCGCTGACCACGACGCGCCGGCGACGGTAGCCCGCCGGCTCGACCTCCACGCGCAGGGCGTCCTCGCCCGCGGCATACCGGTGCACCACGGCATCCCCGCGGGTGGCGACCGGCTCGGCCACCAAGTCGGCCAGGACGGCGTCGACATTGGCCCAGTCGTGCAGGGCCGTGGCCGCCTGTGCGACACCCGGCGGCATCTGCGCCTCGGCGCGCACCAGATCGCCGAGGGAGTCGAGCAGGGCTCGGTCCTCGGGCGTCACGGCGAAGTGATCTGGCGCCATGTCCTCAATCCCAGTTATCGGAAAAGGCATCAGGGGCACCAGGGTAGCGGCCCGGTCTGTGATCGTCCCCGGAATCGCCACCGCCCCGATGGGTGAACGTGGGGTCAGACCGTGAACCAGGCCGTATGCAGTGCGCCCCGCCGCCCGAGCCCGCCGAGCACCGCGATCACGCGCAGGGCACCCGAGGGGACGCTCGCGGCATACTGCCCGAAGCGGTCCGGGACCAGGTCCTGGCTGCGCCCGTCGGGGAATTGCAGGCTGACTTCTTTGACATCGGCCAAGCCGGCCGCGTCATCGACGCTGATCGACAGTTGGCGGCGCCGGAAGCCGGAGGGCTCGACCTCCGCCCGCACCTGCACGGTGCCGAGGTCGAAGGTGAAGGCGGCGTCGTCACCGCGCGTCAGCACGGGTGCAGCGCTCAGGTCGGCGAGCGTCTCATCGACGATCGCCCAATCGTGCAGGGCCTTGGCGGCCTCTTCGACATGCTGTGGGACGGCGTTTTCGCCGGACAGGATCGCGGCCAAGTGCGCCATCAGGACGCGCTCGCCGTCAGTGAAATCAAGGGGACCGAAGTCGTTCCGCTTCTCGGTCATGGGAGGTCGCCTCCTCGAGATGCCGGCGCAGCATGCTCAGGCACCGGATCCGGGTGGGGCCAATGGATCCAATCGGCATGTGCAGATCGGCAGAGATCTGCTGGTAGCTCTCGGAGTCGATGACCAGGCGGCGCAATAGTTCGCGGCAGCGCTCGGTCAACAAGGCATAGGCCGCCGCCACCTCGGTGATCGATTCGGCCCGAGTCAAGTGCTCCTCGGGTCCAGCCGAATCATCGACCAGGGTTACGGCGCTGACATCCATGGGTTCATAACGCGCCCGGGCCTTGATCAGCGCCAGGCATTCCCGCTTGGTGGTCGTCACGAGCCAGGCACCAACGCGAGAGGGATCGTTGATGCGTGTCAGGTTCTCGGCGAGCCGCAGCCAGACCGTCTGGGTCACGTCCGCGGCATCGGCATGCGACAAGCGGCACCGCAGAGCAACGGCATACACCAAGCGGGCATATCGATCGACCAGTTGCGCCCAGGCATTCTGGTCACCGTCTCGCGCAGCGAGGACCAACTCGGTGACGTCGTCGTCCACGGGGCGTTGCTGCGCCGCCGTGTTGCCACTCGTCATGGGGGTCTCCGGATTCGATACGAACTGCTGGCTGTGCGGGTGTTCCTGGTGTGCGACATGGCCCCTCCTTCCTGGTGGATAGCCCGTGATGCGGGCCGATTCATCCAGTCAGAGGAGCGCGGGGGGCACTTTGATACGGGGGACGGCGGACAATTCGGCATTCTCCCGCTCCGCCACCTCGCCCGCTAGCCCTTTCGGGCGCCACCTTGTACCCCTCAGTAACTTTCCTGTCGAGGGGTATGCCGTTCGGCTCGCCGCCGAGGGATGCCGCGCCTTAGCGCCCGCGGCTCAGCGCTGGCGGAAGATCCAGGGGTTTAGGCGCAGCTTGGTCAGATCGGGCAGCTCGACGACGGGCGGGATGCGGAAGACGCGGCCGGGCGGAGGGTCCACGACGGGCGGGTCCGTGCGAGGGAACTGATCCGGCAGGGCGAGGAGGAAGCCGAAGTCGGGATTCGGCAGCCGGCCCTCGGCCCTGGTCCGCAGGACATCGACGGCTTCGACGGGCGTTAGGCCCGTTCCAAGCAACACCGCTAGTTCGCCGGCGACCTTGGGAGCGGCGAAGGAGGTGCCTGCCCAGATGGCCCAGGGGTTGGGGTCACCGTTCGGATCTGTGGGATCCATGACATAGGTGCTGAGCACGGGGACGGCGAGCGCGGAGAAGTCCACCCAGGGGCCGCGGTTCGACCAACCGACAGGGTCAAGATCCACCTCGAGGCCGCCGACCGCAATGACCATCTTGTGGGCCGCCGGGAGCATCGGAACCGTCGTCCCGCTGTTGCCAGCGGCCGCGACGACGACGACGTGATTGGGGATGTGGTGCAGGACGGCGGAAAGCGCCGGCGAGCCGAGGAGGTCGGGATCTTCGAACCCGAGGGAGATATTGATGACCTGGCAGCCGTCGTCGACCGCCTGCAGGATCATGTCCTTCAGCCGCCACGCACCGCCGAGGCCCCAGGAGTCGAGCGCGCGATACTGCCGGATTGTGGCGTCCGGGGCATGGCTGGCCACGATCCCCGTGACGAAGGTGCCGTGTCCTGCGCCGGGATCAAGGGTCGACTCATCGGCCTGGTTGAGCTTCGGCGCTCCGCCCTGCGGCGGGGTGACATTGTCGAACCAGCCGTCCGTGCGCGCGGGCGCGCCAGTGGATTCGAAGCCGCCATCGATCACGCCGATGACCACACCCGCGCCGCGACCCGTGCCCGTGGGCCGCGATGAGCTGTAGGTCGTGCGGTCGGCCTCGCCGCTGGCGCCTTGCGGTTTGATGGGTTTGAAGACGATGGCTTCATAGGTGACGTCATCGAAGCCGATCGAGAGCGGCGCCTGCCCGAGCGGCATATCGGCCACGAGCGTTCGCACGAGGGTGTAGAGCGGCTCGGCGGCCAGCCCGGTCCCCCGCAGCAAGCTGACGCCGATCCGCTCGTCCCGCTCGATATCGTCAACCGACCAGCCGGCATCCGCCAGCTTCGGCAGCACGCGGTCTTCCTGCTCGGTGAGCACCTGGAGCCGGCCGCGCACGATCAGTCGCTGCGCATTGCGCACCAGGTCGATCGGCCCTTGCGGACCGGCCGAGTCGATTTCGTGGAGCCCCTCGATGAAGCGTTCATACCGCCGCAGGAACTCCAGGGTGAGCTTGGGATTCTGCGCGGCGAGCCGACGACTGCGGTCCCAGACCGCGCCATGTGCGGTGTCGTCGTCCGAGGGTGGCTGTTGCGCCATGATTTCCTCCATCATCAGATCGGAGTAGCCGTGGGCAGCACCCCTTTGTCGCTAGAGGGCGATTCCGACCTGGTGATACATGCTCATCGGCTGCGTGAAGAGATCCTGGCGCATCCAGGCACCACACCGCCAGAGGCTGAGGACTTCTTGGCACGGTGCGAGGCGGCCGGTGCGCATAGTGCGGCTGCTCTGGTGGACGGCGCGTTGGCCTCCGCCTACCGCGAAGCGCAGCGCTATGCCGAGGCGATGACGTATGCCAATCGCGCCGTCACGGGTGCAGCGCGGGGCGGCGGGCACGATGATCTGGCCCGGGCCTTGGCCGTGCGGGCGATGGTCCATGTCGAGACCGGCGGACACGGCCAGGCGCAGGCGGATCTGGCGCGCGCGGGGACCTTGAATGTCACCGATCCCACGGTCGCCTTGGGAAATGCTGTCGTGGCCCATCACTGCGGCGACTATCGCCTGGCCCGGTCGATCTTGGCCGATCTCGTGTCGCGCTCGGATGTTTCGCCGCTGCACCGGATGATGGCGCTGAACAATCTCGGCGACATCCTGCTGCTTGTCGATGACACCCGCTCCGCCTTGGGGTCATTCCGCGAGGCCCTGGAGATCGCGCAGTCCGTGTCGCCGCACCATGCGCCCTTTGTCGAGGTGGGCATCGGCTCGGCGCTTGCGCAACTCGGCGACCTCGGCGGCGCCCTCGCGGCCTTCCGGCGGGCCGAGACCGATCAGGTGCGGCTGACCGGCGTGGGCATGGACGCGGAGTACCACGCCGAGCTCGCGGCGCTTTTCGGGCGGTTGCGCCTCCTGGCCGAAGCCCGAACGCATGCGCAACTGGCTCTCGACCACCTCTCGGCGGCGGCGCCATCGCTGATGATCATCGACGCGATGATGACTGCCGCGCGTCTGGCGCTGCTCGACGGGGATGAGGCGAGCGCCCGCGACCTATTGGCCCGGGCCGAGACGGGGTATGCCGCTCAGGGCCGCCCCGTGGGAGTCGCGATGGCCGCTCTCGAGCGGCTCGCGCTGGCTGTGCCGGGTGACGCGGCCGCCATCGCGGCGCACGCCGATGCCCTCGGTGCCGCCGGTATGACGCGAGCCGCCGCCCGCTGGTGGCTGCGGGCGGCGAGTGCGGCGTGGGAGTCGGGCGATGCGGAGGCTGCTCGTGCCTTGTGGGAGCGGTCGGCCGGCGCGGTGGGGGCCGAGGCGGTGGTGGTGCGGGAGGCTGGCGCACGCCACCAGCTATCGGTCGGCGCTGCGGAGGCGGCGCGGACGCAGGTGCGCGCGGCGCTCGCCGAGATCGACGCCCAATCGGCGCTCGCGGGTGCGCCCGATCTGCGGCATCGCATGGCGGCCGATCGGGCACGCTTTGAGTTGTTGCTGCGTCAGATCAACGAGTCTGATTCTGCCGCAGCACAATTGGACGCCATCCTGCGCGGGCGGCCGCCTGCGGTGGGAGCCGTCGAGTTGTCCGAGGATGAGGAGCAGTTGCGTTCGCAATGGCGCGAACTATCCCGACGAATCGAGTCCGCGGACGAGAGCCCCGCCGACCTCGTGGCGCTTGGCGCGCGCCTGGCAGACACCGAACGCGCGCTGCGCGCCGTCGCGTGGGGGCGAGCCGGCGCGTGGGGGCGCGCTGGCGCGTGGGGGCGCGGTGGCGCGGGGGGCGGGCGCGCGAGCGCCGCGGGTGGAGCTGATGGGCGCGGCGGCTCGGCGAGTCGACCGTCTGGAGGCGGCGATGGTCCGGCGGTCGGCGCAGCGGGGCGGGCGGCATACGGCCTGACCGAGCTGGCCGCGCACGTGGCTGGCCCGCTGCTCGTGCTGGTGCGCGTGGGCGAGGAGGCGGTGGCCTTCGGCCATGCGGTCGGTGTGACCACTCGCGTGGTGCTCGGCCCATGGCGGCAGGTCACCGACGACTTGGCGCAACTCTCGCGCGGGCTGGCGCGGGTGGCGACGGGCGGGCGGGGCGGGGCGGCATACGCCGGGACGGTGGCGCTCGCCGCGGACCTCGACGCAGCTCTGGGGGCGTGCCTGCCGGACACCGGCGACACCGAGTTGCTCGTGTTGCTGGACCGCGGCATCGACTCGGCGCCGCTGACCGCGCTGCCGCGAATCTGGCGGCGGCCGGTGCGTTTTGGCTCGCTCGCGGTCACGGCGGCCCGGCTGGACTCGGCGCCTGCCGTGGCGCCGGTCGTCCTGGTCGCCGCCGGACCGCGGCTGGACCACGCGGCCGATGAGGCGGAGGGCGTGGGGAAGATCTGGGCTGAGGAGTCCGAGGCGGCCCGACCGGCTACAGGTATGCCGTCCACGGTGCCCGGCCCACGCTCAGCGTCGGCCGCAGCAGCCGATACCTATAGCCGGTCGGCCCAGGCTGCCACGGTTAGACGGACCACCAGTGCCGTGAGAGGGGACCTACTCGACGCCGACATCGTGCACGTCGCGGCCCACGCGAGCCTGCGGTGGGACAACCCGATGCAGTCCGTCATACACCTCGACGACGGGCCACTTGCCTTGACGGAGCTTGCGGCCGCGCGCGGGGGTGGGCCGCTGCGACTGCTATACCTCTCCGCGTGCTCGCTCGCGAGCGCGCCCACCGACGACGTGCTCGTCGGGGCCATGCCCATGCTCGCCGAGCACGTCGCGCACGAGGTGCTTGCCTCCTCCATCCCGCTCCCCGACGCCCACGCCCCGGGCATCTCGTATGCCGTCCACCGCGCCCTCCGCTCCGGCCGCTCCCCCGCCGCAGGCCTCGCCGACGCTCGCGGCGGCCTGGTCAGGGAAATGGACACGGTGGACAACTCTGCGTGGGCCGCCCTCGCCTGCCTTGCGGTGCATACGGCAGCCCCCTGAGCCGCCGCACTCACCCGTCATCGTCCTTTCCGCGAAAACCCAGCGAACGAGCCAACTGACTGCAGCAGGCGCTGCATGGCTGAGGAACCACGCAAACGCGGCAAGGTCACGTCCGGCATCGTGACTGGGCTCGCGCTGCTCGCGGCCTTGGGACTTCACGTGCTGACCAAGCAAGCGGAGGCGAAGTACTACTACCACGTTGGTTCCTGCGTGACCGTCGATGGCTTTGACCAGGCCGACGTTGATTGCGCCGCCAAGGGCTTGCGCTTCCAGGTGGCGACGACCGTGGTCAATGCCGGCAAGGACATCACCTGCCCCGCCGGTCCTGACCTTCGCCGAGCCCTCCCGCCGCTACTGCTTCACCGACGTATGACGGTCCGTCGAGTTCGGGAAACACGCCCAGGGATCGCCCCTCTCCGCCGGTGTGTTTCCCGAACTCGACGTGTGTAACCGGGCGCGGTGGCCCGAACGGTTGAGACGCGATCACCACTGTCGGATGACTGGTTGGCGAAGCCTAGCCCTCGATCACCAGCGGTTTCTCGCCAGGTTGGGCCACCGTCGCCGCAGCTCGGACGAGAAGTCGCGCAGGCCGAGCCTCTCGAACGAGGCCATGAGTTGTAGCGGAGTCAGTCTCGGCCGAGCAGACTCCGTAGATTGCCGCCATAGTGCGTGAACAACGGCCTCAGGGTAACGATCGAGCTGGTCCAGGAGGAGGACATCCGGATGCACGGCTTCAAGGTGGTGGCGGTGCATCTCATCAGGCGGGAAGTCCTTGAGATTGAACGTGACGATGATTGGCACTCGGAGTGCACAGCCGCCGCTAGCACGTGCCGGTCCTTGGGGTCGCATGCCTGGGTGATGGATAGCATCAGCACGCGTTATGCACTGACTTTCTCGGCCGTCCACGATGTGGCCCTTCGCGGTCCGGACAAATGACCCGGTATGCCGTCCGCCCACCCCCGCGCGCACCGCACCAAGCCGACGGGGCACCGGGGTGGCGTGGGTGGCTGAGGGTCGGCAGCGGTCGGTCGAGCCAGCCCCGCCCCTTGCCCCGACGCGCCGGCTCCTGCACAGTGAGGCCACGCCGCGCGGGCGGCGACCAGTCAACGACGACGGGAGGGTGGCCATGGCCGAACCCACGCTCATCGGCTCGGTCCAACGCGCCCTCCGGCTGATGGAGGCGGTGGCGGCCAGCGAGGATGCCGTGCCGGCCAAGAGTCTGGCTCGGATGGTCGGGCTGGCCCTGCCGACGACCTACCACCTGCTGCGCACGCTGGTCCACGAGGGCTACCTGCGCAAGCTCACCGACGGCTACGTGCTCGGACCATCCGCGATGGTCGCGTCACCGCCGGCGATGCAGGCCTTGCTGCCGCGAGTCCGGCCGGTCCTGAAGTCGCTGCGTGACGAGGTGGGCGGCGCCACCTACCTGTCGGTCTACAGCGACGGCGAGATCCGCTTGGTCGACATTGCCGATGGTCCCGACGCACCCTGCGTGGACCTGTGGGTGGGGGTCCAGGACTCGGGGCACGCCACCGCCTTCGGCAAGGCGATCCTCGCCGGACTGAGCGCCGAGCGCCGAGCCGACTACATCGCCCGGCACCAGCTGCACGATCTGACCCCCAACACGATCACCGACCGGCGGGCCCTGGCCCAGCGCCTCGAGGACCACGCCGACATCTGGGCCGACTCCGAGGAGTACCTCCTCGGGACCTCGTGTCTGGCGGCGCCGATCCGCGTCGGCGGTGTCGTCGGGGCAGTCGCGGTGTCACTGCCGGCCCGGCGACCCGGCCACGAGCAGCACGCGGCCGCGCTGCAGCGCGCGGCCCGACGCCTGGGCTGGGCGATGGCCGAATCGTCGATCACTCCCTGACTCACCATCTGAAATCAGCGCCCTGTCGCGGCAGCAGTCGCCGGTTGGACGATGTGGTCCTCGCTCAAGGAGGAGCCCATGAGTAGCCGCATCGATGCCGCTGTCCAGCGTGACCTGTACGACCAGATGGTCCTGATCCGCACCTACGAGGAAGCCATCCTGCGTGAGTACCACGCGGACAAGAAGCCGGCGTTCGACATCGGCGCCGGCCTCATCCCCGGCGAGATGCACCTCGCGGCCGGCCAGGAGCCGGTTGCGGCCGGCGTCTGCGCGCATCTGAGCCGCGGTGATGCGGTGACCGCGACGCACCGCCCGCACCATTTCGCCATCGCCCACGGCGTCGACCTCAACCGGATGACCGCCGAGATCTTCGGTCGCGTCGACGGTCTGGGGCGTGGTCGTGGTGGTCACATGCACCTTTTCGACCCGGACGCGCACTTCTCCTGTTCGGGCATCATCGCCGAGGGCTACCCGCCCGCAGCCGGTCAGGCGCTGGCCTTCAAGAAGCGCGGCACCGACCGCGTTGCCGTTGCCGTCACCGGTGAGGGAGCGGCCAACCAGGGCGCCTTCCACGAGACCCTCAACCTCGCGGCGCTGTGGAAGCTCCCCGTCATCTTCGTCGTCGAGGACAACGACTGGGGCATCTCGGTGCCGCGCAGCGCGTCGACCTCGGTGGCCAACAACGCCGAGCGGGCCGCGGCATACGGAATCCCGGGTGTGCGGGTCGAGGACAACGCGGTCGAGGCGGTCCACGAGGCCGCCCGCGAAGCAGTCGAGCGAGCCCGCAACGGTGGCGGCCCGACCCTGATCGAGGTGCACACCCTGCGCCTGTGGGGCCACTTCGAGGGTGACGCCCAGGGCTATCGAGCCGACCTCGAGGGCGTGCCCGGCAAGGACCCGATCCCGACCTACGAGGCCGCCCTGCGTGAGGCTGGCATCCTCGACGACGCTGCCGTCGCGATCACCCGGCGGGCCGCCTCCGACACGGTCGAGTCCGCGATCGCCTTCGCCAAGGCGAGTCCCGAACCGGACCCGTCCACCGTCCGTGACTACGTCTTCGCCTGAGCAGGAAGGGAATCGAGATGAGCATCGACACCACCCAACAGCCCGCCACGGAGGGCGACCCGGCGGAGCAGCCGGCGGCCGCCCCGGCCACCAAGCGGCTCAACACCGCCAAGGCCATGGTCGAGGCGATCGCGCGCGAGATGGAGCGTGACGAGGACGTCTTCGTGCTCGGCGAGGACGTCGGCGCCTACGGCGGCATCTTCTCCTCGACCACCGGGCTGCTCGACCGGTTCGGACCGGAGCGGGTCATGGACACCCCGATCTCCGAGACCGGATTCATCGGCGCGGCGATCGGTGCGGCCACCGAGGGGATGCGACCCATCGTCGAGCTGATGTTCGTCGACTTCTTCGGGGTCTGCATGGACCAGATCTACAACCACATGGCCAAGATCCACTTCGAGTCCGGCGGCAACGTCAAGGTGCCGATGGTGCTCATGACCGCGGTCGGCGGCGGCTACTCCGACGGTGCCCAGCACTCGCAGTGTCTGTGGGGCACCTTTGCCCACCTGCCCGGCATGAAGGTCGTCGTGCCGTCCAACCCGGCCGACGCGGCCGGACTGATGACCGCCGCGATCCGCGACGACAACCCGGTGGTCTTCATGTTCCACAAGGGCATCCAGGGACTCCCATGGATGGCCAAGAACAAGCGCTCCATCGGTCCCGTTCCGACCGGTGACCACGTCGTCGAGATCGGCAAGGCGGCCACCGCCCGACCCGGCTCGGACGTCACCGTCGTCACCCTGTCGTTGTCGGTCCACCACGCTCTGGACGTCGCCGAGGAGCTCGCCGCCGACGGCACCGCCGACGTCGAGGTGATCGACCTGCGCAGCATCGTGCCGCTCGACACCGAGGCGATCATCGAGTCGGTGACCCGGACGGGCCACCTCGTGATCGTCGACGAGGACTACCAGTCGTTCGGGCTCTCGGGAGAGATCGCGGCCCGGATCGCCGAGCACGACCCGACCATCCTCAAGGCACCGATCAGCCGGGTGGCCGTGCCGGACGTGCCGATCCCCTACGCCCGCCCGCTGGAGTACACCGCCCTGCCGACGCCCGCGCGGATCAAGGAAGCCATCATCGGTCAGGTGGCGCCGGCATGACCGATGTCGTCTTCCCGGTCATCTCCCAGTCCGACCCGGACGCGGAGGGAACGCTGGCCACGTGGTTCGCCGAGGACGGTGCCGTCGTGGCCGAGGGTGACCTGCTCGCCGAGGTCGCCGTCGACAAGGTCGACATGGAGGTCGTGGCGCCGGTCGCCGGCACGATCACGCTGATTGAGGACGAGGGCGCGGTGCTCCGGGCCGGCGCGCTCATCGCGACGATCGACTGACCGCTGCCCTCACCTGCCCTGTGCCTGAGACCGCGCTCCAGCGTGGTCTCAGGCACACAAGGCGGTCAGACCGGTACGCCGTTGAGGTCGGTTGCGACGACGCCCTCGCCCCAGGCGACCTTCGGCGTTCCCGTTCGCCGCCGCAGGTGACACCAGCTTCCTGCACATCGGGTCTCACCTGATCCAGTTGGGCCTGCTCGGACCCGCCGCACTGGTCGCCTGGCGCTTCCGTCAGGCAGCGACCACACGCACACAGCGTGTCCTGGGATGGGTTCTCTCCGTCACGGTGCCTCTCGCCTTCGCATGCGTACTGGCAGAACTGGTGACCGCCATCGTCCGCCTCGCCCAGGACGGCTGGGTCAACAAGGACACCGCAGACATCTGGGAGCACGGCGCTCACTTCCACATCGCCAACGTCACGGTCCCGGCGATGATGCTCAGCATGCTCACGGTGCTCGTGCTCGTCGTGACGGCCTCGATCCAAGGTCGCCGACGATTGGAATCAGTCCAATAACCAAGGTCGGTTACGGTGTCCCGCGGACGATCCGGGCCGCATCGGTCCGGTCGTCTGCGCCGAGCTTGAGCATCACGGTGGATACGTAGTTCGCCACGGTCTTGGTCGACAGGTACAACTGCTCGGCGATCTGGGGGTTGGAGAGTCCACGGGCCATCAAGTCGGCAATCATGTGTTCTCGTGGGGTCAATCTGGCACCATCGTGGATTTGGCTAGTCGTGCTGAGTGGTGTTTTCGGCCTCTACCGGGGTGGGCCTGGCCAACAGGCAGGCCTCTGGTGTCATTACAAAAAACCATCCTGACCTGCCCAAATGTGGAGCATAGGAGACTCGAACTCCTGACATCTGCCTTGCAAAGGCAGCGCTCTACTCCTACCTCGTGTTCAGTCCTACTTGTTCGACCCGCGAGGCGCCATCTCTGGAGATCGAGCCATCTCTTTCGAGGGGCGTGATGTCGAGTTTCAGGGAACCGCCGTCAACATCGCTCCAGACCACAGGGTGTGGCTACTCATCAAGCCGGTCGACGACCTGAAGCACTACGCAGTGCCAGTGGAGCAGTCAGATGGCGAATGGTCGTCAGGTCGCACCGTTCTAGGAGAGGAGGGATCGACACCGGGAGCCGCGTTCTGGGTGTACCTCTACGACGTCGACAGTGTGGGAAACGTCCAGCTCGAGGCAGCCACGGCCGAGAACATCCCGGAGGTCTCCACCGTGCCGCCGGGGAGCACCGTCTTGGACAGTGCCTACGTGACGCGAACAAGCTGACCATCCTCGTCTACGCGCCAATTCTCGCTTTGCCAGGACGGCCGCAAGACTGGGACCGTCGAGGCGAAGCATCACGCGTCTCACCGCCGGGAAGTCGTGCGCCTAAGCAGCGTTCAGCCCCTCGGACGGATGAGCGCTTTGTGTGAGGGTTTGGTGCGTAGAGATGGTGCAGGTGACCCATGTGTCGGTCTGTCTGATCGGGCGACGATGAGTCAGCCCGGGCGGACGGCCCGGCCGATAGGAGGACACCGGAATGACCGCACAGGACGTGGCCGCCGCCGTGGCGGGGCCGAACGAGACTCAAGTCCTGCCCACCCGGCCGCCGCTTTCCCGCGCGGCCCAACTTGCCGTAGCAGCGAGCCTGATCCTGGCCGGTTTCCTCAATGGAGGGACTCAGTTCGTCGGCCATCTCGTCATCGATGACGGCGGCGACTTCGGCGACCAGATCCGCTGGGGCGCTGAGCACCCCGTATTCCACGGCGTCGAGCAGTTTGCGCTCCTGGCGAGCATGCTGTTCCTGCCGGTCGCCGTCCTCGGACTCGCCCAGGTGACGCGGCACCGGGCGCCGAGGCTGACCGCGGTCGGGATTCTGCTCACCTTGTGGGGTTTCTGGGGTTTTCACAACATCCTCGCGCTGGGCTACACCGCCGGGACGATCGCGCCGCCCGCGCTCGGGGTCGATGCCGCGGTCCGGCTCAATGACGCCTTTCTGGAGCACCCCGGGGCCGTGTTCGGAGCGTTGGTGCCGCATCTGCTCGGCTCGTTGTTGGGCCTGATCCTGTTGGCGGCGGCGGGCTGGCGTGGCAGGAGCCTGCCGCGCATCCCGCTGGTCCTGCTGGTCGCGTTCCTGCTCTGGGACTTCCTCCTGCCGCCGGTCGGGCCGTTCGAGGCGCACCTGCTGCTGCTGGTCTCTTTCGGTTGGCTCGGAGTGCACGTGGCGCGGATGTCGTGGCGGGAGTGGAGCGGGACGGCGGAGCCGGGAACATACTGACCCCATGAGCGGGAGCACTCCGGCGAGGGTGGCGCCCTGGTCGGCGGCTGCGGCGACCATCGCCCTCTCCCTCGCCGCCGCGTGGGTCACCGGGACCGGGTCCGGCCGGGCGGCGGGGCTGCACGAGGTCGGTCTGAAGCTTCTGGTGATGCCGCTGCTGTGGGCCATCCCCGGGGCGCTCATCGCAGCGCTCGGCCCGCTGCTGCTCGGCTGGTCGATGATCGCGGTGGCGGCACTGTTCGCCCTCTCTGCCCTGGCCGGTGCGAGCCTGCAGGCCGGCGTCACCTCGGGCGCACCCTGGTGGATCTGGTATGCCGATCGGGCCTCGGCGCTGATCGTGCCGCTGACGTTGGTGGTGCTGCTGCTGCTGCCGGACGGACGACTGCCATCCGGGCGCTGGCGACCCTGGGCCACGGTTGCGGTCGGGCTTCAGGTCCTGGCCGTGGCCGCCTGGGCATCCCTGCAGGGGCCGGCGGCGGCACCGGACTCCTCGCTGCCGGCCTGGACGCGTGAGTTCGCGAATCCGGTCGGCCTCCTCCCCAGCGGATGGGGCGAGCCGCTGCAGAGCTGGGCCGAGATCGCGATCCAGGTGCCGTTCCTGCTCGTGCCGGTCGCGGTCTACGGGAAGCTGAGAGGCGCCCGCGGCGACACCCGCCGGCGGGTGGTCAGCGTCCTGCTCGCCGTCGTGGCCTTCACGCTCCTCGTCGTCGTAGGACGCTGGCTCTGGCCGGCCGGCGGCGATCTGCTCGACATCGTCGCAGGCGGGCTGCTGGCCCTGACCGTAACGGCGAGCGTGCTCCGCTTCCGCCTGGGCTGGGTGGACCGGGTCGTGGGCCGGCTGACCGTCTTCCTCGTGCTCGCAACAGTGCTCGCGCTCGGGTATGCCCTGGTCGTCTCCCTCGCGTCCACTGCCGGGTCGCAGGTCTCACCGGTCGCGGTCGGCCTCATCGCCGCCGCGGTCACCCTGGCCCTAGCCCCGGCCCGGGCCCGCCTCCATGACGCGGTCGACTGGGCCCTCTACGGCGACTCACGCGAGAGCGCCCGGGTGCGACGACTGACCGAAGAGCTCGCGTCCAGCCGGCACCAGCTCGTCACCGCACGGGAGGAGGAGCGGGTGCTGCTGCGACGTCAGCTCCACGACGGCCTCGGACCGACACTTGCAGGAGTCGCGATGCAGCTGCGCGACCTGGACCAGATCGTCCAAGAGGATCCCGACCTGGCACGGAGCAGACTGGACCGCCTGGCGCAGGCGACCCATCAGGGCCTGAACGAGGTCCGACAGATGAGCCGGCAGCTGCGCCCGCCGGCACTGGACGAGCTCGGGCTGGTCGGTGCCCTCGAAGAGGTCGCCGAGAGCCTGGGCCTCGACTGCGTGGTGGTCAGCGAAGACCTCGGCGTGCTCCCGCCTGGACCCGAGGCCGCCGCATACCGGATCGGGCGCGAAGCACTCACCAACGTCGCCCGCCACTCCGGATGCACTTCGGCGCAGCTGACGATCGCCCGACACCGCGACGGCCTACAACTCGAGGTGCGTGACCACGGTGCCGGGCGCAGCGGCCCAACCGGAGTGGGGACGCTGTCCATGCGGGAGCGGGCACACGAGCTCGGCGGGTCGCTCTCGATCGAGGACACCGACGGCGGAGGGACCACGGTTCGCGCCTGGCTGCCCCTCCCCGCGCAGGGAGGGACCCGATGAGCCCGATCCGGGTCGTCCTCGTCGACGACCACCCCATGTTCCGCGAGGGCGTGCGCTTCACGCTCCAACGAGCCGACGACATCGAGGTCGTCGCCGAGGCGGCAGACGGAGCCGCCGCCATCGCTGCCGTCGTCGACACCGCCCCAGACGTCGTCCTCATGGATCTCGCGATGCCGGGGATCGGCGGCCTCGAAGCGATCACGAGGATCCTCCACGACCACCCGAGCGTCGCCGTCCTGGTACTGACCATGTCCGAACACGACACAGCCCTCTTCGCCGCGCTGCGGGCCGGGGCACGCGGATACCTCGTCAAAGGTGCACCCGGTCAGGAGATCGTCTCGGCGATCCGCTCCGTCGCCGCAGGTCACGTCCTGATCGGCGCGCCCGTCGCGGCCCGCACCCTCGAGGTCCTCACCGACCCCGGCCCGCGCGGGTCCGCGGACCCAGAGCACGACTACGGACTCACCCAACGAGAGCATGAGGTACTCGCACTGCTGGCCCGCGGCATGACGAACCAACAGATCGCCGACAGACTCGTCATCTCACCGATCACCGCCCGCAACCACGTGAGCAACATCCTGACGAAACTCCAGGTACGCAGCCGCCGCGACGTGATCCGTCGCTTCGGACGCCACGAAGAACCCTGAGCACAGGCCCATGCCGGCAGCGTGAACAAAGACCGACCGGCGCACCAACGCGTTACGTGAGTCCTTTCAGCACCCCTCTGTGTCAAGAGGGGGACTGTCCGGTGAAAGGTGTTTCTGGCTCGACACGCCGACGAGGTCGGCGAGGAAGGCTGGTCACCGATGACCGAGGCAACATTGAAGGGCATGAGTTCGATGCCCAAGGAAGCGAAGAAGAGGACTTCAGCGAGAGCGACTCCTGGTGAGCGGGCGGCGGTGGCCGAGCTGGTCAAGGCCGCTCGGGCTCGTGGTGAGGAGCTGACCGGCCCGGAGGGCCTGTTGAAGTCGATCACCGCCACTGTCCTGGAGGCGGCGCTCGAGGAGGAGATGACCGATCACCTCGGTCACGCCAAACACCAGGCTCCCGAGGGTGGTGCCGGCAACATCTGCAACGGCACCCGGGCCAAGACGGTGCTGACCGATACTGCTGGCGAGGTCACCATCGAGGTGCCGCGGGACCGGGCCGGCACGTTCGCTCCGGTGATCGTGAAGAAGCGGCAGCGTCGTCTCACTGATGTTGATGCGGTGGCAATCTCGTTGTACGCCAAGGGCCTGACCACGGGCGAGATCTCCGCGCCCTTTGCCGAGGTGTACGGCGCGAGCATCTGCAAGGACACCGTCTCGAGGATCACCGAGAAAGTGGTCGAGGAGATGCAGTCCTGGTCCAGCCGTCCGCTGCAACGGGTCTACGCGGCGATCTTCATCGACGCGATCTACGTCAAGGTCCGTGATGGGCAGGTCGGCAACCAGCCGTTCTACGCCGCGATCGGGGTCGACCTGGACGGCCGCCGTGACGTGCTCGGCCTGTGGGCCGGGCAGGGCGGCGGGGAGAGCGCGAAGTTCTGGATGAGCGTGCTCACCGACCTGAAGAACCGCGGCGTCCAGGACGTCTTCTTCATCGTCTGTGACGGCCTGAAAGGCCTGCCCGATTCGGTGAACGCGGTCTTCCCGCAGGCGATCGTGCAGGCATGCGTGATCCACCTGATCCGGGCCACCTTGCGGTACGCCTCGCGCAGGTACTGGGACCAGCTCGCCAAGGATCTGAAGAGCATCTACACCGCAGCCACGGCCCAGGCCGCCTGGGCGGCGTTCGAAGAGCTCGAGGAGAAGTGGGGCAAGACCTACCCCGCGATCCCGAAGATGTGGCGAGCAGCGTGGGAGGAGTTCACCCCGTTCCTGGACTACGACGTCGAGATCCGACGGGTCCTGTTCAGCACCAACGCGATCGTTATCTTGAGCCAGCTTCAGGGTGTCGTTGATGTAGCCGATGGCCTGGATCGGTCCCCCATCGTGCGTGCTGGACG
>JAIUPO010000015.1 GCA_020160805.1 Actinomycetota bacterium | reverse complement strand
ACGAGCAAGCCCACTACGCTGCCCTCAAACCCGAGCCGCAGCCCGTATGACAGCGGCAGAGAACCCGTGCCGATTCAGATCGATCGGTGCCGCCGGAGGTGCCAGCATCCTTGTCCGCCTGAAAGTATTGCCACTGGGGTAGTAGGGGAGTACTTTCGTGAAGTAGTGGCGACCGCTGCGATGCGAGCCAGGATAGGAAGTGTGGTAGGTATGTTCGGTAAGCGAGCAGGGATCGCTTTGGCGGCGTGTGCGGCAGCGCTTTTGGCTTCGGGTGTGAGTCAGGCGCAGGCGACGGGTGGCTTCGACAGTGGTTCTAAAGGATGCCGTACTGGTGAAGATGTTGTTGTGAAAGGTGATAGCGGGCCTGGCCAGCAAGGCCACTCGCAGAAGACGGCAACTGGAACTGTCAAAGGTCAGTTTTTTCCGAGCAAGAACTACAGGCATGGCGACTACTCCAATTATGGGTTCACTAACGTTTCGCTGTGGTCTGTGCAGATTGATCCCGGCTATCTTTACATGAGTGAGACGTATGCCTACTGTCTAGCCTAATGGAGGCGCTACTGCATATCCCCAGGTTGGGATATGAATGTTCCCGTTTTTCAGGATCGTGGAGGTTATGAGACCTGTAGCGAGTAGGGCCACGACTTGTTGTGTCCTTTTTGGTGTTTCCTTATTCCTCATGGCGGGGTGCCGGGAGGGCGCTAAATCTAGTTCGGCTTCGAAAGCGGAGTCTGAAATCCCTAGGCCCGGGACTAGCTTAAGTCAGGCGCAGCACTCCGATTTACAAACGCGTATGCAAGCGCGATGCCTGGTCGACAAGGGGTGGGATGTGCAGTTGGATGAAAACAATGTCATCAATTATGAGGTCTCCCAGGCGCAAGAATCCAAGCTCCTGGGAGACATGAAATCCTGTACATCTGACTTTCTCAAGAGTTACCCCCGGCCTACGGTGGATGTCGAGGGTTGGCGGCGAATGTACGCTCACAACGTCTGGCTGATGGGATGCCTGACGAAGGAAGGCTACCCACCATTGGTTGAGGCGCCCTCGGAGGCAGAATATCTCGATCAGGCCAGGCGCAATGGAGCGCCCGAATGGTATGCCTACGGCGCGGTCAAGAATCCGAAAGATATCAACCAGTTGTATGAACAATGCCCGCAGGAGCCGGCGGGCTGGTAGTCCCTACGGCTCGATCTCACGCACCTGGCCGTCCTCTACCTGCCAGCGGCGGGTGAGGCGGACGGTTTCCAGCATCCGGCGGTCGTGGGTGACCAGCAGCACCGTGCCGTCGAAGGCATCCAGCGCCTGCTCCAACTGCTCGATGGCGGGCAGGTCGAGGTGGTTGGTCGGCTCGTCCAGCACCAGCAGATTCACCCCGCGAGCCTGCAGCAGCGCCAGCGCCGCCCATGTCCGTTCGCCGGGGGAGAGCGTGGCCGCCGCCCGCGAGACCTGGTCGGCGCGCAGCCCGAACTTCGCCAGCAGCGTGCGCACGTCCGCCTGCGACCAGTCGGGCAGTTCCTCCTCCATCGCCCGCCCGAGCGTCAGCCCGCTCTGGAAGGCGGCCCGAGCCTGATCCACCTCACCGACGACGACCGATGCGCGCAACCCCGCCGAGCCGTCATCCGGCTGGAGGCGCCCCAAGAGCAACCCGAGCAGCGTCGTCTTGCCCCCGCCATTCGGACCCGTGATCGCGACCCGGTCCCCGAAGTTCAGCTGCAGATCCAGCGGCCCCAGCGTGAAAGCGCCCCTTTGCACGACCGCCCGCGTTGCCGTCGCCACGATCTCGCCGGAGCGGCCAGCGGAGGCGATGGTGAACTGCAGCTCCCATTCCTTGCGCGGCTCCTCGACGACATCGAGCCGCTCGATCATCCGCTCGGTCTGGCGCGCCTTGGCCGCCTGCTTCTCCAAGCTCGCCCGCGCCTTCGCCAAGATGTGCTTGTCCGCTTCGGACCCAGAGTTCCTCTTGCGCAAGGCATTTCGCGTGCCCTTGTCCATCCAGGCCCGCTGCCGCCGAGCCCGATCCTCGAGGGAGGAGCGCCGCGCGGCATACTCCTCGAAGCTCTCGCGCGCCCGCCGCCGCGCGATCGATCGCTCCTCGAGATAGGCGTTATACGACCCGCCATAGAGGCTCATCGAACTTGAGCGGGCAACTCGTTGGTCCCAGCTGTAGCTCGTCGGTGTTGACGAGTGCAGGCCCAGCGTATGCGGCGGCGTTGGTTCTCGGTGTTGCGGAAGCCGAAGGCGTTGCGTCCTTGGTGCTTGGCGAGCCGGTTGTAGCCCTCGGAGCGGGCGTTGGAGTAGCCGGTGAGCAGGCCGGCCTCGATCGCGGGCCACCAGTTCTCGACGGTCGCGGCGAGGCGGTGGACCTCGGGGCTGTCGCTGGCGGCGGCGAGGGACAGGAAGCGCCACAGGCGGTGGGAGATCGCGGACCGGTCAGGGACCGAGGTTCCCGGCGTGGGCGCGAGGGCGAGCAGAGCCCGGAGGTTCTCCTTCACGGCGTAGGCGTGCAGGACCTCGATACCGAGATCGCCTTGGTCGATCAGCCCGTTCCACATCCGCGCGAACGAGGCCGGGGACAGGCGCTCGTGGGCGGTGAGCAGCCGCCGCCGTGAGACCCACTCGGGGTCACGCTTGCGGCCTCGACGGCCCCGCTCCTCACGGGTGGCGCGTTGCCGCACGGCGGTGACCATGTCGTTGCCGAGCCGGACCAGGTGGAACCGGTCGGCGACCAGGACCGCGCCCGGGAGGGCGTCGGCGACGGCCTTGGCGTAGGACGCGGACAGGTCGATACACACGTGGGTGACGTTGTCCCGCCAGGCTTTTGGCTGGTCGGTCAGCCAGTCCGAGACGACTTGCGCGGTCCGTCCATCGACATGCGCGAGCAGGCCGGCGGTGCCGTCGGCGTCGACGATGCCGGTCAGCCACCGGTCGGCGATGATCCGCCACCGGCCGGTCTCCTCGTCGCGGGCCCAGACCGGCTTGCCGCGGCGGGTCTCATCGATCCCGAGCACACACACCGCCGGCACCGGCGCGGCCAGCTCGGCATCGACGTGCGCGACGAACGCGGCGTGCACGATCGGCCAGGACACCCCGTACCGGTCCACGGCCGCCTGAACACACGCGGCGTCGGTCGCGACCCGCTCACCACACTCGGCCCGCAGCCGGGACGTCAGCCTCGAGCGGGCCGGCACCGTGGCCAGTGACTCGGTGAATGTTCCTCTTGGGCAGGCCCGTTCGCGGCACCGCCACCGCGTCTTGTGCCACACCAACCGGACCGACGAGGCCCCGTACGGCAGGTCCCGCGGATGCGTGGTCGTGCGTTCCTTGACCGAGGTTGACAGCACCCCGCACTCCGGGCACGCTGCCGCGGACCCTTCATCGGTCACGACGTCCACGACCCGGCCGCCGTCACCATCGAGGGTGACCAACGCCACCGCAAGTCCCTCGATCCCCAACAGCAACGTCGCCGACCGCTGCCCTCCTGATGTCCGTGCATGCGTACGCTGAACCAAGCCCGTGACCTCACCTTCGTGACCATGAACTGCGTTGACAACAGCCATGATCACCGAGGTCACGGGCCCTTCCGCGTCACCGCGAACGCCCGGCGTGCCCGCTCAAGTTAGAAGAGCCGCCATAGAGCGCCACTCGCTGCAGCGAGCGATCGATCTCCAGGACTGCGGTCACCGTCCGCGAGAGGAACTCGCGGTCGTGGCTGACGAGCACGCACGGAGCATCGAGCCCGGCGACGAAGTCCTCCAGGGCATCCAGCCCCAGGGCGTCGAGGTCATTGGTCGGCTCGTCGAGGAAGTAGGCATCCCAGCGCGAGCACAACAGTCCGGCCAGAGACATGCGCGCCGCCTGCCCGCCCGAGAGGGAGGTCACCTCGCGGTCCAGATCGACGTCGAGCCCCAGATCCGCGGCCACCACGGCGAGCCGCTCGTCGAGGTCGGCCCCACCGAGGGCGAGCCAGTCCTCCAGTGCGTCCGCGTATGCCGTGTCCGCCCCCGCGCGCCCGGCCGCCAGGTCATCGGCGGCCTACTGCATCGCCTCGGCGGCCTCGGTGACACCGGTGCGCCGGCGCACCTGCTCCCCTATCGACTCGCCCGGACGGGCATCGGGGACCTGGTCCAAGAGCCCGATCCGCGCATCACGCGGAGTGCGGGTCACGCTGCCGCGCTCGGGCGCCATACGGCCCGCAAGCAGGCGCAGCAGCGTGGACTTGCCGGCGCCATTGGGCCCGACGAGGCCGAGCACATCGCCGGGGGCGACGATCAGGTCCAGGCCGGAGAAGAGTTCACGATCGCCATAGGCGGCCGCCAAATCCCGGGCCTGGATCGTTGCGCTCACCCGGTGATGCTGTCACGACCAGCGAGCGGCGGGCACCCGGTTTTGCACCAAGGACCCGCCGCCCACGGGGTCACTTGTAGTTGGTGAAGCACACCGCGATATCGAGTCGTCGCGCGACTTGGCGGTGGCGCGGATCGCGTCGCCCTGCACCTGGGTCTTGACCGTCTTGGGGCCCTCGTCGCGGATCAGCTTGTTGATCTTCTTGGCGTTCTCCTGGCTGATGCCCTCCTTGAGCGGGACATCGAGCTTGTACTCCTTGCCCGACAGCCGCGGCCCGGCCTCGGGCACATCGAGGTGCTTCAGCGAGACGTACGAGCCAGTGCCCTCGACCCCGACCCGGGTGACCGGGCCGAACCCGGTCAACCAGCCCATCAGCTCGGTGTACCCGGCCGCGGTGGCGGGGAAGGTCGCGGTCCCCAGCAACGCTCCGGTACACGAGAGCGCGGCCGCGGTGTGAGTGTCGGCGTGGGTATCGACGCCGCCGAAGACGCCGCTAGGAGTAGCTAGCATGAGTACTGCCCTTTCCGTCTGACAATGGCAAGGAACGCGCATCAGTCGGGCGGGCGGACAGCACAGTGAAGAGGCCTTACGACCAGGCTCCTATCAAGTCACGTTCCGCCCGGCTGATGCCAGGCGTTCGTCCCGGGCGACAGATCCCATTCAAGGCACTCAACCAACAGGCCAGCGGGAAACCGGGTCAGTCCGGGACGAACACCACCATCATCACTGCGGGAAACCTTCAGTCGGCGACGATGGCGTCGAGTTCGATCTCGACAAGCCAGCGGGGGTCGAGGAGGGCGGCGACGACGACCATGGTCGCGGCGGGACGGACCTGCGAGAAGACCTCGCCGTGCGCGGCGGAGACCTCGTCCGCGACATCGGGTGAGGTGATGAACATCCGGGTGCGGACCACATCGCTTGCTGAGCCGCCGAGTTCGGCGACGGCGCTGAGCGCGATCTCCAGGCAACGCCGAGCCTGGGAGCCGGCGTCGAGGACGATACCGCCGTCCGGCCAGATCGGCGCGGTGCCGCTGACGGCGATGTGGTTGCCGACGCGAACCGCTCGCGAGAACCCGATCGTCGCCTCGAAAGGCGAGCCGGACGAGGCGTGCCTACGGTCCATCAATGAACACTCTCCTTTGAGTGATGTTGTCGCAGTGCAGATTTCGACGGTCAGGACTGGCCGAGTTCGCCCAGGAGGGCTTGGAACCAGTCGACCTGCGGATCGAAAGGCTTGGCGCCGCGAATCCGCGGGAACTCGATGGCGCGCAGTTCGTCGCCCTGCTCCTCATCCTCGCCGACGACGCCGGACTCGCCGCGCAAGGCGGCGTCGACCGCAAAGTCGGTGCAGCGCTTGATCAGCGCGAGGTCCTCGTCATTCGCGGCCGCGGAGCGGGAGAAATATCCCGACTTCTGAACCATCGTCTTCTCGGCGCCGATCGCGGCGGCGAACTGCTTGGCGAACCAGGCGCCGGGGTTGACCTTGTCGAGCATGACGTGCCCGAAGGGGTCGCGGGGAATCTCCTCGCCGGCGGCCTCCATTTCGGTGACGACATCCTCGACACCGGCGCCCTCGGACAAGAAGATGTTGACGCAGCCGAGCTCGTCCATGACCGCGCGCAAGCGCTCGCCCTCGGCCTTGATGTCGATGTGCAGTTCCGGCACATAGACCGCGTGGACGTCCCACCGCTCCTTGCTCGCCCCGAGCGCGGGCACGAACTCGCGGGACGCATTCTTCTCGTGGTAGCGGCGGGCGGTCTCGGCTGTCAGCCAGCCACAGTGGCGGCCCATGACCTCGTGCACGATGAGCATCCGCGGGTTGGAGGTGTGCTCGCCGATGATGTTCTCGGCATAGATCGCGCCCTGCTCGGCCGCCGTCCACGCGCCGAGGGTCTGGCGGATCGGGACGACATCATTGTCGATCGTCTTGGGCAGCCCGACGACCTGCAGTTCGTAGCCGTTCTCGTGCAGATAGGCCGCGAGGTCGGCCGCCGTGGTGTTGGTGTCGTCGCCGCCGATCGTATGCAGCACATCGACGCCATCGCGGGTCAGTTGCTCGGCCGCGACCTGAAGTGGGTCTTGACCCTCTTGGACCAGGCCGCGCTTGACGCAGTCGGCGACATTGGTCAGCTTGACGCGGGAATTGCCGAGCGGGCTGCCGCCGAAGCTGTGCAACAGGTGGGCGCCCGCGCGACCCTCCGGGGTGACGGTGATCGAATTGCCGGTCAACAGCCCGGCATAGCCATCGAGGTAGCCGATGATCTCGACCTCCGGCGCAACCTCGGTATAGCGCTCGATGAGTCCGCCGACCGCGCTGGACAGGCACGGGGCGATCCCCCCGGCGGTGAGCATGGCAACCTTACGAACCGGCATGGGAGGGCCCTTTCAGTGATCCCGGAAAGCTCCTGATCACCATCCAAGCACTCCCCCTGGCCGCACCCAAACCGGTGTGCGGCGGGCGAGACGACCGCCCTCGTCCGGCTCCTATTTCGAGGAGCAGGGTCGCGCGACGCGGTCCGGCTGCGGAGCCGGGCGGGGCGCGGGGCGCGGGATGTCAGCCTGGGGGGTGAGGGCGGCATACCCATTGCCCAGGACGAGATCGAGACTGGCGTCGGTGCGTGAGTCCTCGACCTGCCGAGCTTCCGGAAGATGTTGCAGCAGAACGTCAGCCGCGTCCGCGCCCTTGGGACCGAAGCGGATGATCGCCTCGTCATCGGGCAGGAAGGCATACATGGGGTCGTTGCCGACGGCGCCGACCTCGAAGCTGCGATCGGTCAATTCGGCGGCCACCTGGCTCGCGAGGCCTTCGCGGTATGTCGTGTTGTAGACATTCACCGTGATCTCACCGGGCAGCGGGGCCGGCGGCGGTGGGACATAGCTCAGGCCGTGGAAGCCGTAGCCGATCACGAGTTCGACGTTGCTGCCGCTGCGGCCGTCATTCCACGGGCGGGCGCCGGGGATCTGCGCGGCGACGAGCAGGGCCTGATCGAGGCCTTTCGGACCGTGATAAACGAGGGCGGCCCGCTTGACGTAGATATTGTCGGGCGCATTGCCGACACTCGAGACAACGAAGCCGCGGTCGCTCAGATCTGAGGCGACGCGAGCGCCTTCACCGGGTGTTTCGTTCGAGTTCTGAATCTTGATCTGGAACGAATCGCGCTCCGGGGCGAGCACGACCTTGGGGGTGCACGCGACATCGGCTTTTCGGGTGAGCAAGCCGGAGGAGTATGCGGCCGTGACGCTCACCGTGCCCAGAATGAGCCCGGGCAGGGTCAGCAGCATGATGAGCCGGCGGCGCTGACGGCCCCGGAAGTCGCGACGCGCGGCATCGGGCGCGACGGGAGTGCGCGGCATACCCAACCTCTCGATCGGTGGGAGTGATCGCGACCCATCTTGCCTCATGGGCATCACAAATCACATCAGTCACACAAACAACACGTGACAACTTTCGTAACAGCTCGGTGACAGTGCGTCGCCTCGCGCAACGCGCAATCAGCGGCCGGTGCCGCCATAGACGACGGCCGCCTCGTCGGCGTCCAGGCCGAAGGCGGAGTGCACGGCGAGGACCGCGTCATCAAGACGGTCGTCGCGGGTGACGACGGAGATGCGGATTTCGGAGGTCGAGATCATCTCGACGTTGACGCCGACGTCGGCGATCGCCTTGAAGAAAGTGGCGGAAACCCCCGGATTCGAGCGCATACCCGCCCCGACCAGGGACAGCTTGCCGATCTGGTCGTCGAACTGCAGCGACGCGAAGCCGACCTCGTCCTGGATGTTGTGCAGGGCCTGCATCGCTGCAGGGCCCTCGGTCTTGGGGAGGGTGAAGGAGATATCGGTCAGCCCGGTCTCGGTCGCGGAGACGTTCTGGACGATCATGTCGATATTGATGCCGGCTTCGGCGATGGCGGCAAAGATCGTCGCGGCCATCCCCGTGCGGTCCGGCACGCCGACGACGGTGATCTTGGCTTCGCTGCGGTCGTGCGCGACACCGGCGATAATCGGGGCTTCCACGGACTCTCCTTCGGGAGCGGGCTGGTCGGTGACAAAGGTGCCCTCCTTGTGCGAGAAGGAGGAGCGGACGTGAATGGGAATGTTGAAGCGCCGGGCGTACTCGACGCTGCGCAGGTGGAGGACTTTGCTGCCGGACGCGGCCAGCTCGAGCATCTCCTCGTTGGTAATGCGGTCGACCTTGCGCGCCTTGGGAACGATGCGCGGGTCGGCGGTGAAGACGCCATCGACATCGGTGTAGATCTCGCAGACGCTGGCCTGCATGGCCGCGGCGAGCGCGACAGCCGTGGTGTCGGAACCGCCGCGGCCGAGGGTGGTGATCTCCTTCGTCTCTTTCGAGACGCCCTGGAAGCCGGCGACGATGACGATATGACCTTTGGCGATAGCGTCCAGGATCCGGCCGGGTGTCACATCGATGATCTTGGCCTTGCCGTGGGACTCATCGGTGATGACGCCTGCCTGGCTGCCGGTGAAGGAGCGCACGCTGTGCCCCTGATCGGCGATGGCCATGGCGAGCAGGGCCATCGAGATGCGCTCGCCGGCCGTGAGCAGCATGTCGAGTTCGCGCGGCGGTGGCAGCGGGCTGACCTCGTTGGCCAGATCGAGCAGTTCGTCGGTCGTGTCACCCATCGCGGACACCGCGACGACGACATCATTGCCGGCCTTCTTGGTCTCGATGATGCGCCGCGCGACGCGCTTGATGCTCTCGGCGTCGGCGACGGACGAGCCGCCATACTTCTGCACGACCAGGGCCACAGGGGTGCTCTCTTCGCAAGAGGGGTCTCGGAACGCCCTCGATGGTAGGCGAGCCGGGGCCGAGGCGATCGGCATATCCGGCTCGTGGGCGGTTGTGGGGCGACCGGCAGGGGCCCGTCAGCGTCAGGGGTGGAGGGCGTCGAACTCGGCCTCTGCGACGAGGTCTTCGTCGGCGTCGAGGCGGATGTGGGCAAGCAGACCATGCAGGACCCGCAGGGCCATCGCCGCCCGCTCGCCCCAGTCGGAGAGATAGCTAAACTGCCACCACCACAGCGCCTCGACCGGGCGGCCCTTGTCGTAGTGCTTCAGGCCGTGATCCAGCGCCGCGACGATGATCGCGAAGTCGCTGGACAGCGAGCCGGTCGTCAGCTCGGTCGAGGTGATCGGGTCGACGAGATCGGCATATTCATCCAGCCCCTCGAAGACATTGGCTATCGCGGCCCGGAGCGCGGCGAGGTCGGTGTCATCGCCATCGTCGGGTTCGTAGCGATGTTGCAGCACCACATCTTGGATCGCGCCGAGGCGGGCGCCGGTCGAGAGGATTTGCGCCGTCGCGAGCAGTGAGACAGCCAGTGCGGCCTCCGGGGTCGCGCCGGTGGCGATTTGCGTGATCGCCTCGGTGAATTGCCGGGCTTCCTGTGCCGTCAGCGCGGCGAGGTGGGCGAGGTCTGCGTCGCCGCCAGGGCGGGCGTCTGCGGGGGTGGCGTTCGAATCGTCAGGCATCGATCAGTCTCCGTCCTTCAAAGGCCCGACCGAGGGTGACCTCATCGGCATACTCCAGATCGCCACCGACCGGTAATCCCGAGGCTAGCCGCGTCACGCGCAGGCCGAAGGGTTTGAGTTGGCGGGCGAGATAAGCGGCGGTGGCCTCGCCCTCGATATTCGGATCGGTCGCAAGGATGATCTCGACGACCTCCCCGGAGGCCAGCCGCGACATCAGTTCGGCAACGCGCAACTGTTCGGGACCGATGCCATCCATCGGGCTGATGGCGCCGCCGAGCACGTGGTAGCGACCGCGGAACTCTCCGGTGCGCTCGATGGCGACGACATCCTTCGGCTCCTCGACAACGCAAATGGCCTGCCCGTCGCGGCGCGGGTCGGCGCAGATCCGGCACAGGGTGGCCTGGGCGATATTGCCGCACATGGTGCAGAAGGCGACCTTCTCCTTGACCTCCGCGAGCGCGGTGATGAGTCGTTGGACGTCGGCACCGTCCGCCTGCAGCAAGTGGAAGGCGATCCGTTGCGCGCTCTTGGGGCCGATCCCCGGCAGTTGGCCGAGCTCGTCGATCAGGTCCTGGACCACACCTTCATACACATCGGCCAGGGTAGTTGCTCGGTCCGACAACCCCTCGGATGCGCGCGGGTGGCGCCATGGGGGTGGCCGGGCTGGTGTGGCTAAGGTCAGGTATGCCGCGCCGCCCGCTCCTTGCTTTGCTCACCGTCGTCGCCGGGCCCTGTGTGCTGGCCGGATGCGGCGATCCACCCCCGGATCCCGCCACGGCGCCCATCGAGGTGATCCTGCCCGGCTGCACTGTCAACCGCCCCAGCATCGCACCTGGGGATCACGACCTCAGCGTGGTCGGGACGGGCGCGGTGCGGGTGCTCGGCCCGGATCACTCAGAGTTGCTCGCGGTCGACGGTCCCACGTCGACGCCTGCAACCCTGACGATCCAGGACACCGGCCTGCATACCGTCTCGTGCGTCACCGATGCGGGCGAACCGAAGGCCACGACCCTGCGGGTCGAGGTGGCGAAGTAGCCCACCGCAGGCCCGAGGTCCGCATCAACACGCGATCCGTGAACGAGCACCCGATCCGTGCTTTGACACCCCGTGGAGAGGGTGTGAATGCGCGGATCGGGTGTCTTCGCGATGATCGGGTGTCGGTGGCGTGCTGCCTCAGTCGTCGGGGGTTTCGCGCCAGATGACGGTGCCGCCGAGGACGCGCTCGATGACCGGCTGACCGACCTCGCCGAGATCGGCCAGGTCCTCATCGTCATCGCTGATCAGGTCTTCCTCGTCCACAGACCCGCCGTCGGAGGCCCGGGTCGTCGCGGTCGCGGTGGCATCGGTCGCGGCGGATCCGTCGTCGGTGTCCCCCGTCGCCGCCGTCGAGGTGGTGGCCGTGCTGACGGCTCGGCCGTCGTCAGCCCGGGTCGATGCAGACGTCGTGGCGTCGCCAGGTGTCGTCGCCCAGGTCGGCGCTCCGGACGAAGGGCCGCTGCCCCAACCAGAACCGCCATCAGACCAGTCCCGCGCGGCGAGGTCAGCGCCATAGCGATCCCCGGGGCCGCCATCGCGACCGGGAGTTGTCGGCCCGAACGACGAATCCGCTCGGGCAGTCGGCCCCGACGGCCTCGACCCTTGTGGTCCCGATCCCTCCGGCCTCAAAGCGGTCGCGTTATTCGGCCGGCCAGTGCCTGGACCGGCCGCACCGCGTCCTGGGGAAGATGGGGGCACAGAATCCGACCGCGAATCGCGTCCCTGCCCCGACGTGCCGTCAGCAATGGAATCGCCTGATCCCGAACTGCTGCGCCGGTCAACCCCCCGGCCACCGTGATCGACCCCTGACGTGCCCGCCGACCCAGGCGCGCCGGCAGCGGATCCGCCCGCCGGAGCGGCGATCGCATCAATGCGCGCATCGACGCCCAGCACGTCGATCAAGGCCTGGCGCACGATCTCGGGGTGGACGCCATTGCGGAAGGTGTTGGCCAGTCCGACCGTCCCGATGGACAGCACGAGTCGCTGCCCGTCATACGAACTGATCTGGGCGTGCTCGGACAGGAATGTCCACGTGGTTCGCTTGAGGGTGAAAATCCGGGCAAGCACATCGGGCCAGGACCGGCGCAGCGCCGCCACATCCAGTCCGCCGGGGCCTCGCGGACCCGTGTCGTTCGCGTCGCCCAGCGGCTCGGCGCTGGTCGGCGATCCCATCACAATCGCGGGTCGCGCACCGCCGGGCCGACGCCCTGGAGCGCCTCCGGGGCTATTGCCGGGTCGTTGTTCCGACATAGCGGGGCCGCCGGCGGCGCCAGTCGACCCGGAAGCCTGGGGACCTCGCTCAACGGGACCTTGCCGAGTCACGTCTCGGTCCTCGTGGCCCGATGGCTGCCGTTCGTCGCCCGTGGTGCGCGGTCCCCAGCCATCCACGCCGGGTTGGGACGGCTCCCGGCCGTCGCGGCGGTGCTGGTCCGGCCGGGGAGACTCACCATGAGGACCCGCATCAGGGCGTCCACCCGTGCTACCCGCGTCCCCCGATGTCTGCGGCCCGGGGGCGCCTCCGGCGACGGGCCCCGACTCCCCCTGACCCGAGTCCTGCTGGGTTCCACGAGTCGACGGCGGCGGCGCGACGTTGGGACCCGACGGCATACCCGTGCTCGGGGCGCCCGCGACGTCGAGGCGACGTTCGATGCGGTCGAGGCGGGCGGCATACCCCTGCTCGCCAGCGGCACCGGGCAGCAGGACGCGGGCGGCGATGAGTTCGAGTTGCAGGCGCGGCGCGGTGGCGCCCGTCATTTCGGTCAGCCCGGCGTTGACGACATCGGCCGCCCGCGACAAGGCCCCTGGCCCAAAACCACTGGCCTGCACGCGCATTCGATCGATCTGGTCGCTCGGGACCCCACGCAGCACCGACGCGCCCGCGTCCGGCACGGCCGACAGCACGATCAGATCGCGGAAGCGTTCGAGCAGGTCCTCAACGAACCGGCGCGGGTCGTGTCCGGTCTCGATAACCCGGTCGATCTGACTGAAGACCGATGCCCCATCCCCGGCAGCAAAGGCCGTCACCGTGGCATCGAGCAGTTCGGCGTCGGTGAAGCCTAGGAGGGCAGCCGCACCGTCATAGGTCAGGCCGCGCTGATCCGATCCGGCCATCAGTTGATCGAGCACGGACAAGGAGTCACGCACCGACCCGCCGCCCGCGCGCACGACAAAAGACAGCACCCCGGGCTCGACATCGACGCCCTCGGAGCGGCATAAGTGCTCGAGATAGTCGTGCAGGCGGGCGGGTGGGACGAGCCGGAACGGATAGTGGTGCGTGCGGGAGCGGATGGTCCCGATGACCTTCTCGGGCTCGGTCGTCGCGAAGATGAATTTCACATGCTCGGGCGGCTCTTCGACGATCTTCAGCAGCGCGTTGAAGCCCTGCGGGGTGACCATATGCGCCTCGTCGATGATGTAGACCTTGAACCGGCTCTCCGCCGGCGCGAAAGCCGCCCGCTCGCGCAATTCGCGCGCGTCGTCCACGCCACCGTGGCTGGCCGCATCGATCTCGATGACATCGATTGACCCGGCACCGCCGCGGGCCAGCGCGACACAGGAATCACACTCACCGCACGGGCTGCCGGTCGGCCCCTTCTCGCAGTTGAGGCAGCGGGCGAGGATGCGGGCGCTCGTCGTCTTGCCGCACCCGCGCGGACCGGAGAAGAGATAGGCGTGGTTGATGCGCCCGCTAGCGAGCGCGCGCATCAGCGGCACCGTCACGTGCTCCTGCCCGATCACGTCGGCGAACGTGTCGGGCCGGTAGCGGCGATACAGGGCGGTGCTCACCTTCGGAACCCTAACGGGGCGCACCGACAGTGGCCTACGGGCCTGGTGGACGTATCGTCGGGCCATGCGTATCGACGTCTGGTCCGACATCGTCTGCCCGTTCTGCCACCTCGGCCGCCGGCACCTGGAGTTGGCCTTGGCCGACTTCGAGCACGCCGATCAGGTAGAGGTCGTGTGGCACAGCTACGAACTGGACCGCAACGCCCCCGCCGTCGGCACTGGGTCCAATGTCGACAAAATCGCCGCGAAGTATGGCGTTTCGCGCGAGCAGATGGTCATCACCCACGAGCAGATGGCGCAGGCCGCGGCCGAGGTCGGCCTCGACTTCGCGTGGGAGAAGGTCGTCCCGAGCAATTCGTATGACGCCCACCGCCTCATCCACGCGGCGCGCGCGGCCGGGGTGGAGACGGAGGTGACCGACCGGATCATGCGGGCCTGGTATTCGGAGGGCCGGCCGATCGGTGATCACGAGGTGCTGCGCCAGCTCGCCACCGGCGCCGGGCTGTCCGCCGAGGTCGTTGACGATGTGCTCGGCAGCGACGATTACGGCATCGACGTGCGCACCGACGAAGCCGTCGCCTCCCAGATCGGCATCACGGGGGTGCCCACCTTCGTGCTGGATCAGAAATATGCCGTCACCGGCGCCCAGCCGCCCCAACTGCTCCTGCAGGCGATCGAGCACGCCTGGGCTGACCAGGGCAACCGGCCCCAGATGCCGTCGGGCGGCGGCTGCGCCGGCGGGTGCTGCGGCGGCGGTGGCTGTGGCAGCGACGCCGAGGCGGCCTCCTGCGCCACCGACGGTTCCGGAGACGGGTCGGGAGGATGCGGCTGCGGCGATGGCGCCGGCGGCTGCGGCGGGGGCATCTGCGGCGACGCGCACTCCGAGGGAAGCGATCACGAGCACCACGAGAGCGGGCACGAGGTCCACGCGTGAGCGAGGCGGGCGCGGACGGCATACCCGCCTTCTGGCAGTGGTGGGCGAGCGAGGGCAGCGCGCTCGCGGGGCAGGTCGTGGCCGGCCAGGCCGGTCCGGAGATCTTGGCGCCGCTGACCGAGCGGGTGGCCGCGATCGACCCGGGCTTGCAATGGGAGTTCGGGCCGGGGCGCGAGAGCTTGCACCTGCTCACCGTGACCGCCGCCGGCGATCCCGAACTGCGGGCCATCGCGCGGGCCTGGCTGCAGGCCGCCCCGCCGAGCGACCTGACCTGGGGGTATGCCGACCTACGGGCCGCCGACTCGGGTGCCGCTGAGTCGACGATTGAGTTCGCGGGGCGGACCATTGCGCTCGGCGATTTCGTCGTCGCCGCGCACCGAGGCTCTACCTCGATCGATGTCGCCGTGCACCATCCCGTCTTCGCGGATGTCGGCGAGGACGAGGCGGCGCAGCTGACCTATCTCGCGCTCGACTGCTTCCTCGGCGAGGAGGCGACCGAGACGTGGATCGGCGGGGTGACCTGGCCCGGTGAACCGCCGTTGGATTCGTTCCCGTTACGGCATCTGGGGAGCATCGTGCGCGACTTCGCCGACGGCCACCGCGACGCCGACGGCGCGCCCACCTGGCTGATGCTGCGCGGCACCGGGCCGAGCGGGCTGCCCGTGCTCGCGATGGCACAGGTTCCGTTGCGGCAGATCACTTTTCCACTTTTCGACACTCATCTCGCCGTGACCATCCCGTATGCGGACCGCACCGCCGAGGGCCTGCCCGCGGCCTCATCGCTCGAGGCGCTCCGGGATCTTGAAGATCAGCTCACCGAGGCCATCGGAGCCGACGGACGGATCGTCGCGCACCAGAGCCACGACGGCGTGCGGCTGCTGCATGCCTATGCCGATGGCCGCACCGACGCCGGCGAGCGCGCCGCCGCGGTGGCCGCCGACTGGCCGGAGGGCGATGCCCAAACCGTCGTCACGCCCGATCCCGGCTGGGCACTGGTCAACCACCTCGCCGGCTGAGGCGGCTGTCCCCGAAAAGGCCGCTTGCCCCGCCCGCAGGATCTTGCCAGAGTGACCCGCGTGCTCCCGCATCACCGATCCGTGCCGCGCCGCGCCCTGCTGGCTGCGGCACCCGGCGCGGCCCTCATCTCACCCCACGACAAAGCGGCGGCGGCCGCCCGAGGTGACCGGGCGGCATACGTCCCCCTGCGCGCGCAGCGCATCATCGGCGCGCCCACGACCCCCGGGCTCGCGGCCTGGGGACTGGCATACAACCCGGTCAGCGACGAACTCGCGGTGGGCGATTATGTCGCCCGGCAAGTGCGTCGGTATGGCCGGGACGGGAGCTACCGCGGCGACTTTACGAACCCATCCGGTCAGGTCCCGGGGGTGGCGAGCGCGCTGAGCGTCGATGCCCGCGATGGCAGTTACTACCTCGCGGTGACCGGATCGACATCGGCGGCAACGGATGTCGTGAAGTACGCGCCCGACGGCAGCTATCTCGCGGGCTTTGGAATCGACCAGTTGGTCGCGTGGCTCGCCGTCGATCCCACGACCGGGGACCTGTGGATCCCCGATGCTTTCGGCGGGCGCACCGTGATCCGCCGGTATGCCGTCGACCTCGCCGCCCAGCGACTCACGCAGGTCGCCACCATCGACCGGCCGGGCACCGGTCCGGGTCAGGTGCGCTGGGCAACCGGCGTGGCGACCGATGCCGCCGGGCGGCTGTATGTCGTGGACACCGGGAATGTGACCGTGCACGTCTTCGACGCGGCCGGTTCCTGGTTGCGAGATCTGGGCGACCGCACGAGCCTGGCGGGAGACCTGCGGGGCATCGCGCTGGATGAGGATCTGGACCGGGTCTATGTGAGCAATGCCGCCGGAGCCACGGTGGCGGCCTTTGCCCTGAACAGTGGCAGCCTCGTCGCGCATTTCGGTGGCGAGGGCACCGGGCCGGGTCAATTCGTCGATGGCGCAAGGCAATTGGCGGTCACGCCGGATCACCGGATTTGGGCCGCTGACTACGGCCTGCGCCGGGTGGTCTCCTTCGACGCCGATGGTGTGGCTGGCCCGGTCTTCCCGAATCCAGGCTTGCCCGAGGATCCCGCCGGGCTCGCCGTGCCGCGCGGCCTGGCCGTCGATCCCGTCACCGGCGAGGTGCTCGTCGCCGATGGCTTCGGGCAGAGCATCACGCGGTATGCCGCGGACGGCTCGCTCGTGCAGCGCTTTGGGCGGCGCGGTTCGACCCCGCCGGAGGGCATGAACTATCCCAAGGCCGTCGCGGTCGACCCGTTGACCCGCAATGTGTGGGTCGCGAATCACGAGGGTGCGCCCCATCTCGTCGGGTTTACGCCGGACTTTGGTGCGGTGGTGCGTCAGATCGTGGCGCCGCGTTTCACGCTGGACCTGAAGTTCTTCAGGGGTCTGCTCTATACCCTGCAAACCACGCCGGGCGCCGTTCGCGTCTACAACCCGACGACCGGTGCGCTGGTGCGGCAATGGAAGTCACCGATCGGGGCCCTGACAGCCCTAGGTATCGATCCGGCGACCGGCAATATTTGGGTCACCACCTCCAAGCGCCGGCTCGGAATCCTCACTCCCGCAGGTCGATTCAGATCCATCGCACTGGGAGGCGTGGGTGCGGGCGTGGCCTTCCGCGGGGCGGAGGCCTATGTCTCCGATAGCGCCGGCGGCCGGATTCGGGTTCTCGATCGGGTGACGCTGGCGGCCAAGGCAGTGGTGGGGTCGGGATCCGGGACCGGTCTCGGGCAGTTGTCTGGTCCGTCGGCACTGGACTTCGACGCGGCCGGCCGGCTGTATGTCGTGGAGTTACGCGGCGGCCGTGTCACCGCATTCGGGACGGAAGCGGCCCCTGAGGCCGGGTCTGCCGTAGTGACCGTTACGGGCCTGGGGACGGCATACCAACCGATGGTGACGGGCACGGCGAGTGCAGCGGCGGGGGTGGCGCATGTCGAGGTGTCCGTCACCGATCAAGCGAGCGGACGCTGCTTCGATGCGGCGAAGAATCGATGGGTCGCGGGGGCCGTGTGGAGCCGGGCGGTGGTGTGGGGACCGGTGACTGCGCCCTCCTGGCGGCTGACCGTGCAGTTGCCGCTCGGCCCGGACCGGGTGTACGCCGTGACCGCCCGCGTCGTCGATCGCGCGGGCCGCGTTGTCGTGGGCCCCGCGGCGACCCTGCGGCATACCTGGGCGCCTGCTTAAGGAATCCGGGAGCGAATCCGGACATAGGGACACCCCGCGTACCTGGAAGAGCTCACTGACCCTTGCTGCATTCCTGCCCTGGGGGAGTTGGGTGAGGTACCACCACGCGGGGTGCCTGGCCCCAAGTATAGGTGGCTTCAGTCGGGCAGGATGCCGCCATAGCGGGTGCTGGCCGGCGCGCGCAGGGCGGTGACGACCCAACTCGATTTCGGGCGCGGCGCCCGCTCGGGTAACCTCTGCGGCGGAGGATTCGCATAGTGGCCTAGTGCGCACGATTGGAAATCGTGTTGGGATAACACCCTCGGGGGTTCAAATCCCCCATCCTCCGCCAGCCCAGGGCGAGCCGGTCGCCGGCTCGCCCTGTTGCGTTGTCTGACTCCCCCATTCGGTCAGCAGTCGTGCATTTGGTCGTAGGTCCCCCAGCCGGATGTGGGAGTCAGCGACACAACGGCGGGTTAGGGCCGAACGTGTGAGTCAGCCTCGAGCGCGGCGGGCGGTCGGGGCGGGGCCGCTCGGCGCGGCATACCGCCCGCTGATCTAGGTCACCTTGACCTCAGTGGCGCGGCACGAGGCGGGGCGCAACGATGGCGGCATGAGCACCGGAGCTTACGCAGCGGCATACGAGCAGAGCATCAGCGATCCGAACGCCTTCTGGGGCGAGGCGGCGTCGGCGATCGAGTGGATCACGCCGCCGACGACGGTGCTGGACGACAGCAACCCGCCGTTCTACCGCTGGTTCACCGGCGGCACGCTCAACACCTGCTTCAACGCGCTCGACCGGCACGTGCGCGACGGCCGCGGCGAGCAGGTCGCGGTCTATTACCACTCCCCCGTGACCGATACGAAGACCTCGCTCACCTATGCCGAGTTGCTCGACCAGGTCGCCCGCTTCGCCGGTGCGCTCGCCGGACTCGGGGTCGAGAAGGGCGACCGGGTGCTCATCTATATGCCGATGGTCCCCGAGGCGATGATCGCCATGCTGGCCTGTGCGCGCCTCGGCGCGATCCACTCCGTGGTCTTCGGCGGCTTCGCCCCGGCCGAGCTGTCGGCGCGGATCGAGGACGCCACGCCCAAGGTCGTCGTCAGCGCGAGCTGCGGCATCGAGCCGAGCCGGACGATCGCCTACAAGCCGATGCTCGACGGCGGTCTCGACCGCAGCGAGCACAAGCCCGAATCCGTCATCGTCCTGCAGCGACCGCAGCTCGAAGCCGAGGTCGGCCAGCGCGACACCGACTGGGAGGAGATGACCTGGGATGAGGTGATGGCCGATGCCGAGCCGACCGATTGCGTCGAAGTCGCCGCCACCGACCCGCTCTACATCCTCTACACCTCCGGCACGACCGGCCGCCCCAAGGGCATCGTCCGCGACAACGGCGGACACGCGGTTGCGCTGCGCTGGTCGATGGCGAATATCTATGACGTCCAGCCCGGCGAGGTGTGGTTCACCGCCTCCGATGTCGGCTGGGTCGTCGGCCACTCCTACATCGTCTATGCGCCACTGCTGACCGGGGCCACGACGGTCATGTACGAAGGCAAGCCCGTCGGCACCCCCGACGCCAGTGCCTTTTGGCGGATCATCAGCGACTACGGCGCGGTGGCGATGTTCACCGCACCCACGGCATACCGCGCCATCAAACGCGAAGACCCCGACGGCAAACTTCTTGCCGGGCAAGACATTTCGACGATGCGCAATCTCTTCCTCGCCGGCGAGCGGCTCGACCCCGATACCTACCACTGGGCCGACAATCTGCTCGACTGCGCAGTCGTCGACAACTGGTGGCAGACCGAGACCGGCTGGCCGATCGCCGCAAACCTGCGCGGTCTCGACCCCATGCCGATCAAGCCGGGCTCCCCGTCCGTGCGGGTGCCCGGGTATGACGTGCAGATCCTCGACGAGTACGGCACCCCACTCCCGGCGGGCCAGGAGGGCGCCATCGCGATCAAGCTTCCGCTGCCGCCCGGCACCTTGCCGACTCTCTGGCAGGACGACGAGCGCTATGTCTCGGGCTACCTCTCGGTCTTCGACGGCTACTACCTCACCGGCGATGGCGGCCTGATCGACGAGGACGGCTATGTCTTCGTCATGGGACGCACCGATGACGTTCTCAACGTCGCCGGCCACCGCCTCTCCACCGGCTCCATCGAGGCCGCACTGGCGGGCCACCCGGCCGTCGCCGAGTGCGCCGTCATCGGCGTCGCGGACGACTTCAAGGGCCAAATCCCCCGCGGCTTGGTCGTCCTCAAGGGTGGGTATGACGCCACCTCCGACGGCGAGCGCATCGTCAAGGAACTCGTGCAGCGGGTCCGCGACGAGGTCGGTGCGGTGGCCTCGCTGAAGCAGGTCGACATCGTCGCCGCCCTGCCGAAGACCCGGTCCGGCAAGATCTTGCGCAAGACCATGCGCGAGATCGCCGATGGCAAGGTGCCGACAATCCCCGGAACGATCGAAGACGCCTCAGTCCTCGACGCCCTCGCCGCCACCTTGACCAATACTCAGCACTGACGCCCCAACTGGGGGAGCTGGTCTGGACCGCAGGACCAGGGCTCCCGCCGTTCTCAGACGGATCTAGGGAACGGCGATCGTCCGGTTTGCCAGCAGCGAGACATTGCCGTGCCGGTCGATGGCGCGGATCGACACGGCATACGAACGGCTCGGCAAGGTGGCGGGCACGGTGTAGCGCCAGGACGCCGCCGTCAGGTCTCCCCACACGACGCCGGCGGACCAGGTCGAGGCGGTGACATAAGTCGCGGCTCGGCCGTCGTAGTAGCGGCCGGTCGTCAGGTCACGCACGCGCGCCTCGACGAACGCGATGCCAGAGGCATCCGTGGCGGTGCCGGTCAGCACGATCTGCCCGCCGGTGACGGGGTCGCCGGCCGCAACCGAGACCTGCGGCCGGACGGTCTCGGCCGCGGGCGACGGGCCGGGACCGAAGACGGTGACCCGCGAGGAGACCTGCTCCACGACATACAACTTGCCGTCGGGGCCGAACTGCAGCCCGGACGGGGTTTTCAGCTTGCCGAAGGTGAAGCCATTGCCGAGGCCGAGCTTGCCCGTCACGGCATATGTCGTCCGGCTGAGCAGGTCGATATAGCCGGTGGTGGTGTTGGACACCGCGACCTCGTCGCCCTTGATCGCCACGCCCCAGCCGACGCCCGGCAAAGTGAGGGTCTTGAGGGTCTTGCCCGCCGGGGAGACGACATACAGCAGGGGCTTGGAATCGTGGGTGATCCACATATTGCCGTTCGCGGGATCGACGGCAAGGCCGTGCAGCAGGCCGTAGGGCGAGGTCCACGTCCGCTCGACGGCGAGCGTCGATGGATTGATGACGCGCACCGCGCCGGGGCGGCGCTCCAGGGCGTAGAGCTTGCCGCCAGAGAACTCCAGATCCCCCACCCAGCGCGGGATATTTGGCCGCCCGAGGACGGTCGAGAAATCGGCGGAATAGCCGACAACGCCCGGCGGTCCCTCGAAGGACGAGATCCAAATATCGCGGGTCGTCGGGTTCACGACGAGGGCCTTGGGGTAGTTCATCCCCTCGGGCGGTGAAGACCCGCGCCGCCCGTACTGACCGAGCAACTCGCCCTGAGCGGAGTACCGATTCGCCCGTTGACCGAAGGCGTCGACAGTCAGCACATCACCCGTGACCGGGTCGACATCCAGACCGCGAGCCTGCGAAATGCCGGCCGGGTCGGGACGCATCCCGGGGTCGGGGAACAGCTTGACGAAGGTGCCATCCGGCAGGAACTCCTGCACTCGGAAGGAGCCATAGTCGGCACCAAAGACGTGATGATCCGGGCCGACCGCGAGCTGCCGCGCGCCATCGGTGAACTCCCCGTCGTTCATGCCGAGGCCCGAGATCGCGCCCTGATAAACGCCATTCATGTCGAAATAGCGGATGCCGCCGAAAACGGCATCGGACAGATAGATCCGACCCAATTCGTCGTCGACGGCGACGCCGCGCAAGTCGCCCTTGATCGGCGCCGGACCGATGTCGAAGCGCCACTGACCGGTGCTGGTCCAGGAGTGAATGACCTTATTGCCGACATCGGCGACATAAATATTGCCCTGCGCATCGGCTGCCGCCCCGGTCAGCACCTTCATCGGCACGCCGGGCTTGGCCTCGGTGATGAGCACCTGCAAGGTAGCCGACTTGGTCGCGTCATCGACGGTGAACTTGCGCACCACGGACCCCGAAAAGCCCTCAGGCACCCACAGATTGCCGTCATGGTCGACCGTCAACCAGGTCGCCGCTCCGGGCATGTCGAGATCGAAGAGGAAGTTTCCGTCCTTGTCGTACTTGCGCACATCGAGCGAGGTGCGCCCCTCCCCCGTGACAGCGACATAGATCGCCCCGTCCCGCGGGTCGACGCCGAGCGCGGAGGCCACCCCGCCGATCGTCTTGCCAGCATTACGCAGGTCTCCGAGATAGACGCCACCTCGGGTGTAGCGCCGCACCTGCCGCGAGACATAGTCCCCGACGATCAGTTCGTCACTGACCGGGTTGTAAGCCAAGCCCCACGCCGCCACACCCGGGAAGGACGGGGCGGCGATGATCCGTTCCGGGACGTATGACGCCACCGGGCCCGCTGCGGCCGCCCCTGCGGGGGCAGGGCCGGCTACCCCAATCAAGGTCAGGGCAGCTATAACCGCCGCGAGGACCGCCATGCCCGCGCGGCGACGGCTGTCACCAGGCGAGGGCGCGGCAAAAGCTCGGAAATTCACGTCAGGGAACCGTCACTGTCTGGGAGGCGATGGTGGACGGATTGCCCCGACGGTCGGTGGCTTGAGCCTCGACCTTGTAGGAGCGTTGGGGCAATGTGCTGGTCACGGTATACCGCCAGGTCGAGGCGGCGTTCGGACCCCACAGGATCGCGGCATTCCACGTGCCCGTGCTGGTCCACGTCCCGAGCGCGCCATTCCAGTAGCGACCCGTCGCCACATCTTTCACTCGCACGGACACGGTCGCGACGCCGCTGGCGTCATGCGCCGTCCCCGTCGCCGTCACCTGGCCTGCCCCCAGCCCCGGACCAGTCAACGCCACGCCCGGGCGCGTGCTTTCGGCACCTGGGCCCTGGCGCGTGGAGAACTGCTGGACACGGCCATTCCCGGTCTCGACCGTGAACAGGTCACCCGCTCGGTCGAAAGCGATGCCCGAGGGCATCTTGAGTTGCCCAAATCGGCTTCCCGCCGCCCCGATCGTGCCCGCCGCGGCATAGGTCGTGCGGTGAAAGATCGAGATCTTGTTGCCCGTCGTGTCGGCGACATAGGCGTAGTCACCGCGGATCGCGACATCCCAGCCCAGCCCGCCAAGGGTCACGGTGCGCACAATGGCGCCGCTCGGGGCCACGACATAGACCTCAGGTTTGGTGTCCGAGGTGATCCAGACGTTGCCCGAGCCCGCATCCACCCCAACGCCCCGAATCAGCCCCTTGGTCGAGACCCAGCGACGCACTTCGGCCCCGGTGGCCGGGTTGTAGACATGCAAGGCGCCGGGGCGACGCTCGAGGGCATAGAGCAAGCCATTGCTCCACTCCAGGTCGTTGATGAATCGTGGCGTCACGATCCGGCGCACCACCGTGTCGAAGCCCTTGTCGAAGCCGACCAGGTCCGGGGCGCCCTCGAAGTTCGCGATCCACACATTGCGGGTGCTCGGATCGATCGCCACGCCCTTGGGGTAGTTCATTCCGTCCGGCGTGGTAGACCCCCGCCGACCGTGTGAGTCGAGGAGAGTCCCGTCCGGGGCGTACCGCAGCACCCGTTGGCCCCAGGCATCCGCGACGACGACATCGCCGGTGACCGGGTCGACATCAAGCGCTCGCGCCTGCGCGATGCCCGCCCGATCCATCGGCAGAGCCGGACTGGGATAGGCCGCCACGAAGGCGCCGGCGGCGGTAAAGCGCTGGACCCGCTGACCGCCATAGTCGGCGGCATACATCTGCCCGGCTGCGGAGAAGGTCAACTGTCGGGCACCATCGACGAACTGCCCGTTGCCTGTTCCGAGGCTGGCATAGCTCCGAATGCGACTGCCCGTCGGCGAGAACACCTCGATCGTGCCCGCCGCGGAGTTGGCGACATGGATCTGGCCGGATGCCGGGTCCACGGCGACGCCGCGAATATCGCCCTTGAACAGGCCCTTGCCCATATCGAAGCGCCAGGAGCCGGATGCGGAATAGGCATGGACGACCTTGTTGCCGACATCCGCGACATAGACGTTATTCGCCGCGTCGGTGCCCAGGCCGGTCAGACTGCCGAACTGCCCCGGGCCGGTGCCGGCCTTGGCCAGAGTGAGCACCGCGGTGGCACGCTGCGTCGCATCGTCCACGCGATAGCGGGTCAGCCGGGCCCCCTTGTAGGCCGAGGGCACCCAGAGGTAGCCCGCCGAGTCGACCGTCAGCCAGGTCGTCGAGGTCGGCATATCCAGGCCGTAGAGATAGCGCCCGGTCTTGTCGTACTTGCGGACATCGGCCGAGGTGCGCCCCTCACCGGTGACCGCGAGATAGATCGCGCCATCCCGCGGATCGACCCCGAGCGCCGAGGCCACACCACTGATGCGATTGCCCGGATTCTGCAGATCGCCGAGGATGCGTCCGTCCAGGCTCATCCGGCGAATCTGGCTCGAGAGGTAGTCCCCCACGAGCAGTTCGTTGCTCACGCGGTTATAGGCGATCCCCCAGGCCGCCAGCGCGGGCTGCGATGGTCCGCCGTAAATCCGTTGCGGCACATAGGTTCCAGGGCCCGCGGGCACCGGTGCAGCCAACGCTGGCAGGGTGAGCAACCCAAGCGCGGCCGCGACGAGGGCCGCGAGCGCGGCCATGGGACGGTGCGATGACCGGACGAACATCAGGCATACCCCCTGGAACACAACGAGCCGGACCGGACCCGTGGCAGCTAGTGTGCCGGACTCGTCCGACAGCCGGAACCACCTGCGGAAACATCCCCCACCTGACACGCTGATCGCCGTGGACGGTGTCTTCCTGGGCTTCGCGACGATCGTCCTGGTCATCCTGGTCGGCTTCGCGCTCGGGCACTTCGGCGTCCTGGACATGGCCGGCCAACGGGTGCTGGCGGAGGTGGCCTTCCAGGTGGGTAGCCCGGCCTTGATGATCACGGTGCTGTCCACGGCCGATGTCCACGAACTCTTCTCCCGCAACCTGCTCGCGACGCTGGCCGGAGTTCTGGTCCCCGCGACGGCCTTCCTCGTCATCTCGCGATGGTGGTGGCAGCTGCCCCTCTCGGAGCGGGTGATCGGCGCGCTGGCTTCGAGCTATGTCAACGCCGGCAACCTTGGCTTGCCGATCGCCGCCTATGTCCTAGGGGACGCCGCCCTCGTCGCCCCCACATTGCTCTTGCAATTGCTGATCATGCAGCCGCTGGCGCTGACCGTGCTCGACCACGACCGTCGCGGCGGCGCCTTCCGGTGGGGCTCGATCCTGCGCCGACCACTGACCAATCCGCTGACGCTCGGCGCGCTCGCCGGCGTCGCCCTGTCGGCGACGGACACGACGCTGCCGCCGCTGCTGCGCGACCCCATCGAACTCATCGGCGGCCTCGCCGTGCCGGCCATGCTCCTCGGGTATGGCGTGGCCCTGCGCCTCGGACCGCCCTTCGGGGGTGGAGCGCCCGCCCAGGTCGCCGTGACCTCGGTCCTGAAGCTCGCCGTTCAGCCCGCCATCGCGTATGCCTGTGCCCGGTGGGCGCTCGGCATGGACGGGCATGCGTTGCTCGCCGTCACCGTCACCTCCGCGCTGCCGACGGCGCAGAACATCTTCACGCACGCCACGCGCTATGGCCGCGCCGAGGCACTCGCCCGAGACACCATTCTCGTGACGACCCTGGGCTGCCTGCCGGTGATCGCCCTGGCCGCCTTGACTCTCGGCTGAGCCACGGAGCTCGGCCGCCTGCGGCGGGCGAGCCTCAGCGCCGCCGGCGAGCCGTCCCGAAGATCGAACGGGTGATCTCCCGGCCGATGACCGTGCCGGCCGAGCGCAGCATGGACTTAAAGGCGCTCGACTTCACGACCGTCTCCACCATCCCCGGATCCTCTTTCTCCGCCCGAGCCTTGGTGGGTTTGGGCGCGGATGGCACCGGGATCTGCGCGCCCGGACCGGCGGGGGCCGGCGCGTCCTGGGGCCCGTCGGCGGTCGGCGCGGCTTGGAGGCGGCGCTGCAGGATTTCGTAAGCCGAGTCGCGATCGGCCACCTCGGCATACTTCGTGCTCAACGGCGAGCCGGCGATGAGCTGCTGCACCAGGGCGGGATCGGAGGGTGCCATCAGCGATTGTGGGGCACGCATCATCGTCCACGCGACCGGCGTCGGCGCGCCTTTCTCGGAGAGCACGGTGATCACCGCCTGCCCGGTGCCGAGCTGGGTGAGCAGCTTCTGCAGGTCGTATGCCGTGTGCGGGTAGGTCGAGACTGCCGCCTTCAGGGCCTTGGCGTCGTCGGGGGTGAAGGCGCGCAGCGCGTGTTGGACGCGGTTGCCCAGCTGGGCCAGGACATCGGTCGGGACGTCCTTGGGCGACTGGGTGACGAAGAAGACACCGACACCCTTGGACCGAATCAACCGCACGGTCTGCTCGATCGCCTCCTGGAAGGCCTTTGAGGCGTCATTGAAGAGCAGGTGCGCCTCGTCGAAGAAGAAGACGAGCTTCGGCTTGTCGAGGTCGCCGACCTCGGGCAGGTCGTGGAAGAGGTCCGCGAGCATCCACATCAGGAAGGTCGAGAAGAGGGCCGGCCGGTCCTGGACGGCGGGCAATTCGAGACAAGTGATGATGCCCTTGCCGTCGGCGGCAGTGCGCAGCAGATCGCGGGTGTCGAACTCCGGCTCGCCGAAGAAAATATCGGCACCTTGGTCCTCGAAGGCGATCAGTTCGCGCAGGATGACCCCGGCCGTCGCTTTGGAGAGGCCCCCGAGATTCTTCAGCTCCGGCTTGCCTTCGTCGGAGTTGAGGAAGGTAATGACGGCGCGCAGATCCTTCAGGTCCAGCAGGGCTAGCCCATTCTTGTCGGCATAGTGAAAGACCAGGCCGAGGCTGGATTCCTGGGTCTCGTTCAGGCCCAAGACCTTGGCGAGCAGGGTTGGTCCGAAGGCGGTGATGGTGGCCCGGATCGGGGTGCCCTGCCCCTTGCCGCCGAGGCTAAGGAACTCCGTGGGGTAGGCCGTGCCGGCCCATGCTTGCCCGATCGAGCGCGAGCGCTCCTCGATCTTGGGATTGCTTGTCCCCGCGGTAGCCAGGCCGGACAGGTCGCCCTTGATGTCGGCGAGGAAGACCGGGACGCCATTGCCGGACAGCTGTTCGGCCATCAACTGCAGCGTCTTGGTCTTGCCGGTGCCGGTCGCTCCGGCGACCAGACCGTGCCGATTCATCACCGCAAGGGGGATGCGGACGGGGGCATCGGCATACACCTGGTCGTCGACGACGGCGGCACCGAAGTCGACGGCCGGCCCCACGAAGGCATAGCCGTCGCGGATCTCCGATGCCAAGGCGTTATCCGCCGCACCCCCGCTGGCGGGGGCATCGACGGTGGCCGCGACGCTACCCTGTCCGGCAGACTGCGCTCCGGTGGCAACCTCGGGGGTCGATGCGGCGTCATAAGAGGCAGCAGCCGGCTCCGAACCTGAGGTAGCAGCCGAAGGCGGGGTCTGCGAGGGTGTGTCAGTCACGCCTGTCAATCTAAACCGTGGGTCCGACAAACGCCGGGCGCACACCGCCGAAAGGGAGATTCCGAGAGCATGGCCGCTCCGATCGTCGCCGGACGACGACGCCGCACCCGGCAGATCCGCGCCGCCGCGACGCTCCTCCTTGCGCTCATCTTCCTTGGGGCGGCCTTCTACAAGGCGTATTCCTACATCCAGGATGACACCACCAGCCCGACGGTCAAGGCGGGCGATTGCATCACCGGCACCGCCGAGCAGCCCGTCGCGAAGCCGTCCACGGTGACGATCAATGTCTACAACGCGACAACCACGGCTGGGCTCGCTGCCAAGGTCGCGGCGACCTTGCGGGAACGCGGCTTCACCGTGGCCGAGATCGACAACGATCCGCTCGACAAGAAGATCACGGCCTCGGCCGAGATCCGTTATGGCGCTACTGGCCGACCCGCGGCCCGCACCGCCCGCTTGATGGTCAAGGACGCCAAGATGGTCAACGACAAGCGCACCGACGAGACCGTCGACCTGGTGCTCGGCAAGGCCTTCACCACCCTGGCCGATCTGCCAAGCTGCTCGCCCAAGAAGAGCTGACTTTTCGCTTCCAGGGCCGGATCAGGGCGCGGTGCGCCCGCCGGCCGTCGTGGAGAAGATGGTCGCCGCGGAGCCACCGCGATTGCCGGCCGCGTCGTATGACCGCACCGAGACCGAGTAGCTGCCTCGCGCCGTCGCGCCGATCAGCGGGAACCACCAGTTCGCCGCCTTGACATTGCCGCCCTTAACGCCAGCGAGGGTCCACTGCTTGGTGCTTCCCCAGGTCGCGATGCGGCCGTCCCACCACAGCTTGGACACGCGGTCTTGGATCGCGACTTCGACGGTGCCGACCCGCTGGTTGTCCGTCACGGTGCCGGTGATCGTCACGGGAAAGCCGACCGAGGCGCCGGACTTCGGCGCCGTGATGCTGACGGCCGGGCCAGCCGTGTCGGCTTTGACGAAGCCTTTGGTGTCGAAGACCTGGACCCGGTCGTTGCCCGCGTCCGCGACATACAGCTTGCCTGCACCATCGTGGGTCAGCCCCGAGGGATTGTTGAACTGCCCGGGCCGGGACCCGGTGGAGCCGAACTCCCCGACGAAATTGCCGGACTTGTCGTAGACGACCACGACATTGCGGTCGGAGTCGGTGGTGTAGATCAGCCCACCGATGATGTCGATATCCCACGGATTGCTGAACTGGCCCGGACCGGTGCCCTTGGAACCGATGACGGCCGGGACGCCCTGGCCGCCGGAGGGGGTGTAGTGGTAGATCCGGTCGTCATACCAGGAGGAGACGAAGATGTCGCCGCTGGCTGGGTCCACGGCGACCCCGGAGGCGCGCACATTGAGCTGCCCGACGGTGGCGCCGGTGCCCGGATCGAGCATCCGCACGAAGCCGCCATTGGCGTCCCCGACATACGCCTTGCCATTGCCGAACTCGATGTCGACCGGCTCGCTGAAGTTCTTGATGTCCTTGACCATGCCGAAGGTCGGGGTGACGATCCGCACGGCGCTGGAGGTGGTGTTGCTGATCCAGATCCGGTTATTGCCCGGTTGGAGGGCCAAACCGCGGGGATAGTTGAAGCCCTGCGGGGGCGTCGAGGAGCGGCGGCCCCACATCTTGTTCGGCGAGCCGTCGGGGTTGAAGCGCTGCACGCGGTGGTTGTTCTGCTCCACGACAAAGATGCCGCGGTTTATCGGGCTCACGGCGACATCGCGCGGGAGGGCGAGCGCACCTTGGGGCGCATTCTGCGCCGGGCTGGGATAGGCGCCGACGAAGGTGCCGGAGGCCGTGAACTTCAGCAGCCGGGTGTTGCCATAGTCGGCGGCCCAGACATTGCCGGAGCCGTCGATCGTGATTTGCCGCGCGCCATCGCCGAACTGGCCAGCGCCGGCGCCGAGGGACCCGAAATTGCCTTGCGAGACACCGGTATCGGCATTGAATCGCTCGATCTGGCCGGCGTTCGCGTCCACGACATATGCCGTGCGGGTCCGGGCGTTGACGGCCACGCCGCGCAGGTCGCCGGTGAAGACCGAGGAGCCGATCGTCAGATAGGGGCTGCCGTCCTGGTTGTAGACGATGACTCGTTTGGTGGCCGTGTCGGCGACCCAAACCCGGCCCGTGCTCGCGTCAACAGCGACGCCGGTGATCCACTTGATTTGGCCTTCGCCGGTGCCATAGCTGCCGTAGGTCGCCACCTGGGTGACGTCGGAACTGGAGGAGTCGAGACGGAACTTGCGCACCAGCGGCGGGTTCGTCGCGTTATTCCACGAGTGGCTGTCGCTGACATAGAGGTAGCCATCGCTGTCGACGGTGATCCACGCCTGATAGCGGGTGTTGAGTTGGTACTCCCGAATGAACTGACCGCTTGAGCTGAACTTCGCGATATAGCCGGTGTTCTCGCGCGAGTGGTCGGAGACATAAATCGAGCCGTCGCGCGGGTCGACGGCGATGCCTTCGGGCTGCCCGCGACGGTCCGAGGCGGCGCGATAGAAAGAGCCGAGCATGGAGCCGCCGGTCGAATAACGGCGGACTTGGTAATTGAGGTAGTCGCCCGCGAGGACCTCATTGGTGACGGGGTTGTATGCCGCACCCCAGGCATACAAGCCAGCGGACCCGCGCGCCCCGATGCTGCGCACATAGGTCGGCGGGGTCCAGGCGGCGGCCCTGGCCTGCGCCGGGGCTGCCGCGGGCTGGTTCGTGCTTGCCGTTGCGTCCGCCGCACCCACCGCGACTGCGGGGGCCGCCAGGGCGGTGACCAGCGCCGACGCCAGCCCGAGACGACGCACTCGGCGGGGGGATTCCGGGCGCGCGAAACCTGAGGGAAGCAGTACGGACATGGTCCCCATGGTGACATGAGCGTCTGACAGCCGAAAACCACCGCCGGGGCCCGAGTCGGCCTGGTCCCCCATTTCTCTCCGGATGCCGGAAAGTTGAGGTTCGAGTGGCCTAGAAAGTCACCCGAACCTCAAGTTTGTGGCATCCGGAGAGAAATGGGAGATCACCCGGCTGGGCCTTGTGGGCGGGGCGGGGCGGAGGTCGGACAATGGTCCTCATGAGCACGACCTTGGCCTGCTGCTGGGCGTTCGCACCCTGGCGCCACGAGGCGGCGACGACCGCTGCCGCCTGGCTGACGCGATCCGGCGCGACGAGCCTGGACGTGTTGCGCGCCGATCTCGACGCCTGTCTGCCGCGCGAGACGCCACGGCCCGCGATCGACGGACAGATCGCACGGGCGCGCTCGCTGCGCGGGGGTGCCATGCCGGTCGAGGCCCGAGCGGTGGAGGCGTACGCCGCGGCCGGGCTCGCGACCGCCGCGGACTGGGCGGCTGATTCCGGGCCGTGGGATCAGGTGTATTCGGGGCCGATGGGTTTGGCGGACCACGCGCTGGCCGCGTCGGTGCGCGCCGACGGGCTGGCGGGGCAGTGGGTCGCGCATGTCGATCCGTTGCCGACGCATGGCGTCGATGGGGCTCGGCTGACGGCGGAAATGGGCGCGACGTTGGCTGCCCGGCTGCTGCCGATGCTCCCCGCGGCGCCGGACTCGCCGCTCGTTGCCGACTGGATGCTGGCGCTGATCGCTCAGGCCGATGTTGTGCTGGCGGGCACGGAGGCCGCCGCTCAAGCCCTTGGCGAGCACCCGGCCTTCGCCACGGCCCGGCCGGCGGGCGCGCCGCCCGTCGTCGTCTGGCAGCGACCCGGATTGCTGGCCTTCCCGGCATACGACCAGGGGCCGGGGGTCTTGTCCGTGGCGGTGGACGCCCATCGCTTGCCGCGGCTGGAACCGGTGCTCGCGGCATACGCCATGCTCAGGCCGCAGGAGCAGGCGAAGGTGCCGCTGCGGATCCGCACCAATGACCCGCGCCCGGTCGGTGCCGCGCTGCGCCGCCGCGGGTTGGAGCCGCGCGTCGAGATCGCCGCCGACCCCTCCCCGGCCGCCCGGCTGGCCGGAACGCGAGTCGCCCTCGTGGTCGATGCGCCCCCGCCGGAGGGTGCGCGCTGGTCGCCGGCGGGTATGCCGGAGCTCGCCGACTATGCCGCCGCTGGCATCCCCGTTGTCGTTCTCGCGGAACAAGATTCGCCGTGGAGTGCGCTGCCGGGCGTCACCCACCTGCCGTCGGACCACCCGAGCGCGGCGCTCGCGGTCTTGAGGGCGCTCGCCGACGCGTGATCGAGAGGTCGAGTTCGGGAAACACGCCCGAAATCGGGCACTCGCGTCGGCGTGTTTCCCGCACTCGACGGTCTGGCACGGCGTCGTCTCGGGACGCGCCGAGGTTGTCAGCGGCCGAGGATGACGTCGGCGTATGCCGTCCCGGTGTCGCCGACCTCGCAGAGGGCATCGGCGGCGGCACGGACCCGCTCGGATTCGCGCTCCCAGTCCTCGCGGTCGGCGAGGGAGCGGATGCGGGCGGCCGCCTCGGCGGGCGTGTCGATGACCCAATCCGGGGTCGCGGCATAGATCGCGGCGGCTGCACCCGCATCACGCAATTGTGTCCACTCCCGGATCACCGGAATCGCGCCGGACGCGGCGGCCTCGACGACGCCGACGGGCCAGCCTTCGATCCGGGAGGTGGACAGCGCGAAGCCGCATTGGTCGAGAGCCTCCTCCAGCCGGCCGGTGAAGCCCACCCAGCGGATGGCGTCGCGCAGCGGTGCGGTGGTGGCGCGCGCGCGGAAGCGGGCGGCATACTCCCGGGCGGGGCCCGGCCCCGGCTCCCCGAAGTCGCGGCCGATGAGGTGAAGCTCCCAGCTCGGATCAGTGCCGAGCAAGTCGGCGAGGATGTCGAGCGCGAAGATTGGGTCCTTGACTCGACGGCCCCAGCCGACGAGCGCGATTCGGCGTTCTGCCCCAGGGGTTTTCGGGCGGCGGTAGCGCTCGACGTCGATGACATTGTTGATCACCCGCAGCGGCGTCGGGGGCTCGGCACCGGGGGCAGTGATCTGGGCGGCGAAGATATCGCGCACATGATCGGCGACGAAGATGACCGAGTCGACGGCGGCCCAGTCGACGAACTGGTGCCACACGCGCATCGCGTCGACGCGGTGGACGCGGATCACCAGTCGGGTGCCAGGTGGCACGGCGAGGCTGGCGAAAACGGCCCCCGGGTCGCACCAATCGGCAAAGATCGTGCCGGCGCCGTCGATGGCGGCCTCGAGCGCGGCGATCTGGGTCGCGGCCGACTCGTCACGCGGCAGGTCGGCCCAGGTGCCGGGGTCGATTCGGCGCAGCCACTCGGCCACCAGCGGCTCGACAATATTGTGGCGGGTCAGCAGCGAGCCGATAGTCGCCGGATCGGTGACCTCAGGCTCCGCGCCGGCCGCACGCAGCAGGTCGATGACCGGGCCAGCAAAGTTGCCATAAGCACCGCGCAGCACGACCACGCGATCACGCGCCGGCGACTCCGAGTCGTCGCCACGCTCGGTCCGGCGATGGGCCATCGCGGAATACGCATAGCGCGCGAAGTCCGAATCTCGCCACGGCGCAAGCCATTTCGCGGGGTCGTCCACGAGCGGGCTGTGCTCGGAGTCCGTATGCAGTTCGCCATTGAAGAGCAGCCGCAGCCCCGCAGTGACGAGGCGAACGGCATCCGCGAGTCGGCCATCCCGGCGGGCGGCGTCGGCCGCCCGGAAGGCATCGGCAGCCGCGGTGGCGTCGCTCGCCTCGCTCGGCGAACCGAGGGAAATCGCGCTCGATCGCCGCGCCGCGTCGATCCCATGGCGTGCCCGGACCGCCGCTGGCATCCGGTCGAGGGCGGGCGCGAGGTCGACGATCTCCTGGAAGCCGCCCTGCGCCGACAAGCTCGCCAGGGCCCGCCCGATGGCGGCGGCCATGGCGCCATCGGGGTCGGGCTGCTCGACCGCCTCCGCGATGAGGGCGGCGCTCGCGGCGGGCCGATTGCCGCGTCCGGATGCCTTGTCCAGCAAGGAGATCAGGTAGGCACGATGGGTTGCCATCGCGAAGCCGTCCCAGCTCACGACATCAATCGGATGCGTCGTGACGCCAGCAATCTGGGATCGCACGGAGCCGACAAGAGCCTCCGGCGCGACGATCGTCGCGACCTGATCGAGCGCTGCGCGGGCGGTCTCATGTCGGGTCAGGGCATCGACGAGACGCTTGCTGGGCGTGCTGAACCGCTCGCCATCGAACCAACCACGCGCCCCGAGCGCGACCTGGGTGGCCGTCTTGGGCAACGCGCTATTCGGTTGGGCGCGGTGGACGATGACCAGGCCTGGGGCATCGGGGTCTGGATGCAGTTCGGACCACAGGCCGGCGACCTGCCGCATGGCGCCGGGCTCTTCGCCGAGCAGCAGGACCTTCGCCGGCTGCGGGGACGGGGCTGGAGCGTCGATCTCCCCCGCGGCCTCGGTGTGGCGCACCTGACCATCCGGCACGGCGACCGGCTCGGCCGTCTCGTTCGGCTCGGCGGGGGGCGGGGGGATCGTCATACGGGCTCCCCGGCGAGGAAGTCGGTGAGGGTGGGGATCGGCCGGTCGGCGTCGGCGTTCCACTCCCCGGCGGCCGCCGAGGTCAGCGCCAACAGCGTCAGGTCTTGCTCGAAGAGTTCGCGGCCGCCGGCGAGCGCGGCCAGCCAGTCGACCGGCGCACCGGGCGCGCCATCGGTGAGCAGCAGGCCGACCCGGCCGGCGCGCAGCCGGGGCACGTCGAGACTCGGCATCTCCAGCAGGCCCGGCGTGAGCACGACGAGGGCATCGGCGGTCACGGCATCGGATGCGCTGACCATCTCGATCCGGCCAGACATCGGCAGCGCCGTCGCGCGCGGCAGGGTGTTGGGGCGGCGCGGACGACCCAGCGTGGGGTCTTCTTGGAAGATCACGCCGACCGTCGCGCCCTCGGGAATCAGCAGGTCACGCACCTCGCGCTTGGCGGTCAGGGCGCTCTCGATCGTGAGGTCCGCAAGATAGACGACATCGAAGTGGTCAGTCAGAGGCGCCCCGCCCGGGAGAGCACGCCGGAAGGACCGCGGGGCGGGGAAGGCCCGGCGCCGCAGCTGGGCGGCGGGCAGCAGCGGTGCCCGTCCGGGCGGCATATCCGCGTGAAAGGCCCGGAAGGCGGCGCGGTAGAGAACTCGATCGGGAGACATCCACTGGAGCCGAAAATCGCTGCGGGACAAGGAGCCTCCGCGCAGCCGGGTGATGGCCAGCGGGGTGAAGGTGTCGGCAGTCGGGCCGAGTCGGCGCTCGATGCGTTCGTGGTACTCGCTGTCCGCGCCCTTGCGGACCGTGTCGAAGACGCCGATTTGCTCGATCGTGGTGCGCCGCATCATCAAGGAAGAGGCATTGCGGCGCACCGACTCGCTGCCGAGCCATTGCAGGCTGAGGTCGTCGAGGGCACGGATGGCGTCGCTGCGGCTCGCGGGGGCCAGGGGGTTGTCGATCAGGAGCTTGACCTGGTCGGCGATCCGCTCGGGATGGCTCCAGTCGTCGGCGTCCTGGGTCGTGATGAAGCGGCCTTTGGCCTGGTTCAGGGCTTCATTGCGACCGAGATAACTGCCGCCGTTGATGGGCATGGTCACCAAGCGGACACGCGGATCGAGGGCCTCGGCCTCGGCATAAATGTCGGCATATGCGGGCCCGCTCGCATCGTCGACGAGTAGCACCTCGAGATTGCCATAGCTCTGCGCCGCCATGGAGCGAATCGAGTTGATCAGGCCGGCGTCGGGGGCGTAGCTCGGGACGATGATCGTCACGAGCGGGCCGTCGACCGAGGGGCCGGTCGCGGCATGCAGGCCGTCGAAGGGGTGCTCCGCCGAGAGGTCGAGTTCCACCGGGGCGCGGTTGGCATCGCGGATGCGGGCGTTGAAGAGATGGAGCCAGGCAGCCAGCGACTCGTCGGTGACCGCGGCGCCCGTCGCGAACGGATTGGCAAGGTCGATGCGCAGGTCGGAGACCTCGGCTCGGGTCAACGGCAGCGCGTCCATGAGCCGACGCACCGCGTCGAGGTCCCCCGCGAACCAGGCCATCTGCACGGCCAGTTGCGCCGACCACTCGGCTTCCTCAAAGGCCGACTTGCCAGAGCGGGCCAACAGATCGTCATACGCACCGCGCGCGAGCGGCTGGTCGCGGATCGCCTCACCGCCGACCGCCCACTGGTTCGCCAGGGCCAGGGCTGCGGGGATCTCGCGCAGCGCGCTCGATGGCCAGCGGCCGGTTGTGCGCAGCCGATCAGCCAGCGCATCCGCATCGAGGGCGCCGTGGCTGGCGCGCAGCGCGAGGACGTCAAGCAGTTTGGGGGCCGCCGTGCGCAGCGCTGCCCGCCCCAGGCCCCACACGGCGCCATCGGTCATCGGCCGGGTGGCGAGGCGGGCGACGGCGAGGTCGAGCACGTCGGTGGCCTGCGGCATACGGCTTGCTTCCTCGTGGTCGGCGGGGGTGCGTGGGATACTTCCGAAGCCTAATGCCGCCGTCGCCGACTCCCTGGGAGCGAACTTTTATGACGTCAAAGCGCGTCCTCGCGGGCCTTGCCGCGCTCGGCGGCCTCGGCCTGCTCGGCGTCCTCGGTGCCGCCCTGTCCTGGTGGTGGCTGGCCGTCGCCGCCCTGGCTGGCATGCTCGCCGTGATCGGCGTCGTCGTCCTGAACACCAATCTGCTGCTGCGCGCGCACCGCAAGGCCTTTGACCGCGCCGGCCGGGTGCCTGGTGGGCCTGCGGTGGTCGCCACCACGGCGGGTCCGAGCACGAACCAGGCGGATGTGACCGGGACCGTGCGCCTGCTGGCGGCGCAGTATGTCGGTCGCCTGGACCGCGCCCAAAGTGCCCTTGAACGCGCGGCGGCACGGTTGGGCGAGAAGACGGCCGGTCCGGCCGATCACGGCATCTTCGGCCACCTGCCGCATGGCAGCACGGTGCTGCTGCACCACCTCGACGAAGCCACGCTCGCGCACGCACGGGCCGCTCTGGCCGCCGGCCTGCAGGTGCGCGCTGTTGCCTCCGATAGCGCCGACCGCGAGCGCCTCGAGCGCGCCGGGCTAGGGGACGCCGTCACGCTCGTCGAGGACGCCAGCGATGCCGCGCACCCGATCAGCGTCATCCTTCCCGGCACCGAATGACGCAGCTCCCATGAGCCAGGGACAGCCGAGCCAGGTGCAGCCGGGCGAAGGACAGCCGAACCAGGCCCAGCCTGACCAGGCCCGGGCCCGCACCCGCGCGGCCATCATTGACCGGCTCGCCCAGCGGATCGCCGACGACGATCAAGCGTTTGCTTCCGCCCTGCTGCGTGGGCGCAATGTCAGCGGCCGGGAAGTTCTTGCCCGTCGCGCCACCCGCGGCCGGTTTGGTGACGCCGACCTGCAGGCCATCGGTGCCCGTCTGGCCACCCGCGGCACGGCACCTGCCACGCATGCGGGATCGCTAGACGCGGGCGAAGCTCACCCCGGCGCTGGCGGCATCCCGAGTGCCGACGCCGACCGAGGTGTCACCAGCCGTGACCTGCTCGCCGCCAGTGACCCGACGCTGCTCGCGGCCTATGCCTACGTCCTGGCATGCCAGCTCGGAGCGCCCCTCGACCAACAGACCGCCCTCGGCCTCTTCGACGCGCTGACGTCGTCCGGGACAACCCTCGCTAAGCGCGACGCCGAGACCCACGCGCAACTGCTCCTCGCCGCCGGCCGCCTCGACGATGCCGTCGCTGCCGCGCGCCTCAAGGCCGTCCGGCCCGCCAACCGCGCGCTCACCGAGGCCGACGCACTCAACCCCCACCTGCGCCCAGGCGCCCCGGAGGGCCCATGGATCGCGGCTTTGTCGGCCGCCCTGGTCAAGCCGGGCACCATACCCATCGCTCTCGCCCCACACGGGCGGACCACGTTCGACCGGCTCACCAGCGCCGCACCGGAACGGGCCGGGTCGGTGCGGGGCCCCCTCGTGGCCGTCATCATGAGCGCCTTCAACCCCGACGAGCGGCTGATCACCGCCGTGCACTCGATGGTTCAGCAGACCTGGGCGAACTGGGAGTTGCTGATCGTCGACGACGCCTCGCCCGAGCCGACACCGGGCGTTCTGGAGCGCGCCGAGGCCATGGACCCACGCGTCCGGGTCATCCGCAAGGCGGTCAACGGCGGGACCTATCGCGCCCGCAATACCGCTCTTCGTCAAAGCGGCGCCGACTTTTTCACCTGCTTGGACTCCGACGACTGGGCGCACCCGGAACGGCTGGAAAAGGGTCTCGCGCCGCTGCTCGCCGACCCCACCCTGATGGCCACCCGGTCGATGGGCGTGCGCGCAGACGAGGACCTGGTCATCACACGCCCGGGCTATCACGGCCATCTCGTCAACGCTCCTTCGCTGCTGGTCCGGATGCACCCCGCGGTCTCCCGGATCGGCCTGTTCGACACCGTACGCAAGGCCGCCGACACCGAGTACGCCCTGCGCCTGGAGGCCGCCTTTGGGGTGCCGATCGAGACCCTGCGCGCCGATGTGCTGACGATGGCGCGGCACGAGGCGACGTCCCTGTCGTTCGGTGAGTTCGCGCCCGGCTGGCGGCACGAGGCCCGGTCGGCCTACCGCGCGGCATACGGCCGCTGGCACGAGGAGATCCGCGGCGGCGCCGACCCCTATCTCGATCCCGAAGGCCCGCGCCGCTTCCCCGCCCCGACGCGCTGGCAGGCGCCGCTCCACCCGAGCCTGGCCCGCGCGCGCACGGCCGATGTGGTCATCGTCGACGATGTCCGGACCGGCCGTGCCGGCGCCGCCGCGAGCGCCGAGCGGATCGGCGGGCTGCGCGAGGCGGGCTTCGAGGTGGCGCTGCTGCATACCGAGAACCTCCTCGACGTCGCCGAGCACGAGAGCCCGCTCGATCCGGTGATCCAGGCGCTCGTCGATTCCGGCGAGGTGGAGCGGGTTTATCCCGAGGACGACCTGAGCGCCGGCGCTGTCCTGATCGGGAATCCCGAACTGCTGCAGTTCCCCTTCTGGGCGCAGCGCGTCTTCCCAGCCGCCCGGGTCCTGGTGGTCGCCTCCGAGTCGGACTATGTCGATCGCGAGAGCGTCGAGTCCGGTGGCCGCGAATTGTTCGGTGCCCCAGTCGAATTCGTGCTCCCCGGAACCACTCCCGCCGCTATCGCCGGGCTGCTCGCCGCCCGTTCAGCACGCCCCGGCGAGACCGTGCCCGAGGATGACGCGACGGTGGACGACGATCTGGGCGACCTGCCGGCCGTGAGCACCGACAAGGTCTGGCTCAACATCCCCACGCGCCGGCCCGGCGATGGTGAGCACGCCGATGCCTTGGCGATCCGGTATGCCGTGGACTCCCGCGCCGGGGCCCTTCAGTTCGCCCGGGACTTGCTCGGGCGGCTGGAGCCCGGAGAGGTGGCTTCCCCCGAACTGGTTGCGGCCCTCATACCTCCCGGGGTCGACGCGGTCGCCCAGCGCCTCTCCGGAGAGGTGCATCAGCTCGTCGCACCGGCCGACATACCCACCACCTCCTGAGCCGACGCCCCCGATGGGGCGCCGACCACGCTGAGGGGCACCATGGGGGTATGCGGATCGAGAACAAGCTTTTCGTGGTCACCGGCGGCGGCAATGGCATCGGTCGCGAGGTGGTTCTGACGCTCTTGGCACGCGGTGCACGCGTCGCCGCGCTTGACCTGCGCGAGGCGGCGCTCGCGGAGACCACGGCCCTGGCCGGAACATCGGCAACCGGTCGGCTCACGGCATACCCCGTGGACGTCGCCGACCGGGCCGCGGTCGACGCCGTCTTTGAGCGCATCGCGGCGGATCAGGGCCCGATCGACGGCCGCCCGGCGCCGAGGGCGCGGCGCCCGAGGCGGGCGGTTTCCCGATGACCGAGCCCGCCGAGGCGGCCCGCCAGATCCTGGATGCCATCACCAAGGGCGGTTATCGCGTCACGATCGGCAAGGACGCCACGATGCTCGACCGGCTCTCCCGGCTGGCCCCGCAGCGGGCGACCGACATGATCGCCAAGAAGATGGCCTCGCTGCTGGGGTGAAGAACGGCACGCGCGGGTGTTCAGCGCATGGTTATCTGTAGGTCGGCGCCGACGGCACTGTCGATGACGAGTCGGGCGTTGGCCTCGTCATTGCGCAGCACCCACTCCTGTGCGTCCTGCGCCGACTTGCCGAATTGCACGTGCCGGCCGATCAGGCGTTGCACCCGCACGTCGTCGTCCACGCCGACGAACCACACCTCATGGCAGGCAGCACGGGTCCGCGGCCAGGCATCTGATCCGAGGAGAAGGTAGTTGCCTTCTGTCACAACGACTTCCACGCTCGGCTCCACGACGACCGCACCCGCGATCGGCTGCTCGAGGTCGCGCTCGAAGTCCGGCCCATAGATAGGGCGCTCCCGGTCGCGACGCAATCTCTCGAGCAGCACGGCATACCCATCGCTGTCGAAAGTCGGCGGGGCGCCCTTGACCTGCCGCAGCCCGAGCCGGTCCAACTGGACGTCGGCGAGGTGGAAGCCGTCCATCGGCACCTGAACGGCGCTGCCGGGGGCGCGATCGTTCAGCGCCGCCGTGAGCGCCCTCGCCAGCGTCGACTTGCCCGCCCCGGGTGCTCCGACGATGCCGATGATCAGGCGCTCGCCAGGATCGGGTCGCATCGCGTGAATTCGGTCGGTCATGTCGGCTAGCGTCGGAGTCAGGTCCATGGCGTCATCGTCGCGCATGTGCCGACAGGTCGGCCAGGGGGCTGCCGGCGGGCCATGTCATCATCGGCACCGATCGATCCTCCGCAACGCTCAGGAGCCTCAATTCCCCGAAAGCGCCATTGTCACGCTTGTCCCGATCTTCATCGGGCTCATCGCGCTGCTGGTCTTCGGCGGGATCATCATTGCCATCTTCAAGGGCATCCAACGGCAGGCGGTCAACAAGGCCAGCCCGCAGTTGGCCCGGCAGGCGCGCGTCACCGCCAAGCGCTCCGGCTTCACAGGCACCAGCGACCACCGGAGCAACACCCATACCGCCAACGCTAGCGGCTGGCCCGCGGGCGGCCGCCCGACCCGCGTCGCCACCCCCTAGGAATAACTGAGCCACTATGGTGTTGATAGCAACATGACGACTTCCACCGCTACCACCGAGAGCACCATGCAGTTCGGCATTTTCACCGTCGGCGATGTGACCACCGACCCGGTCACCGGCGCCACTGTCACCGAGCACGATCGGATCAAAGCCACCGTCGCTATCGCCAAGAAGGCGGAAGAGGTGGGCTTGGACGTCTTCGCGACCGGCGAGCATCACAACCCGCCCTTCGCCGCCCCGGCCAATCCGCCGGTGCTGCTGGCCGCGATCGCCGCGCAGACCCAGCGGATCATCCTCTCCACCGCCACCACCTTGATCACCACCAACGACCCGGTTCGGCTGGCGCAGGACTACTCCTACCTGCAGCACCTGGCGGGCGGCCGGATGGACCTGATGCTCGGGCGCGGCAACACCGGGCCGGTCTATCCCTGGTTCGGCAAGGACATCCGCAACGGGCTCGACCTCGCGGTCGAGAACTACGCGCTGCTGCACAAGCTGTGGCGCGAGGAGTTGGTGACCTGGAAGGGCCGCTACCGCGCGCCGCTGCAGGGCTTCACCGCCACCCCGCGGCCGCTGGACGGTCTGCCGCCCTTCGTCTGGCACGGCTCGATCCGCAGCCCGGAGATCGCCGAGCAGGCCGCCTTCTATGGGGACGGCTTCTTCAGCAACCACATCTTCTGGCCCAAGGAGCACACCGCCCGGATGGTCGAGCTCTATCGGCGCCGGTTCGAGCACTACGGACACGGCAGCGCCGACCAGGCCATCGTCGGCCTCGGCGGCCAGGTCTTCATGCGCAAGAACGCCCAGGACGCGATTCGTGAGTTCCGGCCCTACTTCGACAATGCCCCGGTGTATGGCGGCGGCCCCAGCCTGGAATCGTTCATGCGCGAGACCCCGCTGACCGTGGGCAGCCCGCAGCAGGTGATCGAGCGCACCCTCTCCTTCCGCGACTATGTCGGCGACTATCAGCGACAACTCTTCCTAATCGACCATGCCGGCCTGCCCCTGAAGACGGTGCTGGAGCAACTCGACCTGCTCGGCGAGGAGGTCGTGCCGGTGCTGCGCAAGGAGTTCGCTGCCCTGAAGCCGGCGCACGTGCCCGGCGGCCCGACCCACGCCGCGCGCCTGGCTGCCGTGCCCCCGAGGGCCGCCGCGGCCGCGACCGAGTCGGTCAGCGACCGGTGGACCGGAACGCGCGCCGAGGACGGCAATCCGGCCGCGGTGGCCTGAGCAGCCCGTCGTCCAACGAGAGGAAACGAGCGATGGACCCCTTCGTCATCACCATCATCAGCGCAGGCCTGCGGGTGCCCAGCTCCACCCGGCTGCTGGCAGACCAGATCGGCAGGGAGGCGCGCGAGGCGATCGCCGGGTCATTGTCCCCGGACACCCCGATCCAGGTGCGCCACATCGAGGTTCGCGAGCACGCGCACGCCATCGCCGACGCGCTGCTGACCGGCTTCCCGGCCGGGCAGTTGCGCGAGGCGCTGGCCGATGTCGTCGCCGCCGACGCTCTGATCGTCGTCTCGCCGACCTTCCAGGCCTCCTTCAGCGGCCTGTTCAAGTCCTTCGTCGACCTGATCGAGATGGACCAACTGCGTGGCACCCCCGTCCTGCTCGCCGCCACCGGCGGCACCGAGCGGCACTCGCTGGTGATCGAGCACGCGCTGCGCCCGCTCTTCGCCCACCTCGGGGCCTTCCCGGTCCCGACCGGGGTGTATGCCGCGACCGCCGACTTCGGCGGTGACTATGCCCCCGCCCTGGCGGCCCGGGTGACTCGCGCCGCGCAGGAGTTGGCGAGGCTGGCCGCCGGGGGGTCGACATCCGGCAGTTCGCTGCGCCGGCCACCGGTGGATGAGTTCGCGCAGGTGAACCCCTTCGCCGCGCTGCTGGCGGCGGCGGGCCAGGAATGAGCCCGACACCGGCCGCCAGCGGCGTCACCTGCGGCGTGATCGAAGAGGTGATGGCCGTCCTGGGCCGGGCCTGGGCGGGCGCGGTCCTCGAGGCGATGCTCGGCGGAGCCCAGCGGTTCAGCGAGATCGGCCGGGCCGTCCCGGGCATCACAGATGCCGTGCTCTCGGCCCGGCTGAAGGAACTGTGCGCGCACGGCCTGGTCGAGCGGATCGTCGAGGCCGGGCCGCCGGTCGCGGTGAGCTATCACTTGACCCCAGCCGGCCGCGACGTCGAGCCGGTCCTGGACGCCATCCGTGCCTTCGGGCTGCGCCACCCTCGGGTGGGGGCCCGCAGCTAGGACTGCTCCGTGCTCTGGGGCCTGCGCGCCTGTGCTGCGACGGGTCCGTTTGGCGAGGATGGGCTCCGGGGCTTGGCGAGTCCGCTGCGTTCGCTGCGTGATTGCGTCATCAACCCTGCTGCCATGACCCCTTTCTCCACGAGTACTGCCTCGATTAGGGCCGCGGCATGCGGTACCCCTTAACCGGATTAGGCGAATCCCAAGACGTCGAGGCCCGCTCGCACCACAATGGCTCCATGCTCGTCGTGCTCGATCATCGCCGCGGTTTGGTTGAGCTGAGCTCCGCGGAGCCGGGTGCCACAGGGGTCGGGCTGACCCCCGCGATCGGGGCCCTGATCCGGCCCTATACGGTCGTCGCCGGTCTAGTGCCCGGCGCCGACCGGGCGGGCGTGGTCGTCGCGGATAGCGGCCTGGGCGGCGCCGTCGTTCACGATCCCCGGACCGGCGCCTCGGTAGCCCTGATCCCTGATCTGGGCGCCGCGGGCGGGCCAGCCCGCGACCCTCGGGGGGTGGCCGTCGATGGGCTCGGCCGCATCCTGCTCGCCGACACCGGTCAGCAGCGGATCCTGCGCTCCGAGTTCACCCTCGCCGACGCGTGGACCGGGCCGGTGCCCGCAGACGCATGGGTCGCCTATGGGGCCCGCCCGGGGGCCGGCGGCCCTGGACTGCCGGGCAGCTTCGTCGCTCCGGTCGCGATCGCCGTGGATGCGGCGGGCCGGATCTGGATCAGTGACGCCGGGCTGCACCGGCTGGTCCGCGTCGACGAGCTCGACGGGTCCGGTTGGGTCACCATCGCGCTGCCGCTGACTGACGCCGGCCGGGGCCGGGCCACCGCCGGACTCGCCGACACGGCATCCGGGATGGCGGTCTGTGATCCGACCGGAGGCAAGGTGTGGGTCATCCCCACCGACCCGGACACCGGAGCCCCGGGCCCGCCCGCCGTGCTCGTCGACGGCGCTGCGGACCGATCGCTGATCGCCCCCGTGGGGCTGACCCGCTCCGGGACGGACTGGGTGGTCGCCGACGCCGGCGGTGCCCGCCTGGTCAGCTTCGCCGACGCCGGCGGGCCGTGGGCTCACCGCCACGAGTTGCTCGGCCGGGATGTCGTCGGGGCGCCGGCCGACCGTGTCGTGGGCATCGTCGACTGCGAGGTGCCGTGATGGGGCTGCGGGTGCTGAGTTGGAACGTCCAGATGCGGTCGTGGGCGATGCAGGTCGGGGCTTCCCCCGGGTACACCATCCCGCCGATCGACACCGGCGAGGAGCGCGCCAGGATCATCGCGAAGAAGCTCATCGCTTCACCCTGGGATGACGACATCGTCGGTGTCTGCGAGGTCTTCGACGAGGACTGCCGAGAGATTCTCAGCGACGAGCTCAAGACACGCTTCCCGCACCAGATCGTCAAATGCGACTACGCGACGATGACGGTGCGGGAACCGTCGGGCGAATCGACCGTCCAATTGCTGCTCGCCTGGGATCTCATCGGCCTCCCGGGCGCGGTCACCAACTCCTACCGGCTCGAGGACAGCGGCCTGATGCTCTTCTCCCGGTTCCCGTTCGCGCGCGTGTCCACCTCGACGGTCTCTGAGGGAGTTCGGCAACTCATGATCCTGGCCGGCCTGCCCATCCCGTTGGACATCCCGCGGGTCAGTTTCTACCCGTACACCGACACCGCCGGCCACGACGGAGATGCGTGCAAGGGCGTGGCCTACGCCGGGGTGCGGCAATGGTCGACGGCACCGGTGACGCACACCTTCGTCACGCACACCCAGGCCGACACCAATGTCGTCGAAGAGAACCGAACGGCCCGCGAGGAGCAATTGCGCAAGGCCGCCGCCTTCGTCGACGTCTGCGCCGGGGGCGCGCCCTTCGGCGAGGAGGTCATCGTCATGGGCGACCTCAATGTCTGCGGCGAGCCGGGGCAGGTGGCCAGCCGCACCGGCGAGTGGCGGCACTACTTCGGCAGTCCGGGGCATCGACTCACCGACGACCTCGTCGACCTCTTCGGCGCCTTCCAATGCCAAGGCGGCACCGACCTGCGCGATCCCGGCCATACCGCCACGGTGCGCTACGACCCGATGGAGCAACGGCTCGACTACATGATCGGCTCCCGAACGAGCGTGCTTGCGGCCCAGCACATCTGGATCGACTACGACCTTGCCCAAGTCCCCTCCGACGCCCCGGATGATGTCTCCTACCTGTCCGACCACCGCCCATTGCGGGCCGACTTCGCGGTCCCTCGGGTGCACTCGACCCCGACGAGTGCGCTGATCCTGCCGGTCGATGCGGCCAACCCCGACGCGGCCGATCCTCAGCAGTGGATCTGGGAGGGTCAGGTCGCCTGGTATCTGCTCAAGGAGGCCGGGACCTACGACATCGCGGTGGACTCCAATCCCGATCGACCGGTCCGGTACGCGGTGTACCTCGACACCGACCTATCTCGTCCCCGTCAGCAGTACCGGCAGGAGCGGCACCCCGACTACGGGGACAAGTTCGTGCTCAATGGCGCCCCCATCCTGATCAAGGTCTACCCGCGCGACCGCCATGGGGAGCAGGACTTCTCGATCCGCGTTCATCGGCACACCGGGGCTGGCCCGGACGACATGATCCACCTCGACTATGGGCGGGACCTGGCCGAGCGCTTCCCCTCGTCCGGCCAGGTGGTCTGCCTGAACCACCCGGTCACGGGCTGGGATGACACCGACAGCAAATGGTTCCGACTGGATGCCCCCCGACTGGACCTCGGCGAGGTCAGCGGCACCGTGTCGGTCTCCGGTTCGGGCCTGCCCTTCCGGGTCCGGATCGCCCGCTCGGATGGGGCCGGCGGGTGGCGGCTCGAAGCCGACGAATCCGCGGGCCGGGACCCCGTCTCGGTGCCGGTGACGATGCGACCCAACGACATCTTTCTGGTCCAGGTGGCCCGCCAGGACGGGTTGACTCCGCGAGACTTCACCGCGACGCTTCGCGCCGATATCGACCTGTCGATTCTGCTCGGTGGCCCGCCGAAGCCGCCGGTGCCGGGGGCGCCCGATGATCCCGGCGGGAATCCGCGGCTGGTCTGCGTGACCGAGACCAGCGGCTGGGGCGCCGACGATATCGATCTGGTGGTCAATGTCGACGGGCGGCGACTCCTGCACGCGGACAATGACAGCATCGGCGACTTCGACCAGGACGACATCCGCGACCTCGGGCAGTACCTCGATCCGGTGGTCCCGTACCGCGAGGGCGTCGAGTTCGTCGTCAAGGAGATCGACGATATCGGACGCGACGACATCGGCCGGAAGTCGCTGCCGCCCTACGCCGACCTGTTGACCTCCCCCTTCTTCGACCTGGCGCCCGGAGCACAGCCGGCACCGGACGGCCGGATCCGGGGACGGCTGAAGATCCCGGTGGACGATGGGCTGTATGGGGTCGACGTGACAGTGGTTCGCTGGGACGAACGCCTCTGACCTCGAAATGCCCACGGCTGCGCCGAGCTGGCCCGGCTGATCAGCCCTTCCGGATCCGATCAGCCCTTCCGGCTGCGGGCCGCCATCAGGGTGCCGGTGAAGGCCGCGGCGATCAGCACCGACGCCAAGGGCGGGCCGAACGGGATACCCGCCACCAGCCCCACGACCCGGACCGGTTCGGAGGCGATCAGCGCCCACCCGGCCCAGGCAGGGATGGCTCCACCCTGTCGCAGCATGGCGATGCCGAGGATGAGCCCCCCGGCCAGGGCGCCCACGCCGAAGAGGGTATAGATCAGCAGCATCGAGATGGCCGACTGGTCGTCGACGGCCGTGACATAGGTCGCGGGATCCAGTCCCGTCTTGGCCACCAGCAGGGCCGTTGCCGACTCGGTCGAGAGCACCAGGGCCATCACATAACCCGTCGCCATCATCCACCCGCCGATCGCGGCGAGCGTGGGGGTGCGCGGACGCAGCAAGGCGGTCACCGCCCATACCGCGGGGACCAGCAGCGCCACCGCGAGGACACCGACCACCGTCGAGAACTCGGCGAAGGCCTGGTTCTCACCGGTGGCGCGCACGATGTCGGCCGTGGTCTCGACGTCGGACCAGATCGGGCCGAAGTTGACCAGGGCATTGCCCACGGCCAAGAGCAGCGGGCCGGCTACCCCGGCGATGAGGGCGCCGGGGATGGGATTGGCAGCCGGAGACGCGACCGGTCGCGCGCTCAGGTCGGGAGTCATTGTCATCGAAGTCGCCTCTCTAGATGCGGAATTGCCTCGACGCTAGGTCGGACTCGGTGGCGCACACATCGGCGATCTGGCCTATTCCGCTCACGCTCCCGGCACGTCACCATGGCGGTGTGATGTGGAGATTGCGCCGGGTGACCGGCTGGCCGTACGGCGGAACGGCCGGCTGGTGGATCGCGGCTGCGGCCGGGCTGGCGCTGTGTGCGTGGTCGCTGACCTGGCCCTGGCGCGAGGAGGAATTCGTCCTGGGCTCCGGCATCCGCGTCCTGATGGCCGGCGCCGGCTGCCTGCTGCTGGTGCTGACCGCGCGCGCTTCCCGGCCGACCCCGCTGACCGCTCTCGTGGGCGTGCTCGGGCTGGCGGTCCTGGCATACCCGACCCAGTTGGCCGGGGGCGCCGCGCAACCCGATCACCCGATCGCCGTCACCCTCGCGAATGCGGGACATGTGCTCCCGTTGACGCTGGTGCAGGTGCTCCCGGTGCTCGCGAGCGCTCGGGTCACGGGCCGCTCCCGTCGCGTGGTCGTACGTTTCATCGTCGGGATCGCGCTCGTGGGTGGCCTGCTCGCCGGGCTCTCGCTGACCGGTATGCCGGGGGCCGGCCCCCTTGCGGCCGTCTCGACGCTTCTGTGGTTCTGCTCGTTCGTGATCGCCCCGGTCGCCACCTGGTCGAACCTGACCGGCATCGGGGGCGAGATGCGTCGGCGAGCCATCGTCGCGGCCCTGGCCTCCCTGGTCCCGGTCGTGGTAATCCTCTGGTGCGTCTCCCTCGGCATATTCTCCACGCGGGTCGGCTGGGCCGATAACACCGCCTCGTGGCTGCTGATGCTCGGGTTCTCGCTCGGAACGCTCGGCTGCGGGGTGCTGACGCTGGCTGCCATCGGGCCCGCCGCCGGACGGCTGCTGGAGCGCAGGTCCATCGTGCTGACTCTCGATCTCGTGGCGGCGGCGCTCTTCGTCGTTCTCGGTTGCGATGCGGCATTGCTGGCCAGTGCAGCCCAGACCCCCGACGGCGCCGCAGCGGTCCTCGGTGCCGTCGTCACTCTGGCCTTGGGCCTGCCGTGGCTGCTGGTCCACCGCTGGATCACCAAGGTGGTCGATCCGGCGACCGAGTTGCGCCACGAGTGGGCATCGCTCGGCGATATCGAGGATGGCCAGGCTCGCACCGCCCTGCTGCACCTGCTGCGCCGTACGGCCGCCGACCCCGGCCTGACGATTCGCTATGACCCTGGGGCCATCGGGGCGGCCGAAGTCGTCCTGGCCACCGATGACCTCGACCTCCCGACGGTCCTCGCCTCGACCTCCTCGCCCGAGGCGGCCGACCGGCTGCGCGCGCTCGGCGACTGTTCGTCAGTCGTGCGGCCGGCCTGGTGGGAGGACCGGGTTGCCCGCTCGGATGACCTGGCCAGGCGCGCGGCCGAGGACGAGCGGCGTCGGCTCAGCCAGGATCTGCACGACGGACTCCAGGGGCGGCTGCTCGGCTTGGCGCTCAAGCTGACCCTGTCGGCCCGGCATGTGGCCGACCCCTCCGTGCGGCTGGTCATCGACGAGACGATCACCGACCTGCGCGGCGCGGTCGACGACGTACGGGCCCTGGGCGGCGGCCGGGCTCCGGCCCTGCTGGTCGATCATGGCTTGCAGCCGGCGCTGTCGTCCCTCTTCCGGCCGCTGGGCCCGATCGTCTCGTTGTCGGTGCCGCGCACGCGGTGGGCCTCGGCGACCGAGGCGACGGCCTACTTCGTCATCGGCGAAGCCGTCTCGAACGCCCTCAAACATGCCTGCCCCGATCACATCGAGGTGCGCGTGAGCCCGCTGGAGGATCTGATCGAGGTTCGGATCCAGGACGACGGCTGCGGCGGCGCGGACCCGCAACTGGGGTCGGGGCTGCGGGCCCTGGCCGAGCGGGTGAGCGTGGCCGGCGGGGTGCTCGTGGTGCGCGAGAACCAGCCCCGTGGCACCGTCGTCGAGGCGGTCCTGCCGTGCGGGTCGTGATCGCCGAGGACCAGGTGCTGCTGCGGGACGGTCTGGTCCGACTGCTCCGGGACGCCGGCCATGACGTGGTGGCCGAGGTGGGAGATGCCCGCAGTCTCATCTCGTCGGTGAATCGGGAACGGCCCGATCTGGTGATCTCCGACATCCGTATGCCGCCGACGCACCAGGACGACGGAGCCAGGGCTGTTTCCTTCCTGCGCGAACGCTTCCCCGACCTGGCGGTGGTGATGCTGACCCAGGTGATCGAACCTGCTCTGGTCGCCGAACTGTCCCAGGGTCGGGTCGCCTCCTTCGGCTACCTGCTCAAGGATCGGGTGCTCGATACCGACGCCTTTCTCGACCAGCTCGAGGCAGTGGCCACCGGGGGCACGGCGATCGACCCGATCGTCATCGATGGCTTCGTGCGCCGCGACGGAGATCGCCTCAGCCGGCTGACCGAGCGGGAGGTCGATGTGCTCAGTCGGCTCGCGTCGGGACGCAGCAACTCGGGGATCGCCGCGGACCTGGTCATCTCGAAGCGGACCGTTGACGCCCACCTGCGCTCGATCTTCGACAAGCTCGGCATCCTGTCCGACCCCGAGGACAACCAACGCGTGCTGGCCGTGCTCGAGTGGATCACCGGCCAGCCCTGAATGACGGGGTGGTCCGCAGCGCCACGTGGTGCGTGAGCACCACGACTAGCCCGGCCGTGATCGAGGCGCACCCGAGTTTCGGCAAGCCCGGTGGCTCATTCCGGTCCCCTCCGCGTGCGTGTCAGACTGCCGCGATGCCCCTGCTGTCAGCCACCGACCCCCTGCCTGCGGGCGCACGGCGCTTCCTGGTCGCCGGGGACCTCCGGCTCCGGAAAGACCACGACGGCGGCGCGGATCGCGGCCGCCCTGGGCGTGCGGCATACCGACATGGACGGGCTCTTCCATGGTCCCGACTGGACCCCACGACCGACCTTCGTCGCAGACGTGCACGCGGTCGCCGAGGCCGACGGGTGGGCGCTGGAATTACTTTGCGACCTTCGAGTTCCCGGACGGCTCCCGCGAGGAGTTCCGCCTGCAAGGTGAGGCATATGGCCTGCTCAGCGAGGGCGACAGCGGCCTGCTCCGCACGCAAGGCACCTGGTTCCAGGGCTTCGACCGCAACAGCCAGATCCAAGACCGCCGGAACTGAGAGCGAACGCGACTGAGGGCGGACCCGCTCCGGGTCCGCCCTCAGATTCGACTGGCGGTGGCGCAGGGATTCGAACCCTGGGTGGAGTCACCCCCACACGCGCTTTCGAGGCGCGCTCCTTAGGCCGCTCGGACACGCCACCGCGGAGCAGACTACCCGAGCGCCTCGGCCCCGCCGAAATCGCCGGCCCTCGGCCCGCGATGGGCGGCGAAGAAGTCGAGCAAGAGCTCAGCGCACTCGGTTTCGCGCACGCCGCCGACGACTTCGCAGCGGTGTGTGGCCCGTCGGTCGCGCGGGATATCCCAAACCGAGCCGCAGGCCCCAGCCTTGGGGTCCCAGGCGCCGAAGACGACACGCCCGATCCTCGCGAGCATCAGCGCCCCGGCGCACATCGGGCACGGTTCGAGCGTGACGACGAGCGTGCAATCGGTCAAGCGCCACGAGCCCGTATGCCGGGCCGCCTCCCGCAGCGCCACCACCTCGGCGTGCGCGGTCGGGTCGCCGTCTGCCTCCCGCGCGTTCCAGCCGGTTCCGATCACCGTGTCGTCCGGCGAGAGGACGATGGCACCCACCGGAACGTCCCCGGTGGCGAGCGCCGCTCGGGCGGCGGTCAGCGCAAGTCCCAGCCATTCGGCATACACCTGCGGATCGGGGGGCACACGATAAGTTTCCCGCATGCGCGTCGTGCACCCGGACCATCCCCTCATCGCCCACAAACTCACCTACCTGCGCGACAAGCGCACCGACTCCCCGACCTTCCGCCGGCTGGCCGAGGAACTCATGACGCTGCTGGCGTATGAAGCCACGCGCGATGTCCGGGTCGAGCCCTTCGAGATCGAGACCCCGGTGGCCCCGACGACCGGCATCAAACTGTCAAACCCGAAGCCGCTCATTGTGCCGATCCTGCGGGCCGGCCTCGGGATGCTCGAAGGCATGGTCCGCCTGCTGCCGAGCGCCGAGGTCGGTTTCCTCGGCATGCAGCGCGATGAGGAGACGCTGGCGATCACGACCTACGCCAACCGGCTGCCCGCGGACCTCTCGGGCCGGCAGGTCTACGCCCTGGACCCGATGCTCGCCACCGGCGGCTCGATGGCCGACGCGCTGCGCTTCCTCATCGATCGTGGGGCGAGCGATATCACCGCCGTATGCCTGCTCGCCGCCCCCGAGGGCATCGAGCGCTTGCAGCGCGAGATGGCCGATGTCGCCCCGCCCGTGACCCTGGTCGTCGGCGCCATCGACGAGCGCCTGAACGAGCACGGTTATATCGTCCCGGGCCTTGGGGACGCCGGCGATCGGCTATATGGCGTGGTCTGAGGTGGTTTGCCCCCGCTGACGTCTCGAGGACTTGGGTCGCGCGCCATAACGATTCTGGCGTCGAATGGGCAACAAATTTCCACACCTCACGCAACATCTGGCACTCTAGCCCCACCTGTCACATCAGTGACGGACCGTGGAGTGCGCCCGGACGGACCGGGGGCACGGAGGAGGAGTTCGATGTCCATGCCCCCGATCAAGAAGATCGTGCTGTGGCTGATCGTCATCTTCCTGCTGTACGCGATCCTCACCTCCCCGAGCGAGGCCGCGGACATCGTCGATTCCGCCTGGGATGTCGTGCGCAATGGCGTCCGCAATATCTTCGACTTCTTCGACGCCCTGCTGAACCGCAACTAGGCCGCGCATGCTCGGCCGAGTGACCTACGGTGACGATCCGCTCGTTGCGGATCCGACGAAGGACCTCGGCAAGACCCTGACCGAGGGCGAGCACTTGGTGCTCAACATCCACCAGCACCCCGTCGTGCTGTGGAAGCCGGTCGCCCTGTTGCTGGCCGCCCTGACCGTGCTTGGCATCATGCTGAGCGGCGACCGGTTGCCTTTCCTCGTGGTGCTTCTGGTCTTTGCCGCGGGCCTGAATCTGCTGTGGCAGATCTACGAGCGCAATCACAACTCTTTTGCCGCGACCGACCGGCGAGTGCTGCGCGTCGAAGGCGTGATCAACAAGTCTTTCCCGATGATGCGTCTGCAGAAGATCACCGATATGCGGCTTGATCAGCCCCTTCTCGGCCGCCTGCTCGGCTATGGCACGTTGACCATCGAGAGCGCCGGCCAGGACCAGGCCGTGCGCGAGCTGCGCTACACGCCCCACCCGACGCAGGCCTACCGCCGCCTGAACGCCGTGATCTTAGGCGAGGACCGAGCGAGCACCGAGGAGCCGTTCCGCCGTCCACCCGCGGCCCGTGCCGCCGCGGCTGTTGGTCGCGGAGCACGACGTTTGGTGGCGGGCACCGCACGCGTCGCGGCGCGCTCGTCCAGTGCGGCACCGGATCGCCGGACCAAGTCCGGCCACGCGGTCAACTCGCCTGTCGTCCACACGTCCAGACACAGCTACTTCGGGGCTGGCGACACGCCGTCGCAGCCGGACACCGGCGAGCGCCGGGGCCGGCGATCCTCCGCCGCAGGGGGTATGCCGCCCCGCCCCGCCGATCCGTCCCGATCAGCAGGTATGCCGCCCCGGCCTGCGGGCGTCCCGCGCCCGGCGAGGGGACCGGCGGGGGCGAGCGGTCCGCATACTCCCCAGCGACCGCACCGCGGTGATGACACCGATGAAATCCCGATCACCCCGCGCGGACCATCCAGGGAGTGAGAGTGTGTGACGCGGGCCACTCCAGGGGAATAGATTGCTGGACGACTGACCAACGAATTGTGAAGCGATATCTAGGAAAGGAGTGCCCCCGATGAGCGTCATGCGGACCAAATCGATCGAACAGACCATCCGTGAGGGTGACGAGCCGGAGTATCAGCTCAAGAAGAAGCTCACCGCGATCGACCTGACCGTCTTCGGCGTCGGAGTGGTGATCGGTGCCGGAATCTTTACGGTCGCCGGCCGCGCCGCCGCAACGCTTGCCGGGCCGGCGATCATCCTGTCCTTCATCGTTGCCGCCACCTGCTGCGCCCTTGCGGCGCTGTGTTATGCCGAATTCGCGTCGTCCATCCCGGTGTCGGGTTCGGCATACACCTTCTCGTATGCCTCGCTCGGCGAAATCGTCGCGTGGATCATCGGCTGGGACCTGCTCCTTGAGCTGATGCTCGGCGCCTCGGTCGTGGCCCAAGGGTGGTCGGCCTACCTCGGGGTCTTCCTCGACCGGCTAGGCATCACCATTCCTAGTTCGGTGGCGTATGGCTCGCATTTCGACTTGCCGGCCTTCCTCCTCGTCGCCCTCCTCACGGTGCTCGTGACAGTCGGCATCAAGGAATCGATGCGGGTCAACATGGTCCTGGTGGCCCTGAAGGTCTTCATCGTGCTGTTCGTGATCTTTGCGGGCATCGGCTACGTCAACACGGACAACTACTCGCCGTTCATCCCCGAGGCAACAGCCACCGCCGACACCCACACCGTCTGGACAGCCCCGCTGCTACAGACGATCTTCGGCATGGAGCCGTCCGCCTTCGGCGTGGGCGGCATCCTGGCCGGCGCGTCGCTGGTGTTCTTCGCCTACATCGGTTTCGATGTTGTGGCGACCACCGCCGAGGAGGCCAAGAACCCGGCGCGCGACCTGCCCCGCGGCATCATCGGCTCGCTGCTCATCTGCACGGTGCTCTACTGCGCGACGGCGCTGGTCATGACCGGCATGGTGTCCTACAAAGACCTGTCGGCCGAGGCTTCGCTGGCCAAGGTCTTCGTCGATGTGGGCAAGCCGCACTACGCCACGCTCATCGCCGCGGGAGCCGTGGCCGGTTTGACGACCGTTGTCATGACGCTGCTGATCGGCACCTCTCGCGTGATCTTCGCGATGTCCCGCGACTGGCTGCTGCCGTCCTCGTGGGGCAAGACCAACCCCAAGACGGGCACCCCGGCGCGCATCACGATCTCGGTCGGCATCATCGTGGCCCTGGTTGCGGCGCTCACGCCGATCGGCAAGCTCGAATACATGATCAACATCGGGACCCTGACCGCCTTCTTCCTCGTCTCGCTCGCCGTGCCCGTGCTCCGCAAGCGGCGCCCCGACTTCAACCGGCCGTTCAAGGTTCCGTTCAGCCCCTGGCTCCCCTGGCTCTCTGCGGCAATCTGCGCCTATCTTGCGCTCACCTTGCCGCTTGAGACCTGGATTCGCTTCCTCATCTGGATGGCCCTGGGCTTCTTGATCTACTTCGTCTACGGCTACCGCCGCTCCCGCCTCGCCGGCCGCTCCCCCCAGGACTCCGGCGCCCCCTCCCTCACCTCCACCTGAGCCGGCGGGGCGGCTGCCAGATTCCCGCCCATTGCCACAACATGGACGTACGCAACGGATCATTACCGTTGCGTACGTCCATGTTCTTTCCCAGGGTTATCCACAGGTCCTGTCGAGGGCCGTAGTCAGCAGGCTCTTGCGCGCCCAAGATGCCCGTATGACGATCTTCGATGCTGGATTCGAGTGCCTCATCCGCAGCCAGGATGGGATGTTCACGACTGCCCAAGCCGCCAGATTCTGCGTTGCTCCGCGGACGTTGGTCCGGCTGTGCAAAGCAGAAATCATCGATAACGAGATGCGGGGTCTCTATCGGGTGCGGAGTATGCGACATAGCGATCCTGTGGAAGCCCATCGCCAACTCATGCGCGGGGTTCGCCTGCTGTATCCCGATAGCGCTTTCGCCGGAGTGAGCGCGGCCATCGCCCATGGCATGCCTGTGTGGGGCGCCGACCTCAGCCGACCGGTCATACGCCGTCCGGTCGACCGCGGGCGCGGGACCCGCGGGGTGATTGTGCGCCGACGTTACCTACCAGCTGTCGAAACCGACTTCGGGCCCGTTGTTCCCGCGGCTAACGCGGTCGTCGAAGTGGCCGTAGACCATGGGATCCAGCAAGGCCTGGTGAGTTGCGACTTTGCCCTGCACCATGAACTCTTCACGATGGATCACCTCAATGACGCGGTCGACCTAGTCCGTGATTGGCCCAACGGATCACGGGCGCTGAGCATGGCGAGCTTTACTGATTGGCGAATGGAGTCAGTCTTGGAATCTCGGGGCCGGTTCCTTTGCCTCACGCACAACATCCCGGTCACACCGCAGGTTGAGATCCACGACTCAAAGGGGCGACTGGTCGCCCGGGTTGATCTGCTCGTCACCGGCACGCGGGTCGTGATCGAGTTCGACGGCAAACTGAAGTATGCGTCGGGCTCACCCGAGGTCCTTTGGGCTGAAAAGAACCGCGAGGACGCTTTGCGGGCGCTGGGTTATGTCGTGGTTCGGCTCACGTGGGCCGATGTGGAGAACCCGCGCCGGGCTATCGCCCGCATCCGCCGCGCCCTAGCCATCGCCGCTTAGGCCCTCCATGCGCACCATGGGAGAGAACGTGGACATACGCAACGGTAATGATCCGTTGCGTATGTACATGTTCCGGCAATGGGCGGGAAAGTGCGCCGCAGCCCCGGAATCAGAGGGCGGCGAGGATGTCGTCGACGCGGGCGCGGGCGTCGCCGAAGAGCATCGAGGTGTTCTCCTTGAAGAAGAGCGGGTTCTGGACGCCGGCGTAGCCGGTGGCCATCGAGCGCTTGAAGACGATGACGTCCTTGGCCTCCCAGACGTGCAGGACCGGCATGCCGGCGATGGGCGAGCCGGGCTCGTCGATGGCGGCCGGGTTCACGGTGTCATTGGCGCCGATCACCAGCACGACATCGGTTTCCGGGAAGTCGTCGTTGATCTCATCCATCTCGAGCACGATGTCGTACGGCACCTTGGCTTCAGCGAGCAACACATTCATGTGCCCGGGCAGCCGCCCGGCGACCGGATGTATGCCGAAGCGCACGTTCACCCCCCGCTCACGAAGCTTGCGGGTGAGGTCCGCGACGGCATACTGCGCCTGCGCGGTGGCCATGCCATAGCCGGGGGTGATCACGACATCGCGCGCCTCGGTGAGCAGCGCCGCGACGCCCTCGGGCTGGATCTCGCGGTGCTCGCCATAGTCGCCCTCGCCCGCAGATGTCCCGCCTTCGACCCCGAAACCGCCGGCGATCACCGAGATGAACGAACGGTTCATCGCCCGGCACATGATGTAGGAGAGATACGCACCCGAGGAGCCCACCAGCGCTCCGGTGATGATCAGCAGGTCGTTGCCCAGCAAGAAGCCCGCCGCGGCGGCCGCCCACCCGCTGTAGCTGTTGAGCATCGAGACGACCACCGGCATATCGCCGCCGCCGATGGAGGCGACAAGGTGCCAGCCGAGCAGCAAGGCGACCAGCGTCATCAGGCCGAGCAGAGACTGCCGCGCGAAGGTGGAGTCGAGGGTGAGATACGCGATCGTCATAACGACGAAGGCACCAATCGCGCCAAGGTTCAACAGATTGCGCCCCGGCAACATCAGCGGCGCGCTCTTGATCTTTGCCGACAGCTTCAGGTAGGCGACGATCGAGCCGGTGAAGGTCACCGCGCCGATGAAGACGCCGACGAAGACCTCCACATCGTGAACCTTCGGATAGGGCGATGACTCGTATGAAGAGTTCCAGCCCACGAGCACGGCGGCCAGGCCGACGAAGCTGTGCAGGATGGCGATCAGCTCGGGCATACCCGTCATCTCGACGGAGCGCGCCCGCCAGATGCCGATGGCCCCACCAATGGCCACGGCCGGGATGATGAAGGCCAGGCCCTTGGCCCCCGACCCAGCCGACAACTCCAAACCCGCAACCGACAGCCCGGAAGTGGCGGCGAGGATCGTGACGACGAGGGCGATCGACATACCCAAGACCCCGAAACGATTGCCCTGGCGGGCGGTTTCGTGCTTGGACAGCCCCGACAAGGCCAAGATGAACAGCAGGCCGGCGACGATATAGGCGCCCTGGACCAGCGAATAGGACAGGCTCATCGGGCCGGCTCCTCACGCTTGAACATCTCGAGCATTCGGCCGGTGACGGTGAAGCCACCAAAGACATTGATGCTCGCGACGAGGATGCCGAGGAAAGCCAGCACGCTGACCCACAGATTGTCGTGACCGACTTGCAGCAGCGCGCCGACGACGATGATGCCGCTGATCGCATTGGTCACAGACATCAGCGGCGTATGCAGTGCGTGGTGGACATTGCCGATCACATAGAAGCCGATGACCACCGACAGCATGAAGACCATGAAGTGCCCGAGGAAGGGCGGCGGCGAGAAGGCCGACAACAGCAAGAAGAGCGCCGACGCCCCACCGATCAACGCGAAACGAGTCCCTTGCGACATCGGCGCCTTCACCGGCTTCGGTTCCACGGCAGCCACGGCCGCCGCCGGCGCGGCCGACACCTGGACCGGCGGCGGAGGCCAGAGCGTTTCACCGGCGCGGGTGACGGTCATTCCGCGCTGAACGGGGTCGTCCAGGTCCAGCGTGAACTGGCCGTCCTTTTCCGGTGTCACGAGTTTCATCAGGTTGACGAGATTGGTGCCGAAGAGCTGCGACGCCTGCGTCGGCAGCCGCCCGGGCAAGTCCGTGTAGCCGAGGATCACCACGCCGTTCTCGGTCACCACCCGGGCATCGGCCACTGAACCGGCCACATTTCCGCCATTGGCCGCGGCCATGTCGACGATGACCGAGCCGGGCCGCATCGAGGCGACCATGTCCTCGGTGATCAACCGCGGCGCAGGCCTGCCGGGGATCAGCGCGGTCGTGATGATGATGTCGACATCCTTGGCCTGATCGGCATAGAGGGCCGCCGCCTTCGCATTGAAGTCCTCCCCCATTTCCTTGGCATAGCCGTCGGCCGACACCTCGGTCTCGACATCGACACGCAGGAACTGCGCCCCCATCGACTCGACCTGCTCGGCCACCTCCGGCCGGGCGTCGAAAGCCCGCACGATCGCGCCGAGGCTGTTGGCCGTGCCGATCGCCGCGAGCCCGGCCACGCCCGCCCCCACGACCAAGACCTTCGCCGGCGGCACCTTGCCGGCCGCCGTGACCTGGCCCGTGAACAGCCCGCCATACTCCCCGGCTGCCTCAATGACCGCGCGATAGCCCCCGAGATTGGCCATCGAGGATAGAACGTCGAGTGCCTGCGCCCGCGAGATCCGCGGCACGGCGTCCATCGCGAGCGCCGTGACGCCCTGGCCCCGCAAGGCCTCGACCGCGCCCGGGTCGAGCGCGGGCGCGAGGAGCGAGACGAGCGTCTGTCCGTCCCTCAGCCGCATCCGTTCACTGGCCGTCGGCGGGTTGACCTTGAAGACGATGTCCCCGTCGTATGCCGCCGCCGGCAGCACAATCTGCGCCCCGGCCGCCGCGAAGGCCGAGTCCGGGTATGAAGCGGCCGCACCGGCGCCGGTCTCGACCGCGACGTCATAGCCGAGCGCCCGCAGTTGTTCGACGGTCTTGGGCGTGGCCGCCACCCGGCGTTCACCGGGCTTGGACTCTTTGGGCACGACGATGCGCACAGTTCTCCCCTACGTTCAGGTTCGGTCTTCCAGCAGCCTGCAACCTATCGGGGCGGTCCGAGCGCGGGTCCCCAATGTGACGACGGTGATATATGCCGTGCGCCACGTCGCGCAGTCGCCCTCCGCAACTGGGACGGCCCGCGCCGCACGTTCACGACGTCGGCCGGGTCATCGACCTCAGGTCCAGCGCGCGGTCGAGTTGTTCCTCGCTGAGGCGGCCATCCGCGATGAAGCCGAGGTCGTGAACCGCCTCACGGATCGTCAGGCCTTGCGCGAGAGCGTGTTTCGCAATCCGCGCGGCTGCTTCGTAGCCGATCAGACCGTTGAGCGGCGTCACGATCGAGGGTGAGGAGGCGGCATACCGGCGCAAGCGGTCCGCGTCCGCCGCGATCCCGGGTATGCAGCGCGTCGCGAGCAGCCGCACGGCCGCAGCGAGCAGACCGATGGACTCCAGGAGATTGCGCGCGATCACCGGCAGCATGACATTGAGCTCGAAATTGCCCGCCGCTCCGGACCACGCAATGGCCGCATCATTGCCCACGACCTGAGCGCACACTTGCAAAGTCGCCTCGGGCACAACGGGATTCACCTTGCCCGGCATGATGCTCGACCCGGGCTGTAGATCCGGGAGGTGAATCTCGGCCAGCCCAGCCGTCGGCCCAGAGGACATCCACCGCAGGTCATTGCAGATCTTCGTCAGCCCGACGGCGATGGTGCGCAACACCCCGCTCAGCTCCACAAGGGAGTCCCGCGTGCCCTGCGCCTCAAAGTGGTTGCGCGCTTCCGTGAACGCAATCCCGGTTTCCCGCGAGAGCCCCGCGATCACCGCCGCCGCGTAGCCGGCGGGCGCGTTGATCCCCGTCCCCACGGCCGTGCCGCCGACGGGCAATTCCTGGACGCGCGGCAGCACGCTAGTCAGCCGCTCCTGGGCGATGGCGAGCGTCGCGGCATACCCTCCGAACTCCTGGCCCAGCGTGACCGGCGTGGCATCCATAAGGTGCGTGCGCCCGGCCTTGACGAACTCCGCAAACTCGACCGCCTTCTCTCCCAGCGCCTTTTCGAGCTCCGCCAGCGCTGGCAGCAGTTCCCGGCGCACCGCGATCGCGGCGGCGATGTGGATCGCGGAGGGGAAGGTGTCATTGGAGGACTGCCCAGCGTTGACGTGGTCGTTGGGGTGCACGCGCACGCCGCCCGCGGCAGCGAGGTGCGCGATGACCTCGTTGACATTCATATTCGTGCTGGTCCCCGAGCCCGTCTGGAAGACGTCGATCAGGAAGGCGTCGTCGTGGCGCCCCGCAGCCACCGATCGGGCCGCCGACTCGATGGCCGCCGCCTGCTCCTCGCTCAACGAGCCGAGATCCGAATTGACTTGCGCAGCAATCCCTTTGATCAGCGCTAGCGCATGAATCACCGGCGCGGGAACACCTGTCCCCGAGATCGGGAAGTTCGCGAGCGCTCGTTGGGTCTGCGCACCCCAGAGCGCTTCGGCGGGCACCTCGATCTCCCCGAGCGAGTCGTGCTCGATCCGGTGGGAGGGTTCGTATGCCGTCATGGTCCTGGCCTTTCCGCCACCGGTCCTCCCGGGGGCGCCTCGTGCCAGGCTAGCCAGCGGCGCCCTTGAGAAGGGGTGCTGTGACGTGCGCGAACATCCGCTCCTTGATCGTCCCGAGCGTCATCCGGTCTTTGCCTGCCAGGCTCGTGGCGAGCGCCACGGCAGCCGGCAGCAACTCCTCCTCGCCGTGAACAGCATCGACGATGCCCGCCGCCACGGCATCCTGCCCGCCATACCGCCGCCCCGTCGTCATCATGTCGACCTGGGCACGCGGCGTCAGCTTGCTCTGCACCAGGGCACTCATCCCCGCACTGAACGGGATGCGGATGTCGACCTCGGGCAGGCAGAAGAAGCCCCGGTCGGCGCGCATCAGGCGGTAGTCATGGCAGAGCGCCACCAGCGCCCCGCCGCCGAAGGCGTGCCCGTTGATGGCCGTGACCGTCGGCACCGGCAGGGTGAGCAGCCGCGCCAGCAGGCGCTCCACGCGGTGCACATAGGGCAAGAACTGATCCGGTTGCGCCGCAACCCATTCCAGGTCCAGACCATTGGAGAAGAACTTCCCGGTGGCCGTCGTCACCAGCGCGGCCGGCTCGGCGGAGGCGACGAGATCGTCGAGAAGTGCGTCCAGCGAGTCCAGCCAATCGGGCGAAAATCGGTTCTCGTCGGCGCCGAAGTCGATGATCCAAACCGGTCCGTCACGGTGCAATTGCGGCATCCCGCGATCATGTCATCGACCAACCCCAGAGCCCCGAGGTTCGCCGCATGGTCCGCGTCACTCTCCCCGCGCCAATGAGGACACCCCACGACTTTCGCATTACGGCCTAGGCTCTGTCCGTGACAAGCGCGCACCCGATGGACCTGCTCTTCGACGCCGCCAAGGACTCCGCGGAGGTCGAGATCCCCCCGGGCTGGGGCCAAGGCCGCGCCACCTTCGGCGGCACGATCGGGGGTCTGCTGCAGGCCCGCAGCCTCGGCGAGTGGGATCTCGCCCCGGCCACCCTGCGCGCCGTGACCACCTCTTTCGTCGCCCCCGCAAACGCCGGGCCAGCGCGCCTGGAGACTCTCCTGCTTCGCCAGGGCAGCTCTGCGACGCAGACCGAGGTCCGCCTGTGGCAGACCGATCCCAAGACGGGCCAGGAGACCGTCCGGGCGCTGCAGCTCTCGTCATATGGCGCCCCGCGCGAGTCCTCCGTCGAGGTCGCGGCACCCCGGGCCACCGTGCCCGAAACCGAAGGCCGGTTCGCGGTGCCGCACCTGCCCGGGCTGACGCCGGACTTCCTCGCGCAGATCGAACTCACCCCGGTGACCGGTGGCATGTCCTTCTCAGGCGCCGACTCCGGCGATATCACCGGCTTCATGCGCTATCGGACCGCCCCCGCCGCGATGACGCTTCCGCACTTCCTGTGCCTCGTCGACGGCTGGCCCCCCGCGACGGGCTCCCTCCTGAAGGCGCCCGCCGCGATGAGCACCCTCTCGTGGACGGTTGAAATACTCGCCGAGCCAACGGGAGCGGCCGATCAGTTCTGGTGGTATGAGGTGGCAACCGACGCAGCCCACGACGGCTACGCGCATACGCACGCAACGGTTTTCACGCGCGCGGGCGACCCGGTGGCCATCTCGCGGCAGACGATCTCGATCTTCGCGTGAGCACCGAGCCAGCGCTCGCCGACTACCCGATCGTCCGTCCCGTCGCCACCCGGTGGGCCGACAACGATATGTTCGGCCACCTCAACAATGCCGTCTATTACGGCATCTTCGACAGCGTCATCAATGGCTGGCTCGCCGAGGCCACCGGCATTTCACCCCTGGAGCACGAAGCTCGCGGCGTCGTCGCCGAGTCATCCTGTCGCTTCCTCGCGGAGGTTGGCTTCCCGGATGAGGTCCTCGTCGGGCTGCGGATCGAGCGACTCGGCACCAAGAGCGTCACGTATCAGCTCGCGATGTTCCGCAGCGTCGGCGACGAGGCGGTCCTCGCTGCGGAGGGCCGGTGGGTGCATGTGTATGTCGATCCCGCCTCCCGCGCGACCGTCGCCATCCCGCCCGCGATCCGGGCGGTCCTGGAAGGTATCTGCGAGCCCGCCTGAGCCCGGACGTGACGGCCGGCCTAGGCCTTGTTGCGAAACTTCCGGGCGGGGTCCTCGCGAAGTATCGACGTGAGGAACGAACGTAGAACTTCGTGGGGTGTCTCTAACTGAAGGCGATCAACTGGCGCAGGGCGCGCCCGTCCGCGAGCGCATCCATCGCCTCGTTGATTTCATCCAGTGTGATGGTGGCCGAGACCAGCGATTCAACCGGCAGCCGGCCGGCCCGCCACATCTGAAGCAGGATCGGAATGTCGCGCTCGGGAACCGCCGATCCGAGATAGCTGCCGATGATCGTCCGGCCCTGCGCCACGAGGTCCAGCGGGGAGATTTCCGCGAGGGCGGTCGGCCCCGGCAGTCCCACCGTCACGGTCCGCCCGCCTGGAGCCGTGGCCCGCACGGCGGCTTCGAAGGCGCGCGGGTGCCCCGCAGCCTCAATGACGACGGCACCGCGAAGCTGTTGCGCCGCAACCTCTTCCGGCGTGAGCGCCGCATCAGCGCCGAGATCGGACGCGAGCCCGAGCTTGGCCGGCAGCGTGTCCACACCCACCACGCGCAGTCCGCCCAAGCCGATCGCCGTCATCAACGCCGCCATACCCACCCCACCGAGCCCAACAACGATCACGGTGTCGCCAGGAGCCGGACGGGCCGCATTCAATACCGCCCCGCCCCCGGTCAGCACGGCGCAGCCAAGCAGGCAGGCCACATCGGCCGGGACGTCCGGCGCCACCACGACCACCGAGCGACGATCGACGACAGCATGGGTGGCGAAGGCGGAGACTCCGAGGTGATGCAGCACGGGCGCCCCATCCCGGCGCAACCGGCTGCCACCGCCGAGCAAGGCACCCGAAGCATTGGCCGCCGTCCCCGGGGCACAGGGAACCACCCCACCCGTGTGGCACCCCGGGCACTCGCCGCACCGCGGCAGGAAAGTCATCACGACCCGATCCCCCACCGCGACGCCGGCACAGTCGGCGCCCACGGCTTCGACAATCCCCGATGCCTCGTGCCCCAACAGCATCGGCACCGGGCGGACCCGGTTGCCGTCCACCACGGACAGATCCGCATGACAGACGCCTGCCGCCTCCACTCGAACCAGCAACTCGCCATCCCCGGGCGAGTCGAGGAGCAGGTCCGCGACGACGAGGGGGCGGGACTCGGCATACGGCCGGGGGCGCCCGATCTCCTCGAGGACGGCACCACGGATCGAGATCGCACCGGACATGGGTTCATCCTGTCGGAACCCTCGAAACCCAATGTGGGCAACGACATCGTCGTTGCCCACATCGAGTTTGTGCTGAGTTGGGTCAGCTGGGCTTGGGGGCTCCCGGTCGGGCATACCGCATCCACACGATGGCGGTGCACATGATCGCCCAGAGGACGCCGATCCAATAGAAGACCGTCGGGCCGAGCAGGTTGACGCCGACACCGAAGAAGAACGGTCCGAAGGCCGCGATCGCCGCGGTCCAGCCGATGACGCCACCGGCCTGCCGCTTCTCGAAGATCATCGGCATCTGCTTGAAGGTCGAGGCATTGCCGATGCCGGAGAAGAGGAAGATCGCGAGCATGCCCCAGAGGAACTGGCTGAAGTCACCCTTGAGCGCGGCGGCGGAAGAGTAGTCCGGGGTCAGGGCCGGGATCGTGTAGACGATCGAAGCGATCAGGCCGATGCCGGAGACGAGCGACCACTTGGCGCCGCCCATCCGGTCGGTGAGCGGGGAGAAGACCACGCGCGCACCGGCACCGATGAGTGGGCCGAGGAAGACGTACTTCACGGGGTCGGGCACGGCATACCCCTCGATGAGGACCTTGGCCGCAGCACCGGCGCCGGAGACGACCTTGTCGTTGCCGGCGCCATAGAGGTTCGACATCAGCAGGCCGAATTGCGCGGCCAGGCCGGAGAAGGTGCCGAAGGTCATGATGTAGATCAGCGTCATCCACCAGGTGTCCTGGTTGCCGAAGATGTCGAACTGCTGGCGGATGTTGGCCTTGATCGGCACCGACTTCAGCATCGTCCACGCGAGCAGACCGCCGATGATCATCAGCGGAATCCAGATGAAGGAGGCGTTCTGGAAGAAGACTTCCTTGTCCGGCTTGCCGGGGGTCTTGAGGATCTGCGAGCCGCCGAAGATCGCCAGGCCGGACATCGCAATCAGATAGGGCGTCAGCAACTGAACAACCGAGACACCGAAGTTGCCGAGGCCGGCCTGCAGACCGAGCGCGGTCCCCTGCATCCGCCGTGGGAAGAAGAAGGAGGTCGAGGGCATGAAGCCGGAGAAGACGCCACCCCCGATGCCGGCGAGGAAGGCCAGCACCATCAACTCCCAATAGGGGGCGGTGGGTTGCTGCACTCGCACGCCCCAGCCGAGGGTCGAGGCGGTCAGCAGCAGGGTGCTCAGGGCGACCATCTTGCGGGTGCCCATGATCGGCGGCAGCACCATCCAGACCAGCCGGAACAGACCGGCAGCCAGGCCGGGCATGGCGGCCATCCAGTAGAGCTGGCTCTTGGTCCACGTGTAGCCGAGGGCGTTGAGCTTCGGGATGATCGCGCTGGGCAGGAACCAGGCGATGAAGGCCAGGGTTAGGCAGAAGGTCGTGATCCACAGGGTTCGCCAGGCCAGGCCGGAATCCCAGGTCTCCTCATTCTCAGGATCCCAGGACTGCAACCATTCCCCGCCGCTGCGGGCTGGTGCGGTGCTCATCGGGTTTCTTCTTTCTTGTTGGATTGTGTATGCCGTGCAGGGGGGTCCGGGTATGCCGTGCGCCTCACGAGGCTGTTGGGCTCTCCAGGTGCCGGGCCAGTTCCGGAGTCTTCTCGTGCAGCATCCTGACAACGGTCCAGTGCATCCACAAGGCGCAGATCACGGTGAGGACGAAAAGCACGAAGAAGGTGCTCGTCGGGAAGCCGCTCCACTCCTTGGTGTAGGCGAACAGGGGAGGCAGCACGAAGCCGCCGAGTCCGCCGAACATCCCGACGAGCCCGCCGACGGAGCCGACATTGTCCGGGAAGTATTCGGGGATGTGCTTGTAGACCGCGGCCTTGCCGATGCCCATCGCGCACCCGAGCAGGAAGACCAGGATGACGAAGGCGGGCAGCCCGAGGTGGTAGGCGAGGTGCTGGCTCTCGGTGCCATCGGCATGGCTGATCGTGATGTGCCCGTTGGGCATCATCAACAGGCCGGTGCTGAGCATCATCAGCCCGAAGGTCCAGTACATGACGCGCCGGGCGCCGAAGCGGTCGGAGAACCAGCCGCCCACGGGACGCAGCAGCGACGCGGGGAAGATGAAGGTCGCCGTGAGCAGCGCCGCGGTGCGTAGTTCGATGTCGAAGTTCTCGACGTAGTAATGCGGCAGCCAGGCGGACAGGGCGACATAGGCACCGAAGACTGCGGCGTAATAGAGGCTGAATCGCCAGACGCGAACCTGCTTCAACGGGGCGAGCATCTCGCCGATCGGTTTGCCGGCGCCGGCGACCTTGTCGCGCCGCGGGACGACGACGAAGACCGCGATCGCCATGACGATCAGGGCCACGGCATAGATGGCGGGGAAGATCCGCCAGCCACCCTCGAAGACCCCGAAGTAGACGTGCCCGGCGGTCCCGGCGATGATCGCCGGGAAGAGGACGAGCAGCAGCTTGGTGACCGAGGCCCCGACATTGCCGGCGCCGAAGACACCGAGGGCGAAGCCTTGGCGCTCCTTCGGGGTCCACGCGGAGTTCCACGCGACGCCGACGCTGAACAGGTTGCCCGCGAAACCGACGAGGAAGGCGAGGACGAGCAGGGCGCCATACCCCTGCGCCTGGGTGAGGAAGAAGCAGGGAATCGCCGTGAGCAGCAGCATCGCGATCGTCACCTTGCGGCCACCGATGCGATCGGTCAGCATGCCGGCCGGCAGGCGCCACAGGGAGCCGTTGAGGACCGCCACCGCGGACAGCCAGGCCAGTTGCGGATCGCTGAGCTTCAGCTCCTTTTGGATGGGGACACCGAGGATGCCGAACATCAGCCAGACGGCGAACATCAAGGTGAAGGCCGTCGTGGACATGATGAGGACCCGGGTTGCCCCTGTGGTCGACTCGCGACGAGACACGCTCGCTCCTTTTAGAGGAGAAGGATCATTTTTATCAAACCGAGAAGACGGTACGCTCTCCCTGGGTGTTTGCACAGGTAGGGTGACCTTAGTGACCTGGGGAGCATCCGTATGGTTGAATAAAACGGATTCCTAGCACGATGCGACGAGGCAGATGGAGGTCCCCCATGCCGAGGGGCAACAGTCAGGCCGCGACCGTCCTGCTGTCCTCGCCCGTGCGTCGCCGGATCGTGGAGTTGGTGCGAGAGGCCCAGGGACGCGGCACGGGCGAGGTCGATGGTGAGGCCTTGGGCTCTGAGGGCCTGACCGCGGCACAGATCGCCAAGGCCATCGACCTGCACGTCACGACGGCACGCTTCCATCTCGATCAACTCGAATCGGCCCAGGTGCTGATCAGTTCGTCGCACAAACATCCCGGTGCCGGCCGGCCCCGCAAGGTCTATGCCCTGCCCCCGGAAGAGGAGCAGGAGACCGACGATATCGGCGCCGTCCGGCTGCTCACCGGGCTGCTCGCCGAAACCTTCACCGCGACCCGGCGCCACCAGCGGATAGTCACTCCCGACGAGGCCGGATTCGTGTGGGCGGAAAACCACATCGCGGCCACGGACTCACCTCCCGCCACGACGGCGGGCGAATGGCTCGGCAAGGTCGGCGGCCTGATCGATGTTCTGGAACGCTGGGGGTATGCCGCAGAACTGTCGACCTCCGACCAGGGCCGCGCCGCCCGGCTCGACTTGCCGCACTGCCCTTTCCGCGAGCTGGCGCAGGAGAACACCGAGGTTGTCTGCGGCATACACCGTGGGCTGATCGCCGGGACGATGCAGCAGCTCGGCGAATCCGACACCGATGTCACGCTGCTCCCGTTCGCCAACGGGACCACCTGCATCGCGCACGTGCGGCGCACGACCCCCTTCGAATCCACCAAGACCCCCAATCCCGTTACTGATCAGGAAGATTCGCCATGACCACTGCCGGCTTGGACTCCCCCCTGACCGACGCCCTCGTCGGCACTCGTCGCTTCTTCACGCGATCGAAAGTGTCCGAGGACAAGCGCGCTTTGTATGCCGAGGGGGGCCGTCAGGGCGACAGCTTCTATCGCGACCGGTGGAGTCACGACAAGGTTGTGCGGTCCACGCACGGCGTCAACTGCACGGGCTCCTGCTCATGGAAGGTCTACGTCAAGGACGGGATCATCACCTGGGAGGCCCAGCAGACCGACTATCCCAGCACCGGTGCCGACAAGCCAGAGTATGAACCGCGCGGCTGTCCCCGCGGCGCCTCCTTCTCCTGGTACACATACTCTCCCACCAGGATTCGCTATCCGTATGTCCGTGGCGTGCTGCTGGAGATGTACCGCGAAGCCAAGCGCGCCGTCGGCGGCGACCCGGTTGTGGCGTGGGCGTCGATCATGCAGGACCCCGAGCGGACCCGGCGTTATAAGAGCGCGCGCGGCAAGGGCGGGCTGGTCCGCGCGAGTTGGGAAGAGGTCGTCGAACTCATCGCCGCCGCCCACGTCTACACCGTCAAGCGGTGGGGGCCAGACCGGATCGCGGGCTTCTCCCCGATCCCGGCGATGTCGCCGGTGTCCTATGCCAGTGGTGCCCGCTTCCACGAACTCATCGGCGCGCCGATGCTCTCCTTCTACGACTGGTATGCCGACCTGCCGAACGCCTCGCCGCAGATGTTCGGCGACCAGACCGATGTCCCGGAGTCCGGCGACTGGTGGGACGCCGGCTACCTCATCATGTGGGGCTCCAATGTCCCGTTGACTCGCACGCCGGATGCCCACTGGATGACCGAGGCTCGCTACCGCGGCCAGAAGGTGCTCGCGGTCGCCCCCGACTATGCCGAGAATGTGAAATTCGCCGACGAGTGGGTGACCTGCAATCCCGGCGCCGACGGAGCGCTCGCGATGGCGATGGGCCATGTCGTCCTCAAGGAGTTCTTCGCCGACCAGCAGGTCCCTTTCTTCGTCGACTACAACCGCCGGTTCACCGACCTGCCGATGCTGGTGACCCTTGAGCAGGGAACCGACAGCGAATCGGCATACCAGCAAGGCAAATACCTCGTGGCGGGCGACCTCGACATCCCGGAGAAGGACTCCGAGAACGCGATGTGGAAGACCGCTGTCCTCGACGAGCGGACCGGCGAGATCGCCATCCCCAATGGCTCGGTGGGCTTCCGCTATGGCGAGGAGGGCTGGGGCAAGTGGAACCTCGAACTCGGCGAGATCGAGCCGGCGCTGAGCCTGCTCGGCCGCCACGACGAGGTCGCCCTCGTCAGCTTCCCGCGCTTCGACTCCCTCGACGGTCGCGTCGTCTACGAATCGCGCGGTGTGCCCGTCAAGCGGGTCGGCGACCAACTCGTCACAACTGTCCTTGACTTGATGTTTGCGCACTATGGCGTTGCGCGAGAAGGCCTTCCGGGTCAGTGGGGCACCGGGTATGACGATGCGAGCGCGGTCAACACGCCCGCGTGGCAGGAGCCGATCACGACCGTCCCCGCCGCCCAGGTGACCCGCCTGGCGCGCGAGTGGGCGCAAAACGCGATCGACACCGGCGGGCGCGGCATGATCCTCATGGGCGCCGGCACCAACCACTGGTTCCACTCCGATCAGATCTATCGCGCCATGCTGGTGCTGACCTCGATCACCGGCTGCCAAGGCCGCAATGGCGGCGGTTGGGGTCACTATGTCGGGCAGGAAAAGATCCGCCCGATCATGGGCTTCCAGCACATGGCGTTCGCGCTGGACTGGCACCGGCCGCCGCGGCATATGAACCAAACCGCGTACTGGTATGTCAACACCAGCCAGTACCGCTACGACACCTTCACCGCCGACGATCTCGACATGGGCACCGGCGTCTTCGCCGGCAAGGGCGTCATGGATCTGCTCGCGCTGTCCGCGCGGCTGGGCTGGGCGCCGAGCTATCCGACCTTCAACCGCTCGTCCCTCACACTCGCCGACGAGGCCAAAGCCGCAGGTATGCCGCCCGCGGACTATGTTGTCTCGCAACTGAAGTCGGGCGACCTGCGCTTCGCCGTCGAGGACCCGGAGGCCGAGGAGAACCACCCACGCATCCTGTCGCTATGGCGCTCGAACCTGCTCGGCTCCAGCGCCAAGGGCAATGAATATTTCCTCAAGCACCTGCTCGGCACGGACGGTGCCGTCAACGCGACGCAGGCGAGCGAGGGGCACCGGCCGGCCGGGATCGAGTGGCCGGACGACATACCCGACGGCAAGCTCGACCTGCTGACCACGCTCGACTTCCGGATGACCAGCTCGACGCTCTTCTCCGATGTCGTGCTGCCGGCGGCGACGTGGTACGAAAAGCACGATCTCTCGACGACCGACATGCACCCCTTCGTGCACTCCTTCAATCCGGCCATCGCGCCGCCGTGGCAGTCCAAGACCGACTGGGACTCCTGGAAAGAGATCGCCAAGAAGTTCTCCGAGCTCGCGGTCGACCACCTCGGCACCCGCTCGGATGTCGTCGCCAAGCCGCTGTGGCATGACACTCCCGAGGCGCTCGCCACGGTCCACGGTCGCGTGCTGGACTGGAAGGCGGGCGAATGCGAGCCGGTGCCAGGCAAGACGATGCCGGTCCTCGCCGTCGCCGAACGCGACTACACCGCGATCTACGACAAGATGATTTCGATCGGCCCGCTCATGGAAAAGGTCGGCATGGTGACCAAGGGCGTGCCCTACACCGTGCAGCGCGAGATGGACATCCTGCGTCAGCGCAATGGCGTGGCGCGAGGCGGCGCCGGCGACGGACAGCCGCGGATGGAAACCGACATCCACGTCGCCGACGCGATCCTGCACCTGTCCGGCACCACCAATGGGCACCTCGCCACCCTCGGCTTCAAGAATGTCGAAAAGCGCACGGGCACAATGCTCCACGACCTCTCGGCCGAGCATGAAGGCAAACAGATCACCTTCGCCGACACCCAGATCCAGCCGATCCCGGTCATCACCTCCCCGGAGTGGTCGGGCTCGGAGTCCGGCGGTCGCCGCTATGCGCCCTTCACGATCAATGTCGAGCGCGCCAAGCCCTTCCACACCCTGACGGGCCGACAGCAGTTCTATCTCGACCACGACTGGATCCAGGGCATGGGCGAGACGCTGCCGGTCTTCCGGCCGCCCCTGAATATGACGACCCTCTTCGGCGAGACCCCGCTCGGAGAGCAGACCGAACTCGGTGTCTCCGTGCGCTACCTGACGCCGCACAACAAGTGGTCGATCCACAGCGAGTACCAAGACAACCTCTTCATGCTCTCGCTGTCTCGAGGCGGGCAGACGATCTGGATGTCTGATCGGGATGCGGCGAAGGTCGGCATCAAAGACAACGACTGGATCGAGGCGGTCAACCGCAATGGCGTCGTCGCGGCCCGAGCAATCGTCAGCCACCGGATGCCCGAAGGCACGGTCTATATGCACCATGCGCAGGACCGGCTCATCGACGTCCCCCTGACCGAGACCAACAACCGACGCGGCGGCATCCATAACTCGCTGACCCGCATCCTGATCAAGCCCAGCCACATCATCGGCGGCTATGCCCAATTCGCCTACTTCTTCAACTACATCGGCCCGACGGGCAACAACCGCGACGAAGTCACGATGATCCGCCGCCGCACCAACCAGAACGTGGAGTACTGACATGGCCCCCCACGAAGTTCTTTGCTTCGCTCCGATACTTCGCGAGGACCCCGAAAGGCAGGCACTCTGATGCGCGTCATGGCCCAGATGGCGATGGTGATGAACCTCGACAAATGCATCGGGTGTCACACCTGCTCGGTCACCTGCAAGCAGGCGTGGACCAATCGCACCGGCATGGAATATGTCTGGTTCAACAATGTCGAGACCCGGCCCGGCCTGGGCTATCCGCGGCGTTACGAGGACCAGGAGGAGTGGCAGGGCGGCTGGGTGCGCAAGCCCAACGGGCGGCTGACTCTGCGAGCCGGCGGGCGCGTCAAGAAGCTGCTCAACATCTTCTCCAATCCCAAGATGCCGAGCATCGACGACTACTACGAACCGTGGACCTACGACTACGAAACGCTTCTGAATGCCCCTCGGCAGCAACAGTTTCCGGTCGCTCGCCCGATGTCGCTGATCTCCGGCAAGCCGATGAATGTCACCTGGTCGGCGAACTGGGATGACGACCTAGGCGGGGCCACGCAATACGGCCCGAAGGATGTGATGCTCAAGGGCATCGAGGACAAGGTCAAGTTCGAGTTCGAGCAGACCTTCATGTTCTACCTGCCCCGCATCTGCGAGCACTGCCTCAACCCCTCGTGTGCGGCCTCGTGCCCCAGCGGGGCGATCTACAAGCGCGCCGAAGACGGCATCGTCCTGGTCGACCAGGAGAAGTGCCGCGGCTGGCGCATGTGCATCAGCGGCTGCCCCTACAAGAAGATCTACTTCAACCACAAGACCGGCAAAGCCGAGAAGTGCACCTTCTGCTACCCCCGCATCGAGGTCGGCATCCCGACCGTCTGCTCCGAGACCTGCGTCGGCCGACTGCGCTACATCGGCCTGATGCTCTATGACGCAGACGCCGTCCTCGACGCCGCGAGCGTCGAGAACGAGCACGATCTGTATGCCGCCCAGCGCGGCGTCTTCCTCGACCCCGAGGACCCGCAGGTGCGTCGCGCGGCCGAGCAGGCGGGCATCCCGGGCGACTGGATCGAGGCAGCGCGCAGGTCTCCGGTCAAGCGCCTGATCCTGGACTACCAGGTCGCCCTGCCGCTGCACCCGGAATACCGCACGATGCCGATGGTGTGGTACATCCCGCCGCTCTCGCCGGTCGTCGATGTCATCAAGGACACCGGCCACGACGCCGAGGACCAGGCCAACCTCTTCGCGGCGATCGACACCCTCCGCATCCCCGTCGAATACCTCGCCAACCTCTTCACCGCGGGCGATGTCGCACCGGTCAATGGTGTCCTGAAGAAGCTCGCCGCGATGCGGTCCTTCATGCGCGATATCAACCTCGGCCGCGATCCGAACGAAGAGATCGCGGAAGCCGTCGGCATGACGGCCGAGTCGATGTACGAAATGTTCCGACTGCTCGCGATTGCGAAGTATGCGGACCGCTACGTCATCCCGACCGCGCACGTCGAGCAGGCGCACGCCCTCGAAGAGTTGGCGACCGACTGCCCCGTCAGCGAATATGGCGGCGGCCAGTCCGCGGCCTTCGGCGAGGGCTCCGGCACGGGCGGCCTGACTCCGGTCGCGGTCGAGAACCTTCGAGTGTTGAAGGAAGCTCAGACCGCCGATTCGCTCGACGACCTGCCGGTGGAGAACCCGCTGCGCGGCCGCCTCAACCTGCTGAACTGGGACGGCAAGGGGATGCCGGATGGCATCTTCCCCGGCGACAAGACGGGGACGCCGAAATGATCTGGCGCCGCCACCGGCGCAGCTCGCCGTCCCTGTCCCGAAGCGATATTCGCACGTCCTGGCAGGTCACCTCGTTGCTGCTGGACTATCCCGACGAGCGGCTGATCGAGCTGCTGCCGACCCTGCGCGACGCCCTGGCCGATGCCCCATCGGCCGTTGCCGACCCGCTGCGGGCCGTGCTGGAGCACTTGGAGTCCAGGCCTTTGCAACAGGTGCAGTCGGCTTATATCGACACCTTCGACGTCACCCGCCGGTGCGCCCTGCACTTGACCTATTACACCTGCGGCGACACCCGCAAGCGGGGCGTGGAACTGATCCGGTTCAAGCAGGCATACCGCAGCGCCGGCGTCGAGATGGATGACCGTGAGCTGCCCGACCACCTCTGCGTCTTGCTGGAGTTTGGTGCGGCGCACGACCTCGACACCGCCTGGAAACTCTTGTGCGACAACCGAGTCGGCATCGAACTGCTGCAGCGCGCACTCAACGCCAAGAGTTCTCCATGGCTCCCGGCGGTCGAGTCGCTTCGGGCGACCCTGCCGGTCCTCGACGGCACCGACGAGGAAGCACTGGCCCGCCTCATCGCCGAGGGCCCACCGAGTGAGCAGGTCGGCCTCGACTTGCCGGGCTACGCCATCGACCCGCGCCTGAATCCCAATCCATGGGGGGCTCCGCCCCCCATGCTCCCCCCAGGAGCGCCGAATTCGCTGCGCTCGCCCATACCGATCTATCCGGTCGACAAGGCTCCTTCGTCGCCGTCGACCGTAGGAGCCCCGCGATGAACCGCTTCCTCTTCGGGATCTTCCCCTATTTGTGTCTGGCCGTCTTCGTCGTCGGCCACGTCTGGCGCTACCGCTACGACAAGTTCGGGTGGACCACCCGCAGCAGTCAGTTGTATGAAGACCGCCTCCTGCGCATCGGCAGCCCGCTCTTCCACTTCGGCATGCTCGGTGTCGTCGGCGGCCATATCCTCGGCCTACTTATCCCGCAGAAGTGGACCGACGCCATCGGTCTCTCCCGCGAGGCCTACCACGTGCTCGCGCTCGTGGGCGGCATCCCGGCGGGCGTCGCGGCCGTCGTCGGCTTGGCGATCCTCGTGTATCGCCGCCGCACGACCGGCCCGGTCTTCAGCGCGACGACCACCAACGACAAGGTCATGTACCTCGTGCTCGGCGCGGTCATTCTCCTCGGCATCTGGAACACCATCGCCGGCAGCCTGCTCTCCTTCGGTGGCCACTACAACTACCGCGACGGCGTCTCCCCGTGGTTCCGGAGCATCTTCGAGATGCGCCCCGATGTCGACCTGATGGCCGCGGCACCACTCGGCTTCAAGGTGCATGCGGTGCTCGCCTTCCTGCTGTTCGCCATGTGGCCGTTCACCCGCCTGGTGCACGTCTTCAGCGCCCCCATCGGCTACCTCAACCGGCCCTACATCGTCTACCGCAGTCGCGACAAGCAAGCGGCCGGCGGCAGTCGCGCCCCGCAGCGCGGCTGGGACAAGCCGGAGCTCAGCAGCGCCCCGACGAAAGGCAAGTCATGACTCCCGAACCCTGGCAGGGCGGCGAACTCGGTGAGCAGCAGGAGGGCGTCTTTGACCTCTCCGCCCTCGCTGACGAACTCCTCGACGCTGCGCGAAACGACCTGCAGCGCAAGGCGAGCCGGCTCGTCATACACGGGACCAAGCAGCGCGCGGTCCTGATGGCGATTCTCGCCGGCGGCGGGCTCGCCGAGCATGCCTCGCCGCCTGCGGCGACCCTGCACGTGCTCCGCGGCCGGATCCGGTTGTATGCCGGGGACGCCGCCGAGTGGTTTGTCTCGGCGGGCCAGGTCGTCGCCATCCCCCCGGAGCGGCATGCCGTCGACGCGCTGGAAGACTCCGCCTTCCTGCTGACGGTCGCCCTGTCCGGCTGAGGGATGTGCTCCTACTGCGGCTGCTCGGCCAACTCGATCATCGGCCGGTTCATGGACGAGCATGTCGAGATCATCAACGCGCTAACCGACCTGCGTGCGGCGTGCCATGAGCGAGAGGCGGAACGCGCCGAGGCTGCTGTAGCCGTGATGGCCGGGCTGCTGCATCCGCATACCCAGGCCGAGGAAGTCGGACTCTTCGCGGTGCTCGCGGAGGACGACGTCTTCACCGAGCACATCGGGAGCCTGTGCTCGGAACACGCCTTGCTCGACGATCTGCTGGACCGCCTCGCGGACGGGTGGTTCGAGGGCTTCGAGGAGTTCGAGCTGCTCCTGCACCGGCATATCGATCGAGAGGACAACGGGCTCTTCCCCGCCGCCAATATTGCGATCAGCGGCGAGGACTGGGAGCGCGTCGTCGCCCTGACCGATGGCGCGTCATAGCCCTGTGGCTACGTCATGTGCCCGGTTCCGACGGCGCGCCAGCGCACCTCAGCCGGCGAGCTGGGACGCCCCGAGGTGGGGCAGTTCGCGCCCGAAGGCGCCGCGCTGGTAGTCCTCGAAGGCCTGCATGACCTCGGCCTTGGTGTTCATGACGAACGGGCCGGCCCACGCGACCGGCTCGCGAATCGGCTTGCCGCCCAACAGAATGACTTCCATGCCGCGCTGGCCCTTGGTGTCCGGGCGGTCGGTCGCGGCGACGCGCAGCGCATCACCGCGGTCGAGCACGGCGCTCTGGCCGGCACGAATCGCGGTGCCATCGGGACCGACCGTGCCGACCCCGCTCATGACATACACGAGTGAGTTGAAGTCGGTGCGCCACGGCAGTTCCAGGGTTGCCCCCGGGGCGATCGTGGCGTGCGCCATGACCATGGGACTGTAGGTCGAGCCGGGGCCGCGGTGGCCGCCGAGATCACCGGCGATGAGCCGCACCATGCTCGCACCGTCGGCCGAACTGAACAGTGCGGAGGCGTCGGCGCGCAGGTCCTGATAGCGCGGGGTCACGAGCTTCTGCGCGCGCGGGAGGTTGACCCACAGTTGCAGGCCGTGGAAAAGCCCGCCGGACATCACGAGCTCCTCGGGCGGGGTCTCGATATGCAGCAGGCCGGAGCCCGCGGTCATCCACTGGGTGTCGCCATTAGTGATGCTGCCGCCGCCGCCATGGCTGTCCTGGTGGATGAAGGAGCCGTCCATGATGTAGGTGACGGTCTCGAAGCCACGGTGCGGGTGCCACGGTGTGCCCTTGGGCTCTCCCGGTGCATAGTCCACCTCGCCCATCTCATCCATCATGATGAACGGGTCGAGGTGCGCCAGGTCGATGCCGGCGAAGGCCCGCTTGACCGGGAAGCCCTCGCCCTCGAAGCCGCTGGGAGCGTTCGTGATCGACACGACCCGGCGCTGCATGGCGGTCGGCGCGAGGGGCGCGACCCGGGGCAGAACGGCGAGATCGGGAACGCTGATGGCGGGCATAATCACTTCCTGGAATAGTCCTTGCAGTTTCAACTATCCCATGCAAACGCCGCTCCGGGCAACTTTCTTCCCGGTGGGCGGACGCCTCTGGCCAAAGACAGCGCCGCCGCGCAACACCCGGGTCGGGTGCGCGCGGCGGCGCCGAGGTCCAGCCGAGGCCGGATGTCCAGCCCTGTCCGGGCCGGGCCCGCGCGGTGGCGCGGAGGTTGGGGTGGGGTCAGGCGAGCGCGTCGATCTCGGCCTTAATGGCCTCGATCTTGTCGGCGCCGATCATCGCGCCGGCCATGCCGATCGCCTGGGCAGCGGACATACCGCGAACCATGCCGATCATCGGATTCGAGGTGACGCCGGGGGCGTGCTTCTCCATGATCGCCGCGACTTCGGGGTCGTCGAGCAGGGTGCCCATGGTGGTGGTGTTGACGTCATAACGAGCCATGTGGATTCTCTCCTTGATACCAGCGAGTAACTCTTTCCTCAACCCTATGTCACGCCCATCTCTTCCCCGGCGCGCGCAGAGCGAGAGCCACGTCATACCCGGGCGCCTCCGCGCACCTCACGGCGGTTTGCCGAGGCCCCTAGAGACGGACCCTCCGCTGCTCGGCGCCGCGAGCCGAGCGGCCCTTGTGAACGCGAGCGGGACTATAGGGCCGCTCCCATCCGCAAACCCCGCTCCGAAAGACGGACCTACCGCCTGGTTTTGGCCGTAATCACAGCCAAAACCAGGCGGTAGGTCACTAGGTAGATCGCGGTCGCGGTCGATTGGTGGATCGCGGCGGTCAGCCCTCGCCGCGGCGGAAGCCCGCGCGCTGGGCGGCGGTCTCGTCGGTGAACCACACATCGGCGACGGTGGCGTCGTACCAGTCCGAGCCCGGCACCTGGTAGATCCCCAGCGCGAAGACGCCCTTGATCGGGTGGCCGAGCGGCTGGCAGCCGTCCTCGATCGGCGCGGCGGAGCCGACGCTCCAGCCGCCATCGCGGACCTCGTGCTGGTGGTATGCCGCCCCATCCCGAGTCGTCACCACGCCACCCTCATCGGACTCGCCGTAGACCTCGGCCCCGGCCGCGAGGTCGTGGTGCTCGCTCGCGCGGACCTGCTCGGACTCGGCGACCCAACCACCTTCGGCTGCGGCATCCGCCTGGAAGTCGCCACTGGCGACCCAGTGCTCGCCCTGCTCGGTGGCCGGCGCGTTCGCATGCTGGCCGCCGCCTTCCGATGCCTCCAGCGCACCCGCGGCATCCGCAGACTCCGCTGCCTGAGCCTCGTCATGGCCGTGGTCGTCCTGCCCAGCACCGTGGTCGTCGTGCGCAGCACCGCGGTCGTCGTGGGCATGCGCGCCCGCGACGCCGGTAGCGGCCGCCGCGAGCCCGGCACCGGCCGCGAGCGCGGCGCCGTCGGCCGAGGACCCGCTGTCAGCCGCATCGTCCGAGAACTCGCCGGTCGCACCATCCGTGGCGAGCGAGTCGTCACCGGAAAGGTCACCGACCGAGTCCTCCGCAGGCACGGACGCGTCGTCGGTTGCGGTGCCCTCGATGTCGGCGCGGTCGCCCGCAGCGTCGACCCAGGTCACGTCGGCATCCGCGGCAGTCTCCGCAGGCGCCTCGGCCGCGACATCCGCCGCACCCGCGGACGCAGACGTCGCGTCCGCCGCCAGGCCGTCACCGATGGCGCCATCACGGCCGGCATACTCCTCGGCTGCGCTGTTCGCGGCGAGGCCGGAGGCATCGTCGTCCGTCATGGAGGCGTCGCTCGCCTCGGCGTCGAGGCCGGAGGCGTCGATGAAGGGCCCGTCGTCGTCCGCGTCCGCATCCGTCGCATCGAGGCCGGAAGCGTCAATGCCGACCGCCTCGTCGTCGAGACCGGAGGCGTCCACCTCGGCGTATGCCGCCGCCGAGCCTTCGTCGTCCAAGCCGGATGCGTCGATCTCGGCGTCATCCGCGAGGCTCACGTCGCCGTCGACGGCGCCAGCCCCGACGTGACCGTCCGCTTCGTCAGCGGCGAGGCCCGCTGCGGACACGCCAATGAAACCCTCGGACTCGATGACGTCCGGAGCACCCTCAGCGTCCGCCGCTACCTCAGCAGTGACGTCATGGCTCTCGTGGGCCTGTCCGCCCTCGAATTCGGCCGCGCGCAGTGCGCCGCTGTCCGCACCCGTCGCCGTGCCATCTCCAGCCAGCCCGTCAACCTCCGAGGCCAGTTCGCCATCCTGCGTCGTCAGCCCGGGCAGGCCGCCATCCTTCGGCAGGTCGAAGTCGTCGGCGTCCCCACTGAGGTCGGGCATCGGGAATTCGCGGTCCGTGGCCTCCAATGCCTCGGCCTCGGCCGCCCGGAAGGCCGCATCGCCCTCGTCGTCCGCGAGCCGCGCCTCGTGGAGCACGCCATCGGCCCCGACATCGAAAGATTCGGCCCCGGCCAGGGATTCGTCGCTCGCCTGTACTTCGGCCGACATCGCCTCGTGCGCCTCAACATCGGCGACCTCGGAGACGACCGGCTCGTTCATGTCCTCGCCTCGCGAGGCCTCCCACGCCGCCGCGCCGAGCGCGCCGGCTCCGGCCACACCGGCGACGCCCGCTCCCGCGGTGGCCGCCGCAGCGGCAGACAGGCCGTCCGGATCCGCATACGCCCCGGACCCGGCGCCGGCCGCCGGATCGACCTCCCGCGCAGGCGAGATCGGGGCGTCCGGGCGTCGTCGAGAGCCGAGCAGCAACCAGATGATCACGCCGAGCAGCAGCAAGAAGATCAGCAGCAGGACGAGGTTTTGGCCTTTGGGCATGACAACTCCTGTCTTGTCCGAGCGCGCGGACTTCGCGCGCCGGCTCGTGCTAACGGGCGATGGCCACCCATTCATACGGCGAACGATATTCCCCACACCGGCTCCTTGTGGCGCCGGTGCTCCCCCGAAGTGCGCTTATTCGCCCAGACCGAGTTCGCGCGCAGAGGCAGTGCGCATCTCGACCTTGCGCACCTTGCCCGTCACGGTCATCGGGAACTCCTCGACGAGCTTGACGTACTTCGGGATTTTGTAATGCGCGAGATGACCGGTGCAGAAGGCCCGCAGCGACTCGGCGGTGATCGGTTCGGCCCCCTCGCGCAGGCGCAGCCAGGCGCAGAGTTCCTCGCCATATTTCGCATCGGGCACCCCGACCACTTGCGCGTCGAGGACGTCGGGATGGGTGTAGAGGAACTCCTCGATCTCCCGGGGATAGATATTCTCGCCGCCGCGAATGACCATGTCCTTGATCCGTCCGGTGATCCGGACATAGCCGTCGGGGTCCATGACGGCCAGATCGCCGGTCCGCATCCAGCCGTCGACGATGGCCTCGGCCGTCTTGTCCGGCTCGTTCCAATAGCCGAGCATCACCGAATAGCCCTTAGTACAAAACTCGCCCGCCTCGCCACGCGGCAGCGTCTCGCCCGTGACCGGATCCGCGATGCGAATCTCCAAGTGCGGGCCCACCCGTCCCACGGTGCCGACTTTGTGTTCGAATCCATCGTCGGTGCGCGTTTGCGTCGATACGGGGGAGGTTTCGGTCATCCCGTAACAGATCGTCACTTCGTCGATTCCGGCGGTGATGAGCTTCTTCATCATCTCCGCAGGGCAGGGTGAGCCGGCCATGATGCCGGTGCGCACACTGCTCAGGTCGTATGCCGTGAAGTTCGGCAGCGCCCACTCGGCAATGAACATCGTGGGCACGCCATAGAGGGAGGTACAGCGCTCCTGCTGCACGGCAGCGAGCGTCGCCGCGGGGTCGAAGGCAGGGGCGGGAATCACCATGCAAGCGCCATGCGTGGTCGCTGCGAGATTGCCCATCACCATGCCGAAGCAGTGGTAGAAGGGCACGGGTATGCAGATCCGGTCCTCTTCGGAATAGCCGCACACCTCGCCGACGAAGTAGCCATTGTTGAGGATATTTGCGTGGGAGAGCGTGGCGCCCTTGGGGAAACCTGTTGTGCCGGAGGTGTATTGGATGTTGATGGGGTCCTGGGGCTGCAGCGTGGCCGAGACTTTCGCCGCCGCATCGGGCGCGATCTGGTCGGCGTTGGCCAGCAGTGCCGACCAGGAGTCGGTGGCGAAATAGACGACCTCGCGCAGGTCCGGACAGTGGTCGCGCACTGCGTCGACCATGCCTCGATAGTCGCTGGTCTTGAAGGATTCCACGGCGAAGAGCAGGCTGATCCCGGCCTGCTTGAGGACATATTCCAGCTCGTGCGTGCGATAGGCCGGGTTGATGTTGACGAGGATGAGCCCGGCGCGCGCCGTGGCGTATTGCACGATCGTCCACTCGGCCCGGTTCGGAGCCCAGATGCCCACCCTCTCCCCCACGGCATACCCCCGGGCCAGCATCGCCCGCGCGAGGCGATCGACTTCCGCACCGAACTCGGCGTAGGTCATCCGGATGCCGCCCGCGATGTCGACGAGCGCCTCCCGGTCACCGAAGCGCTCAATGGTCGCTTGGAGATTGGCATCGATCGTGGTCGTCAGCAGCGGCGTGGTTGTCTCGCCGCGGTCGTGGGCGATCGTGCTGTCGCTCATGGTGACCTCCTGAATGGGTTTGTGGCGGTTAGGGATTCAGAGAATTGCGCCGGGGTTCAGCAAGCCGTCGGGGTCTAGTGCCGATTTGATCCGCCGGGTCAACGCCATGACCTCGGGCCCAAGCTGATCCGCCAGCGCCGACTTCTTCAGGCGCCCGACTCCGTGCTCGCCGGTGATCGTTCCCCCCAGCTCGATGGCGGCCTGCATGACCTCGGCGAAGGCCCGCTCAGCGCGTTCCAGGGCGCCCGGCTGCGCCGGGTCGTAGATGAGATTGGGGTGTGTGTTGCCGTCGCCAGCATGCGCGACAACCGGGATGGGGAGTCCGTGTTCGGCGGAAATGGCGCCGATCCGATCCAGCAGCGCCGGCAGCCGCGGCACCGGCACGCCGACGTCTTCGAGCAGCATCGATCCCTTGCGCTCCAGGGCGGGCAGTGCTGCCCGCCGCGCGGCGAGGAACATCTCGCCCTCGTCCGGATCGGTCGTCGAGAAGACCTCGCTTGCACCAGCGGCCGTGCAGATCTGTTCCACCACAAGCATTTCCGCTGCGCGCGCATCCCCGGGTGAGTCGCATTGCACGACGAGCAGCGCCCCCGCGGACCGGTCGAGGCCCATCTCCCGGAAGTCCTCGACGGCGTTGATGGCGTAGTTGTCCATGAACTCCACCAGGGATGGGCGCAACCGACTGCCCAGGGAGACAACGGCATTCGCGGCTGCCTGCACCGTGGGGAAACTCGCGACGAGGGTCGCCGCAGGCGCGGGTGCGGGGATGAGCCGCAAGGTAGCGCCGACGATGATGCCGAGCGTCCCCTCACTGCCCACGAAGAGCTTCAACAGCGACAGGCCGGCGACATCCTTGATGGTCTGCCCGCCGAGCCGGACGAGTGTCCCGTCCGCCAGGACGACATCGAGGCCGAGGACATAGTCGGTTGTCACGCCATATTTCACGCAGCACAAGCCTCCGGCATTGGTCGCGAGATTGCCTCCGATGGAACAGATTTCGTATGACGAGGGGTCCGGTGGGTAGTGCAGCTGATGCTCACGGGCCGCCCGCTTGACCTCGGCATTGAGGGCCCCGGGCTCCACGACAGCCACGCGCGTGGCCGGGTCGATCGACACCGAACGCATCCGGTCGAGGCTGAGAGTGATCGCCCCGTCGACGGCGAGCGAGCCGCCGGACAGTCCGGACCCGGCGCCGCGCGGGACGATGGCGATGCGATGCTCGGATGCCCATCGGACGACGCCCTGCACCTCGGTGACGGTGCCCGGCCGAGCCACGGCGAGCGGCATACCCGCCCCCGCACCCTTGGACCAGTCCAGCCGGTAGGACTCCATACGATCCGGATCGGTGAGGAGGAATTCTTCTCCCACAATGCTTTTGAGTTCGTCGAGGTCCGGCATTACAACTCCTTCGGGCGCGCGAGTCGGTCGATGAAGCCGAGCAGCAGCGCCTCGCGCAGCGCGGGTTCGGCAACGGCCAGGAGAGCATTGATCTGCGCCATGCGCTCCGGCAGACCGGCCGAGCCGCCGAGGCCGGCCATGGCCAGCAAGACGTCGAAGGTCGCGTCGTCGAGGTGCGCCGGGTCGAGTTGACTCACGGCGGCACCGATGGCCGGATCGACGCTCACGGGTCCGGTCGCACGAGCCGCCGCCACCGAAGCACCCAGCACCTCAAGCAACTCCGGAAGACGCGCGGCCGTTGCAGCGCACAGGCTGAGGTGCACGCTCGCTGGTCCCCCGCGGAAGGGCAGCTGAGGACTGAGCAGCCAACCGCGAGAGTGCATTTCGTCCGCCAGCGTGAAAACATCGAAGCCGGCGTCCGGCGACGCGGCGAGCGCCAGCAGCGTGCTGTCCGGCTCGGCGACAACGGACAATCCGAGCGGCTCCGCAGCAATGACCTGCGCGAGATCCAGCGTTGCCCTGCGCGCCACGCGCGCCAGGTCGCGATAGCCGTCGATGCCGATGAACCGGCTCACGGCCCAGGCCGCCGCGAGCGGGCCACCGGACTTCGTCGACTGCATGGTCGTGTTGAGCATCGTGTAGCCGGGCCAGTCGGCGGCGGCAAAGAACTGTGATCGGCGCAGCGCGGCGTCGCGCTGCAGCAAGATCGAGACACCCTTGGGCGTGTAGCCGTACTTGTGCAGATCCACGGAGATGCTGCTGACTGCGTCAACCGCGAAATTCCAGGCTGGTGCATCGTCGAGGAAGGGCAACACCCACCCGCCGATGCACGCATCGACATGGACGCGAATTCCGCGCTCGCGACCGAGCGCGGCGATCGCCGGAATCGGGTCGATCACCCCGTGGGCATAGGACGGGGCCGAGCCGACGAGCAGGATGGTCGCGTCGTCGATCGCGGCTGCCATCGCGTCCGGATCGGCGCGGTGAGAGTCGGGATCGACATCGACGAAGACCGGCCGAACCCCGAAGTAGTGCGCGGCCTTGTGGAAGGCGGCATGGGACGTCGTGGGCAACACCATGGATGGTGCCGCGCGCTGCGCCTCGGTGGCCCCGTGCGCGTCCCGGGCTGCCAGCACGGCCAAGAGGATCGATTCGGTGCCGCCCGAGGTCACGCTTCCGACGAATCCCGCGGGCGCCCCGAGCAGCCCACCGGCCATCGCCACGAGGTCGTTCTCCATGGCCAGCAAGGAGGGGAAGGCGGTGGGATCGAGACCGTTGGTGCCGGCATACATCCCCAGTGCGCTGCGGCCGAGTTCGTCAGCCTCGGCGAGCCCGGAGTCGTAGACATAGGACAGGGTGCGACCGCCCTGTGTCGGCACATCGCGCTCGCCCAGAGCGCGCAGCCGAGCGAGGATCTCCTCCGCCGTCATCGGCGCCTCCGCGGGTGCGGCCGGATCGTGCGACGCCGACACCCCGCGATGGGCACCGGACCAAGCGATGTGGCCCATGCCTGTGAGCCTAGAGGTAGGCCGCCCCAGCCCGGCCTGGGGACGGTCGTTGGTGGACCGACGCGCCGCGCGCTGTTGCCCCCCGTGGGCGGGCCCGCTAGTCTCCCGCCGACTGCGCACTTTTCGGTCACCCACTCTGAGCAGCACAAATCGTCCCTGATCGACCAATGTCGGCCGCGCGAGGATCCTCCCCCCGATCTCGCGGGCCCGGCCCCCCGCGAGGAAGTCCCCCCAATGCCCAGCACCGACTCGGCCCGCCCGCGCGCAATCGGCCGTCTGGCCCTTGTCACCTTGACCAGCGGGGTGGTGATTCTCACCGGAAGTACGGCAAGCTCGGCTCGTCCGCTGGCGGATGAGCAGGCGAGCGTCCTGGCCGACACGACGGCCCCCAGCCAGCCGACTGGCCTCGCGGCGGTCCCCGCGACCTATGGTGTGGAACTGACGTGGAAAGCCTCGACCGATGACGTGGGGGTCGCCTACTACCTCGTGACCGTCGGCACCCAAACGCGCCAGCCGAAGGAGACCCGGGCCTTCGTCGGGCAACTCGCGGCCAGCACCGACTACACCGCGACGGTGCGGGCCGTCGATGCCGCCGGCAACAAGTCCGCCCCGGCCACGCTGACCTTCCGCACCCTGCCGCCGGCCGACACTCAGGCACCCACCGCGCCGACCGGCCTGACGGCGACGCCCTACACCAATGGCGTCGGCCTGGCCTGGACCGCGGCCACCGACAACATCGGCGTCAAGAACTATGTCGTGACACTCGCCGGGCAAACCAAGACGCTCACGGGCACCTCGACCTACCTCGGCAGCCTCGCGCCGAGCACCGTATATACCGCCAGCGTGCGGGCCGTCGATACCGCCGGAAATGTCTCTGCCGCAACGAAGATCACCTTCACCACCATGCCGTCCAGTGGCGGCGGGGACACTCAGGCACCGACGGCCCCGACCAATCTCAAGGCCACCCCGGCGTCCACATCGCTCGCCCTGAGCTGGACCGCCGCGACCGACAATGTCGCGGTCACGGCCTATACCGTCACCGTCGGCACCCAGAAGCTCACGGTCACGGGCACCTCCGCGACGATCAGCGGGCTGACCCCCGCAACGGCATACACGGCCACCGTCACGGCCAGCGATCTGGCGGGGAACGTCTCCCCGGCGACCTCGGTGGCTTTCACCACGGCGGCGCTGCCGACCGGGCCGAGCATCTATGTCAGCCCCACGGGCTCCGACACCGCCGCCGGCTCGGCAACGGCACCGCTGCGCTCTGTGCAACTCGCCGTGGACCGAGCCACCCCGGGCACGACGATCCGGTTGTATGCCGGGACCTACCGCAACGAGAAGACCATCCGGATCCGCAACTCCGGCACTGCCTCGTCGCCCATCACCATCACGCCTGCGGGCAATGGCCCCGTCCTGCTGGATCATCCCGTATCGACCATGTCCTGCAGCAATAGCAGGCCAGCCCCCGACCGCACCATCACCATCAATGACGGCGCGGACTACTGGACGATCCAGGGCCTGAGCATCAACAACGGAATCTGGCTTGCTGGGAAGCGGTCCAACAACGCCTACAACTGGATCACGAACTATGTGAATGCCGGCAACTGGTCGGCTCGCCGCGCGGCCCCCGGTCACGGCGTCTACGACCCGGCCGCGGCGCGCACCGCGCTGGTTCCGTTCCTGCGCACGGTCACCGGCCACGGCGATCTCGACATGGTCGAAGGCATCACGATCGCCAACAACCACCTCACTGGACGTGGGGTCTACGGCGCGCTCACGTCATACGGCCGGATCACGGGCAACACCATCGACAAGATCCCGTGCGGCATCGGGCCGGGCATCTGGCTGATGACCTTCAGCAATGGCTGGACCATCTCAGGCAATGACGTCTCGGATATCGCTATCTCGTCCGCAGCGCACTTCATGCAGGAAGGCATCCGGATCGGCTCGGCGGCGAACTACAACGAGATCACCGGCAATACCGTCCACGACCTGCCCGGCGATGGCCGAGGCATCAACACCGATGTCGACGCGAGCTGGAACTACATCCACCACAACACGGTTCGCAATGTCGCCATCGGCTACAACGACCAGATGTCCGGCTGGGGCAACCGATGGGAGTACAACACCGTTGATGGCTACCGGGTCTATGGCATCGGCTTCCGGCTCAAGGACGCCACGCTCAGTGCGCCGTCACTCCACAGCAGTTCCTACAAGTCGGTCGCGCGCTGCAATGTCGCGATCCATCCGTTGACCGAGAAGTCCAAAGCGCTCGGCGTCGGGGGGATGATGAACGGCACCTTCGCCGGCAACAATCTGCCGAAGCTGTGGCTGAGCAAAAACCTCAAGACCTATTGGAGCGCCCAGGCCAATACCTGGAATGGCTCGTCCGCCGTGCCGCCGGACGCCCCGCCCTACGTTCCGACCGGCTGCTGAATCTCGCTGCCGCACAGGCAGATCAGGAGGTATGCCGGGTGGTCGCGCTCTCGCGGACGCTCCGCTCATCGAGCCGATAGCGCGCGAGGGCGAGCAGCGAGAGTGCGATCACAACAGCTGGCACGAGCGAAAAGCCGAGGTGGATCGCTGTCACGGCGCGGGTGCTTTGCTCGACCTCGCCGCCGCTGGAGGAGACGTAACCACCCGCCGCGAGCACGGCGGCATACAGCCCGGGACCGAGCGCTAGGCCGAGGGTTTCCGCGCCGGTCCACACTCCGGTGAAAACGCCGATCCGGTTCTCGCCGGTGCGGTCTGCGTCGACGGCCGCGACATCGGGCAGCATCGCGAGCGGGAAGAGTTGCGCCCCGGCATACCCGATCCCGATGACGGCGACGGCCGCCGCGAGGACGGCCAGCGAGCGGCCCTTGGCGGCGAAGACCGCGAGGGCGCCGAGGAGCAGGCAGAGGGTGGCGGCGCCATAGCCCCACCGCTTGCCGGCCTTCGCCGCGACGAGCTGCCAGAGCGGGGTGACGATGAGCGCCGGCGCGACAAAGCAGACGAAGAGGATGGTGGCGGCGCCGGAGCGCCCGACGCTCCACCGGGCCACATAGTCGACACCGGCGAGCAGGCAACCAATGGCCAGCGCCTGCAGGACGTAGGTCAAAAGGAGCAGCCGGAAGTTCCGGTCGCCGGCGACCAGCCGCAACTGCTCGCCCAACCCCGCGCTGGGAGCGGGGATGTCGGCGAGCGGAGCGCCCGCGGTGCCCCGCCAGGCGGCATACGTCCCGAACAAGATGAGCACGCCGACGAAGAGGCCGACGAGGCGATAGCCCCAGGTGGCTCCCCCGAGGTCACGGATCACCGGGGCGAGCCCGCCGCTGAGCAGGATGGCGAGAGCCAGGATCGCGACGCGCCAGGTCATCAGGCGGGTTCGTTCGGCCGGATCACTGGTCAGTTCCGCGGGCATCGCGACATAGGGCACCTGGAAGAAGGCGTAGGCCGTCGCGCAGGCCAGGAAGGCCGCCGCAACCCACACCGCACCCAGCCAGGTGGGAGCCGTCGGGCCGGCGAAAAGCAGGACGAAGAGCAGGGCGAGAGCCGTCCCGGCCCGCAGGAGGAAGGGGCGGCGGCGGCCACCGGGGTGCGTGGAGGCGTCGCTGATACGCCCGGCGATCGGGTTGAGGAGGACATCCCACGCCTTCGGCAAGAGCACGATCAGCCCCGCGAGCCCGGCGGCGATCCCGATGTGATCGGTGAGGAAAGGCAGCAGAAGAAGACCGGGGACGGTGCCGAAGGATCCGGTTGCCACCGAGCCCAGCCCGTAACCGGTCCGGACGCGGCGCGGCAGGCCACTGTGCGTGCTCACGAGCGCCAATCTAGGGTGCCCAGTGCAGTGATCGGCTCCCGAAGAAATTGACACCGCGCGTACTGGGCAACTCACGAGTAGGTTTGAGGGGTGAGCCACCTCCCGAGCCTCGCGATCGACCCGAACGCCTCCGTCGGCGCCGCGGTCGTGGAAGCTGCCGTGAACGCCGGGGCCGAGGCGATGTTCACCCTCTCGGGGGCGCACATCTTCCCGCTGTATGACGCGGCGCACCGCGGCGACGCCCCCCTGCGGATGGTGGACGTCCGACACGAGGCGAGCGCGGTCTTCGCGGCGGAGGCTGTCGGAAAGCTCACGCGCACACCGGGTTTCGCGGTGGTCACCGCCGGACCGGGGGTCACCAACGTGCTCAGCCCGATCACGCAGGCCTGCTTCGCCGGCGCCCCGCTGGTCGTCTTCGGCGGCCGCGCCCCGGAGTTCACCTGGGGCCGCGGCGCCTTGCAAGAGCTGGACCAGGCACCGATCTTCAGCACGGTGACGAAGGGCAGCCGCACGGTGCGAACCGCCGCCGCGGCGGGCACGGCCACCGCTGAGGCCTTTGCGACGGCTGGTCGCGCGCATCGCGGTCCGGTCTTCCTGGAGGCGGGCATCGACATCCTCTTCAGCCCGCGCGCTTCGACGACCGGCGCTGGGGGCGTCGGTGAGGAGGCCGGCGCTCCGCGGGCCGTGACGGGTGATCTGGAGCAGATCGCGGCCCTGATCCGAGCGGCTGAGCGCCCGATCGTCGTGCTCGGCGGCGATGTCTGGAGCGATGGCGCGGAGGGTGCGGCGCTGGCCTTCGTCGAGACCTTGGGCCTGCCCGTCGTGAGCAATGGGATGGGCCGTGGAATCGTGCCGGGCGGGCACCCGTGCTGCGTCACCCGCGCCCGCAAACCCGCCTTCAGCGGCTGCGATCTCGCGCTCGTCATCGGCACCCCCCTGGACTTCCGGATCGGCTATGGCGCCTTCGGGCCGTATGACGCCCCCGCCGCCGTCGTCCACCTGGCCGACTCGCCTGAGCAGGTCGCCACGCACCGCCCGCTTGCGGCGAGCGCAGCCGGCGATCTCTCCACCATCTTGACCACGCTGGGCGACCTGGTCGGGCACCCCGGGCGCTGGGGCGAGTGGGTGAACGGACTGAGCGAGGAGTCCCGGGCGGCATACCACGGGGACGGGGACATCCTTGCGGCGCAACGCGATCCGATCCACCCGGCCCGCATCTATGGCGAGCTGCTGCCGCGCCTGAGCGACGACACCATCGTCATCGGCGATGGCGGCGACTTCGTCTCCTGGGCCGGCCGTTTCATCCACCCCAAGCGGCCCGGCCGATGGCTTGACCCGGGCCCGTTCGGGTGCCTCGGGGCCGGGCTGGGGGCCGCCATCGGCGCCCGCGTCGCCGACCCGGACAGCCCGATCGTCCTGCTGCTCGGCGACGGGGCGGCCGGTATGTCACTCATGGACGTCGACACCCTTGTGCGGCACAAGCTGCCGATCGTCATAGTGATGGGCAACAACTCCGCGTGGGGTCTGGAAAAGGGCCCGATGCGGATGGTCTACAGCTATGACATCCTCGCCGACCTGGCCCCGCAGACGCGCTATGACGAGGTGGTGCGAGCACTCGGCGGCGCTGGGGAATTGGTCACCCACCCCGAAGCGATCGGGCCGGCCATCGACCGCGCCTTTGCCTCGGGCGTGCCCTATCTGGTCAATATCGTGACCGATCCGGAGATCGCCTATCCGCGCTCGACGACGGGTCTGTGACCAAGCCGGTGCCGCTCGCGCCGAAATGAGTTCGTCCGGCACCGGCGGGGAAGGCACAATCGCGGCATGAAGCCGATCGTCCAGAGCCGCAAGCTGCAGGGTGTCCGTTATGACGTGCGAGGTCCCATCCTCGTCGAGGCCCAGCGACTCGAGGCCGAGGGCCACAAGATCCTCAAGCTCAATATCGGCAACACCGCGCCCTTCGGCTTCGCCGCCCCCGAGGCGATCCTGGCCGACATGGTCCACAACCTGCCGGACGCGCAGGGCTATAGCGACTCCCGGGGGATCTACTCGGCGCGCACCGCGGTGGCGCAGTACTACCAATCCAAGGGCCTGAAGGACACCGTGGTCGATGATGTTTTCATCGGCAATGGCGTCTCCGAACTGATCTCGATGGTGTTGACGGCCTTCATCGACGATGGCAACGAGATTCTCGTTCCGGCGCCCGACTATCCCCTGTGGACCGGAGCGGTCACCCTCGCCGGCGGCACCCCGGTGCACTACCTGTGCGACGAGGACAACGACTGGAATCCCGATCTCGCGGATATCGAAGCGAAGATCACGCCAAACACGCACGCCCTGGTCATCATCAACCCCAACAACCCAACCGGCGCGGTCTACAGCGAGGGCATCGTGCGCGGGATGGTCGATATTGCCCGCCGGCACAATCTCGTCGTCATGGCGGATGAGATCTACGAGAAGATCATTTTCGATGATGCGGTCCACCACCACGCGGCGACCTTCTGCGCCGATGACGTTCTCTGCCTGACCTTTTCGGGCCTGTCCAAGGCCTATCGCGTGTGCGGCTATCGCGCCGGTTGGGTGATGATCTCCGGCCCGAAGCACATGGCCACCGACTTCCTCGAGGGCCTGACCCTGCTCGCCAATATGCGGATGTGCGCCAATGTGCCCGCCCAGCACGCGATCCAGACCGCCCTCGGCGGCTATCAGTCGATCAACGAGCTGATCGTCCCCGGCGGCCGGTTCTATGAGCAGATCAAATTGGCGAGCAAGCTGCTCAACGACATTCCGGGTGTCTCCTGTGTCGAGCCGAAGGGCGCGCTCTACTGCTTCCCCCGCCTCGACCCAGAGGTCTATCCCATCGCTGATGATCAGGAATTCGTCATCGACCTGCTGCGCGCCAAGAAGATCCTCGTCACGCACGGGACCGGCTTCAACTGGCCGACACCGGATCACTTCCGGCTGGTCACCCTGCCCGGCGTGGAGGTGCTCACCGAGGCGATCGACCGGATCGCGGGCTTCCTGGAGACGCGCCGCGTCGCCTAGGAGCGTTGCCGCGGGGTTCGGGAGGCCGGTCCGGCTCTACCGGTGGTCGGTGAAATGGCCGGTAGCATGGACGCGCTATGACTTCGCCTGCCCGCCCCGACGGCCGCACGGTGAGCGGGAACGGCAAGTGGTTCCTTCTCGCCCTCTGCCTGGCCGCTATCGCCGTCTTCGGACTGCTGTGGCCCTCGATCCAGGAATGGCGGGAACGGACCAATGACTCGACGCTTTCGGTCGTGGATCTGAAGATCTTCCCGCTGACCGCTGACGCCAAGAAAGAGTGCACGAAGGCCGACACCGCTGCTCTGCAGCGGGCGACGACCGCCGTCACCGGCACCTTCATCGGCGTGGACGGCACCACGGCGACCTTTGATGCCGACCACTGGTACCGCGGCGGCCCCGCCGATCGGATCACCATCACCTCCTCCTCGACCGCCAAGCTCAACGAGGGCCTGAAGGCGGCCGGCCTGGACGGCGGGCGGGTGCTCATCGCCTCGCGTTCCGGCGAGGTCCTGATGTGCGGCGAGTCCGGCCCCTATTCGGACGAGCTCGGCGCCCTGTACGTCACGACCTACGGCCAGGCTGCGGCGAGCTGACGGCGAAGACCCATGGCGGCCTTCACCCCGGCGGAGTATGCCGATCGGCTCGCCCGCACGCGGGCGCGGATGGCCGCGCAGGGGCTCGATCACCTGCTGGTCGGCGATCCGGCAAATATCTACTACCTCACCGGTTTCGACACCTGCTCGTTCTATGCCCCGCAGTTGCTGGTCGTCTCGCTCGAGGCTCCTCTGCGGCTATTGGTGCGGCATATCGATGCCTCGAGCGCGTGGCTGACCGCGAATCTGGCGCCGGAGCAAGTCTTCGGCTACCCCGAGCCCTATGTGCAGCGCGCCGATGTGCATCCGATGGACTGGATGGCCTCGACCATGCGGGCCTGGTTCTCGCCCGGCGCACGGGTCGGTGTGGAGTCGGAGTCCTCGCACTATGCCGTGCGCTCGCACCTCGCGCTGGTGGAGGGCCTCGGCGGTGGGGTGTCGCTGGAGCCATGCCGACCCATCGTGAACTGGGTTCGGGCGGTGAAATCACCGGCTGAGATAGCGGTGATGCGGACGGCTGGGCGGATCACCGAGCGCGTCTTTGAGGCAGCCTTCGAGACGGTGCGACCCGGGGTTCGCCAGGCCCATGCGGTCGCAGAGATCTATGCCGCGCAGATCCGGGGGCTGCCCGAGGCCGGTGGAAGCTACGCCGCCATTCCCCCGATCGTGCTGGCGGGTGCGCGGACGGCGCTGCCGCACGTCCCGTGGACCGACGAGCCGTTCGCGGCCGGCGAGGCCGTGGCCTTCGAACTTGCGGGTGCCCGGCTGCGCTACCACGTCCCGCTGACCCGCACCCTCTTCCTCGGCCGACCCCCGGCGGACCTGCGTGCCCTGGCCGAGGTGACCGGCGAAGGGCTGGAGGCGGCCCTGGCCACGATCCGTCCCGGTGTGCCGACGGGTGCGCCCGCGGATGCCTGGAACGCGGTCATCTCCCGGCATGGCTACGCCAAGAGCAGCCGCGTGGGCTATCCGGTGGGCATCGGCTATGCCCCCGATTGGGGAGAGCAGACGATGAGTCTGCGCTCGGGCGAAGCGACGCCCTTCGCGCCCGGGATGACCTTCCACGTCATGATCGGGATGTGGCTGGAGGGCCGGGGGTACTCGATCTCCGAGACCGTTCTGGTGACCCCCTATGGGGTCGAATGCCTGACCGATCTGCCTCGAGGCCTGTGGGTGTGCGACGCCTGAGGGCGGGTCGGTCCACGGTCCCGCATCCGACACCGGGTGAGGTGACGAATGCGGGACCACCTGCTCAGGAGCGGTGGTGGACGTCCTGGAGCCGGTACACGGGAGTCTCGATTCCCGCGTGTCGCGCCTTGAGTTGGAGCGCGAGATAGAGCGAGTAGTGGCGCGACTGGTGCAGATTGCCGCCGTGCATCCACAGGTTGCCCACCTGCGTCGGCTTCCACATATTGCGCTGCTCGCCCTCCCACGGGCCGGGGTCGAGCGTGGTCTCGGAACCGAGCCCCCAGCACTTGCCGAGCTGGTCGGCGGTCTCCTGGTCGATCAGATCGGCGACCCACCCATTCATCGAGTTGTAGCCCGTGGCGAAGACCACGACGTCGGCCGGGAGCTGCGTGCCGTCCTCCAGGACGACCGCGTCCTCGGTCAGCCGGACGACCTGACCGTGGGCCAGCTTGACGTCCCCGCTGGCGACGAGGTCCGCCGCGCCGACGTCGATGTAGTAGCCGGATCCGCGTCGCAGGTACTTCATGAACAGGCCCGACCCGTCGTCGCCCCAGTCAAGCCAGAAGCCGGCCTGCTCGAGTCGGTCGTAGAAGTCCTTGTCGACCTCGGCCATCTTCTCGTAGGCGGGGATCTGGAACTCATGCAGGATCCGGTATGGCAGCGAGGCGAAGATGAGGTCGGCCTTCTCCGTCGTCACCCCAGCGGCCAGGGCGCGCTCGGAGTAGAGGTCGCCGAGGCCATACTCCATCAGGCTGCCGCTCTTGACGATATGCGTCGAACTGCGCTGCACCATCGTCACATCGGCGCCGTGCTCCCACAACGCCCCGCAGATGTCGAAGGCACTGTTGTTACTGCCGATCACGACCACCCGCTTGCCGGTGTAGGCATCCGGGCCGGGGTGCTGGGAGGAGTGGTGGACCTCACCGCGGAAGATGTCCATGCCGTCGATCTGCGGCATCCGGGCCTTGCCCGACATACCCGTGGCGAAGACGAGCTGGGTCGGGTGCAGGGTGAGCGACTCACCGTCGCGGGTCACCTCGACCGTCCAGCGTCCCTCCTGCGCCGACCACGAGGCCGAGTTTGCCTGGGTGTCAGACCAATAGGGAACCTCCATGATCTTGACATAGGACTCGAGCCAGTCGGCGATCTTGTCCTTCGGCGCGAAGACCGGCCAGTTGTCGGGGAACTTGATGTACGGCAGGTGGTCGTACCAGACGGGGTCGTGCAGGCAGAGCGACTTGTAGCGCCCGCGCCACTGGTCACCGGGCCGGGGGTAACGGTCGATGACCAGGCTCGGCACACCGAGCTGGCGCAGTCGGGAGCCGAGGGCGATGCCGCCCTGGCCACCACCGATGACCAGGACGTAGGGCTGGGTCGTCAGACCAAGGGAGGCGTCCTCCTGCTCTCGCTTCTCCTTCCAGGTCGTGCGATCCCGGCTGGCGCCGTGCTCCGCGCCCATCGGGCGCCGGATGCCGCGCGGCTCCTCGTGACCCTTGAGTTCTTGCAGGGCGGTCAAGAAGGTCCAGGCTCGGTCCTGGCCGTCCTCCTCGACGAGCCGAAGCAGGCCGATCCCGCGCCCGACCGCCGTCTCGAAGGTGAACCATGCGGTAATCACCCCGTCCGCCTCGGTCCCCGGCTCGCTGGAGGCGAATGTCGACGGGTCGGTCCGCTCGAGGGTCTCGGTGAGCAGGTCGCGAACCCCGTCACGGTCCTCGACCGTGGTGAGATTCCAGCTGAAGGAGACCAGGTCCCGCCAGAAACTGCGGCTCGCGAACAACTGCGCGGCCGCCTCGACATCGCGGCTGGCCAATGCCTCCTCGAAACTGGCGAGCCACGCGTCTGCGCGATCCGCGGCCGAGGGGGCCTGCGCCGGTCGTTCCAATATGTCGGTCATCGGACTTCTCCTCCGCTCGCCGGGGTCCTCGTCGACCCGCGTCTCGCAGATCACATCGCCTCGCGAGATCCGAGAAAAGGGTTGCACGGTGTTGCAGCGGCACTCCCTCGACTCGGTGCGCTGCGCTCAGGTCCGGTCTACGCTGTGTGCACCCCCGGCCACCTGGGCGTCGGGCGGAAGGAGTCGACGATGGCGTCGGACACCAGCAGCGCCGTCCACCCCGGGACGGACCTGGCTGAGCACGCACGCGCTCTGCGCCGCGTTCATGACGCGGTGATGGGCGGCTCTCGCCCCTCGCCCGACCTGCGCCCCCTGGTCTCCCGCTCGTGGTCGCGCGTCCTGGCCATCGGGTTGGACCCGACCCACGCCAACGCTCGGGACCCGCTCCCCTGGTCCGAGGTCGAGCGTCGCCGCGCGGGCTCACCGCTCGCCCTCGTTGTCCAGGAGATTCGGGCCGTCCTGACGTCCGTCGCCGAGGCATCCCGCTTCATCGTCGTCGTCACCGACGCCGAGGGCGTCATCCCCTGGCGCGAAGGCTCGGCCGGAGTGCTACGGCGGGCCGATGGGCTCGGTTTCACCGAGGGGGCGATCTGGACCGAGGAGCACGTCGGGACGAATGCGATAGGCACCGCACTCGCGGAGGAGGCCCCGGTCCAACTCTTCTCGGCCGAGCACTTCGAGCAGGGTCAGCACGGGTGGTACTGCACGGCATTCCCGGTGCACGATCCGCGGACCGGGACCTTTGTCGGCGTCGTCGACGTCTCCGGTCCGGCCCTCATGCTCCATCCAGCCCTCCTTGCCCACGTCGACACCGCGACCCGCCTCGCCGAGGCACGACTGTGGCGGCGCCATGAGGAGACGCTGTCGCGACTTCGGCGCTCGGCTGACCCGGTGCTGGCCACGACGAGCGGACCGCTGCTCCTGGTCGATGATGAGGGGTGGGTCGCGCACTACAGCGGCGTCCTGGTCCGCGATCGGATCGCGGCGCCGCGATCCGATCGGCCGCTGCACGTGCCTGGCCTCGGGCTATGCCTGCCCGAACGGCTCGGCGAGGGCTGGCTCGTGCGCCCGGACCGGCGCGGCGCCACCCTGCGGGCGCACTTGGCAACCTCGGGAGCGGAAGCCGTGCTCGAGGTCACCGGCTCGGACGGGGATGGGTGGCGAGCGCAGCTCTCGCCGCGGCACGCGACGATCTTGCGCCTCATCGCGGCCGCCGGTGCCGAGGGGTTGACGGCCGCTGCGCTGAGCCGTCTCCTCTTCGGCGACGACGAGCATCAAGTGACCGTGCGCGCCGAGATGAGCCGGCTGCGCCGGGCCATCGGTGCCCTCGTGGCCACTGGGCCATACCGGATCGCCGACGGGGTCGACTTCACCTGCCCGCCCGCACTGGAGGGCGAATCTGTGGCGCCATGAGTGATGACGCCGACCGACTCGCCCTCCGAGACGACACGGTTTCTGGTTCGGCGGTATGCCGGACCGCCCCCGATAGGTCTAAGCCTCCGCGATAGCTCAGTGCGCCAGCGCCGGTTCCGGGGCATCGGCGCCCGGCGCGTCAGCGACTCGCGCGGCCCGGGCCCAAATAGTCTCGCCGGCCGCCAGACGTTGCCGATCTGCCTCGGCCCGAGTCATCTGCGCGGCGAACCGCTCGCCGACCTCATCACGCAACTCCACCCGCACCTCGAAGCCGAGGCGGACGACGCGTTCCACGGTGGCCTGGATGACTCCCGGTGACCCGGGCACGGAGGCGTCGGCCTCGACGGCGCTCGCCCGGTCGCGCTCCAGCACGATGTCATGCGGCCGGACCAGATGCCCGCCAAGACGAGAAACCGACCCGAGGAAGGACATGACAAAGTCATTGGTCGGCCGCTCGTAGAGCGAAACGGGGTCACCGATCTGCTCAATGCGCCCCTGGTTCGGCCGCGGCGGCGATCGCCGCAGCACCCTGACCGACCCGGTGCTCGGGGCGATCGGCCAAGCGCACGACAAGAGCCCCGCCCAGGTGATGCTGCGCTGGCACCTGCAACAGGGCCGCTCCGCGATCCCCAAGTCCGTTACTCCGGCGCGGATCGTCGCCAATCTCGATGTCTTCGACTTCGCCCTCACCGATGCGGAGCTAGCAGCGATCGACGCGCTCGACAGCGGCGTCCGTGGCGGACCCGATCCCGAGACAGTCACCTTGGCCGGATGGGGCCGGGTCATCCCCGAGGCATGAACCAGGCAAGATCTCGAGCTGCGATTTCGGCCCGCTCGGGCGGCGGTCCGTCAGTCGGCGCCCACAGCCCCGCACTCGTATGCCAGCACGACGGCCTGGACCCGGTCGCGCAAGCCGAGCTTGGCCAGAATCCGGGTGACATGCGTCTTCACCGTCGCCTCCCCCAAGAACAGACTGGAGCCGATCTCGGCATTGGACCAGCCCTTGGCCAGTGCCAAGAACACTTCCAACTCCCGTGGTGTCAATGCCTGAAGCGCTTCGGGCACGCCGGCCCCGCTGGTGCGCCGCCGGACGAAGCTGTCCACCAACCGCCGGGTCACCTCCGGGGCAAAGAGCAGGTGTCCGCCGTGGCAGTCCCGGATCGCCTGCGCCAGCTCGGCAGGTGGGGAGGTCTTCAGCAGGAAGCCGCTGGCGCCGGCCTTCAAGGCGGCGAAGACGTACTCGTCGAGATCGAAAGTGGTCAGGACCAGGACCCGGGCCTCGGGTCGCGCGGTCGCGGTCAGCCGGATCCCGTCGATGCCGCTGACGTGCGGCATCTCGATGTCCATCAGGACGACATCGGCGGCATGCTCTCGGGCCGCCCGGGCGGCCTGGCGTCCATCGGCCGCCTCGGCGACCACCGCGATATCGGCTTCCGCGTCAAGGATCGCCCGCAGTCCGCCCCGGATCATGGCCTGGTCATCGGCGAGCACCACGGAGATCATGACGAGTCGCTCACATCGCCCGCCGCCGGGACGGTCCGGTGGCGTGGAATGGTGGCCGCGACTGACCATCCGCGATCCGGGGTGGTCCCTGCGGTCAACCTCCCGCCGAGGTCGCGCACTCGCTCGGCCACACCGGCCAGCCCGAAGCCGGCGCCCGGGACTGCCGCCGCGACGCCATCACCGCCATCGTCGAGCACCTGGACCTGCCAGTCTGCCGTCCGGGCCACGACCGTGACCTGCACCCGACTCCCCGGGGCATGACGAATCGCATTGGTCAGCGACTCCTGCACCACCCGATAGACGACCAGGTCAACCGCACTCTCGGGCGCGGCGCGATCATCTGCTGGTGGAGTTGTCGCCGGGTGGGCGGGCTGCACATTCAGCGTCAGCTCGAGGCCCGCTCGGCCGACCCGCTCGGCCAAGCCTCGCAACCGATCGGCGAGGTCGATCGGCTGGTCGTGGTCGAGTTGGCTGTCGGGCGCGCCCAATGCCCCCGCCTCGATCAGCCGGGCAAGACGGTCGATGTCGAGCGAGGCATGCCGACCGGCCGCCGCAACGACTGCGAGGCTGGCGCGCGCCCGCTCAGGATCGCGGTCGCGCTGGGCGGCGGCCGCCCCGGCCTGCACCACCATCACCCCGAGCGCATGACTGGTCACGTCGTGCAGGTCGCGGGCGATCCGCAGCCGCTCGGCCCGGACAGCCTCCACCACGGCAGCCTCAACGAGTGACTGCGCGGCCACCATGCGGTCGTGCGCGACCCGCTCGCGGTGGTCACTGTCGGTCCAGGCGTGACCGGCCCAGGCGGACAGGGCTGCTAACAGGCCGAGCATGGCCACATTGTCCGGATCGTTCCTCGCCCCCGTCACGATCCCGGTGGTAAGAAGCACCATCCAGCACCCCCAGACAGATCGGCGACCGTCCGCCGCGGCCGACCAGGACAAGATCATGACCACCAGCGCCGGTCCAGCACCGAGCGAAACCGGCTGTATGAGGTCGACGAGCGCGATTACCGCCGCCGCCAGGAGCATCGCCAGGCTGTTCTGATCCCGGCGAAGGAGCAGCGTGAACGGCAGCAGCGCGAGCAGAACCAATGTCGCGCGCTGTGGCGGCTGCCCGCCGCCGACCAGGCCGGCGACGGTGACCACCACCAGAACGACCGACGCGACCAGGTCGCGGATCGGGAGTCCGAGGGCATGGGCCGCCCGGCCAGGGGTCGGGTCGGTCAGGTCCTCGGGCCCGGTTCGCTCTCGCAACAGCCCCAGCAAGCGGCGCAGTTCGGTAACCCCGATTGCGCCCCGACGGTGGATGGTCTCGATCCGATGCGCGGACAGGTCCGTCTGGGCCAGCTCGGCCCCGGTCGCCATCTCGCCGACACAGGCACCGACGACCTCGGTGATATCGGCGGCCAACCGGGTCCGCTCGGCGGCGACCACGGCCGCCACCAGGTGATCCGGATCCTGAGCCTGCGCGCGATCGGCCACCGCGCGCTCCCGCTCGGCACCCGCGGCCTTGGCGGCAACGACGCGTCCGAAGCCCCAGCACACCCCGTACAGGAAGAGGGTGAAGAGCAGGGTCGGCCATGACCAGCCATCGGACCAGGCCACCGGCACAACGAAGGCCGCCCCGCCGAGGATGGCCGCGGTCCGGCCGGCCCACCGGCCGAGCCCATAGATCGCCACGACGACCGGCAACAGCGTCGCCGGGCTTTCGCTCGGCACGCCGAGCACAGGTGCCAAGGCGGCGGCGGCGAGCACCAGCGCCGCCGCCACCTGCGGCCGTTGCCGGAACACCAGGAGACCGGCCGAGACACCGGCCCCGACCGTGGCGGCGACCCCCGGCGTGCGCCAGAGCCCGGCCACGACCCAAACCAGCCCGGCCCCGGCGAGCACCAGCTCCTCGCGAGTCGGACGGGTCGTCATGCCTTCGCAGGCTAGCCCCCGATGCCGCAGCCGGCATCCATCGTGCGATGGATCCCGGGTCCGCCGAGGCGAGACCGACCGCGCGCCGATCCTCGGCATACGAACGACCACCGGGTGACGTGGCCGGGAGTCCCGACGTCGGATCGTGGTGACCCGGGCCCGGCAGCCGCCGCTGCGCCCGTCGGAAAGGAATCGGAATATGCCTACCAAAAGCCACTGGGTCACCCTCGGTGCGGGATCATTGGTCCTCGCCCCGTTGGTCGCCGCCATCGCCGATGTGCTCAGGATGCGAGCCGAGGAGGCCGGCGCGACCACCGGAATAATCGACGCGACCAGCCGCGAACAGACGAGCGCCATGCTGGCGTCCATCTCCAGCGAGCTCTCGCTCTATCAGGCCGCGTCCTGGCTGGCCCTGGTCGCAGCGCTGGTGGCCGTGCCCGCGGTCGCGGTCACTCGCCGGCTCACCTCGGAACGGTCGCCGCGCTGGTCCCTGGCGGCACTGATCATCGGCGGCTGCCTGGTGATCGGCGAGTTCGTCCACCTGATGGGCTATTACGCCTGGAACCAGATCCTGGCCTCCCTGCCGGACCGGGAGTCGGCCGTCTCCGTGGGGATGGCGACGACGGACAACACCTTCGGATTGGTGGTCTTTTCGCCCTACCTGGTGGGCTGGCTCTTCTTCTGGCCGGTGGCGGCGATCGCCCTGTACCGAGCGCGACTGATCCCCAGATGGGCCCTCGTGCTGGTCCTGCTAGCCGGGCTCGCGATGGCCGTGCTGGGCTCCTCCATGGTCGTCTCGCCCGTGTGGGCCATAGTCACCGCCCTCGGGCTGGCGCCGGTGCTGCTGGCGCGGCTGCGCGCGGCGCGAACGGACATCCCGAACCGCGGTATGGCGCAGACGTCCAGCGCGGCGGCCCGCTAGGCCGGCTCGAGGTACGCCGCACTCGGCATACCCGGGTGCGGCGGCCCTCTAGGCCGGCTCGAAGTTCGCCGCACTCGGCATACTCGGGCGGTCGGTCGGGTCCACTTCACCCGGTGTGTCGGCCGAACTCGGGCGTGCAGTCGCTTGTTGCTGCGGTGGATCCCGGGCGAACGATCACCCGCGCTCGGGGTCGGCGGGGAGCTTGTCGTACTCCTCGTCGGTGACGGGCTCGAGCCACTCGTTGCGCAGGTCGGGGCGGGGGTGAAGAAGGCGAGGGTGGCTGAACCAGGAGGTCGCCTTCGCTCCGTGCCAGTGTTTGGTGCCGGCCGGGACGCGAACGACGGTGCCCGGCTGCAGGCTCACCGGCGCCTCGCCCTCGGCCTGATACCAGCCGCTGCCGGCCGTGCACAGCAGGATCTGATCGCCGCCGCCGGTGCCGTGGTGGATGTGCCAGTGATTGCGGCACCGTGGCTCGAAGGACACATTGATGACGGGCACCGTGCCCGCAACCAGCGGGGCCAGATAGCTCTGCCCGGTGAAGTACTGGGCGTAGGCGTCATTGGGCTCCCCGAGAGGGAAGACCTGCGCGAAAGCCGGGTCACATGTCACAGTTCCTTCTCATCTCTGTCCTGGTCATTCGGATTCCGACGTTAGCCGGGTGCGGGTAGCCGTGGGAGTCCCTGGCACTACCCCCTTGTGGAGTGGCATTCGTCGAGACGAAGCGGTAGGCCGCGCACTCACCGATCGGGCTGCTTGCCGGGCCGCCGCAGACGCCGGCACGACGAGGGCGAGCACTGCCACCAGGCTCGCGACGAGGAAGAGGCTCGCGACGCCAAGGGCGCGGCCGACCTCCGCAGCGACGCGGGCCGCGCTCGCCCTCGGCTGGCAGATCGCGCAGTGGCTTCTCTCGGCGGGGCGCCCGAAACCGTTCTCATGCATGAGGTCTGGCAAGGAGAGGGCGCGTACGACGGCCCGACCGGGCCCGAAGTGGTCGGCATCCAGGTCACCAATCACGGCCGAGCTGCGCTGTCAGTCGAGCGGGCGGCGGTCCACTGTGGGGGCGGAGTGATGGTGTTCGTTCCCGAGGCGAACGGCTCGGCCCTGGGCTGCCCTATCGACTAGCCAACGAGCGACTATTGCGACAGGGCGGTCAGCAGTCCGGCTCAGCGCGCTTGGCGAGCCGCAGCCAGGTGTCGACGACGGTGTCGGGGTTCAGCGACATCGACTCAATGCCCTGGTCGAGCAGCCAGTCGGCGAGTTCGGGGTGGTCCGAGGGGCCCTGACCGCAGATGCCGATGTACTTGCCGCGGGCCTTGCAGGCCTCGATCGCCATGCTCAGCATCTTCTTGACCGCCGGGTCGCGCTCGTCGAAGGAGCCGGCCACGAGCGCCGAGTCCCGGTCGAGCCCGAGCGTGAGCTGGGTGAGGTCGTTGGACCCGATCGAGAACCCGTCGAAGTGGTCGAGGAACGCGTCGGCGTTGACCGCGTTGGACGGGACCTCGCACATCATGACGACCTGGAGGTCGTTCTCGCCGCGCGTGAGCCCGTGCGAGGCGAGCAGGTCGATGACACCTTCGGCCTCGGCGAGGGTGCGCACGAACGGGATCATGATCTTGACGTTGGTGAGGCCCATCTCGTCACGCACGAGCTTGAGCGCCTCGGCCTCCATGGCGAAGCACTCGGCGAAGTCGTCGGAGAGGTAGCGGGCCGCTCCCCGGTAGCCGATCATCGGGTTCTCCTCGGTCGGCTCGTAGCGCGGGCCGCCGATCATGTGGGCGTACTCGTTGGACTTGAAGTCGCTCATCCGCACGATGACCGGCTCGGGCGCGAAGGCCGCGGCGAGCATCGAGACGCCCTCGGCGACGCGCTTGACGAAGAAGTCGCGAGGCGAGTCGTATGCCGCGATGAGGCTCTCGATCTCGGCCTTGAGCTCGGGCTCCTGGTCGTCGAGCTCGAGCAGCGCGCGGGGGTGGATGCCGATCTGGCGGTTGATGATGAACTCGAGCCGGGCGAGCCCGATGCCCTTGTGCGGCAGGCGGGAGAACTCGAAGGCCTGCTCGGGAGTGCCGACGTTCATCATGATGCGCACCGGGATCTCCGGCATCGAGTCCAGCTCGGTCTCGGAGACGGAGAACTCGCGCAGGCCGTCGTAGACGAAGCCGGTGTCGCCCTCGGCGCACGAGACCGTGACCTCACGCCCGTCGGCGAGGTCACGCGTCGCGGAACCGGTGCCGACGACGGCGGGGATGCCGAGCTCGCGGGCGATGATCGCCGCGTGGCAGGTGCGGCCGCCGCGGTTGGTGACGATGGCGCTGGCCCGCTTCATCACCGGCTCCCAGTCGGGGTCGGTCATGTCGGCGACGAGGACCTCGCCGGCCTGGAAGTCGTGCATCGCCTCGGCGGACGCGAGCACGCGCACGGCACCGGCGCCGATCTTCTGGCCGATGGCACGACCCTCGAGGACAACCTCGCCGGGCTGGTCCATCCGGAAGCGCTGCAGGGTCGAGCCGGACTGGCGCGACTTCACCGTCTCGGGGCGGGCCTGGAGGATGTAGAGCCTGCCGTCGACACCGTCCTTACCCCACTCGATGTCCATCGGGCGGCCGTAGTGCTCCTCGATCTTGAGCGCGTGCTCGGCGAGCTCGGTCACCTCGGCGTCCGTGAGGCTGAGCCGTCCCTGCTCGGCCGGGTCGACGTCGACGAAGTCGATGCCGCGGCCGACCTCGGAGTCCTGCGTGTAGACCATCTTGGTGGCCTTGCTGCCGACCCCGCGCTTGAGGATCGCCGGGCGTCCCGCACGCAACGACGGCTTGTGGACGTAGAACTCGTCGGGGTTGACCGCGCCCTGGACGACCGCCTCACCGAGGCCGTAGCTGCTCGTGATGAAGACCACGTCGGGGAAGCCGGACTCGGTGTCGATCGTGAACATCACGCCCGAGGACCCGATGTCGGAGCGGACCATCCGCTGGATGCCGGCGGACAGTGCGACGGCCTCGTGGTCGAAGTTGCTGTGGACGCGGTAGGAGATCGCGCGGTCGTTGTAGAGCGAGGCGAAGACCCGCTTGATCGCGAGCAGGATGTTGTCGATGCCGCGGACGTTAAGGAACGTCTCCTGCTGCCCGGCGAAGCTCGCGTCCGGGAGGTCCTCGGCCGTCGCGCTCGAGCGCACCGCCCAGCTCACCTCGTCGGCCGCCGCTCCTGCCTCGCCGACCAGACGCTCGTATGCCGTCCGGATCTCGTCCTCGAGGTCGGCCGGGAACGGCTGCTTCTCGACGGTGTCGCGGATCTCCGCGCCAGCGGCGGCGAGCGCCCGGGTGTCCTCGACGTCGAGCTCGCGCAGGATGGCGTTGATGCGGTCGGCGAGACCCTCGTGGGCAAGGAACCGGCGGTAGGCGTCGGCCGTGGTGGCGAACCCGTCGGGCACGCGCACTCCGGCCTTCGAGAGGTGCTGGACCATCTCGCCGAGGGAGGCGTTCTTGCCGCCGACGTGCTCGACGTCGTCGAGGCCGAGCTCGGCGAACCAGGCGATGTTGGTGCTGCCGGCGCCCTGCTGGGTGGCGGTCATGGCGGTCCTTTCGTCGGGGCGTCGTCGCCCTCGTGAGCTCAGGCCAGGTCGGACAGTCGGCTGCTCTGCATGATCACGGCAGCCATCTCCTCGACGGACATCTTGGCGGAGTTGATCGACGGGATGCGATGCGCCCTGTACATCGCCTCTGCCCGGCGCAGCTCGAAGCTGCACTGGGCGAGCGTGGCATAGGTCGACCCCGGCCTGCGCTCCCCTCTCACCTGGCTGAGACGCGCTGGCGTGGAGAGCAGGCCGAAGCACTTGTCGGCCCGCTGGGCGATGGGCCGGGGCAGGTCACCGGTGTCGAAGTCCTCGGGCACGAGCGGGTAGTTCGCGACCTTGAGCCCGTGCTGCAGCGCGAGGTACATCGAGGTGGGCGTCTTGCCGCACCGTGAGGGCGCCACGAGGATGAGGTCGGACTGGGCGAGGTTGCGCAGGCTCGCCCCGTCGTCGTGCTCCATCGCGAACTCGATCGCCTTCATCCGGCGGTCGTAGCGCAGGGTGTCGCCCACGCCGTGCAGGGCGGCTGCGCTGTGGGTCGCATTGACGTGGAGGATCCGCTCGACGGTGTCGAGGTGCGAGCCGAAGAGGTCGATGAACGCGGCCTGCGTGCCCTGGAGCACCTGGCGGATCGGTTCGTCCGACACCGTCGAGAACGCCAGTGGCGTCACCGAGTCGGTCATCGCCGCGTCGATCTCCGCCATGACCTCGGCAGCCTTCTCGACCGAGGTGATGAACGGGATCTTGCGACGCGTGAAGTTCAGCCCCGGGAACTGGGCGAGCAGCAGGTTGCCGAGCGTCTCGGCGGAGATGCCCGTGCCACCGGCGAGGAAGAAGACCGGCGTCGGGGTGTCGCTGGCCGCGTCCTGGGGTCCCATGGCTCCGGTCACTCCGCGAGCACGACGACGAGGGTGCGGGGGCCGTGGACTCCCTCGACCCGTTGGAGCTCGATGTCGCTCGTCGCGCTCGGTCCACTCACCCACGTGAGCGGCCGGCCCCGGTGCGGTTCTCCCCCGAGTCGGTTCACGGCCTCGGGCACGTCGTGGACGACCTGGTCGGCCCGGATAACACAGACGTGCGTGTCCGGGACGAGGGTGAGCTCGCGCCGGCCCTGGTCCGGTCCGTGGTCGAGGACGATCGTGCCGGTCGACGCGATGCCCACGGCCGAGGCGGTGACGACGGCGTCGACCCGGTCGAGGTTGGCGGCCGAGCCGGCATCACCCTCGCCGACGACCGTCACGACCTCCGCGAGCGCCGCCCGCCAGCCCTCGTCGAGGCCGCTGGGCACGACGACGGAGCCGAGGCCGCGCCCACGCAGCGTCGACGCCAGGACCGAGGCCACCTCGTCGGCGGGCACGCGCAGCACCTCGGCTCGGTAGTCGGCGACGTTCTCGGCGAAGAGGTCGAGAGTCCGACCCGGGCCAGGTGAGGTCTCCTCGACCACGGGTGTGGCGCCGCGAGCGCCCACCGGGGTGGTGACATCGGCGGTGGCGGCCCGGACCCGGGCGAGGATCTCGTCGCGCGCGCTCATGACTCGCCCCGCTCCCTGGCCCACCACTGTCGGAAGGTCTCCTTCGGCGGCGTCGGCACGTCACGGGCGTCGGTCCAGGCGCCGAGGCCGGGGACGCGACGCACCGTCCGGTCGCCGACGAGGCGCCCCGCCGTCGTGGCACCGCGTTGCGCGACTGCCAGTCGACGAGGGTCGGAGAGCACCCAGGCCGCGGCCTTCATCGCGGCCGACTCGGCCCGGTGCCCACCCTGCTCCGCCACGGTTCCCCGCAGCTCGACGAGCAGCTCGGGGATGTTGATCCGCACCGGGCAGGCGTCGAAGCAGGCCCCGCACAACGACGACGCATAGGGCAGCGACTG
>JAIUPO010000014.1 GCA_020160805.1 Actinomycetota bacterium | reverse complement strand
ACACGCGTCTCTTCTTCCGCGGCGTCGTCTTCTTCGACATGTTCTGATCCGACATGGTCATCGACCTCCTGATCGACGCGCCACGCCGCACCCTGGTTGGTATTTGATCCCCCCAGATGTCTCACGAACTCAGACACAGAACACTGCCGCGCTTGATGGCGGTTTCGAGGACGGCCCGGTTGGGGTCGGGCAGATCGAAGAGGCCGCGGCGCGGTAGGGGGACCAGGGACGCGAGCCGGCGCTCGGCGAGCACGGCCGCAACCAGTTGGCGGTCACCGCCGACGATCAGACCGGGTGTGATGGGCGCGCCACCGATCGGCAACTCCCCCGTCTCGTCCGGCACATGCGCCAAGTCAACAAGGATGCGGGCCGCATGCTCGACCACGGCGGTCACGAGCTCGTCCGCCTGGTTGTCGCGTCGCCGGGCATACCGCTGCTGGCTCCAGCCGCCAGCCGCCGTTCGGGACTGCACATATCGCGTGCCGACCTTGTGCAACAGCAGCTTTCCACCACGAACCCGACCCACGGCATACCCACCGCGGCGCACCAAGATGACGCCGAGGGGGTCGTGGGGGAAGTAGTCCAGGATGGCGTCGGCGCCATCGGCACCGACGATCCGCTCCGGCATACCAGGGGGCACCTCGCCCCCATGTCGCTCGACGAAGCCGTCGAGCCAGGCGGGCAAGCGCTCCGGGGCGACCTCGACAATGCGAGGGGTCGCCGGAGCGCCGGAGGTGCTAGATGTTGAAACCAAGGGCACGCAATTGCTCCCGGCCGTCGTCGGTGATCTTGTCCGGGCCCCATGGTGGCATCCAGACCCAGTTAATGCGATGCGTTGTTACCAAACCGTCAAGTGCCTGGGCTGTTTGGTCCTCGATGACATCGGTCAGCGGGCACGCGGCAGACGTCAGCGTCATATCGATGACCGCGTGATTCTGCGGGTCGACGGTGATGCCATAGACGAGGCCAAGGTCGACGACATTGATCCCGAGTTCGGGGTCGACGACATCGCGCATGGCCTCTTCGAGGTCCGCAACATTGGCGGGCATGATCGTGGTCTCAGACATGTGACTCCTCCGAGAGATTGGCTCCGGTGGTGGCCAGCGCGTCCGCGAGGGCCATCCAGGACAGCAGCGCGCACTTCACGCGCGCGGGAAACTTCGCGACACCGGCCAAGGCGACGGCATCGCCGATGACTGCCTCATCGCCGGCGTCGGCGCCCTTCGAGGTGAGCATGGCGTGCACCGCCGCAAAGGTCGTCCGGGCGGTGTCGAGGTCCGCGCCGGTGAGCAAGTCGGCCAGCATCGAGGCGGAGGCGACCGAGATCGAGCAGCCGAGGCTGTCATATGAGATATCGGAGAGCAGATCGCCGTCGCGTGCCACGCGCAGCGTCACCTCGTCGCCGCAGGTGGGGTTGACGTGGTGCACCTCGGCGTCGAAAGGCTCGCGCAGGCCCGCCCGGTGGGGACGCTTGGCGTGCTCAATGATGAGTTCCTGATAGAGGTCCATCGGCTAGACCTCGATCCCGAAAATGCCCGGCACGCTATCGAGCGCGGTGAAGAAGGCCGCGATCTCCTCCGGGGTGTTGTATAGCGCGAGGCTGGCTCGTGTCGTCGCCGCCGCCTTGAACCGGCGGTGCAGCGGCCACGCGCAGTGATGTCCCACACGGACTGCAACACCGTGGTCGTCGAGAATCTGCCCGACATCGTGGGCGTGCACGCCGTCGACGACGAAACTCACGGCGCCGCCGCGGTTTTCAAGGCTGTCAGGCCCCATGAGGCGCGTCCAGGGACGCTCCCGCAGCCCGTCCAGGAGTATGCCGGTCAGCGCGTGCTCGTGTGCGCTCACCCGGTCCATCCCGAGGGTGGTGAGGTAGTCGCACGCGGCGGCGAGGCCGGTCGCCTGGGCGGCGTTCGGGACGCCCGCCTCGAATTTCTGCGGGGCTGGCGCGTAGGTCGCCCGCTCCATCGTGACGGTCTCGATCATCGATCCGCCGGTCAGGAAGACCGGCATGGCGTCCAGGACCTCCCGGCGTCCCCACAAGGCGCCGATGCCCATGGGTCCGAGCATCTTGTGGCCGGAGAAGGCGAGGAGGTCCACACCGAGGTCTGCGACGTCGATGGGCAGGTGCGGCACCGACTGGCAGGCGTCGAGGACAACCAGCGCGCCGACTTCGCGTGCCCGGGCCACGATGGCGTCGACCGGATTGACGGTGCCGAGCACGTTGGAGGCGTGCGTGAAGGCCACAACCTTGGTGCGCTCGGTGATGACCTCGCGCAGATGGCTCAGGTCGAGGCGGCCGTCCTCGGTCACTTCAAGCCACTTCAACGACGCCCCGGTCCGCGAGGAAAGCTCCTGCCACGGAATGAGGTTGGCGTGGTGCTCCATCTCGGTGACGACGATCTCGTCGCCCGGGCCGATCCGGAAGCGCTCACCCGCTCCCCCGCCGCCGCCCGCCGCGCCATTTGAGAAGGCATAGGCCACCGCATTGATCGCCTCGGTCGCGTTCTTGGTGAAGACAATCTCGTCGGCGCGCGCGCTGATGAAGCCCGCGATGGTGGCTCGGGCACCCTCATACGCCTGCGTGCCCTCCTCCGAGAGCGCGTGCGCACCGCGGTGCGGGGCCGCGTTCAACTCGGTGTACCAGCCACGCTCGGCGTCGAGCACGGCATACGGCTTCTGCGAGGTCGCCCCAGAATCGAGGTACACCAACGGCTTTCCGTCGCGCACCGTGCGCGACAGGATCGGGAAGTCGGCCCGGATGCGGGCGAGTTCCTGATCGCTGAAGGCCGCGAGGGCGGGCGCGTGGGCAGTCATACGGACCCTCAGACGGCTGCCGTCAGGAAGCGGTCGTAGCCCTCGTCCTCGAGGCGGTCGGCGAGTTCGGGGCCACCCTCCTCGGCGATGACGCCATCGACGAAGACGTGGACGAAGTCTGGCTTGATGTAGCGCAGGATGCGCGTGTAGTGGGTGATGAGCAGCACGCCCATATCGGAGGCCTCCTGGGCGCGGTTGACGCCCTCGGAGACGATGCGCAGCGCGTCGACATCGAGACCGGAGTCGGTCTCGTCGAGGACGGCGAAGCGCGGCTTGAGCAACTCCAACTGGAGGATCTCGTGACGCTTCTTCTCCCCACCGGAGAAGCCTTCGTTGACGCCGCGCTCGGCGAAGACTGGGTCCATGCGCAGATTGCCCATAGCCTCCTTGACGTCCTTGACCCAGGTGCGCAGCTTGGGCGCTTCGCCGTCGATGGCCGTCTTGGCGGTGCGCAAGAAGTTGCTGACTGTGACGCCGGGGACCTCGACGGGATACTGCATGGCCAGGAAGAGACCGGCGCGGGCGCGCTCGTCGACGCTCATCGCCAGGACGTCCTCACCGTCGAGGTTGATGGTCCCGGAGGTGACGGTGTATTTGGGATGGCCAGCGATGGAGTAGGCCAGCGTCGACTTGCCAGAGCCGTTAGGGCCCATGATCGCGTGGGTCTCGCCGGAGTTGATGGTCAGGGTGACGCCGCGGAGGATCTCCTTCTGGACGTCATCGGCAGTGATCGCAACGTGCAGGTCGCGGATCTCGAGGGTGGACATGCTTACTCGCTCTCGGGGATCAGGGCGGCGGGGACGGAGACGTAAACCACGCCGTCCTCGATGGTGACGGGGAAAGTCGCGACCGGCTCGGTCGCGGGGAGGTTCAGGGCATCGCCGGTGCGCACATCGAATCGCGAACCGTGGAGCCAACATTCGAGGCGGCAGCCGTCGAGTTCGCCTTCGCTGAGGGAGACATTCTGGTGGCTGCAGATGTCGTCGATGGCGTAGACCTCGCCATCCTCGGTGTGGACGATCGCCATGGCCTGGCCATAGATATCGGCCTTGGCCGCGCCAACGGTGGGGAGCTCGTCGATCCCGCAGACGGCGATGGCAACCAGGTCGGTGTCGGCGCTCACGACGCGACCGCCACCGAGGCTTCGAGCTCGGCGTCGATGGCGCTCATCAAGTGCCCGATCACCTCGGGCACGCCGATGCGCGAGACGACCGCGGCGAAGAAGCCCCGCACGACGAGGCGACGCGCCTCGGCCTCTGGGATGCCGCGGGCCATCAGATAGAACAACTGCTGGTCGTCGAATCGGCCTGTCGCAGAGGCGTGTCCGGCACCGGCAATCTCGCCGGTCTCGATCTCCAGGTTGGGGATGGAGTCGGCGCGGGCGCCATCGGTGAGCAGCAAATTGCGGTTTAGTTCGTAGGTGTCCGTGCCCTCGGCGGCGGCGCGGATCAGCACATCACCGACCCAGACGGTGCGGGCAGAGTCCCCCTGCAGCGCGCCCTTGTATTCGACATTGCTCGTGCAATGCGGCACGGCGTGGTCGACGAAGAGCCGGTGCTCCAGGTGCTGACCCGCATCGGCGAAGTACACGCCATACGCCTCGAAGGAGCCGCCGGGCCCGGCATAGGTCGCATTGGTGTTGAGGCGCACGATCGCCCCACCGAGGGTGACGGCGATGTGCTTGACCTGCGCGTCGCGGCCGACGACCACATCATGCTGGCCGAGGTGGATGGAGCGGTCGTCCCACTCCTGCAGCGAGACGACGGTCAGGTGGGCACCGTCGCTGGCGGTGATCGTGAGCACCTCGCTGTAGTCGGCCAGGCCGTCGTGCGTCAGGACGACGGTGGCCTTGCTGAAACGACCCGCTCGGATCATCAGGTGCCCGTGGACGAGCTGACCGTCACCGCCCGACAACCGAATGCGAACCGGCTCGGTCAGCTCCGCGTCATTCGGGATGTCGATGACGCCGACACCCCCACTGTGCGCCGCGGCGATAGCAGCGGCGCGGTCGGCGGGGGCCGGCGCGCCAGCGGCCTGCCAGTCGGCGACCGACATCGTGCCGAGGCGGACGCCGGCGGGCAGGGACTCGTCCCAGTCGAGGCAGAGGCCGGTCGCCTCGTCCTTCAGGAGCGGACGAATCCGGTCCACCGGAGTGAACCGCCAGTCCTCTTCCCTGCCGGTCGGCATCGGGAAGTCGGCCACGGCATACGAACGGGTCCGCTCGGCGCGGGATTGGTCCGGGACGAAGGTGGCGACCGAATCGGTATGCGGTGCCAGCCCGGGGCGCTGGGTCTTCTCAGCCAGCAGGCTCATGCGGGATTCCTTGTGCAGTAACGGTTTTGGGTGGGTCGGTGACGTCTTGAGGTCAGCCGACCGCACCCTCCATCTGGAGTTCGATGAGGCGGTTCAGCTCGAGGGCATACTCCATCGGCAACTCGCGGGCGATCGGCTCGACGAAGCCGCGCACGATCATCGCCATGGCCTCTTCCTCGGACATCCCTCGGGACATGAGGTAGAACATCTGGTCCTCGGAGACCTTCGAGACGCTCGCCTCGTGGCCCATCTGGACGTCGTCCTCGCGGATGTCGACATAGGGGTAGGTGTCCGAGCGACTGATCGTGTCGACCAGCAGGGCGTCGCAGACGACGCTGGACTTGCTGCCGGTCGCGCCCTCCATGATCTGGACGAGCCCGCGGTATGAGGTGCGCCCGCCCCCGCGCGCCACGGACTTCGAGACGATGGTCGAGGAGGTGTTGGGGGCCGCGTGGACCATCTTGGAGCCGGCGTCCTGGTGCTGGCCCTCGCCGGCGAAGGCGATGGACAGCGTCTCGCCCTTGGCGTGCTCGCCGAGGAGGTAGACGGCGGGGTACTTCATCGTCACCTTGGAGCCGATATTGCCGTCGATCCACTCCATCGTCGCGCCCTCGGCGCAGGTGGCGCGCTTGGTGACGAGGTTGTAGACGTTGTTGGACCAGTTCTGGATGGTCGTGTAGCGGACGCGAGCGTTCTTCTTGACGATGATCTCGACGACTGCGGAGTGCAGGGAGTCCGACTTGTAGATCGGCGCCGTGCAGCCCTCGACGTAGTGAACGTAGGAGCCCTCGTCCGCGATGATCAGCGTCCGCTCGAACTGGCCCATGTTCTCGGTGTTGATCCGGAAGTAGGCCTGCAGCGGGATCTCGACGTGCACGCCCGGCGGAACATAGACGAACGAACCGCCCGACCAGACAGCGGTGTTCAGCGAGGCGAATTTGTTGTCGCCCGGCGGGATGACCGAGCCGAAGTATTCGCGGAAGAGGTCCTCGTGCTCGCGCAGGCCGGTGTCGGTGTCGACGAAAATAACACCCTTCTCCTCCAGGTCCTCGCGGATCTGGTGGTAGACCACTTCGGATTCGTATTGCGCGGCCACGCCGGCGATGAGGCGCTGCTTCTCGGCCTCGGGGATGCCGAGGCGGTCATAGGTGTTCTTGATGTCCTCGGGCAGTTCCTCCCAGGAGGTGGCCTGCTTCTCCGTGGACTTCACGAAGTACTTGATGTTCTGGAAGTCGATGCCGGACAGGTCGCTGCCCCAGGTCGGCATGGGCTTCTTGTCGAACAGGCGCAGCGCCTTCAGCCGCAGCTCGCGCATCCAGTCCGGCTCGCTCTTGCGCGCCGAGATGTCCTCGACGACCTCGGTGTTCAGGCCGCGGCGCGCGGTCGCGCCAGCCGTGTCGCTGTCGGCCCAGCCGTATTCATAGCGTCCCAGGTCCTTCAGACCAGGGTTCAGGTCTTCGATGCTCTGCGTCATGACGCCTCCGTCGGGTTGAGCGTGGTCGTGGGGATGAAGGTGGTGCACACGTGGTCGCCGTGCGCGAGGGTGGCCAGCCGCTGGACGTGCACGCCCAGCAGGCGGGAGAAAGCTTCGGTCTCGGCTTCGCACAGCTGAGGGAACTGCGCCGCCACATCCTGCACCGGGCAATGCCCTTGGCACAGTTGTATGCCGCGAAGAGCCGCCGGTGTCGCCTGGTCGCCCACCCTGCGCAGGCTGGCGTCGAAGCCGTCGCGGCTGAGCGCGCCGACGAGCTGCTCTGCGCGCTCGGCCGTGCCTGCCTGGCGAGGCAGCTGCGCGGCATACCGGCTCTCCCAGTCGGCAATCCGTCGCCGGGCGAAGTCCTCAACCGCGTGCGGGCCGACGGTCTCCGCGAGATAGCGCAGCGCCTGGCCGGCGAGGTGGTCGTAGTCCGAGGTGAGCGAGCGATGGCCGGCGTCGGAGACGACATACGCCTTGGCGGGCCTTCCGCGGCGTCGGGGTGTAGTGGCCTCGTGGGGCTCGATCAGCCCCGCGTCGGCGAGATTGTCGACATGCCGGCGAATGGCGGTGTCGGACAGGCCGAGCCGCTCGGCGAGAACCGCCGCCGTGATCGGACCCTGCTGGCTGATCGCCCGCAGTACCCGCTCGCGCGTGCCCGACTCGGGCACGGCATCGGCCGTCGCCTCGGTTGCTCGCGCATTAATCACACATCCATGTTAGGTAATTGCGTCAAGCGTGTCGAAGTTAGGTCAACCTAAGTCGGCCTGCGACTCGGAGGGCTAGGCGGGATCGAGGCGCAGCAACTTGCCCTCGGACCCGTCCTGCAGGACCCAGATGCGGCCGTCTGGGCCCTGCTCGACTTCGCGGATCCGCGTGCCTAGGGCGCCCGCAGACCAGACCTCGGCCTTGGTGGCGGTGGTGCCGTCGAGGTCTACCCGAAGCAGTGACTGGCCAGAAAGCGCGCCGATGAAAGCATCGCCGCGCCACTGCGGGAAGACCTCCCCGGTGTAGATCATCAGGCTGCTCGGCGAGATCGAGGGATTCCACCAGACCTTCGGCGCCTCGAAGCCGTCGCCGGCGGCGTGGTCGGGTATCTCCTCACCGCTGTAGTGCGAGCCATTGGAGACTTTCGGCCAGCCGTAGTTGGCGCCTTCGGTGATGACGTTCAGCTCATCGCCGCCTTTGGGTCCCATCTCGGTGCTCCACAGCGTGCCGTCGGGGGCGAAGGCGATGCCGAGCGGATTGCGGTGACCGAGCGTCCATACTTCCTCGGCCGGATAGCCTTGCGCCGCAAAGGGATTGGCGGCGACGGGTGTCCCATCCAGGGTCAGGCGCAGGATCTTGCCGAGATTGGTTCCCAGGTCCTGGGCGGGGTCGAACTTCTGGCGCTCGCCGGAGGTGACGAAGAGGTACTTCCCGTCCGGACTCACGGCGAGCCGGTGTGCGAAATGCCCGGCACCCTCGACTTTCGGCTCCTGCCGCCAGATCACGGTGAGGTTCTCGAGTCGCGCAGCGCCGTCCTCGATGACGAGACCGCCACGTCCGACGACCGCACCCGCGCTCGTGCCATCGCCGGGCTCGACCCACGACAGATAGATATGACCGCTTTGGTCGAAGTCTGGGGCCGCGATGATGTCGCCGAGCCCGCCCTGGCCTTCAGCCTTGACCTCCGGCGCCCCATCCACGGTGAGCACCTCGCCACTGCTCATGTCGCGGACCAGCAGTTGGCCGCCGCGTTGGGTGATCGCGGCATACTCCGTGCCGGGCAGGAAGGTCATCGCCCAGGGTTCGTCATATGACGCCACCTCCGTCACGGTGAAGGGTGCGACGTCGCTGGACGCGGTGGCCGAGGTGGGGGTGCTCTCGGATGGGGCCTCCGTCGCCCTTGTCGGCGCAGGGCCGGGCCCTGAACAGCCGGCCACCAGGGCCGCGCCCGCGAGCATCGGCATGAGTCTGCGCATGCCTCGACCGTATCCAGTCCGGCTGTGCCTCTCCCGGGAACGCGGGCGATGTGCTGGCGTAACGCCGCGACGCCGGGCCCTATGCGGCGCGTCGCCCCCGGTTACCCACTCGTCGCCCGCCAGGGACTGGCAGCGCTGCTGACCCATGCCGGCATCCACGTGCTCGCGAGCGTCGGCGGCGGCGCGGCTTTGCTGCGAGAGGCCGCTCTGACCAGGCCCGATGTCGTCATCCTCGACGTCCGCATGCCACCGTCCTTCAGCGACGAAGGCATCGGCACAGCCTTGGCTCTGCGGCAACGCTTCCCGGGCATCGGGGTCCTGGTCTTGTCGACCTACGCCGAGCCAGCGTGGGTGCGCCGGTTGACCGGCCACGTGCCGTCGGCGGTGGGCTATCTGCTGAAGGACCGGGTCGGCAACGTCGAACGGCTCACCGACGCCCTCCACACGATCGCGGCTGGCGGAATCGTCATCGACGAGGACGTTATCGCGCGGATCACCCCACCGGCCTCGGTGCTCGATCGGCTGACAGCGCGGCAAGTGGAAGTCTTGTCCCTGGTGGCCGAGGGGCGATCGAACCAGGCCATCTCCGACGCGCTGGGCATGTCGGTGCGCACCGCTGAGGTGCACGTGGCGGCCATCCTGCGCGACCTGGACATTCCCGACGAGCCGTCGTGGAACCGCCGGGTGTTGGCCGCCCTCGCGTATCTCAACCCGCACCGGGGCGCCTGAGCCTCCCCACGGGTCCCAGTCGCTGGGCGGCCGGCTGGTCTGGGCTCCTTAGACTGCTCTGGTGTCCGCAGTCGAGGTCCGAGATCTGGTCAAGTCCTTCGGTGCCACCCGGGCGCTCGACGGCGCGAACTGGTGCGCGGAGGCCGGCCGGGTCACCGCCGTTCTCGGGCCGAATGGCGCCGGCAAATCGACGACCATCGAATGCCTGCAAGGTCTGCAACGCCCCGATTCTGGGCTGGCGCAAGTGCTTGGGGAAGACCCGTGGGGCGCCTCCGCCGAGCATCGAGCCCGCGTCGGCCTGATGCTGCAAGACGGCGGGCTGCCCTCGATGTCCACTCCCCCGGCGCTGCTTGCCCACCTGGCGTCGATGTATGCCGATCCCGCCGACCCGTCGGCCCTCAGCGCGCGCTTGGGCATTGATGACTTCGCCCGCACGATCGTGCGCCGACTTTCCGGTGGCCAGCGGCAGCGGGTCGCCCTCGCCACCGCCCTCATCGGGCGCCCGGATGTGCTCTTCCTCGACGAACCGACGGCGGGGATGGATCCGCATACTCGCCTGGACGTCTGGGAGATCGTCCGCGAGCAGGCCGCCGGCGGCGCCGCAGTGGTCTTGGCGACGCACTCCTTCGAGGAGGCGGACCGGGTCGCTGACGATATCGTCATCATGGACCGCGGCCGGGTGCGCACCAGCGGCCCGCGGGCGGAGGTCGCGGGCGCGAAAAGCCTTGAAGACGTGTACTTCTCACTCACCGGACGGGGCGAGCGATGACCACCGCGACGGGACAGCGGGCTGCGGCGCGCGGCATACGCATCCGCCGGCAGGCGAGCTTCGAGGCGCGCACGATGCTGCGCAATGGCGAGCAACTCCTGGTCGCCTTCATCCTCCCGGCGATGGCGATGATCGGCCTGAAGTTCGCGTCGGTGCCCGACCTGGGCGCCCGGCGGATCGATGTCATCGTCCCCGGCGTGCTCGCCCTCGCGGTCGTCTCGACGGCCTTCACCAGCCAAGCGATCGCCACCGCCTTCGACCGCCGCAATGGCGTGCTGCGGCTGCTCGGCACGACCCCCCTGGGTCGCGATGGGCTGCTCGGGGGCAAGACGATGGCGACCGGCTTCGTGCTCGCTTTCCACCTGCTTGCGCTCTCGATTCTGGGTATGGCGCTCGGCTGGCGCCCCGAGGTCGCGGGCCTGCTCCCGGCGCTCATCACGATTGTCCTCGGTGCCGGTTGTTTCGTTGCGCTCGCGATGCTGGTCGCTGGACGGCTGCGCGCGGAAGCCGTTCTCGCCGTAGCCAATTTGCTGTGGGTCATCTTCCTCGGACTTGGCCTCTTGCTGCCCACGAGCACCCTGCCGAGCGCGGCCGTCGGCGTGGCACGGCTGCTGCCCTCGGGTGCTTTGGGCGACGGGCTGCGGGACGCCTTCGTTGAGGGCGCCTGGCCCGTGACCAGTTGGCTGGTGCTGGCCATTTGGGGTGGCATCAGCGCCATGCTCGCCACCCGGATCTTCCGCTGGTCGGACTGACGTAAGCAGACCGTAAGACCTGGGCGCGACCGATCGCCGGGCGCGAGGCCTAGCCTTTTGGCATGACCTCCCCGCAGCGCAGGTATGCCGCCCTCGTGGGTCTGGCAGCCACCAGCTGCGGGCTCGGTGCGGGTCACCTCGTGGCGGGAGTCGTCGGGCCGTCCACCTCGCCGGCTATCGCCGTGGGCAGCGCGGCGATCGACCTCACCCCGCTGTGGCTCAAGGACTGGGCCACCTCGACGCTGGGCACGGCGGATAAGCCGGTGCTGATCGTGGGCGTCCTGGTGGTCGTGCTTTGCTTGGGCGCGCTGGCGGGAATCCTGCAGTCCCGCAACCGTTCTGGCGCCTGGTTGCTCGCTGGCCTTGCCGGGATCGCTGCGCTCGCCGCGGCCACTCGTCCGTCCGGCGGTCAACTCGCGGTCTTGCCCAGCAGCGTGGCGGCGCTGGTCGGCATCGTGGGGCTGCGGTTCGTGCCGACGGACGGGAGCAACCCAGCGGGAAGGGAGCGGGCGGCATACGCGGGCAGCGCCGATCGGCGCACGGTCGTAGCGGCGGGCCTCTTGACGGGTGCAGGGGCGGGGGCGGCATACCTCGGCACTCGGCTGGGCGCGCCCATCGGCGCGACCGGTCAGAGCTTGACGCTGCCTGCTCCCTCGGCACCGCTGCCCGCGTTGCCGGCTGGCCTCGGCGCAAGCACGCCCGGCCTGACGCCGCTGCGCACCCCGGTGGCGGACTTCTATCGCATCGACACCGCCGTGATCATCCCGCGCATCGACGTTTCCGCCTGGCGGCTGCGCATTGACGGCGATGTCGATCACCCCTACGAGGTGACCTTCGACGAACTGCTGCGGATGCCGATGATCGAGGCCGACATCACCCTCAATTGCGTGAGCAATCCCGTGGGCGGGGACTACATCGGATCGACCCGTTGGCTTGGGGTGCGCACGCGAGATGTCTTGGCCCGCGCCGGAGTTCGCGACACGGCCGATCAGATTCTCAGCACCTCGCACGATGGTATGACGATCTCCACCCCCGTCGCCGCCCTTCAGGACGATCGTGGCGCCCTGCTCGCCATCGCGATGGACGGCAAGCCGTTGACGCCGACGCACGGCTTCCCCGTGCGGATGATCACGCCCGGACTGTACGGCTATGTCGGCGCAACGAAATGGCTTACGCACCTGACCGCCACCACCTACGCCAAGGACCAGGCGTACTGGTCGACGCGGGGTTGGGCGGAACAGGCCGAGGTGAAAACGCAGTCGAGAATCGATGTGCCTCGCGACGGAGCGAGCGTCCCCGCCGGAAGCGAACTCGCCATCGCCGGAGTGGCGTGGTCCCAAGCGCGCCAAGGGATTTCGGGCGTCGAGGTGCGTGTCGACGACGGCGCGTGGATCGCGGCGGACCTCGGCCCGGACGTCGGTGGGCACTACTGGCGCCAGTGGCGCGCGACCTGGACTCCTTCCGCGAGCGGCCAACACGTCATCACGGCACGCGCGACGGACGGGACGGGAGCGATCCAGACGACGACGATCGCCGAACCCGCGCCCGATGGCGCGAGCGGGCTGCACAGCATTCGGGTCCGAGTGCGCTGAGACTGCCGGTAGACTGGACCCATCGGCCCGACCAGTTCTGCCGCGGGCCGCTTCGCTTCGTCGATCGCCATCGCTGCTGCGGCCCATGTCGTCCGCGCCGGGCAGAACGACTTCATTCGATTCACTTGGAGCTATTCAGTGTCTTCCGACACGACTTTTCGCACGCTCGGCGTCCCCGCAACCCTCGTGACCGTGCTCGCCGAGCGCGGCATCACCGCCCCCACTCCGATCCAGGCAGCGACCCTGCCCGACTCGCTCGCCGGCCGGGACGTCCTTGGACGTGGCCGCACAGGCTCCGGCAAGACCTACGCCTTCCTCCTCCCGCTCGTCGCGCGCCTCGCCGGCCGTGGACGTCGTATGCCGAAGCGCCCCCGCGCCCTGATCCTTGCCCCGACGCGTGAGCTCGTCGCACAGATCGAGGAGTCACTCGCCCCGCTCGCGGCGGCGACTGGCCTCACCTCCCGCACCGTCTTCGGCGGTGTTGGCCAAGGCCCGCAGGTGTCGGCGCTGCGCGCCGGCGTCGACATCGTTATCGCCTGTCCGGGCCGACTGGAGGACCTCATCGGTCAGGGCCACGCCGACCTCAGCGCCATCGAGGTCACGGTTCTGGACGAGGCCGACCACATGGCCGACCTCGGCTTCCTGCCCGCCGTCCGCAGGTTGCTCGATCGCACCCCGCGCGGTGGACAGCGGATGCTTTTCTCCGCGACGCTCGACGCCGGCATCGGTGTCCTCGCCCGGACCTACCTCGTGAAACCCGTGACGCACGAGGCGGATTCGGCGCAGAGCCCGGTGGCCGAGATGTCCCACCACGTCCTGCATGTCCGCGAAGAGGCGCACCTGCCGGTCCTCGTGGACCTGGCCGCTGCACCGGGCCGCACGATCGTCTTCACCCGCACCAAGCACCGCGCCAAGAAGCTCGCGCGACAGCTCAACGCGGCCGGTGTGCCGTCCGTCGAACTGCACGGCAATCTCTCGCAGAACGCCCGCACCCGGACGATGGACGCCTTCCACAGCGGCGCGGCCGGCACGCTGGTGGCGACCGATATCGCCGCGCGCGGCATCCACGTCGATGACGTCGCGCTGGTCATTCACGCCGACCCGCCGGTTGAGCACAAGGCGTATCTGCACCGCTCAGGGCGCACGGCGCGGGCCGGGAACTCCGGCACTGTCGTGACGATGATGCTGGACCAGCAGGTGCGCGAGGTCCGAGACCTGACGCGCAAGGCCGGCATCAACCCGACCACCACGCGCGTCCACGCCGACCATCCGCTGCTCACCGATCTCGCGCCGGGCGCCCGGTCCTTCCCCGGGGCGTATGTCGTCCCCGAGGCCGCGCCGGCGCAGCCTGGGCGCGGTTCGCGCAAGTCCTCGGGCACCCGCGGATCGGGGCGTGGAAAGACGACCCATCCGCATACGTCCTCGGGCGGCGGAGCGCGCCGTGAGTCGGGGTCAGGCGAGAGCCGTTCGCGGGCAACGAATCCCGGTCAGCGCCGGCAGCGGCCCGCGGCCCGCGGTGCAGCGTCCACCGGCCGCTCGGGTGGTGGCGCGGCGGCCTTCTCCGCGGGCAGCCGCGGCGGCCCTCGACGCACCTCGCGCTGACCCCTCAGCGCGAAGCACGACGATCGGCGGTGAGTTCACCGCCGGCCGTCGTCCTTAAGTGTGCGGATTAGTGGCGCTGCGAGCGGTAGTACTCGATCAGCCCACGAGTGGAGGGGTCCTGGGCGGCCAGCGCCTCGTCGTCCTGCGAAATCGCGGGGGCGATCTGCATAGCGAGTTGTTTTCCGAGTTCGACGCCCCATTGGTCGAAGGAGTCGATGCCCCACACGACGCCTTGGGTGAAGGTGATGTGCTCGTAGAGCGCGATCAACTGACCAACCACAGATGGCGTCAGCAGTGGCGCCATGATCGAGGTCGTCGGGCGGTTGCCGGAGAAGACCTTGGCCGAAACCAGTTCTTCCGCAACACCTTCCGCGCGCACCTCATCGGCCGTCTTGCCGAAGGCGAGCGCCTTGGTCTGGGCGAAGAAGTTGGCGAGGAAGAGTTCGTGGACGTCGGCATCGCCGTCCTTGATCGGGTGTGCAGTGTTGGCCATCGCGATGAAGTCGCACGGGATCAACTGCGTGCCCTGGTGGATCAATTGATAGAACGCGTGCTGCCCGTTGGTGCCCGGCTCCCCCCAGAAGACCTCGCCGGTCTCGGTGGTCACCGGCGCGCCGTCGGCGCGCACGCCCTTGCCATTGGACTCCATCGTCAACTGCTGGAGGTAGGCCGCGAACCGGTGGAGGTACTGCGCATACGGCAGCACCGCATGACTCGTGGCCTTGAAGAAGTTGACGTACCACACATTCAACAGCCCCATGAGCGCCGGGACATTGCTCTCGAAAGGCTCCTCGGCGAAGTGGTTGTCGACCGCGTGGAAGCCACCGAGGAAGTCGGCGAAATGGTCCTTGCCGATCGCCACCGCGAGCACCGTGCCGACGGCGGAGTCCACGGAATAGCGCCCACCGACCCAGTCCCAGAAGCCGAAGGCATTAGCCGGGTCGATGCCGAAGGCTTCGACCTTGTCGAGAGCGGTGGAGACGGCGACGAAGTGCTTGGCCACGGCCCCGGTGCGGGCCTCATCCGAGTCCTCGATCGCGCCCTGCTCAATGAGCTTGCGCCACAGCCAATCCCGCGCCATCCGAGCGTTGGTCAGGGTCTCCAGCGTCGTGAACGTCTTGGAGGCGATGATGAAGAGCGTCGTCTCGGGGTCGAGATCGCCGACCTTCTCCGCCAAGTCGGTCGGGTCGATATTGGAGATGAAGCGGCAGCTCAGCCCGGCCTGGACATAGGGCTTTAGAGCTTCATAAACCATGACCGGCCCGAGGTCCGAGCCACCGATGCCGATATTGACCACCGTTTCGATGCGCTTGCCCGTCACGCCAACCCACTCACCCGAGCGGACCTTGTCGGAGAAGGCGTAGATCTTCGCCAGGACGTCATGAACCTCGGAAACCACATCCGTGCCGTCGACGACGAGGGAGTCGCCAGCCGGCCGGCGCAGGGCGGTATGCAGCACCGACCGGTTCTCGGTCACATTGATGCGCTCCCCCGCATACATCGCGTTGCGGCGCGCGGCCAGGCCCACCTGTTCGGCGAGATCCAAGAGCGCCCCGAGGATCTCGTCATCGATGAGGTTCTTGGACAGATCGACATGCAGGTCCGCGCAGGTGCGCGTATAACGCTGCGCCCGGTCCGGATCGGTCGCGAACGCTCCGCGCAGATCGGGGGTGTATGCCGCCTTCAACTCGGTCAGGCGGGCCCAGGCGGTGGTGGTCGTGGGGTCGACGATGGTCATTGCATCACCCTAGTGAGGCGGGCCTGCCCGTGCGGTCGCCGCGAGGCAGGGCTCGCCACGCCGAGGCCGCCGTGCAAGGGTCGATTCCACGGGGCTTAGCCTGGAGCGGTGACGACGCTGGACCAGGCACCCCCGCAGATGATCCGCCCGCCGGGGCCGGCCCCGAGCCCCTGGCTGCACCGCATCCTGCTGGCCAATGTCGTCGTCGAGGTGCTCATCGTCGTCACCGGCGGGCTGGTCCGCCTGACCGGATCCGGGCTGGGCTGCCCGACCTGGCCTCAGTGCACTCCCGGGTCCTATGTGCCGGTGCGCGAGCAGGCCGAGGGCTTCCACAAGTACATCGAGTTTGGCAACCGGACCCTCACCGGCCTCGTTGGCTTCGTCGCCCTTGCCGCCGTCATCGCGATCTGGCGGTGGACCGACCGCCGCCGCGCGCTCCTGGTCCCGGCGGTCCTCGTGCTCGCCGGCGTTGCCGTGCAGGCAATCCTGGGCGGCATCACGGTGCGCACCGGATTGAACCCGGCCACCGTCGCCGCGCACTTCCTCGTCTCCATGGGGCTGATCGCCGCCGCCACCGCAGCTTATGTGGAGGGGCGTATGCCGCCCGGCCCCCGCCACCTGGTCGTCCCGGGCATCGTGCGCCAGGTGGCCTGGGCGACAACCGCACTCGCCGGGGTGGTGCTCGTCCTCGGCACGATCGTGACCGGTTCTGGTCCCCACTCAGGCGACGCGGACCAGCCCGCGCGCCTCTCGTTCGACCCACGCTCGGCATCGTGGCTGCATGCCGACAGCGTGATGCTCTTCGTCGGGCTGGTGATCGCCATGGTCGTCGCCACCCACCTCGTCGGTCGCACCGAGTTGGTGAAGAACGCCTGGCGCGGCGTTTTGTTCGTCACCCTGGCTCAGGGAGTTGTCGGGTACACGCAGTACTTCACCAAGCTCCCCGAGGCGCTCGTGCTGATGCATATGCTGCTGGCCAGTCTGCTGGTGATCGCCCTGGTCAACGGGCTCAAGCACCTGCGCGGCCAGGCGGAGCCGAGTTGATAGGCGAGGTCACGGCATACCTCGACGGCTTGGATGCGGACCGCGCCGCGGCGCTGCGCCGGGTGCTGGCCATCGTCGCGGAGGAAGCCCCCGAGACGCAGGAGGGCAAGAGCTACGGTATGCCGGCCCTGAAGGTCGCCGGTAAGCCGCTGATCAGCGTCATCGCCACCAAAACCCACCTGAGCCTGTTCCCGTTCTCCGGCGAGATCGTTGAGCGCGTCGCCGACCGCCTGCCCGGGTTCTCGCTCAGCAAGGGCACCATCCGCTTCCAGGTCGACCAGCCGCTGCCGGACGACGTTATCCGCGATATCGTCCGCGCGCGGCTCGCGCAGATCGGCGCCTGAAACCCCGACGGTCCAGACGCAGGCGTCAACGGATCGCGAGATAGACCAGCGGGTCGATGGCGACGGCGAGGAAGAGAACCGTCACATAGGTGATGGAGTAGTGGAAGAGCCGCATCGGTTTCATCTGGGCCATCGACTCCCCCGCCTTGGCGGAGCGCAGCAGCCGGTGCGCCTCGGCGAGGAAGAGCCCGCCGGACAGGGTGGCCGTGGCGGCATACAGCCAACCCATGGGGGCGATCGGGATCAGCACGAGCGAGGTCGCCACCATCACCCAGGAGTAGATGACGATCTGACGTCCGACCGTCACATTGGTCTCGACCACGGGCAGCATCGGGACCCCGGCCTGGGCGTAGTCGTCCTTGAAACGCATGGACAGCGGCCAATAGTGCGGAGGCGTCCAGAAGAAGATCACCAGGAAGAGGACCACCGCGGCCCAGCTCACCGAATTGGTGACGGCCGACCAGCCGATCAGCACCGGCATACAGCCGGCAGCGCCGCCCCACACGATGTTTTGGGAGGTGCGGCGCTTGAGGATCATCGTGTAGCCCACGGCATACAGGGTGATCGCCCCGAGCGACAGCGCCGCCGAGAGCACATTGACGACCACGGCGAACCACACGGTCGAGATGACCGCCAGCGCGGAGGCAAAGATCAGGGCGGCCCGCGGTGTCACCGCTCCCGTGACCAGCGGCCGATTGGCGGTGCGCCCCATGTGGGCGTCGATATCGCGGTCGTAGACCATATTGAAGGCGTTGGCCGAGCCCGCTGACAATGTGCCGCCGACAAGCGTCGCGACCACCAGCCACAGCGAGGGGACGCCGCGCTGCGCGAGGAACATCGTCGGGACGGTGGTGACGAGTAGCAGTTCGATGATCCGCGGCTTGGTGAGCGCGACATAGGCCGCGAGACTGCGGCGCCACGCGGGCCGGGCCGGCACGGCCGCGGGCGTATGCAGCGTGGTCACGGGGGGCCGTCGCCTCGATCCGGAAGGTGGGATGGCCGCGAGAGCGACCAAGATTGATGCCTGCAGTCTACCCACCGGTCTTGCTGCGACGTGGCTCACACCCGGCACTAGGCTGGGAGGGACGTGCCGCACCTCCGACGTCCAGGAAGGACGACTCTGTGACCGCTGTGTCCACCAAGCCCACCCGCAAGCGCGCCGCGAAGGCCACCAGCCGGGCGGTTCCCGCGCCGAAGGCGAAGAAGGCGGGGTGGAGCGATCTGGACGTGCGGGCCGTTGACACCGTGCGCGTGTTGGCAGCGGACGCCGTGCAGAAGGTCGGCAATGGCCACCCCGGCACGGCGATGAGCCTCGCGCCGGTCGCGTATCTGCTCTACCAAAACGTCATGCGCCACGACCCGTCCGACCCGCAGTGGCTGGGCCGCGACCGCTTCGTCCTCTCGTGCGGCCACTCGTCCCTGACGCAATATATCCAGCTGTACTTCTCCGGCTACGGCCTGGAACTCGATGACCTCAAGGCGCTGCGGACCTGGGGTTCGCTGACCCCGGGTCACCCGGAGGTCCACCACACCACCGGCGTCGAGGTGACGACCGGTCCGCTCGGCTCGGGTCTGGCGACGGCCGTCGGTATGGCGTTCGCGCAGCGCCGCGTCCGCGGCCTGCTGGACCCGGACGCCAGAAAGGGCACCAGCCCCTTCGACCACCACGTCTGGGTCGTCGCCTCCGATGGCGACATCATGGAAGGCGTCACCCACGAGGCCAGCGCGCTCGCTGGCCACCAGGAACTCGGCAATCTGACGGTCATCTACGACCAGAACACCATCTCGATCGAGGACAAGACCGAGATCTCGTTCTCCGAGGATGTGGGCAAGCGCTACGAAGCGTATGGCTGGAATGTCGAGACGATCGACTGGCGCCGCGATGGTGATGGCGCGACCTATGTCGAGGATGTCGACGCCCTCCTGGCGGCCTGCGAAAAGAGCCGCAGCGCCAGCAAGCCGACAATGATTGTCCTGCGCACCATCATCGCCTGGCCGTCGCCGACCAAGCAGGACACCGGCAAGTCGCACGGCTCGGCCCTCGGCGACGCCGAGATCGCCGGCCTGAAGGAACTGCTGGGCTTTGACCCGAAGAAGACCTTCGAGGTTTCCCGCGAGGTCATCACGCACGTCCGCAAGGTCAAGGCGCGCGGGAAGGCTGCTCACAAGGAGTGGGAGCCCGGCTACAAGGCCTGGCGCAAGGCCAACGCCGAGGGCGCGGCCCTGCTCGACCGGCTCGTCGCCCGCGAGTTGCCGGCCGGCCTGGCCAAGGCCGTGCCCACCTTCGCTGCCGACCCCAAGGGGCTGGCCACCCGCGCTGCGTCCGGCAAGATTCTCGGCGCGCTCGCGAGCGTCCTGCCCGAGCTGTGGGGTGGCTCGGCCGACCTCGCCGAGTCCAACAACACCACGATGGAGGGCCAACCCTCCTTCATACCCACCGCCAAGCAGACCCGCGAATGGAGCGGGGGCCCGTATGGCCGCACCCTCCACTTCGGCATCCGCGAGTTCGGGATGGGGCTGATTCTCAATGGCATCGCCCTCTCCGGGCTGACCCGGCCGTATGGCGGCACCTTCCTCGTCTTCTCCGACTACATGCGCGGGGCGGTGCGGCTCGCGGCCATCCAGGAGATCGGGGTCACCTTCGTCTGGACCCACGACTCCATCGGCCTCGGCGAGGACGGCCCGACGCACCAGCCGATCGAGCACCTGGCCGCCCTGCGGGCAATCCCCGGCTTCGACGTGATCCGCCCTGCCGACGCCAACGAAACCGCCGCCGCGTGGGTCGCGATCCTGCAGAACGACCGACCGGCAGGTTTGTGCCTGTCACGCCAGGCCTTGCCGACCCAGGACCCCAAGGTGGCCGGGAAGGTCGCCAATGTCAGCAAGGGCGCCTACATCCTGCGCGAGGCGTCGTCGGGGAGCCCGGAAGTCATCCTGATTGCCACCGGCTCTGAAGTCGGCCTGGCCATGTCGGCGGCCGAGACGCTGGAGAAGGCCAAGATCGCGACGCGCGTCGTCTCGATGCCGTGTCGCGAGTGGTTCGAACGTCAGGGCAAGGCCTATCAGGAGAAGATCCTGCCCGCCGGCGTTCGTGCGCGCGTCTCTGTCGAGGCCGGGGTGCCGATGGGCTGGCGCGACCTGGTCGGCGACGCGGGCGAGATCGTCGGCATCGATCACTTCGGTGCCTCCGCCGATGCGGCGACGCTCTTCCGCGAGTTCGGTTTCACGCCCGAGAAGGTCGTGGCCGCCGCCAAGCGCAGCGTGAAGGCTGCGGCAGCGAATGCCGGTCCGCGCACCCCCGCGCCGAGTTCCGCCGACACCGATGTCGACGCCGCCAAGTCCTAGATCTTTCTCAGAAGGAGCGACATGACTGACAACAACAACCTGCAGGCGCTCGCCAACAGCGGCGTCTCCGTCTGGCTCGACGACCTCTCCCGGGCCCGCCTCACGTCGGGCAATCTCAAGGATGTCATGGAGAACAGCGGGGTCGTCGGCGTCACGACGAATCCCTCGATCTTCCAGGCGGCGCTGAGCAATGGGGACTCGTATGCCGCCCAGGTCGCCGAACTCGCCCAGGCCGGCACCTCGGTCGACGACGCCGTCTTCGCCATCACGACGCAAGACGTCCGGGATGCGTGTGATGTCTTCCGCCCGATCTATGACGCCACCGGCGGCAAGGACGGCCGGGTGTCGATCGAGGTTGACCCCCGCCTGGCCCACCAGGAGGCCGAAACCATCGATCAGGCCAAGGCGCTCTATGCCGCGGTCGACCGCGAGAACGTGATGATCAAGATCCCCGCGACAATCGCTGGCTTGCCCGCCATCACGGCTGTCATTGCCGAGGGCATCAGTGTCAATGTCACCTTGATCTTCAGTCTTGAGCGATACCGCGCGGTGATGAATGCCTACCTCGAGGGCCTGGAGCAGGCGCGCGAAGCCGGCAAGGATCTGTCGACGATCTGGTCGGTCGCTTCCTTCTTCGTTTCCCGCGTTGACACCGAGATCGACAAGCGGCTCGACGCCATCGGCACCGATGAGGCCACCGCGCTCAAGGGCAAGGCCGCCGTCGCCAACGCGCGACTCGCCTACCAGGCCTACGAAGAGGTCTTCTTGACCGCGCGCTGGGAGTCGCTGGCCGCCGAAGGCGCCAACAAGCAACGTCCGCTGTGGGCGTCCACGGGCGTGAAGAATCCGGACTATTCCGACACGATGTATGTCACCGACCTGGTCGCGGACAACACCGTCAACACCATGCCGGAGAAGACTCTGCAGGCGGTCATCGACCACGGAGACATCCGCGGGGATGCCGTCACCGGCACCTACGCGGACGCCGCCGCAGTGCTCGATGACATTGCCGCGCAGGGCATTTCCTACACCGAGGTCACCGACCTGCTCGAAGAAGAAGGCGTCGAGAAGTTCGAAGCCTCATGGGCGGACCTGCTCGGCGACCTCCAAGCCGCACTCGACGCGGCGAAGTGACGCAGAGGGCGGGCACCGGTCAGACCGGGCCCGCCCTCTTCGTCTCCCCACGACATACCCGGGAAGGGAAGCATGTCTCCCGCGCGCGTAACGGCTGACCGCAATCCGCTTCGCGATCCTCGCGACCGGCGCCTACCTCGAGTGGCAGGGCCCTGCGGCCTGGTGCTTTTCGGCGTGACCGGCGACCTGGCCCGCAAGAAGCTCATGCCGGCGATCTACGACCTGAGCAATCGCGGGATGTTGCCGCCTGGCTTCTCACTCGTCGGTTTTGCCCGGCGCGATTGGGACGACCAAGAGTTCGGAAAAATTGTTCACGACGCGGTCAAGCAGCATGCCCGCACGCCCTTCAAGGAGGAAGTTTGGCGGGCCTTGTGCGAGGGATTGCGCTTCGTTCAGGGCAGCTTTGACGACGAGGCGGCCTTCGACGAACTCGCCCGCACGCTCGCCGCGCTGGATGAAGAGCGCGGTACCGGGGGGAATCACGGCTTCTACCTCTCGATTCCGCCAGGGTCCTTTGCGACCGTATGCCAGCAGCTCGAGCGCGCCGGACTCTCGACCCCCCACAAGGATGCCTGGCGGCGCGTCGTGATCGAGAAGCCGTTTGGCCATGACCTGGCGTCGGCTCGCGAACTGAATGCCATCGTCGAGGGCGTCTTCCCCGCCGACTCGATCTTCCGGATCGACCACTATCTGGGCAAGGAAACCGTCCAGAATCTGCTCGCGCTGCGCTTTGCGAACCAACTCTTCGAGCCGGTCTGGAACAGCCACTATGTCGACCACGTGCAGATCACCATGGCCGAGGACATCGGGATCGGGGGCCGCGCGGGCTATTACGACGGCATCGGCGCGGCGCGCGATGTCATCCAAAATCACCTGCTCCAACTCCTCGCCCTGACGGCAATGGAGGAGCCCGCGTCATTCGCGGCCGATCAGTTGCGGGCCGAGAAGGAGAAGGTGCTCTCGGCCGTGCGGGTGCCGACCGATATCGCGGGCAGCACCGCGCGCGGGCAGTATGCCGCGGGCTGGCAGGGCAGCGAGCAGGTGGTCGGCTACCTGCAGGAGGAGGGCGTCGCCGCCGATTCGCGCACCGAGACCTATGCCGCAATCCGTCTCGATATCGACACCCGCCGCTGGGCCGGCGTGCCCTTCTATCTGCGAACTGGCAAGCGCCTCGGCAAGCGCGTCACGGAGATCGCGGTCGTCTTCAAGGCCGCACCACACCTGCCCTTTGAGGACACAGCCACCGAGGAGTTGGGCCGCAATGCGATCGTCATCCGCGTGCAGCCCGACGAAGGGGTCACGATGCGCTTCGGCGCGAAAGTGCCTGGGGCGCAAATGGAAGTGCGCGATGTGACGATGGACTTTGGCTATGGCCGGGCCTTCACCGAGTCCTCACCCGAGGCCTACGAACGCCTGATCCTCGATGTGCTCCTCGGCGAGCCGCCCCTTTTCCCGCGGCATGAGGAAGTCGAGCTGTCGTGGCGCATCCTCGATCCGATCGAGAAAGCCTGGGCCAAGGACAAGGCATCGCTGGATCAATATGAAGCGGGCACCTGGGGGCCAGCCTCGGCCGATCAGTTGATGACCCGCGACGGCCGCGTCTGGAGGATGCCGTGACAACCACTCGCTCCGAAACTGAACGGGGACCCCGGTGATCGTCGACCTGCCGAGCACCAATACCGTCACGGTCAGCAAGCGGCTCGTCTCGCTGCGTGATGATGTGGGCGCGATGGCCCTCGGGCGGGTCCTGACCCTCGTCATACCCGTTGACGAGGATCGCGTGGACTCGGCGATCGATATCGCCAATGACGCCAGCCGGCAACACCCGTGCCGCGTGATCGCGCTGGTGTCCGGGAATGCCCGCGGCACCGCGCGGCTCGATGCGCAGATCCGCGTCGGCGGGGACGCCGGAGCCAGTGAGATCGTGGTGTTGCGCATGTATGGCCCGCTCGCCAAGCAGGGCCGAGCTGTGGCCATGCCGCTGCTGCTCGCCGACTCCCCCATCGTTGTGTGGTGGCCGGGAGACTCGCCAGACGATCCGCATACCGATCCGCTGGGGGCACTCGCGCAGCGCCGGATCACCGACACCGCGGCGGCGGCCCGCCCGCACGCGAAACTGGCGCGCCTGGCAAAGAACTACACCGACGGCGACACCGATCTGGCATGGACCCGGGTGACGCTCTGGCGAGGGCGACTCGCGGCAGCGCTGGACCAGCCGCCCTACGAGTCCGTGACCGCAGCGACAGTGGTCGGGGCCGGGGACTCGCCCTCGGCATACCTCCTGGCCGCCTGGCTCGGCAAGAGCCTGCGCTGCCCGGTGTCCATCTCCTCGGCGAAGGCCGGCTCGGGGATCGTCAGCGTGCACCTGGAACGCGCCTCAGGGCCGGTCGATCTTGTGCGCCCCTCGGGCAATCTCGCGACCTTGACCCAGCCGGCGCAGCCAGACCGGGTGGTCGCGCTCCCGCATCGCGGGGATGCCGAGTGCCTCGCCGACGAACTACGCCGGCTCGATGCCGATGAGGTGTATGCCGAGACGCTGGTCCGCGGGCTGCCGAACGTCGCGCGCAAGAATGGCGCGGCGACCTAGGGGCTATTTGATCAGGCCGCGATCGCGCAAGGAGTCGAGGGCCTCGTCGAGGATCTGGGCGCCGTCCGCGTCGGAGCGCCGCTCCTTTACATAGGCCAGATGCGTCTTGTAGGGCTCGACCTTGGGCGCCGTCGGCGGATTGTCCTGGTCCTGCCCGGCGGGCAGCCCGCAGCGCGGGCAATCCCACAGCTCGGGTATGACGAGCCCCTGCTCCTGCGCGAAGCTCGGCCGGGTTTCGTGGTTGTTGGAGCAGAAGTACGAGACGAAGACCCGAGCCGCGACCTCGCCGCGCTCCGCTTCGCCCATGGGACCCGCGCCGACGCGGCTGCCCCGGATCGCATTGCCTCCAGCCATGAAACCCTTCCGTCCTCTCTGACGTGCTTGGTCCGGCCGAGCCGGCGAATTCTTAGTTGAAGCGGTCGATCAGGCCGATGCCGAGAATGGCGGTCGTCCACACGAGGGCGATGACGACCGTGATGCGGGTCAAGTTGCGCTCGGCGACCGAAGACGAGGACATCGAGGTCGACAAACCGCCACCGAACATGTCCGACACCCCGCCGCCCTTGCCCTTGTGGAGCAAGATGAGCAGGGTCAGGAAGAGGCCGGTGACGACGAGCAGCACCTGCAGCCCGATTCGCACAGCATCCACGGTTCACGCCTTTCGATTGGTCAATCTGGCCAGTCGCAACGGGCCCCCGGCAGGATACCCCGCCGCACTCCGCTCTCCAACGCGCCGCCACGGCATAGCCGGTTCCCGGGTCTGGCCCGACGCGGCCGGCGGGAGGGGGTGTGCCTAACCTCTGCTAGCAGAAGCTAGTCGACTGTCAACACCTTGCAAGCTGTGCACAGTTGACTACCTTCTGCTAGCAGAGGTTAGGAAGCCAGCGCCACGCGCACCCCGGCCACCGAGACGGGCGGGCGCCGGTCAGGCGTCGGGGGTCAGGTGCTTCTGGTAGCGGCAGATGGCCGCGAACTCGGTCGGGTCGAGGCTCGCGCCGCCGACGAGGGCGCCGTCGACATCCTCGCCGGCCATGATCGAGGCGATATTGCCGGACTTGACCGAGCCGCCATACAGGATGCGTATGCCGTCCGCCGTGTCGCCGGAGTACATCTCGGCGAGCTGGGTGCGTATGGCCGCGCACACTTCCTGGGCGTCCTCGGGCGTGGCGACCTCGCCCGTGCCGATGGCCCAAATGGGCTCATAGGCCACGACGATGGATCGCACCTGCTCGGGGGTCAGCTTGGCCAGGCCCGCCTTGATCTGCTCCAGCACGTGCGAGACGTGGGTGCCCGCCTTGCGGATCTCCAGGCCCTCGCCGACGCAGAAAATCGGGGTCAAGCCGTAGCGGTACGCCGCCGCGAGCTTGTCCGCGACGACCGCGTCACTCTCGTGGTGGTATTCGCGACGCTCGCTGTGCCCGACGATCACATAGGTGCAGCCAAGTTTGGCGAGGAAGGCGCCGCTGATCTCACCGGTGTAGGCGCCGCTGTCGTGGACCGAGAGGTCCTGTGCGCCGTGCTTGAGCTCGAGCTTGTCGCCATCGATCAGGGTCTGGACGGTGCGCAGGTCGGTGAACGGCGGGCAGACCACCACCTCAACTGCGCCGAAGTCGTGATTGGCGTCCCGAAGGGTCCAATCCAACTTCTGCACCAGCAGGGTGCCCTGCAGGTGGTCGAGGTTCATCTTCCAGTTGCCCGCCATCAGCGGGGTGCGGCTCATGATTTTGACTCCAGGATGGTGATGCCGGGCAGCGCCTTGCCTTCGAGGTATTCGAGGGAGGCGCCGCCACCGGTGGAAATGTGCCCGAACTGCTCGTCGGCGAAGCCGAGTTGGCGCACGGCGGCGGCGGAGTCGCCACCACCGACGACGGTCAGGGCGCCAGCCGCGGTGGCGTCGACGAGAGCCTGGGCGACGGCCTTGGTGCCGCCGGCGAAGGGCGCCATCTCGAAGGCACCCATCGGACCGTTCCAGAAGACGGTGCGGGCGTCGGCGAGCTTGCCGGCATACAGCGCAGCAGACTCCGGACCGATGTCCAAGCCCATCGTGTCGGCCGGGATGGCATCCGCCGCGACGACGGCGGTCTCGGTGTCCTCGGCGAAGTCCTTGCCGACGATGACATCGACGGGCAGCACGATCTCGACCCCGGATTCCTGGGCCCGGGCGAGGTAGCCCTTGCAGGCCTCCAGCGATTCGGCGTCGAAGAGGCTCTTGCCGATCTCGTGGCCCTGAGCTGCGAGGAAGGTGAAGAGCATGCCGCCGCCGATCAATAGGCGGTCGGCCTTGCCGACCAGGTTGTCGATGACCGCGAGCTTGTCGGCGACCTTCGCGCCGCCGAGCACCACGACATACGGCCGCTGCGGGTCCTCGGTCAATCGCTTGAGGACATCGACTTCGGTCTTGACCAGACCACCCATCGCCGAGGGTAGGAGGGTCGCCACGTCATAGACCGAAGCCTGCTTGCGGTGCACGACACCGAAACCGTCCGAGACATAGGCGTCGGCAAGGCCGGCGAGGGCGCCCGCGAACTCGGCCCGCTCCTCATCGGTCTTGGCCGTCTCCCCCGCGTTGAAGCGCAGGTTCTCGAGGAGGACGACATCGCCATCGGACATCGCGTCGACCGCCGTGTGAGCGGACGGGCCGACGGTGTCCTCGGCGAAAGTGACGTCCTGCCCGAGCAACTCACCAAGGCGCGCGGCGACCGGGGCCAGGGAGTATTTCGCCTCCGGGGCGCCCTTGGGCCGCCCGAGGTGGGCGCACACGATGACGCGTGCGCCCGCCTCGGTCAGTGCCGAGATCGTGGGGATCGAGGCTCGGATCCGACCGTCGTCGGTGATCGTCGTGCCGTCGAGCGGGACGTTGAGGTCGGACCGGACGAGGACGCGCTTGCCGCGCAGGTCGCCCAAAGAGGCCAGATCACCCATGACGGATCAGAGGCTCTTGCCGACCAGGTTGACCAGGTCAACGAGGCGGTTGGAGTAGCCCCACTCGTTGTCATACCAGCCGACGACCTTGACCTGGTTGCCGATGACCTTGGTCAGCGGAGCATCGAAGATGCAGGACGCCGCGTCGGTGACGATGTCGGAGGAGACGATCGGGTCCTCGGAGTACTTCAGGAAACCCTTGAGCGGGCCTTCCGCGGCCGCCTTGACGATCGCGTTGACCTCTTCGACCGTGGTCTCGCGGGAGGCCTCGAAGGTGAGGTCGGTGGCGGAGCCCGTGGGCACCGGCACGCGCAGGGCGTAGCCGTCGAGCTTGCCCTTCAGTTCCGGCAGCACGAGAGCAACGGCCTTGGCGGCACCGGTCGTGGTGGGCACGATGTTCAGGGCGGCACCGCGGGCGCGGCGCAGGTCCTTGTGCGGTCCATCGAGAAGGTTCTGGTCGCCGGTGTAGGCGTGCACGGTGGTCATCAGGCCGCGCACGATGCCGAGGCCGTCGTTGAGCGCCTTGGCCATCGGGGCCAGGCAGTTCGTGGTGCACGAGGCGTTGGAGATGATGTTGTGCTTCTCCGGGTCGTAGTCGCCGTCGTTGACGCCCATGACGAAGGTCGCGTCCTCGTTCTTGGCGGGCGCGGAGATGATGACCTTCTTGGCGCCACCGTCGAGGTGGGCCTTGGCCTTCTCGGCGTCGGTGAAGAAGCCGGTGGACTCGATGACGATGTCGGCGCCGACCGACTTCCAGTCGAGGTTGGCGGGGTCGCGGTCTTCGAAGACCTTGAAGGACTTGCCGTCGACGGAGATGGAGGACTCGTCATAGGTGACATCGCCGTCGAGGCGGCCCAGGATCGAGTCGTACTTCAGGAGCGTGGCGAGCGTCTTGTTGTCCGTCAAGTCGTTGACGGCGACGATCTCGATGTCGGCACCCGACGCCAGGACGGCGCGGAAAAAGTTGCGGCCGATGCGGCCGAAGCCGTTGATGCCAACGCGAACAGTCATGCGAAAGCCTTGCCTTCCGATTGGGATGGAGGCGCCGCGACACTGCGGCGCCGGAACCACTTCCCAGCCTATTGCGCCCGTGTGATCAAGCACACGGCGCCCACGGATCGGACACTTCGGGCCCCGCCGTCTCAGCCGGCGGACGGCGCGGAGTCAGGTGTCGAGCATGTCCGGGGTGATCGCCGCCTCGGTGTCCGGAATGCCCAGATCGGCGGCCCTTTTGTCCGCCATCGCCAGCAGCCGACGGATGCGGCCGGCGACGGCGTCCTTGGTCATCGGCGGGCTCGCGAGGGCGCCGAGTTCTTCGAGGGAGGCCTCCTTGTTCGCCACCCGCAGGTCACCCGCGACCCGCAGGTGGTCCGGCACGTCATCGCCGAGAATCTCCAGGGCGCGCTGCACGCGAGCCCCGGCCGCGACAGCGGCGCGCGCGGATCGGCGCAGGTTGGCGTCGTCGAAGTTCGCGAGCCGGTTGGCGGTGGCCCGCACCTCGCGCCGCATCCGGCGCTCCTCCCAGACCAGCACCGCCTCATGCGCGCCCATCCGGGTGAGCATCGCGCCGATCGCGTCGCCATCGCGGATGACGACGCGGTCCACTCCGCGCACATCCCGTGCCTTCGCGGGTATGTCGAGGCGCCGGGCCGCCCCGACCAGCGCGAGGGCGGCTTCCGGCCCCGGGCAGGTGATCTCCAGGGCCGATGAGCGGCCGGGTTCCGTGAGCGAGCCATGGGCAAGGAAGGCTCCGCGCCAGGCGGCGACCGCGTCACACATCGCGCCGCCGACGACCTTGGCCGGCAGGCCACGCACGGGACGACCGCGGGGATCGATCAGGCCGGTCTGGCGGGCCAGGACCTCGCCGCCCTCGACGACGCGCACGACATACCTGCTGCCCCGACGCAATCCACTGGCCGCTAGGACGACGATCTCGCTGCGATGCCCATAGAGCTCGTGGATGTCCTTGCGCAGGCGGCGGGCGACGCTCGCGGTGTCGAGTTCGGCCTCAACAACGATTCGCCCGCCGATGATGTGCAGGCCGCCGGCGAAACGGAGCATCGAGGCAACCTCCGCCTTGCGGCAGCAGGTCTTCGCGATCTCGAGCCGACTCAGCTCGTCCTTCACCGATGCGGTCATGGCCATCGGGCTATGGTGCCATCCTCATCCGGGGTTCGCCGCCCTGGCCGCTGGCCAAGGGTCGTCAGCCGCCGAAGATGTCCCGATAGGCGGCCGCGAGGCGCAACGGATCGTGGATGCCGGGCGCGAGATGCGTCGAAACGTGCTGGATCACCAGGTGCGCGCCAAGGTCTTCGACGGCCCGACGCAGGGCGCTCTCGTCGTCGACGATCGAGGGGTCGGCGAGCACCACGTCAAGCCGAAATCCCTCTGCGTGTTCGCTCAGCGATTCGATATGCCGGACGGCGGAGAAGCCACGTGTCTCCTTGGTGTGCATCTCCATGTTCAGTGTGAGCAAGCGGCGAGCTCGGCTGTGCAGCAAGGCATCTCGAAGCTTCGGCACGAGCAGATGCGGCAGCACGCTGGTGAACCACGAGCCCGGGCCGAGGACGATCCAGTCGCACTCACCGAGCGCCGCCAGCGCATCCGGGTGAGCGGGTGGGTCCTCCGGGAGCAGCGCGACTGAGTGGATCAGACCGGAGGTCCGGGCGACTTGATGCTGACCGGTCACCAGGGTTCGCTGCTCGGGTTGCTCCGGGTCGAGGGAGACCGAGGCCGTGATTTCTAGGGGCACGGCAGCCATCGGCAGGACTCGGCCGTAGGCATTCAGCAGCCGGCCGACCAATTGCAAGCCGTGCACGGGCTCCGGGTCGAGATCCCATAGGGCGACGATCAAGAGGTTGCCGAGCGCGTGGCCTCCGAGCGGGCCGTCACCACTGAATCGGTGCTGCAGCACATCGCGCCACTGGTGGCCCCAATCGCTGTCGGCGCAGAGCGCCGAAAGCGCCATCCGTAGGTCGCCGGGGGGGGAGCACGCCGAACTCTTCGCGCAAGCGTCCGCTCGAGCCGCCATTGTCGGCGACGGTGACGATGGCGGTGATCGACTCCGATACATGCCGCAGCGCCGAGAGGGAGGCGGCCAGCCCGTGGCCGCCGCCAAGCGCGACAACATGCGGGCCGCTCATTCACGCCCCAAATCACGGTGCATGACGAAGGTCGCGAAGAGATCGCCGTCCAGCCGCCGAGCGAGCTCTTCGGCAATCGCGACCGAGCGGTGCTTGCCGCCGGTGCAGCCGACCGCAACCGTGGCATAGCGCCGCCCCTCGCGCTCGTAGCCTGCTCCCACGGTCTGCAGCAAGGCAACAACCTGGTCGACGAAGGGCTCGGCGCCCTCTTGGCCGCGCACGAACTCCGCGACGGGCGCGTCCACGCCGGTCAGCGCCCGCAGCTCCGGCACCCAAAACGGGTTCGGCAGGAAGCGCATATCGAAGACGAAGTCGGCGTCGAGGGGGACGCCATATTTGAAGCCGAAGGAAACCACCGCAAGCCGCGCCCGCCGCTCCCCGGCGGCGAACATGGGGGTCACTTTCGCCGAGAGTTGATGGACGTTCAAACCGCTGGTGTCGATGATGACGCTGGCATTACTGCGCAAGTCCGCGAGTTGAGCGCGCTCGGCTTGGATCCCGTCGAGGAGCCGTCCGTCGCCCTGGAGCGGATGCGGACGGCGCACACTTTCGAAGCGCCGCACCAGCGCCTCGTCAGTGGCCTCCAAGAACAGGACATTGGCGTGCCAGCCCTCAGCGGTCAAGGTGGCCAAGGCGTCCGACAGGGTCTGGGAAAACTCGCGGGCACGGACATCGGCGATCGCGGCGATGCGTGGCGGCCGCAAGCCCCGCGCAGCCGTCGTGGCCGCGAGGTGGAGCAGCGGCAGCAGCAGAGCCGGCGGGAGGTTGTCGACGACATACCAGCCCATGTCCTCCAAGACATTGCCGACTGTCGAGCGGCCCGCGCCACTCATCCCGGTGACGACGATGATCTCCACATCGGCGGGACCGGATCCCTCATCCTCCGGGACGATCGAATCGGCGGGCTCGGCAATGTTCGGGCTCACACGACCCATTCTGCTATCTGGCCGCCTCAGGCATCCAGCCTTTCACCCATCCACCACTTCGCCGGTCGTCAGGTTGACCGCGGGCACGGCCTCGGCGGACCTGGCCCCGAGATGGCCGGCGATTGTGGCAGCAAGGGCTGGCCCGATACCGGGCACCTCGGCGATGTCCTCCGCGCTCGCCGCCTTGATCTTGGCCACGGATCCGAAATGCCGCCGCAGCGCCGCCTGCCGCGTCGCGCCGAGCCCGGGTATGCCGTCGAGGCTGCTCGTCGTCATCCCCTTGCTGCGGCGTTCCCGGTGGAAGGTGATGGCGAAACGGTGCGCCTCATCCCTCACCCTCTGCAAGAGGTAGAGACCTTCGCTGCCCCGCGGCAGGATGACGGGGAAGTCGGTGCCGGGCAGCCAGACCTCTTCCAGCCGTTTGGCGAGACCCACACAGGCGATATCGACGATTCCCAGCTCGCGCAGCACCGATGACGCCGCCTCGACCTGCGGGCGTCCACCGTCGACGACGAGCAGATTCGGTGGGTAGGCGAACTTCTTGGCTCGTCCGTCCTCGGTTTCGGTGCGCTCGGTGAGATAACGAGCGAAACGACGACGCAACACCTCGCGCATCGCGGCCGTGTCGTCCACCTGATCGCCCTTGATGAGGAAGCGGCGGTACTCGGACTTGCGCGCCAGCCCATCTTCGAAGACGACCATGGACGCGACGACATTGGTGCCCTGCACGTGCGAAACGTCGAAGCACTCGATCCGCAGCGGGGCCTCGTCCAGAGCCAGCGCCTGGGTCAACTCTTCCAGGGCCTGGGCGCGTGCCGACAGATCCCCGGCCCGCGCCACCTTGTGCCGCGCCAGTGCCTGCTCCGCATTGCGGTGCACTGTCTCCAGCAGCGTCTTCTTGTCCCCCCGCTGAGGTATGCGGATCGCCACCTTCGCCCCGCGCACTCCACCGAGCAGGGCGGCCATCGCCTCCGGCTCGGCGGGCAGGACCGGCAGCAGGATCTCGCGAGGGATCGCCTCGGGTGACTCCCCGCCATACACCTGCAGCAAGAGGGTCTCCATCAGGTGCGGGACATCCTGCTCCTCCATCTCGGCGACCCAGCCGCGCTGGCCGCGGATGCGGCCGCCGCGGACATGGAATAGCTGTACCGAGATCTCCAGTCCGTCCTCGGCGATGGCGAAGACGTCGGCGTCGGTGGCATCGGCGAAGACCACGGTGGAGCGCTCGAGGGCTTTGGTCATCGCGTCGATGTCATCGCGCAGCCGGGCAGCCTGTTCGAAGTCAAGATCTGCGGCGGCAGCCTTCATGCGGGCGGTGAGCCTCTTAACAAACTTGCCGGTGTCTCCCGCCATGAACTCGCAGAAGTCCTCGGCGATCGCCCGATGCTCAGCCTCGTCGACCCGTCCGACGCAGGGGGCGGAGCATTTGTCGATATAGCCGAGCAGGCACGGCCGCCCCACCTGGCCGGCGCGTTTGAAGACCCCATTGCTGCAGGTGCGCAGCGGGAAAACCCGCAGCAGTTGATCGAGCGTCTCGCGGATTGCCCACGCGTGGGCATATGGCCCGAAATACCGAGTTCCAGGCTTCTTGGCCCCGCGCATGACCTGCGCTCGCGGAAAGTTCTCCCCGAGCGTCACCGCGAGATAGGGATAGGACTTGTCGTCGCGATATTTGACATTGAAGCGCGGGTCGAACTCCTTGATCCAGGAGTATTCGAGTTGCAGCGCCTCGACCTCATTGGCGACCACCGTCCACTCGACCGAGGCGCCGGTGCGCACCATCCGCGCGGTCCGTGGGTGCAGTGCATAGACATCTTGAAAGTAGCTGGAAAGCCGAGGACGCAGCGATTTGGCCTTGCCGACATAGATGACCCGGCCGTGGGCATCCCGGAAGCGATAGACCCCGGGGTCGGTCGGAATCGTGCCCGGGGCCGGGCGATAGGTCGACGGATCTGCCATTCACAACACCTTAGGTGGCGGCTCCGACAACCCCGCCCGCGATCAACTGATCGCGAGATTGTCGCCTTCCGCGGTGACCGTTTTCGCGGCCAGCGCTGAGGTGGCGGGTCCAGAGACGACGGAGCCGTCGGCGAGCGCGAACTTGCTGTTATGGCACGCGCAGTCAATGGTGGAGGTGACACCCGAGACGATGCAGCCTTGGTGCGTGCATACGGCGGAAAAGGCTTTGAACTCCCCCGCGCTCGGTTGCGTCACCACCACCTTCGCGTCCTTGATGACGACACCTCCACCCTCGGGGACATCGGACTTGGCAAGCGTCGTCGATCCCCCAGAACCGCCGCTCGCCGCGGTGGTGGATGTCCCCGCGGCGGTGCCATCAGCGGACCCGCAGGCGGTCAGGGAGGCCGCCGCTAGGCCGGCCCCACCGGCCAGCAGGGCCTCGCGGCGCTTCGGTGAGTGATCTGTCGGCAGGTCGTGGCGCACGGCAGCTCCGCTTCTCGTGATGTCGCTCGAAAGGATGACGAACAAGCACATCTTGAGCCATGCGAGGGCGATGGGGGGATAACGAGAGGGACACGGGTTCGGCGAGGCGTGTTGCGCGCGTGGCAATACCGGTTACTGTGCGCATGCTCCGGCGAATCGCCGAGTCCGACGGAAGGTATGCCGTCGGCACGTATTACATGGAGGAAACCTCGTGCCCCAGCGCTCCGTAGTCTCTGTCGGCGCTACCTTGCTCGTCGCCTCGCTCGCCCTCACGGCGTGTGGCTCGCGCGGCGGAAGCAGCAGCAGCACCAGCGGCGGCGGCAACAGCGACGCCAAGGTCGCCAAGATCGGCGTCATCGCCCCCCTTTCTGGTGACTTGGCCGCCCTCGGCCTCGGCATCAAGAACTCTGTCGACCTGGCCATCAAGCAGGCCAACGACTCGAATGCCATCCCCGGCTGGAAGCTCGAGCTCGCCGCCGAGGACGACCAGGCCACCGCCGATGTCGGCAAGAACGCCGCCACCAAGCTGGCCGGCGACAAGGACGTCATCGGTGTCGTCGGCACCCTGAACTCCTCGGTCGCCCTTCAGGTCCAGCCGGTCCTCGCGTCCGCGAATATCGTCCAGGTCTCCCCGGCCAACACCGGTGTCTCCCTGACCAAGGGCGAGGATGCCGCGAACCCGAAGCGGCCCTTCCCGACCTACTTCCGCACCTGCACCACCGATGACGTGCAGGGTCCGTTCGCCGCGCGCTACCTCTTCGACGCCGGCATCAAGGAGGTCGCGACCGTCCACGACAAGAAGGCCTACGGCCAGGGTCTGGTCGCCGCCTTCACGACCGAGTTCGAGAAGCTCGGCGGCAAGATTGTCGCCGCCGAGACCATCAACCCGGACGAGGACAAGTACGACGCCGTCGTCTCCGCCATCAAGCCGAAGGCTCCCAAGGCTCTCTACTACGGCGGGGAGTACCCCCAGGGTGGCCCGCTCTCGCAGCAGATGAAGGCCCAGGGCCTCAACGTCCCGCTCATGGGTGGCGACGGCCTCTTTGACGGCAAGTACATTGAGCTCGCGGGTGCCACGTCGAATGGAGACATGGCGACCTCGGTCGGCGCGCCGACCGACAGCACGGACGCCGGCAAGAAGTTCCTCGAGCAGTACAAGGGCGCGGGCTACTCCGACGACTCCGCTGCCTATGGTGGCTACGCGTATGACGCGGCGAACGCCATCATCAACGCCCTCAAGGTCTCGCTCAAGGACGCCGCGAGCGTCGAGGCCGCCCGTCCGAACACCGTCACCGAGCTGGGCAAGGTCAGCTTCGATGGCGTCACCGGCAAGGTTGCCTTCAACGAGTTCGGCGACACCACGACCAAGATTCTGACCGTGTACAAGGTCACCGACGGCGCGTGGAAGCCCGAGAAGACCGACGAATTCAAGTGATCGGACCGGCCGATCACGTGATTCGGCCTTAAGACGGCGTCGGTGGGGACGCAGGTGAGCCTGCTCCCCACCGACGCTGTCTTTCGCTAGCGTTCTCCCACAGCACCGTCGCTGGACCGGTCGGCATCGACACGGGCCCGAGAGTTAGGAGTCCAACCTCCGTGGATATCTTCCTGCAGCAGCTCGTCAATGGGCTGACGCTGGGGTCCCTCTATGCGTTGATCGCCGTCGGCTATACTGTCGTCTACGGCATCGTCCAATTGATTAACTTCGCCCACGGCGAGGTTTTTATGATCGGCGCATTCGGGGCCTTGGCGACATACCTCCTGCTCTTCCAAGGCCAGACCGCCTTGTGGATCCTGCCGATTATGGTGATCGGCGCGATGATTGCCGCGGTGGGGACGGCCGTTGCGATGGAGCGCGTGGCCTACCGGCCGCTGCGCCACGCTCCACGGCTTGCACCGCTTATCACCGCGATCGGTATCTCGGTCTTCCTCCAGGAGTTCGTGCGGCTCTTCTTCGACAAGATCCCGGGCACCGACTTCCCGTCGGCCAAGGCGAAGATCCCCTTCCCGCAGATCGATGTCGTGACCGGACCGGCCTTCACTCCGATGGCCGGGGTCCAGATCCAGCGCGCTGCGATCTTCACTATCGCGATGATGGCGCTCTCCGCCGCCGGCCTGTGGTGGTTCATCAACAAGACCAAGACCGGCCGAGGTATGCAGGCCGTCTCGCAGGACCCCGATACCGCCCGCCTCATGGGCATCAATGTCGACCAGATCATCGTCGCGGCCTTCGCTGTCGGCGCTGCCCTGGCCGCCATCGCGGGTGTCGCACAGGGCCTCGCGATCACGAATATCAACTTCAAGATGGGCTTCATCGCCGGTCTCAAAGCCTTCACCGCAGCCGTGCTCGGTGGCATCGGCAATATCCAGGGCGCCGTCGTCGGCGGGCTGGTGCTGGGCATGGCCGAAGCGATGATCACCCAGTACACCGGCATGCTGCCCGATCCGCTCGGTCAGTTCGGCGGCTCGTCCTGGAAGGACGTCTGGGCCTTCGCCTTGCTCATCATCGTTCTGGTCTTCCGGCCTCAGGGCCTTCTCGGTGCGAAGGTGGTCGACCGCGCATGAAACTCACTCTTCCCACCATCCCGGATGCGCTGCGCGAGCAGCACGCGAGCAAGGGCTGGCCCATGGCGCTGCTCGGCTCGGTCCTGCTGTTTGTCTCTGGTCTGCTGTCGTGGAGCTATGACGCGAGCATCCTCGGCGATATTTCGATCTCTTTCTGGCCGGCCACGCTGCAGCTGTTCGCCATGATTCTCGGCGCGGTCGGCATACTCCTGGCCCTGATCCACAAGGGCCCCCTTCAGGGCCTCGGGAACTGGTTCGATTCGGCGCTCGCGCTGCGCGCGCTGGGCACCGGTTCCCTGCTGTTCGCGGTCTACTCACTCACGGCGATCGCGTATGAAGCGGGTGGACTGGTCAACATCAATCCCGGTGGCTGGCTAGCGCTCGTCGGAGCGCTGGTCCTGACGATTGGTGCCCGCTTCGTTCCGCAGCGCACCTTGCGCAGCTTCGCGAAGGCCAAGGCCAACTCCACCCTGGAGATCGTGGTCATCGTCATCCTCATGGCGCTGGTGCTTTTCGGTGCCGCCTATGTGCTCGGCCAGGATGACCCGTGGGTCTTCGTCGGCTTCTTGCTCATGGCGGGCGTCGCAGCCATGGCTCTTGCGCGGGCCGGCCTCTTCACCTGGCTCGGCCACATCTCGCAGCGGCACCGGAAGGTGCTCACTTTGGCAGCCTTCGCGGTCGCGTTCCTGTTTCCGTTCACCCAGGACGGGTCGGATGCGAATATGTCGATCGCCACCCAGGTGCTGATCTTCGCCGCGACCGCTATCGGCCTGAATATTGTCGTCGGCCTGGCGGGCTTGCTCGACCTCGGCTATATCGCCTTCCTGGGTTCGGGCGCCTATGTCGCGGCGATGATGTCGAATGCCGCGTCGGCAACGATCGGCTGGAAGCCGCCCTTCCTGGTCGTCATGCTCATCGGCGCCTGCGTCGCAGCTACCTTGGGCTTGATCATCGGGTCCCCGACCCTGCGAGTCTCCGGCGACTACCTCGCCATCGTGACTCTGGCCTTCGGTGAGATCTTCCGGCTCTCGATGTTCAACCTGGACGGCAACAACGGCCCGGACCTGACCAATGGCCCCAATGGCATCCCCGGCATCCCCGACCTGAACCTCTTCGGGTTCGACTTCGGCAAGCCGCACACGATCGCCGGCTTCACTCTGGGCCGCTTCAGCAACTATTACTTCGTGTTGCTGCTGCTCATCGGCTTCATCATCTTGGTCTTCACCCGGCTCAACAACAGCCGGATCGGCCGCGGCTGGGTCGCCATCCGCGAGGACGAGCGGGCCGCCGAAGCGATGGGTGTCAACACCTTCGGTCTGAAGCTGCTCGGCTTCGCCGTCGGCGCCTTCCTCGCCGGTTTGGCTGGCACCATCAAGGCGCATCAGGACACGGCCGTCTCACCGGACCAGTACATCTTCCTGGAGTCCGCCTTCCTCCTCTCGGCCGTCGTGCTCGGTGGTATGGGGACCGTCGCCGGTGTTCTCGTCGGCGCCACGATCCTGAAGTTGCTCCCGGAGAAGCTGCGCTTCTTCAGTGAGTACCGCCTGCTGCTCTTCGGCCTGCTGCTCGTCGTCATGATGCGCGTGCGTCCCGAGGGTCTGATCGCCAGCAAGCGGCGGCAGTTGGAGTTCCATGAGGACGATGAGGAGTTGGCCTCAGAAGTCCAACAAGATCATCTGATCGACGCGAGTGCGGAGGCAGCCCGATGACCGTCATCGATACCGAAGTGCAGGACGGCCGGGCTCGGCCGCAGCGAGGAGCCAAGGTGCTGGAGGCCGAAAAGGTCGTCATGCGCTTCGGCGGTCTCGTCGCGGTCAATAACGTCGACTTCGACGTCCACGAGGGCGAGATTGTCGGTCTGATCGGCCCCAATGGTGCCGGCAAGACGACCTTCTTCAACTGTCTCACCGGGATGTACAAGCCGACCTCCGGCACGGTGAAGTTCTACGGCGAGGTGCTCCCGCCCAAGCCGCGGGCGGTCGTCAAGGCCGGCATGGCCCGGACATTCCAGAACATCCGCCTGTTCGGCAATATGACGGCCCGGGAAAATGTGATGGTCGGGCGCTACTGCCGGACCACCTCCGGGGCGATCACCTCGGTCCTGCATGGCCCGAAGTTCCGCCGTGAAGAGGCTGAATCCACGGCGCGGGCCACCGAGCTCCTGGAGTTCGTGGGCCTCGGCAAGTCCGCCGAACTGCTGGCCCGCAATATGCCGTATGGCGACCAGCGGCGCCTGGAGATCGCCCGCGCGCTGGCGACCGACCCGAAGCTCATCCTCCTGGATGAGCCAACGGCTGGGATGAACCCGCAAGAGACCCAGCAGGCCATGGACCTGATCTTCAAGATCCGAGACATGGGGCTGGCGGTCGTCGTCATCGAGCACGACATGCGCTTCATCTTCCAGTTGTGCGATCGCGTGCTCTGTCTGGTTCGCGGTGAGGCCCTGATCTGGGGCACACCGGGCGAAGTGCAGTCTGACCCGCGGGTCATCGAGGCATATATCGGCGGCAGCGAGCTGGAAGACGACGAGGACGACGCATGAGCGAAATGCTGGAGGTCAAAGACCTCGAGGTGAGCTACGGCAAGATCAAGGCGGTCAAGGGCATCTCCTTCACCGTTGGCGAAGGCGAGGTCGTCTCGCTTATCGGCACCAATGGCGCCGGCAAGACGACGACCTTGCGCACGATCTCCGGGCTGTTGCGCCCGACCAATGGGTCGATCACCTTCAAGGGCAAGCCGATTCACACCACACCGGCTCACGAGATCGTCACCTTGGGGCTAGCGCACTCGCCCGAGGGCCGCCGCATCTTCCCGGCGATGACGGTCGAGGAGAACCTCCTCCTCGGCGCGTTCACCCGCAGTGACGGCGATATCGGCAAGGACCTGCAGGCGGCATACGACCTCTTCCCGATCCTCGCGGAGCGCTCCAAGCAGCCGGCCGGCACCTTCTCCGGTGGCGAGCAGCAGATGCTGGCCATGGGCCGCGCCATGATGAGCCGCCCCACTCTGCTCATGCTCGACGAGCCGTCGATGGGTCTGTCGCCGCTGATGATGAAGCGCATCATGACGACGATCAAGACGCTCCAGGAGCAGGGCACGACGATCCTGCTGGTCGAGCAGAACGCCCAAGCCGCGCTCCGATTGGCCAACAAGGGCTATGTCCTCGAGGTCGGCAAGATCGTGCTGTCCGGCACCGGCCGCGAGTTGCTGAAGTCCGACGACGTCCGCAAGGCCTACCTCGGCGAGGACTGAGTTCTCTGTCGGCTCCCCTCCTCCGGGTCGGCGGGGATTCCTAACCTCTGCTAGCAGCAGTTAGTCAACTGTGGACACCTTGCAAGCTGTCCACAGTTGACTAGCTTGTGCTGAGTTGGCCGCTCAGGCGCCGCGGGCCGCCGGGCTGTAGGCGGCGAGGAAGACCCCGATAAGGTGCACGGTGAAGGCCGCGACCGTCAACGCGTGAAAGACCTCGTGGAAGCCGAACCAACGGGGTAGCGGGTTGGGACGCTTGATGCCGTAGACGATGCCGCCGAGGGTGTAGAGCACTCCCCCGACGATCACCAGGGTCAGCACCGCGGCCCCGCCACGCACCGCGAAATCCGGTAGGTAGAAGACCGCGGTCCAGCCAAGGGCGATATATGCGGGGGTGTAGAGCCAGCGCGGTGCGCCGACCCAGAAAACTCGGAAAGCCACCCCAAGCAGAGCCCCCGACCACACGATGGCCAGCAGCACCTTGGCCTGCTCGTGTGGCAGCAGGAGCACCGCGAAGGGGGTGTAGCTGCCGGCGATGATCAGGAAGATATTGGAGTGGTCGATGCGCTTGAGCAGCCGCTCACGCGAGGGCGACCAATGGCCGCGGTGATAGAGCGCGCTGGTGCCAAAGAGAATGGCCGCCGTTGCGGCGAAGATGGCGCACGCGATGCGGCCGCGTCCCGCAGGTGCCAAGGCGACGAGCACGATGCCCGCGATCACGGTCAACGGGAAGGCCACCAGGTGCAACCAGCCACGCAATCGGGGCTTGAGTTGCTGCACTAGGGCCGCCGCCGACTCGGCGAGCGTTTCGGTCAGGGGTTCGCGGGCGCCCATACGTGCACCATAACCTACGCCACCGTAGGTTACTTGAAAGTCACATTCTTACCGGGCGTCCGAGAACGTGAGACAGGGGGCTGTCGGTCGGTCCGCATACGATGGCGGGCGTGACGAGAAGGACCACGAATCGCGGCTCGGGGAGCCGCCTGCACGACCACCTGATCGTGCGCGGAGCGCGCGAGCACAACCTGCGCGATGTCTCGGTCGAGCTGCCTCGCGACAGCCTCGTGGTGTTCACCGGGCTGTCCGGATCCGGCAAATCCTCGCTGGCCTTCGACACGATTTTCGCCGAGGGTCAGCGGCGGTATGTCGAGTCGCTCTCGGCCTACGCTCGGCAGTTCCTCGGGCAAATGGACAAGCCCGATGTCGACTTCATCGAGGGCCTCTCCCCCGCCGTCTCGATCGATCAGAAGTCGACGAACCGCAACCCGCGGTCCACGGTGGGCACGATCACCGAGGTCTATGACTACCTACGCCTGCTCTTCGCCCGCGCCGGCCGGCCGCACTGCCCGGCGTGTATGGAGCCGATCACCAAGCAGTCGCCGCAGCAAATCGTCGACCGGCTGCTGGAGTTGCCGGAGGGCACCCGGTTCCAGGTGCTCGCGCCGGTGGTGCGCGCCCGCAAGGGTGAGTATGTCGATCTCTTCGGTGAACTGCAGAGCAAGGGCTATGCCCGCGCCCGCGTCGACGGGGTGGTCATCAACCTGACCGACCCACCGAAGCTCGAGAAGCAGATCAAGCACACGATCGATGTTGTCATCGACCGCCTCGTGGCCAAGAGCGGGGACAGCGAGGCCGGGCGCTCAGCGAAGCGACGCCTGACCGACTCGGTCGAGACCGCACTGGGCTTGGCCGGGGGCTTGCTGGTCGTGGAGTTCGTCGACCTGCCGGCCGACGATCCGGCGCGCGAGCGACGCTTCTCCGAGCGGATGGCCTGCCCCAACGACCACCCGCTGTCGATGGATGAGGTTGAGCCACGGTCGTTTTCATTCAACAGCCCGTTCGGCGCCTGCCCGACGTGCACCGGTATCGGTGTCGAATTGGAAGTCGATCCCGAGCTCATCGTGCCGGACGAAGACCTTTCGCTCGCCGAGGGCGCCATCGCGCCGTGGGGGCAGGGCAGCGGGTCGGCCGAGTATTTCCAGCGCGTCTTGACCGCCCTCGCCGAAGACCTCAGCTTCTCAATGGACCTGCCGTGGAAGGCGCTGCCAGAGCGCGCCAAGCAGGCGGTGCTGCACGGCAAAAACCACAAGGTCCACGTCCGCTACCGCAACCGCTATGGCCGCGAGCGGTCATACAGCACCGGCTTCGAGGGCGCGGTGCCCTTTGTGAAGCGCCGGCACGCCGAGACCGACTCGGAGTGGAGCCGGGAGCGGTATGAGGGGTACATGCGCGAGGTGCCGTGCCCCGCCTGCCGCGGGACGCGCCTGAAGCCGGAATCACTTGCCGTGCTGATCGGCGGGCATTCGATCGCCGACATCTCCACGCTCTCGATCAAGCAAGCGGCGGGCTTCCTCGGGACAGTCGATTTCACTCCGCGCGAACGGGCGATCGCCGAGCGGGTGATCAAGGAGATCGACGCGCGTCTCGGCTTCTTGCTCGACGTCGGTTTGGAGTACCTGTCCCTCGACCGGCCGGCCGGCACCCTCTCCGGCGGCGAGGCGCAGCGCATCCGGCTCGCGACCCAGATCGGGTCCGGTCTGGTCGGGGTGCTCTATGTCTTAGACGAGCCGTCGATCGGTCTGCACCAACGCGACAACCACCGGCTGATCGAGACCTTGGTGCGGCTGCGGGATCTCGGCAACACCCTGATCGTGGTCGAGCACGACGAGGACACCATCGCCACGGCCGACTGGGTGGTCGACATCGGCCCCGGGGCCGGTGAGCACGGGGGTCGCGTGGTGCATTGCGGGCCGGTGAAGGGTCTTCTCGAACACAAGGAATCGCTGACCGGCAAGTATCTATCCGGGCGGTTGGAGATCCCCTCCCCCGCGGTGCGGCGGCCGATCGACAAGAAGCGCATGGTCAAGGTCGTGGGAGCCAAGGAGCACAACCTCGATGACGTCACGGTGTCGTTCCCACTGGGGACGTTCGTGGCGGTGACTGGTGTCTCGGGCTCGGGCAAGTCGACGCTGGTTAACGACATCCTCTACAACGTGCTGGCCAACAAGCTCAACGGAGCCAGGCACGTGCCGGGGCGGCACAAGTCGGTCACCGGTCTGGAGCATCTCGACAAGGTCGTCCACGTCGACCAGAGCCCGATCGGGCGCACTCCCCGGAGCAATCCGGCGACCTATACGGGGGTGTTCGACCACATCCGCAAGCTGTTCGCCACCACCACTGAGGCCAAGATCCGCGGCTATCAGCAAGGCCGGTTCTCCTTCAACGTCAAGGGTGGACGCTGCGAGGCATGTTCTGGTGACGGCACGATCAAGATCGAGATGAACTTCCTGCCGGATGTCTATGTCCCGTGTGAGGTCTGCCATGGGGCGCGTTATAACCGCGAGACACTGGAAGTGCATTTCAAGGGCAAGACGATCGCTGATGTGCTCAATATGCCGATCGAGGAGGCGGAGGAGTTCTTCGCCGCGGTGCCGGCGATCGCGCGGCATATGACGACCCTTAATGCGGTGGGGCTGGGGTATGTCCGCCTGGGCCAGCCCGCGACGACGCTCTCGGGTGGCGAGGCGCAGCGGGTGAAGCTCGCGTCGGAGCTGCAGAAGCGCTCCACCGGCCGGACGATCTACGTCCTGGACGAGCCGACCACGGGTCTGCATTTCGAGGACATCCGCAAGCTGCTGATCGTCCTGCAGGGGTTGGTCGACAAGGGCAATACCGTCATCGTCATCGAGCACAATCTCGACGTCATCAAGAATGCCGACTGGATCATCGACATGGGCCCCGAAGGCGGCTCCGGCGGCGGCTTGGTGATCGCGGAGGGCACGCCCGAACAGGTTGCGGCGCAACCAGATTCACACACCGGCCGATTCTTGGCGCCGGTTCTAGAACGGGCTGCCCGCACGCCAGATCGGCCAACCGGGCGGCCCAGCGCGACCAGGACTGCCGCGCCGGCGAAGACGACGGCACCCAAGGTCGCCGCACCCAAGCCGCGCACGGCCAAGGCTGCCGCGGCACCCAAGACCACCGTCCCGGCGAAGGCTGAGGTGTCGAAGGCGGCTGCAGCCGCCGCCCGCCGGGCCCGTAAAGCCGGATGAAAGCGAGGTCCGATGAGCACCTATGACGGCGTTGTCACCCCGGGCGGGCCGAGCCAGGCTCGCGAAGCCGGTGAGGTCACGATCCGCAAGATGTCGGTGTCGGCGATGCACAACAACGTCTATCTGCTGACGCATCGCGATGGATCGCAGGTGTTGATCGACGCAGCCGACGATGCGCCGCGGGTCCTCGAGTTCATTGCCGAGGGCGGGAAGGGACTCGATGCGTTGATCACGACGCACCAGCACTGGGATCACGTGCGGGCACTGGCCGAGGTTGCCGCCGTGACGGGTGCGCGGACGTATGCCGGTGAGGACGACGCCGACGCGCTCCCAGTGGCGCCGGAGGTCCGGTTGCAGCAGGGCGACCGCATTCAGGCCGGGTCGATCGCTGTGGATGTCGTCTATTTGCGTGGGCACACGCCCGGGTCGGTCGCGCTGGCCTACACGGATGCGTCCGACGGCAACCGGGTCCACCTCTTCACCGGAGACGCCCTCTTCCCGGGCGGTGTCGGCAACACCAAGCTGCCGGGCCAAAACTTCGACTCGCTCTATGCCGATGTCACCGAGCGAATCTTCGACGTCTATGACGACCGGACGATCGTCTACCCCGGCCACGGCGCCGACACAACCTTGGGCAAGGAGCGGCCGCACCTCGGCGAGTGGCGGGCACGAGGATGGTGACCCGAGTGGCATGAGCGAGGCTGCTCACCGTGCGTATCACGGGTGATGCACTCGCCTCATGAGTGTTCCTGTCCGCGATCTGCGCAACAACAGTGCAGCTCTGCTGAAGCGCGTGCAGCAGGGCGAGAGAGTCGTGGTCACCAAGGATGGTGAACCAGTGGCCGAGGTGGTCCCCCTGCGTCGTGCGCCCCTGCACCGAGACCAGCTGCTGCAGCGCTGGGCTACCCTGCCCAGGATTGACGCTGAGCAGTTCAAGAAGGACGTAGACGACATGCTGGTCTACGGACCAGCCGTGACGACAGCCGACGTCCAGCAAGACTCCTTCCGACGGCACTGGGCACCCGTCCCCGCGTAGAGCCAGCGAAGAACAGTTCCTGGCGCCAGGTCCCCCTCCCCGGAAGGAGGGAACTGCGGAGAAGAGTTACGGGTGCTCTAGGGTTTTCCAGTGCCCCGACTTGACCACGTGCCCGCGCCGGGACTGGTGCTCGCGGGGATTGTGTCGGTGCAGTTTGGCGGGGCACTGGCGGCGACGCTGATTCCGGTGATTGGGGCGGCGGGGTCGGTCACGATGCGCTTGCTCTTCGCGACGGTCGTGCTGCTCGCCGTCGTCCGGCCACGGGTGCGCGGCTACTCACGCCGAGACTGGGCGACGGTCATCGCCTTTGGGTTCGCCCTCGGGCTGATGAACTTCGCCTTCTATGGCTCGCTCGCTCACTTGCCGATCGGAGTGGCCGTGACGATCGAGTTCATCGGGCCGCTCGCGCTGGCCACCGCATTGTCGAGGCAGCCCAAGGACTTCCTGGCGGTGCTGGGGGCGGCGCTCGGCGTGGTAATGATCTCCGAAGCGTTCAGCTCCCCCCTCAGCGAGTTGAACTGGACCGGAATCCTGCTGGCGCTGACCGCTGGGGGGTGCTGGGCGGCATACATCATCTTCAGCGGGCGCACCGGTGCCGCCTTCCCCAAGCTCGACGGCCTCGCGATCGCGATGCTCATCGCGACCATCGTGGTGTCGCCCTTCGGCCTGATAACCGTCGGCGACTGGAGCCCGAGCCTGCTGGTCAAGGGCCTGGGGATCGCCATCCTGTCCTCCCTGCTGCCCTACTCCCTCGAACTGATCGCCCTGCGGCGCATGAGCGCTGCGGTCTTTGGGATCCTGCTCTCCCTCGAGCCGGCCGTCGCGGCACTCGCCGGCTTGGTGATCCTCGGGCAGCGGCTGCACGGCATACAACTGCTCGGAATGGCCCTGGTGGTTGGAGCCAGCGTCCTGATCATGAGCGCGGGCACGGAGAAGGATCCCGCGGAGGCGGCGGCGACCTGAGGCGAGAGGTGCCTCCGCCCCGACCACAGACGTGGCCGGGGCAGTCAGCACATCAGCGGAGGGGACTCACGCCTCCAGCTGGGCGTCCCGCTTGGACTTCCACAAGCTGGCGATGGTCGTGACACCGAGAATGACAACGATCGCGCCGAGCGACACGGCGATCGGGATCTCTGGCACCTCAAAATGCTCGCCGCCATTGATGAACGGCAATTCGTTGGTGTGCAGCGCGTGCAGCAGCAGCTTGACGCCGATGAAGGCCAGCAAGACGGCCAGGCCGATCGAGAGATAAACCAGTTTCTGCAGAAGGCCGCCGAGCAGGAAGTACAGCTGGCGCAGGCCCATCAGGGCGAACAGATTGGCGACCAGGACGATATACGGCTCCTTGGTCAGACCGTAGATCGCCGGGATCGAGTCGAGGGCGAAGAGCAGATCGGTGGTGCCGAGCGCAAGGATGACGAAGAGCATCGGCGTGGCCAGGCGCTTGCCTCCCACCTTCGCGAAGAGCGAGGTGCCGTGGTACTCCTTCGTCGACGGGATGCGCTTCTCGACGAACTTCATGAACTTGTTCTCTTCATACTCATCGTCGTCCGACTCACCCGAACCGACGAGCTTCCACGCGGTATAGATGAGGAAGGCGCCGAAAATGTAGAACACCCACGAGAAGTTGTTGATCGCTGCGGCGCCCGCCCAGATGAACAGGCCGCGCAGGATGATGGCGATGATGATGCCGATCATCAACGCGAACTGCTGGTAGCGCGCTGGGACCGCGAAGTTCGCCATGATCAGCAGGAAGATGAAGAGGTTGTCGACACTCAGGCTGTATTCGGTGAGCCAGCCGGCATAGAACTCGCCCGCGAGTTTGCCGCCCTTCATGATGAACAGGCCGATCCCGAAGGCCACGGCCGCGCCGATGTAGACGCTCAGCGCGACGACGAGTTCCTTGGTGCTCGGCCGGTGCGGATTGCGCGCAATCCAGATGACGTCGAAGACCAGCACGGCCACGGCGATGCCAATCGTGAGGTACCACACCCACGCCGGCAGGTCGAGCTCGGTGGCGTTCGCGGCGGCGAAGACCTGGGTCAAAAGGGGCCCCTTTCGGACATGAAGAAGGTCAGTCCGAAGTCTCTCCCACCCGCGCGAGCGGGCCGCCGCCCCGGGCCGGTAGGCCGTGATGACGAGGCTGGCGTGTCGGGATACTCCCTCCGTGGGGTGCTGCGCACCCGTGTGCCGGGGACCAGTGTCGCAGAAAAGGACGCTCGGACAGAATCGGGGCGAGGGTCTATCTCGCCGTTCGAGTCAACCGCCAGGGGGCGCCGCGCGTGGAATACCCAGATCGGGAGAAGGGAAGCTGTCATGGTCGGATTCGCGGGACGCAGTGCCCTGAGCATGGTCGCCGCGGCGGCGGTCGTGCTTGGGCTGGGTTCGGGCGCCACATCACTGCCCGACACCGGGCCGAGCCCATCGGTAGCAACAGCGGGCGCGCTGGACTTCCGGATCGAGCGCCTCGCCGGCAGCGATCGGTATGCCGCGGCGGCGGCCATCAGTCGCGAATTCTTCGCCCCAGGCGAGCGGCTCGTCGTGATCGCGAGCGGCGAGGCGTATGCCGATGGCATCGCCGCCGGTCCCTATGCCGCGGCCAAGGGTGCGCCCGTGCTCTTTGTGACCCGCGATCGCGTCCCGGCCGCGACAGCCTCGGAGCTGGACCGCCTGCGACCGTCGGAGATTGAGGTGCTGGGCGGCCCGGCCACGATCAGCGACGCCGTGATGTATGAGCTCAGCAACCGCTGGACCGACGAGGGGGCCAGCCGGATCAGCGGGGACACCCGATTCGACGTTGCCGCACGCGCGAGCGCCCTCGGCTTCCCCGGCCCGGTGCGCACGGCATATGTCGCCTCGGGCCGGGTCTGGCCGGACGGACTCACCGGTGGGGCGGCAGCCGCCGTCGAGGGCTCCCCCATGTTGCTCACCGAGCCGGACACGGTCCCCGCCGCGACCGAGGCAGAGCTGCGCCGGCTCGCGCCGGAGCGGATTCTGCTCCTGGGCGGTCCCGCGTCGGTGGCGCCCGCCGCCGAGATAGCCCTGCGCCGCATCGCCCCCGTGGAGCGCGTATGGGGTGCTGACCGCTACCAGACCGCCCTCGCCATCTCGGCTCGCATCTTCGGCGCGGACCGCCCCGCCCTGATGGTCGCGACCGGGGGCAACTTCCCGGATGCGCTCGCGGGTAGCGCGGCGGCGGTGCGCACGCGCGGACCGATTCTGCTCTCGCGCGAAGCGACGCTGCCGCCCGGCACGCCCGGCGAGCTGAGTCGGATGAGCCCGGACACGGCATACCTCCTGGGCGGGACGACCTCGGTGCCGATCGACATCCCGCGCCTGGTGCAGCGCGAACTCGGGGCCTGCTGGGCCGGGATGGCGCCGACTTCCCGTTCGCCGGAGGTGATCACGCAGGTCAGCGGCACGAGCTCAGCGAAGCTGGCGTTCACCCTCGACATGGGCGGCCGGCTGGAGGGGGCCGACGATATCGTGCGCTTCCTCATCGACAACCAGGTCTGCACAACCTTCTTCCCCACCTCCATCATGGCCGACACCGACGAGGGTCGGGTGGTCATGGCCCTGATCGCGGCGCATCCGGAGATCTTCGAAGTTGGCAATCACACGGTCCACCACTGCGACCTGGTCCGCGGAGGCGGCGGCTCCCCCACCGCGGCGCCATGTCAGCGGGCCATGACCGACAGCTTCGTGCGCTCCGAGTTATCGGATGCGGAGACGGTGCTGCAGCGGCTGTCGGGTATGCCGGTCCGCCCCTATTGGCGCCCGCCCTTCGGCTCGCACGACTCACGCGTGAGAGGCCTGGCGGCAAGCGTCGGCTATCCGAAGACCATGATGTGGAGCCGCGACACGCTCGACTGGGATCCCGCGACGACCACGCAGGACATCATCGACGCCGTCACCTCGCCGACCCCGCCGAGCGGGAGCATCGTGCTGGCCCACCTCGGGGGCTATCACACCGGCGAAGCGCTGAGGACGATCGTCCCGACGCTTCGGGCGCGCGGGCTGACCTTCACGACGATCTCAGACCTGCTCAACGGGTGAGGCGGACGAGTCGGGAGCGCCTCAGCCGGCGCTCTGGCGCTTGGATTTCGGCAGTTTGCTGATGATCAGGTCGTATGACGTGTCGATGGCCTCGAGGATCTCCTCGTCGGGGATGACACCGCCTACCGCCAAGGTGTTCCAGCCGTTCCGGCCGATGTAGGGCATGACGGAGGCGTCATCCGGGTAGCGCGCGAGCCACTCGTCGGCTTCGGCGCGGTTCGCCGCGCACTTCACGCCGATGCTGTTGCCGCCAAGGCCGAAGACGAAGATCTTCTCGACGACCTTGGCCACCAGGTCGCCTTCCCAGGGCTCGTCGGGATAGGCGCCGGGCTTGGCCAGGGCGTAGTCGCGGATCTCCCCGGGCGTCATGGCCGCGAGTCTGCCAGGGCGGCGCTCACCGGGTGGCCTCCGACATCTGGCGCAACTCCTTCTTCAGGTCCTTGACCTCATCACGCAACCGGGCGGCCACCTCGAACTTCAACTCGGCCGCAGCCGTGTGCATCTGCTCGGTGAGTTCCTGGATGAGATTGGCTAGATCGGAAGCGGGCAGCCCCTTGATCGTGGCGACCTGGCCGGTGTCGGCCATCATCGCGCCCCGGCCACCTCGTCCCGCGCCACGCGTGCCCCGAGTCTGGGATCGCCCAGAGCCCATGAGGGTCTCGGTGTCGGCATCCTCGCGGCCGAGCATGTCGGTGATATCGGCGATCTTCTTGCGCAGCGGCTGTGGGTCGATGCCGTGCTCGAGGTTGTAGGCCTGCTGCTTCTCGCGGCGCCGGTTGGTTTCCTCGATCGCTTCCTGCATTGAGGGGGTGAGCTGATCGGCATACATGTGCACCTGGCCCGAGACATTGCGGGCGGCGCGCCCGATGGTCTGGATGAGGGAGCGGGCGGAGCGCAGGAAGCCTTCCTTGTCGGCGTCCAGGATGGACACCAGTGACACCTCGGGCAGGTCGAGGCCCTCGCGGAGCAGGTTGATGCCGACGAGGACGTCGAACTCACCCATCCGCAACTCGCGCAGCAATTCGACGCGACGCAGGGTGTCGATATCGGAGTGGAGGTAGCGGACGCGAACGCCCTTCTCCAGGAGGTAGTCGGTCAGGTCCTCCGCCATCTTCTTGGTCAGGGTCGTGACAAGGACACGCTCGTCACGCTGCGCACGGAGTGAGATCTGCTCGAGCAGATCGTCGATCTGGCCGCGCGTGGGTTTGAGGATGACTTCGGGGTCGATCAGGCCGGTCGGTCGAATGACCTGCTCAACCACACCATCGGCCTTGGCGAGTTCATAGTTGCCGGGCGTGGCAGAGAGATAGACGGTCTGGCCGATCCGGTCGAGGAACTCCTCCCACATCAACGGCCGGTTGTCCATGGCGCTCGGCAGCCGGAATCCGTGATCGACGAGGGTGCGCTTGCGCGACATATCGCCTTCATACATCGCGCCGATCTGCGGGACCGTCTGGTGCGATTCGTCGATGACGAGCAGGAAGTCTTCGGGGAAATAGTCGAGCAGGCAGTTGGGGGCGCTGCCCCGCTGGCGACCGTCGATGTGCATCGAATAGTTCTCGATGCCGCTGCAACTGCCGATCTGGCGCATCATCTCGATGTCATAGGTCGTGCGCATCCGCAGCCGTTGGGCCTCGAGGAGCTTGCCCTGCTTCTCGAACGTCGCCAACTGGTCCGCGAGTTCCTTCTCGATCCCGGTGATCGCGCGCTCCATCCGCTCCGGGCCCGCGACATAGTGCGTGGCGGGGAAGACATACATCTCTTGCTCCTCGCGCACGATCTCGCCAGAGACCGGGTGCAGGGTGTAGATGCGCTCGATCTCGTCGCCGAAGAACTCGATGCGGACGGCCAGCTCTTCGTAGACCGGGATGATCTCGACGGTGTCGCCGCGCACCCGGAACGTGCCGCGGGTGAACGACAGATCGTTGCGGGTGTACTGCATCTGGACGAACTTCAGCAGCAACGCATCGCGGTCCATCGAGTCCCCGACCCGCAGCGGAACCATGCGATCGACATACTCCTGCGGGGTGCCGAGGCCGTAGATGCAGCTGACGGACGCGACAACGACGACATCGCGGCGGGTGAGCAGTGAGTTGGTGGCGCTGTGGCGCAGCCGCTCGACCTCGTCATTGATCGAGGAGTCCTTCTCGATATAGGTGTCTGTCTGCGGGACATAGGCCTCGGGCTGGTAGTAGTCGTAGTAGGAGACGAAATACTCGACGGCGTTATTGGGCAGCAGCTCGCGGAACTCGTTGGCGAGCTGGGCGGCGAGCGTCTTATTAGGGGCCATCACCAGCGTCGGCCGCTGCACCTGCTCGATCAGCCAGGCCGTCGTCGCGGACTTGCCAGTGCCAGTCGCTCCCAGAAGCACGACATTCTGCTCCCCCGCCGTCACGCGGCGGGCGAGGTCGGTGATGGCCTGCGGCTGGTCCCCGCTCGGGGCGAAATCGGAGATCACCTCGAAGGGCGCCACGCGGCGCTTGAGTTCGGTCGTCGGACGCATAAGACAACCGTAAACGTGCGGACTGACAGCCCCCTTGCCGAACGATCCAGCGCCGGTGATGCGGCGCTATCGGCCCTGGTGGGCGGGGCTGTCGGAGCGGCGACATACGGTGTGCGAATGGAATCGGACACCGAGCTGGCACGGGCGCCCTACGACCCCATGCCGCATGGCCCCCAGGAGGTCGGCGTGGGGCCTTGGGCCGGCCCCTGGCCGGTCGGGCCGGGCAGCGAGGTCTATGACGAGGAGCTGCTGCGCGAGGGCGACCGCCGCAATGTCGTCGACCGCTATCGGTACTGGTCGATGGCGGCGATCGTTGCCGATCTCGACACCCGGCGGCACGACTTCCATGTCGCGATCGAGAACTGGCAGCACGACTTCAATATCGGCACAATCGTGCGCACCGCCAATGCCTTCCTCGCCAAGGAGGTGCATATCGTCGGGAACCGGCGCTGGAACCGGCGGGGGGCGATGGTCACCGATCGTTATCAGCACGTGCGCTACCACCCCGACGCCACCGCGCTCGCGGCGTATCTCGATGAGCAGGGCGTCGCGCTGTGGGGGGTCGACAATCTGCCCGGATCGCTGCATCTGGAGTCGGCGGAGTTGCCCCGGTCGGTCTGTTTCTTGCTGGGACAGGAAGGCCCGGGGTTGTCGCCCGCGGCCCGGGATGCCTGCACCGCGACCTTCTCGATCGCGCAGTTCGGCTCGACGCGCTCGATCAACGCCTCGGTCGCCGGGGCCGTGGCGATGCATGCGTGGGTGCGTGCCCACGCCGACTTCACCGAGGCGTGGCGCGGATGAGCCTAATGACTCGCTACCGCGCCAGCGGCGCCGACCTGCCCTTCGGCGATCCCCTGCGGGCGCATGGGCTGGCGATGGAAGGCTATTTCTGGCGGTTCACCGATCCCGCCTCGAGGCGGACCGCCATCCTGCTCGCCGGCATCAATGACGCCGCCGACGGTGGCCCCCGCTGGGCCACGCTGGGTGCGGCGATGTGGCCGAGCGGCGCGATCTCGACGATCGCGCAGCCGCAGGGGTATGCCGATCCAGACGAATTGGGGGCCCGAGCCGGCGATGCTTTCGACGGCTCGGCGAGGCGAGTGCGGGCGGATTGGACCGGACCCGACGGCGTAGGCGTGCACGCCGACATCCACCTCCGGGACCTGCGGCCGTGGCCGCGCCGCAGCTTGGGCGGATCGAGCATCTTTCAGGCCATGCCGGGCCTGAATCAGTACTGGCACCCGTGGCTGCTCGGCGGCCGCGCCGACGGCATATTGCGCGTCAGCGGGGACGAGTGGCGACTGGACGGCGTACACGTTTATGGCGAAAAGAACTGGGGCAAAGGCGGATTCCCAGATGCCTGGTGGTGGGGACAGGCGCATGGCTTCGCCGAACCCGAGGCGTGCGTGGCCTTTGCCGGCGGTCTCGTGCACGCGGGTCCGCTTCGGACCACGGTCACCGCGCTCGTCGTGCGCCTGCCGGACGGCACGGTGGTGCGGCTCGGCGACCCGGTCGTCTCGCCGGTGCAGGCCACGGTCGATGACACGAGCTGGCGTCTGCGTGGGCGCGGCTTCGGCTGGCAGATCGATGTCGATGCTGCCGCTCCCCTGGCGGATGCGCACGTGCTTCCTGTCCCCTTACCCCGCGAACGCCGCAATACCGCGGGTGCGATCGAGCATCTCGGCGCAGCGCTAGCCGTCACCGTCCGACGCAGCGGTCGCCTGGTCTGGTCCGGCGAGTCACGGGTGGCAGCGCTGGAGCACGGTGGTTTGGCGCGGGCCGAAGCTGAACTGCGTCGACGCGGCCGTCCCGCCGGGGCCGCCGATGCCGCACCGGAGCGCCAGACATGATCAGCCTCGAGGAGCTGCTGGGGCGATGCCATGTCGTCGCCATTGCGATGCGCGTGCCCTTCCGGGGCGTGACCACACGCGAGGTCGCGCTGATCGAGGGACCGAGCGGATGGGGCGAGTTCGGCGCGTTCACCGAGTACCATCCCGCCGAAGCGGCTCGCTGGCTCGCAGCGGCTTTGGAGGCGGCGAACGGCCACTGGCCGGCTCCGGTGCGATCGGAGGTTGAGGTCAACGCAACCGTGCCGGCCGTTGCGGCCGATCAGGTGCCGGAGGTACTCGTCCGGTTCCCACGCTGTCAGACAGCCAAGGTCAAGGTCGCGCAGGCCGGCCAGTCCTTAGCGGACGATGCCGAGCGCGTCGCCGCTGTCCGCGATGTGCTGGGTCCCGGCGGGCGGATTCGCGTGGATGCCAATGGCGCCTGGGATCTTGACCAGGCACGGCAGGCGTTGGCACGGTTGGCGGTCTACGACCTGGACTATGCCGAGCAACCGTGCGCCGAGGTTGCGGACCTGGCCCGCCTGCGGGTCGCTTTGGCCCGGGCGGGGGTGGATGTGCGGGTCGCGGCGGACGAGTCGATCCGACGGGCCGAGGATCCGCTGCGCGTGGCGCGTGACGAAGCAGCGGATGTCGTCGTCGTCAAGGTGGCACCACTCGGAGGCGTCGCCGCCGCACTGCGGATCGTCCAGGAGTGTGGCCTGCCTGCCGTCGTCTCGTCCGCCTTGGACACCTCCATCGGCATCAGCGCCGGGGTGGCCCTCGCCGCCGCCCTGCCGGAGTTGGACGGGGCCTGCGGGCTCGGCACGGTTGCTCTGATGGCTGGCGATGTCGTTCCTGATTCTCTCGTCCCGCGCAATGGGACCCTCCCGGTGCAGCGAGTCCGCGCCGATCCTGCGCTGCTGGCCCGGTATGCCGCCGCCCCCGATCGCGACCGGTGGTGGCGGCAGCGGGTGGCCGACTGCTATGCCCACCTGACGGGAGGTGGTTGACGCCTGCCGACCGGCGCGCGACGTGGCTCACACGGCGTGTGCGTGAGCGCCGGTGGTCAATGGGCGACGCCGGGATCGGCGCCCGGCCAGGCGAGGGCGATCCGACCGGGCCAGACCGGATCGCAGCAGCCGAGTAGACGGTCACCGACCTGCGGGAAGCCGGCGGCGGCGAGCGACTGCATACCCGTGGCGGAGGGTTCTTGTGACAACTCCAGGGCGAGGGCGAGGCGGCCAGGCTCCCGCACGATCTCGGTCAGGCGGACGGGTTCGTCATCCAGGGCCACACGTATGCGGGCGCTCACCCGCGCCGCTCGCTGCGCCATCGCCACGGCGTCCGCGCTGATCCGGCGCGCATCGGGGGCCGGCCGAGCCGCGGCGAGATGGCCCGCGAATGGCGCAATGACGTCCTGCCACAACTGGTCGACAGCCGCCTCGAGGTCCGCCTCGCTGCCCTCATTGTCGATCAGAACATCGGCGGCCGCGCGACGTTCCACATCGGTGGCCTGGGCATTAATCCGCGCCCAAGCGTCGTCGGCCGACACCCCGCGAGCCGCCCCTAGTCTCGCGACGCGCGTAGCGGCCTCGACCAGAACCACGATCACCAGGTGATAGTCCGCCGACATCCGCTTCTCGACCAATAGCGGCATATCGTGCACGACGATTCCGTCGGCCGGCACGGCGGCGAACTGTCGCGCGGCCTCGGCCCAGATCAACGGGTGCGTGATGGCCTCCAGCCGGGTCAAGGCAGCCCGGTCACCGAAGACCAGTCCCGCGAGGGCGGCCCGATCCAACCCACCACCGGCGGCCCGCACTCTTGGACCAAACTCCGCCAGCACAGCGCTCAAGCCGGGAGTGCCCGCCGCAACGACTTCCCGTGCGATCCGGTCCGCGTCGACGACCACAGCGCCGCGCTCTGCCAGCAACCGAGCAACGCTCGACTTGCCGGACCCCATGCCGCCGGTCAGCCCGATCCGCATCACATTGGCGAGCCTATTCCGCCGTGCGGTGCTGTGGAGTGGCATTCCGCAGGTCAGGGTGGCACACTGCCTTACCGCCCCTCCCGTAACAGATGCAGTCTGCCGGCGCCCCGCGCCCGTGCAGCGAAGGAAGGCTCCCGCCCGAGGCGTATTCGTTCGACGGCCCTGGCCGTCTCCACTCTGGCTCTCCTTGCCGGCGCCGGCACCGCGGTCGCCCAGCCCACGCTGTCTACCGGTTCCGCACCCGCCCGGACGGCGTCATCAGCACCCGCGAGCACGTCCTCCGGCACAACCAAGGCTGACGCGGCATACCTCACCTTGCTCTTCGGGCGCACCCAGTGGGTGTCGGCCGACAAGCTGTGCAAGCAACTTCCCAATACCGTCACGCTCGGCCGCGTGGCCAGCGTCATGAAGGATCGAGGCAAGGCCGGCGTCGGCAATGTCGTCGTCAAGCGTCACGGTGTCACGCAGTCCTGCTTCTCCAATTACGTCATCAGCCCGTCGTGGAACAACCTGACGCAGCTGCGGACGCAATTCGGCTGGACCTTCACCAGCGCCGGGATGACCTACGCCAATATGACGACCCTGACCCCCACCCAGCAGCACGCGGAGGCCTGCGGCTCCGTCGGGGCGCTCGCGCGGCGCGGCCACACGCGGTCGTGGGGCCTGTTCGCCTACCCGAACAACAAGTACACCGACAAAATCCAGAGCCAGGTCGTCAAAAAGTGCTTCGCCTTCGGCCGGGTGTATGGCGACACCGCGACGAGCAATACCGTCGCCACCAAATGGCCCAACTGGCAGACCACCGTCTCGGTCAATGGCGGCAAGTGCGCCGACACGACCCAATCCTGCAGCACCTTGCCCTACGGCCCGACCTATATGACGCCTGCTCAGTTGATCCCCAAGGTGCGCGTCAATCCCGGCAACTGGTCGACGGTGCAGTTCTACCGCTTCGTCACCGGCACCAGCGCCCCCGGCACCGTCATGCAATGGAACTGCTCCGGCCCGGAGAACACGCACTGGACCTCGGACGCCGAGATTTACTGCATGCGCGACTTCGTGCGTGTCCTGGACGCCATCCCCTCCACGGTCACCGTGACCGACCCGGCGACCGTCGCCGAGGCGTGGGGCGTCAAGCCGAGCGCCTGAAAATCCGCTGATACCAATAGGATCGGCCCCGGTCACCAACAGGTGACCGGGGCCGATGCCGTATGCGGGTGCGCCCGCGGGAAGGTCAGTTCCCGGTGAGCTTCTCGCGCAGAGCGGCCAGGGCCTCGTCGGAGGCCAAGGTGCCTTCGACGACCGGCGCAGCGCCGGTCTCGGTGGTGGTGGAGGAGTAGGACGAGGGTGCCTCGCCCGCGGCCTCGCCAGCCTCGGCGTCCGCCTTGGCGGCCGCCTCGACCTGCGCACGGTGCGCCTCCCAGCGCGCGTGCGCCTCGGCATACTGCTTCTCCCAGGCCTCGCGCTGCTTGTCGAAGCCCTCGAGCCACTGCTCGGTCTCCGGGTCGAAGCCCTCGGGGTACTTGTAGTTGCCGTTCTCGTCATACTCCGCGGCCATGCCGTAGAGGGTCGGGTCGAACTCGGCGAGGTTGGCGGCGTCCTCATTGGCCTGCTTCAGCGACAGGCTGATGCGACGACGCTCCAGGTCGATGTCGATGACCTTGACGAAGAGGTCGGAGCCGACCGTGACGACCTGCTCCGGCAGCTCCACGTGGCGCTCGGCCAGCTCGGAGATGTGGACCAGACCCTCAATGCCGTCCGCGACGCGCACGAACGCACCGAATGGCACCAGCTTGGTGACCTTGCCCGGCACGACCTGACCGATCGCGTGGGTGCGGGCGAAGTGCTGCCACGGGTCTTCCTGGGTCGCCTTCAGCGACAGCGAGACACGCTCGCGGTCCATGTCGACATCGAGCACCTCGACGGTGACCTCGTCGCCAACCTCGACAACCTCGGACGGGTGGTCGATGTGCTTCCAGGACAGCTCGGAGACGTGCACGAGGCCGTCCACGCCGCCCAGGTCGACGAAGGCACCGAAGTTGACGATGCTGCTGACGACACCGGAGCGGACCTGGCCCTTCTGCAACTCGCGCAGGAAGGTGGTGCGGACCTCGGACTGCGTCTGCTCCAACCACGCACGGCGCGAGAGCACGACATTGTTGCGGTTCTTGTCGAGCTCGATGATCTTGGCCTCGATCTCCTTGCCGACATACGGCTGGAGGTCGCGGACGCGACGCATCTCGACGAGCGAGGCGGGCAGGAAGCCGCGCAGGCCGATGTCGAGGATGAGGCCACCCTTGACGACCTCGATGACGGAGCCCTTGACGACGCCGTCCTCTTCCTTGACCTTCTCGATGGTGCCCCAGGCGCGTTCGTACTGGGCGCGCTTCTTGGACAGGATCAGGCGGCCTTCCTTGTCCTCCTTCTGGAGGACCAGGGCCTCGATCTCGTCGCCGACGGTGACGACCTCGTTGGGGTCGATGTCGTGCTTGATCGACAGCTCACGCGAGGGAATGACGCCCTCGGTCTTGTAGCCGATGTCGAGCAGGACCTCGTCCCGGTCGACCTTGACAACGCGGCCTTCGACGATGTCGCCGTCGTTGAAGTTCTTGATGGTCTGGTCAATGGCGGCCAGCAGCTCTTCCTCGGTGCCAATGTCGTTGATGGCGACCTGAGGGGCGGTCGAAGCGACCGTAGTTGCAGTCATGTAGAAGGGACTCCGATGCGGACAGAATGGTGATGGGACAATGGACTCGCGCTCGTGGGCACGCAAAACGCGCACACGTGTGCGAACAGCAGTCTAGTGGGCGTGACCAGGGTCGCCCAAATCGCGTCCGAGGAGCTGACCAGGCGATGAGTGGTGGGGCCGGACGTGTGGAGCGCGCGGCGGTCGGGCACGACGAGTCCATCGCCGCGCAGCGCCGGTGGTGGGACGGCGAGGCCGCCGATTACCGCGCGGAGCACGGCACCTTCCTCGGCGATTCCGGCTTCGTCTGGGGCCCGGAAGGCTGGACCGAGGCCGAGTTGTCGCTGCTTTCCCCTGCCGGAGGTATGCCGCCCGCCCCCGTCCTGGAGATCGGCGCCGGTGCGGCACAGTGCTCCCGCTGGCTGCGTGCTCAAGGTGTCGAGGTCGTGGCCAGTGACCTATCGGGCGGGATGCTGCGTCAGGGCCAGCTCATCGATGGTGGTGCGGCGGTGCCCGTGCCGCTGGTGCAATGCGATGGCGCCCGGTTGCCCTTTGCCGAGGCGAGCTTCGGGACGGTCTTCACGGCATATGGCGTGGTGCCCTTTGTTGCCGACTCGGCGCGCGTGATGCGCGAGGCGGCGCGCGTGCTGCGCCCCGGCGGCCGATTCGTCTTCTCGACGACGCACCCGATCCGCTGGGCCTTCCCGGACGTGCCGGGGGTGAGCGGGTTGAGCGCGCACCAGAGCTATTGGGATACCAGGCCGTATGTCGAACGCGACGCCCGCGGGCAGGTCACCTATGTCGAGCACCACCGCACGCTCGGTGAGCGGGTCCGGGAGATCGTTGCGGCGGGTCTGGACTTGGTCGACCTGATCGAGCCGGAATGGCCCGAACGCAACGATCAGGAATGGGGTGGCTGGTCCCCTACTCGTGGCCGAATCCTGCCGGGCACGGCGATCTTCGTCTGCCGCAAGCCCCTCGCCTGACCGCCCCGATTCGCTGCATCGACACTCGATCCGTGCATTGACACCCTGTGGAGAGGGTGTCAATGCACGGATCGAGTGTTACCGCGCGGATCGGGTGTCGATGTCGAGGCCCGTCAGGCGTGGTCGTCCATTTCCTCGAGTTCCTTGCCCTTGGTCTCGCTGACCCACTTCCAGACGAAGACGAAGGAGAGGACGGCGCAGAGGGCATAGAAGCCGTAGGCGATTCCGAGGGTCTCGCGCAGCTTCGGGAAGGAGACGGTGATCAACCAGTTCGCGACCCATTGAGCGGCGGCAGCCAAAGACAGGGCGGCGGCTCGGATCTTGTTGGGGAACTTCTCGCCGAGGAGGACCCACACGACCGGACCCCACGACATACCAAAGGCCACAACGAAGAGGTTGGCGGCGACCAAGGCGATCATCCCCGCGGCGTCGGAGAGTTGCGGGATGCCCTCAGCGTTCAACGGGGCGCCGCCGAAGATGAAGGCCATGATTCCGAGGGTGATCGCCATGCCGGTGGAGCCGATGAGTAGCAGCGGCTTGCGGCCGAACTTGTCGATGCTCGCGATGGCGATCAGGGTCGTGAGGATGTTGACGATCGAGGTGAAGACCGTGATCTTGAAGGAGTCGTCCTCACTGAATCCAACGGCCTCCCAGAGGATATTGGAGTAGTAGAAGATGACATTGATCCCGACGAACTGCTGGAAGACCGACAGGCCGATGCCGACCCAGACGATCGGCATCAGGCCCAGCGCCGGGCCTTTGACGTCGGCCATCGACGGCTTCTTCTCGCGCGCGACCGATGCGCGGATCCGGTCGATCTTGACTTCCAGGTTCTTCTCGCCGAGCAGCGCCGTGAGCACCTTGCGGGCCTCGGGGATCTTGTGGGTGGCGATGAGATAGCGCGGCGACTCGGGGATCGTCAAGGACAGCGCGCCATAGATCACCGCCGGCACGGCCATCGCGAGGAACATCCAGCGCCACGCCTCAAGCCCACCCCACAACTCCTCGCGCGAGCCGCCTGCGGCATTGGCCAGGAGATAGTCGACGAGCAGGGAGACGAAGATGCCGGTGACAATGGCCAATTGCTGCAGCGAGCCCAAGCGGCCGCGGATGTGAGCGGGGGCAATCTCGGCGATATAGGCGGGAGCGATAACCGAGGCGAAACCGACGCCGAGGCCGCCGATAATCCGGAAGATGATGAGCATCGTCAGGCTGTTGGCGAAACCCGTGCCGAGCGCCGAAATCAGAAAGAGGACGGCGGCGATCTTCATGACCGAGAGGCGACCGACCTTGTCGGCGATGCCGCCGGCGGTGAAGGCGCCCGCCGCGGCGCCGAGCAGGGCGGAGGCCACCGCGAAGCCCAGGGACTCCGAAGAGACCGCGAAGTGATCCTCCACAGCCGAGACGGCGCCATTGATCACCGCTGAGTCGTAGCCGAAGAGGAATCCACCAAGCGCCGCGACGCTCGCGATCCGAATGGCGCTCTTGCCGCTGCTGGTGTCCTGATCGTCATAGATCGACTCGACGTCCGACACCGGTCCGTGCTCACTCATGCTCTAGCCTCCAAACCCCACAGCGCAGATCCCCTGTGACCCGCGACACAATTTTGTAGCCTAGCCACATCAGGCAATCTGCGCAGTAGGTGGACACTGGGTGGCGGCGACACGGCCTTTGGGCCAGGATCGGACGTGGTCAATCCGCCCGAAAGATCGGCTTTCGGTGCGGTGCTGGGGACAAGGACGGAGCAACGGGCAATGGCGCACACAGTGGCTTTGGGAATCGACATCGGCGGGTCCGGCATCAAGGGCGCACCGGTCGACCTGATAACCGGCGAATTTCTGCAACCCCGTCTGAAGATCGCCACCCCAGCGGAGTCGACTCCCGCCGCCGTCGCGGCCATCGTCGACCAGATCGCCGACGAGTTCACCGACGATCTGCCGAAGGATGCGCCTATTGGGGTCACCATCCCCGGAGTCGTCCAGCATGGCGTCGTTCGTACGGCCGCCAATATCGACAAGAGTTGGATCGACGCCGAGGGCGAAAAGATCTTTTCCGACGCCTTGGGCCGCAAGTGTTTGCTCGTCAATGACGCTGACGCCGCCGGGGTTGCCGAACAACGCTATGGCGCCGCAAAAGGGCAGCAAGGCCTCGTCATCCTCACCACCCTCGGCACCGGGATCGGCATTGCCTTGTTGCACAACGGGGTTCTGATACCCAACTGCGAGCTCGGCCATATGGAAGTCGACGGGCACGATGCGGAGACGCGGGCCGCCTCCAGCATCAAGGACAAGGAGGGGCTGAAGTATCCCGAGTGGGCGACCGAGCGCCTCCAGCCGTACTACAAGCGGCTCGAAGACCTGCTGTGGCCCGATCTCTTCGTGGTCGGCGGCGGCGTCTCGCGCAAGCACGAAAAGTTCTTGCCCCTGCTGAAGTTGCGCACGCCGATCATCCCGGCAGCCTTGGAGAACCAGGCCGGCATCGTCGGCGCCGCGGCCCTCGCCGCGGACTGACGCGAGAGCTGGATTCCGAGACGTCCTAGCGCCGCAGCTACTCGCCGCGCAGGATGTGCTCGGTCGCTTGGGGATCCAGCGGCGGCACGGCGAAAGCCTGCGCCTGCTCCTGAGAGCGGAACCACTCGATCGTGCGCAACAGCCCGTCCTCGACAGCGACCTGCGGCTCCCAGGCCAAGACGGCCTGCGCCAAGGTCGTGTCTGGCTGCCGGATCGTGGGGTCGTCGACCGGCCGCTCGATGTGCACGATCTCGCTGGCGCTGCCGGTCAAGTCGATGATCCAGCGCGCGAGGTCGAGCATGGCGATCTCGTGGGGGTTACCAATATTGATCGGGCCGCTGTGGTCTGCATCGGCCATCGCCAGGATGCCCGTGACCAGGTCGTCGACATAGCAAATTGACCGGGTCTGCTTGCCATCACCCGCGACCGTGACCGGCTCCCCCGCCAAGGCTTGGCGGATGAAGTTCGGGATCGCTCGGCCGTCATCGGGGCGCATTCGCGGTCCGAAGGTGTTGAAGATCCGCACGATGCCGGTGTCGACCCCGTGCGTATGCCGATACGCCAGGGTCAGTGCCTCGGCGAAGCGCTTCGCCTCGTCATACACCCCCCGCGGGCCGACCGGATTGACGTGCCCCCAGTAGCTCTCCGGCTGCGGATGGACCTCCGGATCGCCATACACCTCCGAGGTGGAGGCGAGCACGAACCGCGCACCCTTGTCCTTGGCGAGGCCAAGCGCGTGCAGCGTCCCGATCGAACCGACCTTGAGGGTCTCGATCGGCACGCGCAGGTAGTCGACCGGCGAGGCCGGGCTCGCGAAATGTAGGACGAGATCGACGGGCCCGACGACGTGGAGGTAATCCGTGACATCGGTGCGGACCAAGCGGAAGCCGTCGCGACCTTGCAGGTGCTCGACATTGGCCGGGGTGCCAGTCAGGAAGTTGTCCAGGCACACCACCTGGTCGCCGCGCTCAATGAGCCGCTCGCACAGGTGTGATCCGAGGAAGCCCGCGCCGCCCGTGACGACGACACGCATGAACTACTCCTTGGTCAGGTCGATGCCCGGACGGCGGATGGTGCCGTCGGCGAGCCGAACCGTGCCATCCGGCAGCCGGACGGCGCCCTCGGGCAGGTCGATGTCGGGGCGGCGGACGGTGGCGTCCGTGCCACCGAAGAGCGGCTTGGTCGGCTCGTCAGCGCCGGCCCGAACGGTCGTGGCGCCAACCGGCTTGGATCCGGCTTCAGTGGTCTTCACGTCCGTCGTCGCGACGGCCTCATCGCGGCCGCGGCCGAGCAGGATCCCCAGGCCAAGCGAGAGCAAGCCGAGCACGCCGGCAATCCACGGCAGCTTGCCGACCAGGCCGAGCTTGCCGCCATTGGTCTTGGCGTCATCGACATTCGCCTGGACCTGAGCATCGGTGAAGGCCAGATCCATGTCGAGCGCGGCCGAACCGTCAGGCAACACACGCACCTGCTTCTCGGCCTGCTTGATGATCGAGCCGGTCAGCGGGTCGATCCACATCGTCTTGTCATCGGAGTACTTGCCCTGCACACCGGACGCGATCTCGGCGGGGCGGTCGACGACATTGATGTTGAACTTGTAGGTCTTGAGGCCGTTGACCTCTTCTTCGCCGACGAAGGCCGCGTCCACGGCGTCCTTGAGGATGCCGTCCCAGAAGGGGTAGGTCTTCTTCTCAACGTCGAACGGGAACTTGTTGATCAAGCCCGAGTGGGGAGAGGCGTTGGCGCCGACATACTTCGCCTGGTCGTCCTCGGCGAGCGCGGTCTTGCGGTTGGTCGCGAAGTTGTCGGTGCCCGCGTTGATCAGGATGCTGTCCTCGCCCTCTGCGCTGACACAGTCCGGCGCATTGCCGTCCTTGTTCCACATCAGGCAGGTGAAGGTCTGGAAGACCGCCGTGCCACCCGTGGAAGCGTCGCCGTCCGTGACGGTGTGACTGGTGGCCTTGACCGGGGCGCGGTCGGAGCCGAGGTAGCTCGCCTCGCCGGTAAGGGTGGTCAGGCTGTTGACATTCAGGGGGGTCTTCTTGACCTGGCCAGGCACCCACAGGAGCACGAGCAGAGCGGTCGTGAGCAGGAATCCGCCCACTCCCAGAAGGAGGGGGCCGAGAATCTTCCGCATAGTGATCGTGGGTCTCCTCGTCGGGCCAATTGCCCAACAGCTAGCTGTTCGGTCGGGAGATGCTACCAGTGAGTATCCCGTGCCGCTAACCACGACGCGATGGGTGTCCCGGCACTCACGTACGGGAACGTCATAATCGGCGGGTGCGTGCCCATGTCGCGGCTCTCGACGGCCTCCGCTTCGTGGCGGCAACCTTGGTCGTGCTGACGCACGCGGCCTTCCTGACCGGGTCCGTGACCACGACCGGGCTCTTGGGCCGGCTGATGGGGCGCGGGGACCTGGGCGTCCTGATCTTCTTCGTGCTGTCGGGCTATCTGCTGCACCACGGTTTCGTCCGGGCTCGTCCCGGGACGGGAACGCAAGCGGGGACAGGGGTCTCGACCACCGCCTATCTGTGGCGACGCGCAGCGCGGGTGCTCCCGGCATACTGGCTCGTCCTGGTCGTGGTGGCGATCGCGGCGCACCCGAGCGCACGCGATGTCGTCCTGCACGCCGCCGCCGCCCAGATCTATGTGGCCGAAGCGCAGATCACCGGGTACTCGCAGTCGTGGAGCATCGCGACGGAAGTCTCGTTCTATCTCTGCCTTCCCGTGGCCGCGTGGGGCCTGGCTCGGGCGGCGCGGCGAAATCCCGACTGGCCCGCCGCGATCTGCGCGGCGGGAGTGCCGCTGGGGATCGGGATCACTTGGCTCACGAGTTCCAGTGACCTACTCACCGAGGTGCCGTATGAGCGCTGGCTCCCCGCGTGCAGCGCGACCTTCGCGCTCGGGATGCTCCTCGCCGAGGCGAGGGCGCGGCCCAGCCATCTGATTTCACGCTGGCTAGGGCGGCTCGCGGCGACGCCCGGGCCGCTGTTGGCGGTGGGGGGCGCGGCATACCTCCTGGCCACGACCCCGGTAGCCGGGAAACTTACCCTGGGCACGGTCGACGGCAGCCGGCTCGCGGTGAAGATGACGCTCGGGTGCATCGTCGCCGGGGCGTTTCTCCTTCCGCTGATCCTCGGCCCCGGGAATCTGTGGCGAGCGACCCTGGCCCACCCCTGGGCCGCGGGGCTCGGCCGGATCAGCTACGGGATCTTCCTCTGGCACGTCCCGGTGTTCACGGCGCTGTATGCCGTGTCCGGCCTCGAGCCGTTCTCCGGTGGGTTGATCCCGCTACTCGCGTTCGGGATGCCGATCACCCTCGGGCTGGCGGCCGTGACCTATCGCTTCGTCGAGCGACCCCTGCTTGCGCGGACGCGTCCCCAGGACGATCAGCAGCGCGAGCAGGCACGGCGTGCGGGTGCCGATCTCGACCCAGGCCGGGCCTGATCCCCCGCCCTTACCGAAGGCCGCCTGGATAGCCCCAGCCAGCACGACGAGCCCCGCGGCCAGGATGACCAGTTGCCCGCGTTGCCGGCTGATGCCCGCGATGCCGAGCGCCGCGGCGGCCAGGAGGGCTCCCCACCCGCCGGCAAGGACCACGCCAGTAGTGATGGCCGCAGCAGGGGCCGCCCAGCGACCCAGGGGGGCCGCCGCCGGTAGCTGCCGGGCCGGGCCGGCGGGGATGAGCAGCGCCGCCGGGATAAGGAGGCCGAGCAGCAGCCCGATCACCAGGCTCATGCGATAGGGCCCGTCGGGGGCGAACCGGATCTCCAACTGCCCCGACGCCCCCGCGGGCGCGACGAAGCCCTGGCGGAAACCGTCAACGGTCCGCACGGACAGCAGGGTGCCGTTGAGCCGCGCCTCCCAGCCGGGGTTGGTGTTCTGCGTCATCACCAGGAGCCGCTCCGGGCCGGCGGGCAGGTGAGCGGTCAACCGACCACCGGGCTCGGCGCGCGTCTTGATCGTCACGCCCTGGCCCAATTGCGATGAAGCGTTTTCCGAGGAGCCGGGTTGTGACGAGCCGGGTTGCGGCGAGGCACCGGCCTCCTCCTGGGAGCGCACCACGATGCTGACTGGGCCCGCGCCCTCCCAGCGGCCGAGTGCGATCCGATGCGCACCCGCGCTCAACTGCACCGGAGCGCAGGCCTGCCAGGACAACGACCCGACGCCAACCAGACTTCGGTGGTCGCCCTGGACGCGCGTTGGGATGGGGCGACCGTCCACGACGAAGTCGGGACCGGCGCCACACGCGGCGTCGACGGACGGCGAGGCAGCCGGGAGGTCGAGGCCCACGACGGTCAGTGCGGCGATGTCCAATGATGCCGACGCGTTGGCGCCGGCATCGCTGAGCAGTCGCACCACAAGACTCCCCGTGCGGACAACGGGCAGGCGCAGCAAGCCGTCGCGATCGGGCCGGACGAACCGGTGGTCGCCGTCCCGGGTGACTTCGACGGTGAGGTGGTTCTCGGTCAGCCAGTCGCCACGCACCGCCAACCGGACGTCCCCCAGCCGCGCGGGCTTGGCCAGCGTCAGCGTGATCCGCGGGCTGTCGTCACCGGCCGCCGGGCTCCACGCGGTGGCGGGGTCATCGTCGAGCAGCGCCTCCGGCGCCCCCGGCAGGCCGAGGCTGCGCGTGCTGCTCGTGGCCACCGTGACCGAAGGATCGCCCGACTCAGAGCCCGGGCCCGGGTTCGATCCCGGGTCCGTTCCCGAGCCCGATCCCGAGTGTGAGACCGCAGCGGAGGCGAGCGGGTCGGCGGTCAACTGCCCTGACACCAGCATCGTCTGCGGGCGCTCAAGAACGAACTGGCGGTCGAGGACCGAGGTCTCCTCGGCCGCCCGGAAGCCACTGTCGCCGCACGAGATTCCCGGATCGGCCAGGACACATTCGTCGAACCGGGCCGGATCACGCCGCAGCACCATTCCGAGCAGCGGTCCGCCGGTCCGAGGGGCCGGCAGGACGACATACTCCTGCGGGGTCACGCCGGGAATAGCGACGTCGGCGAATCCGGTCATCGTCGTCGCCGGAGTTCCCGTCACCGTGGCGAGAATCTCGACGGTGAGGGTGGCGCCGGACCAGCCCGGCAACGGGACGCGCGTCGGCGTGCCCGTTGCCAGGTCCGACTCGATCGCCCGCTCCCCCGACGTCAATCGTACCCGCGCGGCCGCCACCGCCCCACGGCGCTGCAGCTCGCTGCTGACGGGCGTGATGGTGACCGCATCGAGCGGTTGCGCGCTCGGCAAGGTGATGGTGAGGCGCGGGCGAGGATCGCCGAGCGCGAGCCAGGCGGTGCTCGGGTCGGCGTCCAGCGCGGCATACGGACGATTCGCCGGCCGGAGGCCGGTCCAGGTGAGGTCGTCGGACAGCGCCGAGGACGCCGCCACCCCCGCAATGCCGTCATATGCCGTGACCGCCCGCAGTGACTCATCTCCCCACGGTCGGTAGTCGGGAGCGCCCGCGTCCTGGCTCGCGGTGAGCCCGCGGCTCGCGTCCTGCCCGCGCACGGCTCCGAACCAGCGGTGGCGCGCCCGATAGGTGTCGGTCTCGACGCGGGGCGCGCCCGCCGCCGCGCCGCCGTCCCCGTCGAAGATCACCGGCCCGTCCACGAGGGCGCTTTCGTGCAGGGCCGGAAGCGCCTCGGCGGCCCCGGAGACGGCCGGCACCGACGCCGAGGGCCAGGCCGTCAGCGGCTCGGCGGCCGTCCCGTCGAGGGCATAAATCTCCACGGGCTGGCCGCGCGTGCCGGTGTCGTCGACCGTCGCCGCGCCAAACCCGGCCACCAGCCGAACACCGGGGGTGGCGCGCAGGGCCGAGCGCGCGACATACGCCGGAGGTCCGCCGGTGAGTTCGGTGTCGAGGTCGCTGCGCAGGATCACGAAACGGACTCCCGTGGACAGCAACGCCTCCCGGGCACCGTCGAGATCGCGGCCGGTTTGCAGGCTACGCTCAAGTTCGTCGAGGAAGCGGATGGTCCCGGCGGGGGTGAGCGGAACGGCGTCGCGCACCGCATACGACCCGGTGGTGAGGGAGCGCAGGGGCTCGTCGATGGTGCGCCCCCAGGTGTATTCCCCGAAGCTCGCAGACGGCACCAGCACGGCGCCGCCCTCGCGCTGGTGCGCGCTGAGCCACGCGCCGACCTGGGCCCAATAGGCCGGCATTCCCGTGAAGGTGCCCCGCGTCGTCAAGGACCCGCTCATGGCCGGTCCGGCCACGATGAGACAGGACGCGGCCACGACCAGCGCGGCGCCGACGCGGGTTCGGACGCGTCGCAGTGGAAGCCACGCGCCGAGCCGGACCAGCCCGATCACGAGGGGCAGCCGGATGAGCGGATCGGCCTTGTGGACATTGCGCAGCGGCGCCAACGGACCGTCGAGCAGCCGGACTGCCGTGCCCTGCAGCGGCGAGGCGAGGGGCCCGGCGTGCGGCACGGCCAAGACGACGACCCCGAGGACCAGCGACAGGAGCAGGAAGCGGCGATGCGCGCCGGGGACGGCGAGACCGGCCAGGCCGAGCGCCCCGATCAGCGACGAGGCCACGATGATCGACGGGGTGCTGGCGATCGACCAGCCGGCCGGCCACCACGGTCCGCCGAGGACCACGACGTGCCCGAGCCAATGCGTGGTGCCTTTGATCAGGTCGAGCAGACCGACCGGCTTGGCGACGACCGCCGCATTCTCGATCCAGTTGAGGAATGGTGGCGAGAATCTCCCGAGCAGGAGGAGCGGGATCAGCCACCACGCGGCGGCCGCCGCCGTCAGGCCGGCCCACCACCAGGTCAGCGCCGCCCGCCACCAGCGGTGTCGCGTGACAAGCCAGATCCCCGCCGGAACGGCCGCCAGGATCGTCGCCGTCGCGTTGACCCCGCCGCACAACAGGACTCCGAGCGCCGAGAGCGCCGCCGCGCGGCGAGGGCCTAGCCGGCCCGCGCTCGCGGCGACGAGCGGCCACAGGATCAGGGGCGCGAGGAGTTGGGTCTGCGCCTCGGGAGAGATCGCGCCCATCGTGGAGAGAACCCGGGGTGCCAGGGTGTACGCAAGTGCCCCAAGGTGACACCACACCAAGGGCGTATGGCCGTCCGCCCGCCCGAGGCGCAGCTGGCGCAGCAACGCTGTGCTCGCGAGGTAGCCCACGACCAGGAGCGAGGTCCACCAGAGGCGTTGCACGATCCATACCGGCAGAACCTCGCTGCCGAGGGCGAAGAAGGGGCCCATCGGGAAGAGGTAGCCGTAGCCCTGGTTCTGCAGCATCCCCCAGGTGACCTGCGGATCCCACAGGTGCAGCGCCCGGCGCAGGAGCCCCCAGGCGTCGACATAAAGGTCGTTCTTGGTGTCCTCGCCGATCCGCCCTGCCGGCGTCGACCACGCGACCGTGGTGACGACGAGCAGGCCGGCGAGCGTGGCCAGGCGGCGGCTCAGCGCCGGCGCAGCAGCATCGTCAGATTCCACGTCGCCACTTCACGAGCGCCCGGGACGCTCAGGACGCCCGCGGCCCAATCGGGGTGATAGCGCGGGAAGGCGTCGACCAGCCAGGCGTCGGGCTGGTTTTGCGCCCAGCGCAGTCCGCCCGCCACCGAGGTCGCAAACATGTTGTCGCCATAGCGATTCTTCGGCGGCCGGCCGCGCCGACGGGCATACCGCCGGGCCGCGTAGTCGCCGCCGAACCAATGCCACGGACTCGTCTCGTGTCCGCCCCACGGGCTCGCCCACGAGGTGTAGGCAAAGAAGATCAGGCCACCCGGGCGGGCGATCCGCACGAGCTCGTCGCCGAGCACCCCCGGCGTGCGCACGTGCTCGGCCACATTGCTGGACATCACGATGTCGGCGCAGCCGTCGGGCAGCGGCAATCGCTCCCCCAGCCCCTGTATGCCGCGCTGCGGCAACTCGGTCAAGATGCGGTGGTCCCGGTCGACTGGGAGGTATCGGGCGCCCGCCTTCTGGAACTCCTCGGCGAACTGATGCTCCCCCGCACCGACGTCCACGACCAGCCGCCCCCTGATCGGTTCGTGCGCGCCGACGAGAGCGATGGTGTCGCGGGCGAGGCTGCGATAGAAGACTTCGGGATTACGCTGCTCCTGCAGGAACGCACGGAACATCCGGGTAGAGCGGGTTACCGTGCGGTATCTTTCGCTCTGCCCAGGTTGCACGCGGACATGCTACGCGCCGGGCACAACCCCCCAATCCACGATCGAGGTTCCTCCGTTGTCCCGCCACCTACGCATCCTCTTCCTGAGCTGGCGCGACCAGCATCACCCGGAGGCCGGCGGCGCCGAGAAGTACCTCGTTGAGGTCGCCGAGGGACTCGCGCGGCGAGGGCACCAGGTGACGGTGCGCACCGCGGCATACCCGGGGGCAATTCGTGACGAGGTTGTGCACGGCGTCGCCTATAGCCGTCGCGGCGGGCGGTTCGGGGTGTTCCCGCGGGCCCTGGCGTCGCGGCTCACCGGGCGCCTGCGCGCCGATGTCGTGGTCGACATCCAAAATGGCGTGCCCTTCCTGTCGCCGCTGGCCGGCGGGCGCGTGATCAACCTCGTGCACCACGTCCACCGCGAGCAGTGGCCCGTTGTCGTCGGCAAGAAGGCCGCCGGCATCGGCTGGTGGCTCGAATCCGAGGTCGCGCCTCGCGTCTATCGCAAGGTGCCCTATGTGGTCGTCTCCCCTTCGACCGGGCGGGAACTCACCGGCCTCGGTGTGGACGCCGACCGGATGTCGGTGATCTACAACGGCACCGATGTCGTCAAGGACGAGCACATCGAGCGCTCGGAGACGCCGCAGATCATCGTGCTCGGCCGGCTGGTGCCGCACAAGCGCGTGGAACTCGCCATCGATGCGCTCGCGTTGCTCGCGCCCGCGCACCCCGACCTGAGCATGCTCGTCGTCGGCTCGGGCTGGTGGGGGCATCGCCTGGAGGAGTATGCCGAGTCCGCCGGCGTCCGCGATCGGATCACCTTCACCGACCACGTCTCCGAGGCCGAGAAGCATCGGCTGCTGGCGCAGGCGTGGGTCCAAGCGCTGCCGTCCTTGAAGGAGGGCTGGGGTTTGGTCGTGGTAGAGGCGGGTGTGCACGGCACCCCGACCGTCGGGTTCTATGAGGCGGGCGGTGTCCAGGACTCGATTCGCGACGGCGAGACCGGGTTGTTGTGCGAAGAGGGCGCCCCGGCACTCGCCGTCGCGCTGGGCCGGATCATCGACGACGCCGAACTGCGCGAGAAGCTGTCCCGCCAGGTGCAGGAGTGGGTCGCCCAGTTCCGCTGGGATCAGACTGTGGACGTGTGGGAGCGACTGTTGATCGGTGCCGACGAGGGCGCGGCGGCCGAGGACGTGGACGGCTCATCACCCGAGCCGGAGTTCGGGCACAACAAAACGCACGGCCCGTGATCGGGGCCGTGCGTTGCGTCGATCACGACGCGATGCGGCTCAGTTGCTGTCGTACTGAGTCAGGTTGGCGGGCTTGCCGTTGGCGTCGGGCGTGATGGCACCGACTCCACCGATGACGCCGAACAGGGCCAACAGGACGCCCGCGAGGAACGAACCACCCAACGCCTTGGCGGAGGACGACGAAGAATTCATGACCGAAGGGTAGCAAAGGATTACCTACGGTAAGAACGCCGCGCCGACGGCCGTATGTCATCCGCGTCGGCGGCGACGGACCATGCGGGCAAGCGTGCTGCCGAGCACGAGCATCCACGCCGCCGAGGTCACGATCCACCCCACTCGGACAGGCCCGGATGCCGGCTGCGTCGCGATGGCTGGTGCTGGCCCGAGGTCGTATGCCCGTGCCGACTCGCCCTGGGCGATCACCCGGGCCCCAGCCGGGATGGTGGCCTGGCCGCCGACCGCGTCCGTGCCCGCGTCGGCCTCGATCAGGACGTAGCGCACCCCCTGCGCGCGCAGTGCCGCGACCGGGTCGACGCCCTCGGCGATGGCGGTGCTGACCGCCGCGGCCCGAACGTCCTCGCCGGCGATGGTGCCGCCGCGCAGGGGCAATGCGTCGTTCTGCAGGACGGGTTGATCGACCATCCGCGGAGCCAAGGACAGCGCCAACCGCTCGCCATTCCAGGGGTAGCGGCGGTATTGGTTCCACGGCAACGCCCCGACGTGCCCCGGCGGGGCGTCGCTCAGCGCGGTCGCGGTGGCACGCAGGTCGCCCGGGACGGTGTGCGCCCGCAGCGTCCCCCCGAGTCCCCACGCGATCCCCGGAAGGATGGCGAGGGGCGCCAGCGTCAGCGCTACGGCGCCGACCGCGGCCAGGCCGCCCTGCGGCCGCCGCAGCAACGCCTCGACGACCAGGCCGAGACCGACGGCCAGCACGACGACCCAGGCCGCGAGCAGCTTCTGGGAGTCGCGCAACAGCCCTCCCCCCGGCAGCGCCCCGACGATGGCCGACCACGCGCGATCGAGTCCCGGAACGGCACTGATGACGACGAGGGCGAGCATCAGGCCGGCGGCCCCCAGCACGCCGCGGGCCGGGCGGTGGCGCCAGGCCGCCACTGCGGCGAGCAGGGCGAGCGCCGTCGCGGCGAGCGACGGCAGCAGCGCCGCCCGGGCGTCCGGGTGGGTGGCCGAATTCCACATCCCGCCGCCGCTGAGCAACGACAGCGCGACGCCGAGGGGGGTGTCGGCCGCGGGCCGGAACGCCTGGGCACCCGCGGGATCGGCCGGGGCGGCGGCGATCAGGGCGGGCACTGCCCATACGGCCGCGACGGCGACCCCAGTCGCGAGCGCGGCCAGGACCGGGCGGAGGGACGCGGCATACGGTCGGGTGAGGAGGAGGGCGAGCACGACCGGGGGCAGGACCATGACGAGGGTGTTGGCGCCGCCCACTCCGGCGAGGGCGACGCAGGCCGCGACCGGGAGGGTCGGTCGAGATCCGAGTGCCGCGCGCAGTGCGAAGCCGACGATGGCGGTACCCAGCAGGACCGTCCACTGACCGACGGCCAGGCGCTCGGCGACGAACGGAGTCCAGATCCCGGCGACCGCGACCGCGCTCATCGCCAGCGGGCTCAGGCCGGGGTGAACGCGGCGAGCAAGTGCCACGGGGCCGAGTCCGCACCCGAGCACGATCAGGAGCAGGGTCAGTTTCTGCGCGGCGGAGGCGCCGATGAGCAGGCCGAGCACGACGCCCGCGGCGTCACTGGGCACCGCGCGCGGCGCGACCATCCCGGTGCCCGTGACGAACGGGGTGAAGCGGGGATCGGGTGACCACCCGAGATCGACCGCCAGCAGCAGGCCGGGGCCGAGTGCCGGTCCGAGCAGCAGCAGAGCTGCCGCTAAGGCGGTGGCGAGCGGCGCGGCATACGGTCGACACCGCGCCAGCGCCGCGCCGGTCACTCCCGGCTCACGCCGCGCGGCGATTGGCGAGGTTGACCGAGGCGGCCCCCGCGGCATACGCGACCGCCTCGCACGCGCGCAGACCGACGAGGGCGGCGCCGTGGACAGGGTCGCCGGCCAGGATCGGCAGGCCCTTGGCCATTGCCTGGAGGGTCGCCGCGCCCTGCTTGGAGATGGCACCCGGCTGGGCTCGGTTGTAGGCCGGCAGCGACTTGCCGTAGTAGTAGCGCTTGCGCATGATGTCGGCGAAGGTCATCCGACCCTCGTCGTGCAGGATGTAGGTGTCGATGTGGCCCATCGGCACGCCTTGGTCGAGCATGCGCATCCGCAACTCGGCGTCCTCCTGGCCGGCGACGTCGGCGACGAAACCGCCGTTCTCGACGAACCACGACCGCTTGATCAGCCGTGGAGCCTCGATCATCTCGACCCCGACATAACACTTGCGTTCCAGCGCCCGGCAGGCCGTCCAGAAGCCGTCGCCGACGGTGACTTCGGGAATGAAGACCCCGGTGAGGTCGCGGGCGAGGGCGTAGTCCATCGCATCCTCGATCACCCGCGGCGTCAGCACCATGTCCGCGTCGATCCACAGGATGTAGTCGCCGGTGGCGAGGTCGATGGCGAGATTGCGCTGCGCGCTGCGCTCGGGGCCCGCTTGGACGGCGGTATCGGCATACTGCTGCGCCACCTCGAACGTCGAGTCGGTCGAGAAATTGTCGACGACGACGAGTTCGACGTTGCCCCAGGATTGGGCGGCGATGGAGCGCAGGCAGCGTTCCATGGTCCGCTCGACATTCTTGGTCGGGACGATGACCGAAACCTTCGGCTGGTGGGCAGCAGGCAACTCAGACACGGTCTTTCCTTGAGGGGGGATCGGGCTCTCGACGGGCACCATTACCAGCGAGTATGCCATCTCCCCTAAAATGCGGGCTGCTCGCAGGGAAGGGACACGCTCGGATGCCGTCGACGTCGCGCTGGGCGCTGCCCCATCGGCCGGCCCTTGATGGTGTGCGCGCCTTGGCCGTCATCGGCGTGCTCCTTTATCACGGCGGCGTGTCGTGGTTGCCCGGCGGCTTCCTCGGCGTCGACGTGTTCTTCGTACTCTCCGGCTTCCTGATCACCTCGCTATTGCTGGCCGAGCACGAGGCCACCGGCCGGGTCGGTTTCGCCCGGTTCTGGTTTCATCGGGCGCGGCGCCTGCTGCCAGCCCTCTTCGCCGTGCTCGTCTTCGTCTGCCTGTATGCCGTGCTGCTCGCCCCGGCCGTGGTCCGGGCGCGGTTGCGCGGCGACCTGATCGCCTCGCTGTTCTATGCGGCCAACTGGCGCTTCGTGATCGAGCGGATCTCCTACTTTGAGCAGTACGCCTCCCCGACCCCGCTGCTGCACATGTGGAGCCTGGCGATCGAGGAGCAGTTCTATGTGATCTGGCCGCTGCTCTTGGTGGTGCTCTTGCGCTTCGGCTGGCGGGGCCGGCGCCTGGCCGTGCTGTTCGGCGCGCTCGCCGTCGCCTCGGCCGGACTGATGGCCGCCCTGTATCGGCCGGGCATCGACCCGAGCCGCATCTACTACGGCACCGACACGCGCCTCCAGGCCCTGCTCGTCGGGGCCGTCGGAGCGGTGGTGTTTACCCGGCGTGGCTGGTGGCGCGGCGCCGGGTCGGGCCGTGCCGGATCGGGCCGGACGGACTCAGGCAGCGCGTGGCTGGGACCGGTGGGATGGCTCGGGCTCGCCGGCATCGGGATCGTGTATGCCGTGGCCCCGACTCCTCGACGTGGATGTATCGCGGTGGCTTCCTCCTCACGGCGCTCGCCTCGCTCGCCTTGGTCCTGGGCGCGGCCAGCCCGAGCACGAGCCCGCTCACCCGGGTGCTCACGACGCGACCTCTGGTCACGGTGGGGGTCGCGTCATACGGCATCTATCTCTGGCACTGGCCCGTTTATGTCGTCCTGACCCCGGCACAGACCGGGCTCACGGGCTGGCCCCTGCTGGCGATGCGCCTTGCGGTGACCGGGTTGCTGGCCACGCTGTCCTATCGGGTCATCGAGACGCCGATTCGGCGCTGGTCGCCGACCGGGCCGCGTGCCCCGTGGACGGGCGAAGTCATCGCGCGCCTCGGAGCGGCCACCGCCGTGGTTCTGACCGGGATCGTGTTGGCGACGGGGGCCCCGGGCACGGCCGCCGGGCCGATCGCCAGCCCACCCCCCGCCCAGCCAAGCGGCGCGGCCACCGACGCCACCCCGATCAAGGTGTATCTGCTGGGTGACTCGGTCGCGTTCTATCTGCACTCGAAGTACCCGCCGGACCCCTCGCTGCACGTCACGGTCGCGGGCAACACACTGCTCGGGTGCAACTTCCTCGGCGGCAATTGGGTGATCGACGGCGAGGTCGTCCCGCAGCCCGATAGTTGCCCGACATGGTCGGCCGCCTGGCACGCGGGCCTGGAGCAGGCGAAGCCCGACGTCGCGGTGATGATGATCGGCAACGGCGAGTTGTTCGATCACGTGCTGGGTGGCGCTGATCTCACCTTCGGAACCCCGGAGTATGCCGCCGTCATCACCCAGTGGCTGACCGCCACCACCGCGGACCTCGGGAAGGTCGCTCCCACGGTCGCGATCACAAACCTCCCCTGCTACGGCAAGCCGGAGAGCGGGTTCGACAAGACGGCACCGATCATCAACGACGTGGGCCGCCAGGAGTGGCTCAACAAGGTCATCACCGACTTCGTCGCCGCACATCCCGATGTGCACCTGCTGAATCTGCGGAGCGAAGTCTGCCCGACCGGGGCGTATGCCGCGACCTACCAGGGCGCCCCGCTCTACGAAGACGGCGTCCACTGGACCGCCGACGGTGCAGCCCGGGTGTGGGTGTGGCTCGCGGCGCAGACCCGGGCGATCCGGGGTTAGGGGTTCCGGGCTAGGGGTCTGGGCTACGGGTTCCGGGCTACGGGTTCTGGGCTAGGGGTTCTGGGCTAGGGACGGGAGTCGTTGGCCGTGCGCCGGCGGTGGTCGAGGATCACGCCGACCGCGAGCAGCCAGATCGCCAGGCCGGCGGTTTGCTGGGCCACCCAGTTGGCGCCGATGTGCTCATCGAGCAGGGCGCTGTGCCGGCTGGGACCGGCATACCAGGCCAGCGGAATCAGGCCGGCCAGGACGCAGGCCGCCGTCAGCGCGAGGCTCGGGACGGGGCGCCACCGGATTGTCACGGATGGACCCTCGGGAAGGCCGATGGTGCCAATCACGACGAGAGCGGCTACCAGCCCGGGCAGGGGACCAACCGTCGCCGCGACCGCGAGGCCGACCCCCAGGGTCCAGGCAAGCACACCGACCCAGCCCCGAGCCGGCGCGTCACTCGTGGCGGCCGCTTCCTCGACCGCCAGCTCCGGCGTCTCAGCGGCTGCGGGCACCCCGTTGCGGCGGCGCCACCGCGCCATCCGAGGCCAGGTGAGCGCGATCAGCGCGAGGCCGAGCGAACTCAGGCTGATCCCCCAGGCCCACGCGGTGGCGCGGGCCGGCCCGAACCGGGCGATCACCACGTCACCTGCGCGCCCGTCGATCCGCCACCCGGAGGCGTAGCCGTCGACGGCGACGGGCACCCCCAGATCCACGCCATTCAGGCTCGCTCGCCACTGCGAGTCACGCCCTTGCCCGGAGCTGAAATAGCATGGCGCACAAGCACTTTCAAGCCGGGCGAGCACGCTCGTCGGGCTGGTTTGCTCGATCCGGACCGACGGCGTCGGCGGCAGCTCAGTGCGTGGGCTGCGTCCGTGCCACTGCATCTCGTCCACCGCGAACGCCGACACGGACCGCAGCGCGTGCCCGCCCGCGGAGAGCGCCTGCGGGGCTCCGTCACACGAGGTGAACGCCACCGCGCCTCCGCTCAGCAAGGTGTCCCACGAGCCCAGCAGCCGGGCCGCCCACGGTTGTCCGTCGATCGTGGCGATGGCCACACAACGCTCCCCCGGCCCGGACCACGTCATCCGCGGCAAACCGCCGACGTTCAGGATGCGCACGGGGCCGTCGCCCATCCGACCGGTGAGCAGAATCCGCACGCGCGTAGCGTGCGGGACCACCGCGGGGAGTTGGATCATCGAGCGGCCGGGTGACAGCGCGACCTCGACCGGCGTGCCGTCGTTGACCGAGATCAGTGCGGACGTCGCGATCGCTCCCTCGGTGTTCTGGTCGATCGTGAGCCGGCCCAGCCGCTGCCGCGGGAAGTCCAGGCGCAGCGACTCACCGGCGACCGGGTCCGCTGGGATCCAGCCGGTGGCGAGGTCCCCGCCGTCGTCGGGCCCGTCCAACACCATCGAGCCCCGCAGCACGGGGTTGCCGAAGGCGCGCGAGCTGGCTCGCGCCTGCACCGCCGACGATGCGCCCAACAGGAGGTCGATATCCCGATCCATCGCCCCGCGCGCGAGGCGCACCGTCCCGGTCAGGTCGTATGGCCGGGTGTCGGGCACCTGCACGTCCCGCTCGAGCCGCGGTTCCTCCTCGGTCAGCCCCGACGGATCACCGCCCCGGCGGCGCAGGAGCACGTCGATCGGCGTCGAGGCCAGTAGCGCGGGGTCTAGTCGGGACAGCCGCTCCGGCAGTCCCTGCGGCAGGCGGGCGACCTTGCGCACGCTGACGCCCGGGATGCTGATCTCGCCGATGCCGACCCAGCCCTGACCGTCGCCGGCCGTCTCGGTGACCTCGATCGTGATCGAGCGCAGGGGGCCCGCGCCGAGGTCGACATTCGTCGCGAACGCCTGCCACGCCGACACCTTCGCCTCTCGGACCACCGGTCCGCCGGGACCGGCACCCGTGACACGAACGGCGGCCACGCGCACCCCGCCGTTGTCGCGAATCCGCAAGGTGATCACGCCGATCGGCTTCGGGTCTGGCAATGTCACCGTGATCGCGTTGCCGACGCCGGAACCGAAATTGCCGAAGAACCATTGCGTGCTCGGGTCGCCATCGAACGCCAGATAGGGGTCGCCCGTGGCGAACGGGCCGAACAACTGCCCCGGACCCGAGGTGGTGATGGTGGCGTTGCCGTCCGCCCGGGCGACCGTCTGGTCGACCTCGGTGTAGAGCGCGCGGGTCGCTCCCTCCCCCTCCGTCGGGCCGAGCAGCCAGCCCGTCCGCGTCGGATCGTCGCTCCACTGGCGGCGGCCGTTGCTGTCGCTGAGGATCACGTGCGCGCCATCGCGCACGGCCTGCTCCGTTTGCTCCGGCGTTTGACTGCCCGCGAGGACCATTGTCGGCCAGCCGGTGAGCAGCCGGGCCGCGACCAATTGCGGGAGCACACTGCCGGATCCGTCGATGAGCAGCGCTCCCTTCGCCGGCAAGAGCGTGCGCTGCACACCGGCCGCCTGGACGGGCCGGACATTGACCGCGCCGATGCCCTCGCCATGCGGCGGGCCGAATGCCGCGGCCGGCAACAGCCCGGGATCGGCCGCGAGTTGTGCCTCGACGGTCTTGTCGGCTCCCGGCGCCAGCGCGGTGTCGTACCGCGAGACGACCACCCCGACCTGGATCAGCCGCGCCAGCGCCGAGGTCGTCCCCGGCGGCAGGATGCCGAGATAGGCCCGCCGGTCCACCTCGGCGAGCAGGTCGGCGGCCTCCGGCGAACTCGACGGGGTCGTCGTTCGGAAGACATTGGGTTGCCGGAAGAGGGAGTTGCCGAGTTCGTCCGGACCCGCATACCCCCAGTCGTATGCCGCGAGCTTGATCCCCGGGGTGAGCAAGACGCGGCCGGGTGCCGAGGTCGCGCCGAGGTCGTTGACATCCTGGGCGGCCTCCTGCCAATAGCCGGGGAGGTCCATGGTCACCGGGAAGAGGCCACCGGTCCAAGCGGGCGCGGTCCCGGCCATCACCAGGGCGGCAGCGCCGCCGACGGCCAGGACGCGCTGCCAGCCTTCGCGCAGGCGCGGGGCGATGACGGCCACAGCGAGGCCGACCAGGACAGCAAGGCCGATCTCGAGAACGGCGCCCGCCTTGTTCAGCGTTCGGAAGGCCCCGGCACCGGGAACGCCTTCCAGCGCCCGGACGACGAGATCTCCCCAGGCCGAGCGATTGGCATACGGGAAGGGGGCGGCCATGACCAGGGCCCCGGTCAGCACCGAGGCGGCCGCAAACACGCGCGCCGGTGACCGGCTGAGCCGCGCGCCGAGCGCGGCCAGAACCGGGCCACCGAAGGTGAGGACCACGACGACGGCGCTGCTGAGGTAGGCGAGTTGTCGCGGCAGGAAGGGACCGCCGGGGCCCGCGCCATACAGGCTCCACATGCCCAGCCCGCGAAGCACCTCGGCGAAGGAGGAGCCGATATTGATCGCGTCGAGGCGCTCGGTGCTTGCGACGACGGTTGACCCGCGGGCGAGGCCGGCCAGCGACGGGACGAGCCAATAGAGCGACAGCGCGAGGTAGGCCGCGCCGCTTTGGATCAGGACGACCATGAGTCGACCGAGCGAGCGCGGCTGCGTGACCCCGACGTGGACCGCGACGGGGATCACGATGACGAGTTGGAGCAAGGTCACGACGCCGGCATTCAGTCCGCTCGTCGCGGCCAGCGCGAGCGCCGCCAGCACGCTCCATCGCCACGACCGCAGGCGCACGGCCCGCAACACGCCGAGGACGAAGGCCGGGAGCAGTGCGTACGGCAGCAAGGTGGGGGTCGTCCCACCACCGACGATGACATAGGGATTGGCCGCGAAGGCGACGGCGGCGGCCACGCGCCCGGGCGCTGTATCCGCGGCGGTCCCGTGAGTCAGTTCGCGATAGAGGGCGCGGGCGGCCCAGCCGGCGATTAGGAGGAGGGCGATGCGCCATACGCGTTGAATGAGCCAGGCGGGCAGGCCGAGCGCCTTCGCCGCGGCGAAGATCGCGGCCACCGGAGCCACGCCGACGTTGAAGCTCGGCGAGCCGAGCTCGGGGGAGGCGAGCCACGGCCGGGCAAAATCCTTGGCCGACTGCCACGGGTTGAGGAAGAACTCGGGCTTGGTGTCCGGGGTCAGCACGCCCCAGTTGTTGGTCAGGACGATCACGGCCAGCAACAGGGCCAAAGCGGCCAGGACCGCGGCCTCGGGGGAGGGCCTCAGGCGTGACATGGCCTCGGCCCCCTCCGTCGCCGGGATACGCTTTCGCGCGATCCTCCCCGCACACTGGAACGGCCGCGATGAACCTCGATCACCTGCAGCGCAACTGGGACGACCTGGGTGCTACCGACCCGCTCTGGGCCATCCTCGCCTATCCCGACCGGCATGGGAACAAGTGGACTCCGGAGGCGTTCTTCGCCACCGGTGAGGAGTGGCTCGGGGGCTACTTCGACATCCTCGACGGCCTCGGTATGGCGCCCGCTCGCCACGAGCGCGCCCTCGACTTCGGCTGCGGGGCCGGCCGCCTCACGCGGGCGCTCGCCGGTCGTTTCGAGCACGCCGACGGCGTCGACGTAGCGCCGAGCATGATCGAGTTGGCCGAGAAGTTCCACGCCGACGACCCTCGGGTCACCTTCCACCTTAACGAGAAGGCCGACCTCGGGCTGTTCGCCGACAACACCTTCGACTTCATCGTCAGCATCGTCGTCTTCCAGCACATGAGCAACGACCTGAAGGCGGCCTATCTGCGCGAGTTCGTGCGCGTGCTGCGCCCGGGCGGGATCGCGATGTTCACCGTCCCGAGCCACGCCGACCTGAGCCCGATCGGCATCGTGCGGCGCCTGCCGAACCCGGTTCAGAACGTCTACCGACGGCGGCGCTACGGCTACGACGCGGTGATGGAGTTCCACACCTTCCGGCGCGCGAAGGTCGACAAGGAGTTGCGCGCCGCCGGTGGCCAGGTCGAGGCGGTCATCCCCGAGGACACCGCCGGGCCGCCGTTTGTGTCTTATGTGTATGTCGTGACCAAGCCGGAGTAGCGACGGGGCCATCAGCCCCCACAGTCGTCGTGGCGACGACCCGCCGGCGGAGTCGGCCACGGACCCGTGGGGGCCTGCGCCACATACACCAGACCGGAGGCGAAGGCGACGCGCTTGGCGATCAGCCGGTCGATGCGGTCGATCGGTTTGGGGAAGAAGGCGGGCACCCCGAGCCGCTGGGTGACCGTGAAGCCATAGCGCTCCAGAATCTCCCCGAGCGCCCGGTGGGTGAACACCTTCAGGTGGCCCTGCACCTGATTGCCCTGCCCGAGGACCCGGTGCCGCCGGCCCAGCGAGATCTCGCTGGAGGTCTCGGTGCCCAGCGGTTGGACGCCGAGCGGCACCAGGATGCGATTGGCCCAGGAGACGAGATTCGGAGTTGAGACGATCAGCGTGCCGCCGGGCTTGAGGACTCGGCGGATCTCGCGCAGGAAATCGTCGGGGTTCGGCACGTGTTCGATGATCTCCCCGGCGATCACGCACTCGAAGGTTGCGTCCGGGATGGGCAGCGCCTGGGTCGCGTCGGCGCGCACGTAGTCGAAGCGCTCGTCGGTGACGTCGTCATAGACGTCGACACCGGCGAGGCCGGTCAGGCCACGCCGGGCCAGCAGATCGAGCAGGAAGCCGCGGCCACAGCCGATGTCGAGGGTGCTGGCGGGGGCTTGGGCGGTCACCAGGTCGATGATCAGCGCCAGTCGCGGGTCGACCCGGGAGATATAGGTGACGTTGTCGCGGTAGTAATCCTCAAAGCTCATCGCCGGTCCCTGTTGTCCTCGCCCAGATCGCCGTCGTCGGTAAGGTCGCCGTCGTCGGTGCGGGCGTCGTCCGCGCGGGCGTCATCGGTGAGCGAGTCGCCCGACCCCTCGTCGGGCGTTGCGGCGGCCGGCGCAAGACCCGCGTGCGCGACCCCGGCGTGCACGGCCCCGCCGACATAGAAGGCGAGCCCGACGAGTAAGGCCGATCCGACGAGGACGCCAAAGGCGGTGGCCCGCAGCCCTTCCGGAACCGACCCGCACTGCCCGCGCACGAGGGCATCGGTGACCGGGCTGAGCGGGGTGCCACAGCGGATCTTTGCCCCGTCCGCCCCGTGGACGACGATCGGGAGCAGGAGTTTCGTCACGGCATCCGTGAAGCCACCGATGGCCGGGAGCAGGGCCCACATGACGAGGGGACGCCGGCGGCCCAGTGGTTTGGCCAGCATCTCCCCCACGACCAGCACGAGCAGGGCCGCCACGATCAGCCCAAGGGCGATGCCCCGGAACCGGCCGACCGACCCGTCGCAGACGAGGCGGGCCAGGTCGTCGGAGGCGGGTGCCGCGGCGCTGCCGCAGCCGAACGGCTGGAAGTTTTGGCCGGGGACATTGATCGGGCGCAGCCAGACGACGGCGCTCGCCACAGTCAACAGGGCGGCGACCGCCCGGAACGCACGCAGGAACCGCTCGACCACAACGGAATCCGAGGCGAGGGGTGCGGCCGGCGCAGCGAGGGGGGTGCCGACCGCCGTGGGCGAGGCGTCGGTTTCGGACATGGAGGGGCTCGTTCCTGTGCGCGGCGCCGGGGTGCGCCATACGAATCTTCCGGCAGGTCATCGTAGTTGACCCGGCCCGCGCCCTCGTCGCGTCATAATCGACGCCGACCAACTCGGGGAGCAAAGTGATGGCGGATGGAACGTCCCGCGACGGGACGCGGGAACTCGCCCGTTCGGGCATCGCCCTGGCCGGGGCGACGTTTGCCTCCGGCATCCTCGGCTACGCCTACATCCTGATCCTCACCCGGGCGCTGGGGCCGAAGCAGTATGGCGCGCTCGGCGCCCTCCTCGGGCTGTCGGTGATCTTCACCGTCGCCTACACGGCGATCCAACTCGAGACGACCCGGCTGGTCGCGATGTCACCGCGTCGTCCGCGCGGGTGGATCTATCGGCGCGCCCTGATCGTTTCGGTGGGGACCGCGCTGGTGATCCTGGCGGCGTCGCCAATCATCGTGTCGGTGCTGCGGCTGCCCTCGTACGCGCCCGCCGTCGCCCTGGCCGTCATGATGATCCCGCAGACGTTCCTGGGCGTGCAGTTGGGCGTGCTGCTCGGCCTGGGGCGGACGGGCGCGTTTGGGGTGCTGCTGACGACGTCCGGAGCGAGCCGAGTCGTGGCGGCCGTGCTCGCGGCGGTGTCGGGGGGCGGGCCCACCTTCGTGCTCACGGCGTCGGCCCTGACCGCGGCGGCAGTGCTGGTGCTCGGAGCCTGGATGTTGCGCGGCGCACCGACCGACGCGGACGTGACGGACCTTCCCGGGGAGCGGAATTGGGCCGGAATGGTGCGGGCCAGCACGGGGGCCGGGGCCTTGCTCGTGCTCCTCAACGCCGACCTGCTGGCCGCCCGCGCGGTGCTGCCCGACACGGAGTCCGGCTGGTACGCCTTCTTGACCGTCTTCGGCCGCGTCACCTTCTGGGGGACGAACTTCATCGCGTTGTGGGTGTTCCCGCACGAGGCGGCGCGGGGATCGGTGGCCAAGGCACGGGCATACGCCCTGATCGCCGTCGCCGTGCTCGGTGGACTCGCGTGCGGCGCGGCTGCGCTGCTGGGCTCGGTGATGACCCGGGTCCTGGCCGGCGACGCATACGTCGCGGCGGCGTCGTATGCGCCCGTCTTCGCGATCGCCGGCAGCCTGATGGCGGTCATCCAGCTGGCCACCTATGTCGATGTCGCCCGGGCGCGGCACGTCCTCGGGCTGGTCGCCTGGGCGGGCGCGGCGGTCCTGGCGGCGCTGATCTATTGGGTGGCGCCGCGGACCATTGCCGGAGCCGTATGGAGCGCGGTCGCCGTCCTGGCCGTCGTCGCCGCCGTGGGCGTATGGGGCATGCGCTCCCCCGCAGCCACACCCCCTCGTCCCGAACTTGAGCACGCCTTAACGACTTGAGCACGTCCTGTAGGACGTGCTCAAGTCGTTAAGGCGTGCTCAAGTTCGGGACGGAACTGTTAACCCAGCAGGCGAGGCTCGATCCGTTCCTCGGTGACGCTGCCGTCGGGCTGGCGGGCGACGACATACGCGCCCTTGCCGGCGCTCTCGGTGACCGCCTCGACGACCTCGGTGCCGTGATACACGATGCCGACGCCATCGTCGGTGCAGTGCGTGACACCCAAGGTGCCATCCCCGACGAGCGCGTGAATCGTGGGCCGCCGACGCTCCTCGCTGTCGTAGTGCACGCCATTGCCATAGGGCAGCAAACCCAGGCCATTGGTCACCGCCCGCAGGTCGGGGCCGAAAGAGTCGGTGCAGCCACCGTCATACCAACAGATCGAGCCGGCCGAGACACCGGCGAGCACGACGCCGCTCTCCCACACCCGACGGAAAACCGGGCGCAGGTCGTGAACATCCCAAACCGCCAGCAAATTCGCGACCGAGCCGCCGCTGACCCAGATGACGTCCTGCGCAAGCAGGTGACCCTCGATGTCCTCGAGATTGGGCATCGGGAACAGGTGCAGGTGCGTCTGGTCGAAACCGGCCAGCCGGGCGGCCTCATCGAGTTCGTGCGCGAACCATCGCTGGTCCCCACTCGCCGTCCCGAGCACGCATACCTTCGGGCGCCGCCCGGTGACACCGGACAACTCGACGGCGTGGTGGACGAGGTGGTTGTACTCGACCCTCGTGCGCTCCCCGAAGCGGTAGCCGCCAGAAGTCGCGAGGATGGTGGGTTGGTCCGCAGGCATGTCCACAGAATATGTGCCCCGCTCGCGAGGACGGACGATTCCTTGAGTCTCTGGTCGGCGGGCTGTCATCAGATCGAAGGACACGACAGACGACATCACGCCTTCATAGATTCTGCGCAGGCCGTCCCGTGCCTGCCGAGCCTCCCGGAAGTGAGCTTCCCGCATGACGTCACCGCGACGAGTCGTCCCCCGTTCACTGGCCGTAGCCGCCGCTGCGGCAGCAGCCTGCAGCGTTATCGGCGCCCCCCAGGCTGGCGCCGAGGCGGGTACCAACGTCGGCTATTACACAATCAACAAGTCTGCTTCGACATACAAGTCCATCACGGTCAACAATCTCTTCCCGACCAGTGTCGACGATTCGACGGCCGCCTTGTCCGTCACCGGTTCAGGCGCCTATAAAATGCCCTTCCCCGTCTGGGTATATAACCTCAAGATGAGCACGATGAATGTGTCGTCAAATGGAAACATCCAGTTCTGGACCAACACCGACCGCTGGGACAACACCTGCCTGCCGTCCGCCTTCGGCGACGCGACCGGCAATTCCGGCCGAGCGCTGGCCGTCTTCTGGGACGACTTGTACATCGACCGGTCGAAGGGCGATGGCGTATTCACGCAGACGACGGGCGCTGCTGGCTCGCGTCAGTTCACCATTGCGTGGCAGGGGCGCTTCTACGGTAATCGCACGATGACGGCCAAGGCGTCCGTCACGTTCTTCGAAAACAGCAAGAACATTAAGATGTCATATGGCACGGGCAACAATGCCAATGCGACGATCGGCATCCAACTGTCGACGACTCCGCCGAAGAACATCTGGACGCAGTACTCCTGCAACCCGGGCTCGCCCACAGTCAAGGCCGGCCAGGTGCTTACCTTCGTCCACCGCACCTGATCAATAAACTTACTCGGCGTTCTCACGCGAGCACGTCGAACTGACGCTGCCAGGCCCGCCACGGCCTGGCAGCGTCGTCTTTCCTGGCCACAACACCTCCGAGAGGTATGAAAAACCGATGCGAAAATCTCTGCTGATAGTCGGCACGGCACTAACTACCTGTTTCTTGACGTCGGCGGCAAGTGCCGTTCAGAGCGGACCTCAAGACCGCGAAGCCGCCGCCCCCTCATACGTGACCATCATGGCTGGACGCACGATCTACCAGGCGGCGTGCCAGCCGACTCCAGGAATGCGTTCCCTCCTGCAGACAGCGTCCGATCTGAAGTCGCTGGGGGTGACGGCCGTCGGCGGAGTCGTTGTAAATCGCATCGGCACCGCAGCCCGGCCGTGCATTCGCGGCGTCATCTATCCCACCTGGAACGACCTCACAACCCTCAAGACGACATATGGGTGGAATTTCGTCTCTCAGGGCATGAATTACGTGGAGATGACGACACTTTCGACGGACGAGCAGCGCTACCAGGAAACCGGCGCCACGATCCCGGCCCTCGCGGCTCGGGGACACACTAAGGCCTGGGGCCTATTCAACTACCCCAACGATCTCCAAGACGCACCCGCGCAAGCAATGGTTAGCAAGTACTTCAGTTTTGGCCGAGTCTACACGGAATCTCCGCTGACGAATTCGCCCAAGAGTGCGACCACATACCCCTATCCTCTGCTGACATACTCCATCAACGGGGGCCGCTGCAGTAATCCCAGTCTTCCATGCTATTCATTCCCGGTGCGAAATGACCGCCGGACCACCGCTTTGCCAGATATCGTCAAAGTGCTGAGACCGGCTGCTGGCCAGTATGGACTTGTCCAGTTCTATCGCCTGGTTGATGGCAAGTACGGAAAAATGGGGCAGGCGAATGCTTTCGACTGTACGAGTGCAGACTGGCGTAATAGGTGGACCGGGCATCCCGAGAACTTCTGCCGAAACACTTTTTTGACAGCCGTGAAACAACGCTCGACCACGGCAATCATGACGACGCCCGCGGATGTGGCTACGGCCTGGGGGCGCGGTCGCCCGACAGGGTGACACACACAAAGCTAAATCTGTCCTTTCAAAAGGGGACTTATCACCGGGCACCGCCAGCCAACAGAATCGAGCGCGTTGTCGACGGACCAACTGGCCTGTCGATGGCGCGACTCACCCACCCCAACCCTTTCGACGAGAGGTATTTCAATGCGCCTGCCCCACTCCAAAACGATCGCGGCAGCGGCCGTGGCCATCGCGGCGGTCTCACCGGCCCTCGCCTCCTCGGGCGACCGAGTCCAAGGTCCCCAGCAGTCATCCCGGGACGCGGCGCGCATCCTCACGCCGACCTGGAAGACCTTTTCCACGGAGGTAGGTGGGGGCACCAAGATTGTCGTCTCGACGGGCGGCAATATCACCTCCTTCGCCTCGCCGAACAAGGGCACGCGGGTGTACGAGCACATCGGCGTCGGCGCTGTCGGCGAGGGATATGTTCTGTGCTACAACGGAAGTTCGACGAGCCGCTATGACCTCGGCGCATCTGCTTCAGGCTTCAACGCCCCAACCACAACCGCGTCGAATGTCACGCGCACCACGACGGACGGTATGGCCAGCCTGATTCAGACATTTGGCCTCACCGCTGGCAATCCCGGCTCGCCGACCACCTTTCAGGTGGGAATGACTGTCGTCAATCGGTCGTCCGCCCCGCTGACGAATGTGGTCCTGCGTCGGCAGGTCGATTTCGACATCGACACCGGCGGCGCACAAGGGTGGGCGGGGTACCTGAGCAACCATGCCCGTACGCGTGGCACCGTCGCGGCATTCCATGACCCGTCCGAAGCGCCGGCTGGGAAGGAATCCCACGGCATCATGATGATGCTCGAGCAGCCTGGCGGGACCTGGGAGTCGCGCATCACCAACGCGATCCTTGACCCGTCATGCAACCCGACCGCCGCCCCCCTGGCGTCGAACTTTGTCGCGCGGGGTGATTATGGGGACACCATGATCTTCAACCTCGGCACTATCCCAGCCGGTGGGTCGAAGACGGCCTCGCTGCGTTACCTCCGCTACTGATTTGACAACATCGGGCTGTCGGGATGAGCACTTCCCGACAGCCCGATGTCATGTCCTCAGTGGCCGGCGTCGTGCCAGGAACGGCCGATACCGACCGAGACGTCGAGCGGAACGCTGATCTCGCCGGCCGCGGCGCCCATCTCGCGGCGGACCAGTTCCTCGACCTGCTCGGCCTCCCCCGGTGCGACCTCGAGAACCAATTCGTCGTGAACCTGCAGCAACAGGCGGGACGAGAGGCCAGCCTCGGCGAGGGCCCGATGCGTGCCAAGCATCGCCACCTTCATGATGTCGGCCGCGCTGCCCTGAATGGGCGCGTTGAGCGCCATCCGTTCGGCCATCTCGCGACGCTGCCGGTTGTCGCTGGTCAGATCGGGCAGGTAGCGGCGGCGGCCGAGCATCGTCTCGGTATAGCCCGTGGCCCGAGCGTCCGCCACGACATCGCGAAGGTAGTCGCGCACCCCACCGAACCGGGCGAAATACTCCTCCATCAACGCTCGCGCCTCCTCGACCGGAATCGTCAACTGGCGTGAGAGCCCGAAGGCCGACAACCCATACGCCAGGCCATAGGACATCGCCTTGACCTTGCTGCGCATCGCCGGCGTCACATCAGCCGGCTCCACCCCGAACACGCGCGACCCGACAAAGCGGTGCAGGTCCTCGCCCGTCCGGAAGGCCTCGATCAGCCCGGCATCACCGGACAGGTGCGCCATGATCCGCATCTCGATCTGGCTGTAGTCGACCGACATCAACGACTCGAAACCAGGCCCCACGACAAAGGATTCGCGGATCCGCCGGCCCTCGTCGGTGCGGATCGGGATGTTCTGCAGGTTCGGATCTTTCGACGACAGCCGGCCGGTCGCTGCGATCGTCTGCTCATAGGTCGTATGGATGCGCCCGTCGTCCGCCACCGACTTCAGCAGCCCCTCGACGGTGACCCGCAGTCGGGTCGCGTCGCGGTGGCGCAGCAGCGCCTCGAGGAAGGGGTGCTCGGTCTTGGCAAAGAGATCCGCGAGCGCCTCGGCGTCGGTCGTCCACCCCGTCTTCGTGCGCTTGGTCTTAGGCATCCCGAGCGTGTCGAAGAGCACGACCTGCAACTGCTTCGGCGACCCGAGGTTGATCTGCTCGCCACCGATCGCGTCATAGGCATCCTCTTGCGCACGCTCGACGGCATCGGCGAAGTCCTTCTCCAAGCCCTCTAGATGCTCCAGGTCGACGGCAATGCCCGTCTGCTCCATCTCGGCGAGCACCCCGACCAGCGGAAGCTCGACCTGCTGCAACAACTCAGTCCCGCCCGCGGCCTGCACCTGGCCAGCGAGTTCGGTGCCGAGATCCAGCACCGCCCGCGCCCGGACAGCGGCGGCATCGATCTCGGCCTGATCGTCGGCGCCGAAATCGAGCATGCCGTCCTGCGCCCCCGACTCGGCGCGCAGGTCGCGCCCGAGCATCCGCAGCACGAGGTCGGCCAGATCGAAGTCGCGCTGGTCCGGCTTGACGAGGTATGCCGCGAGCGCCGTGTCCTGATCCAGCCCCCGCAACTCCCAGCCGCGCGCGTGCAGAGCGTGCATCGGCCCCTTGGCGTCGTGCAGAATCTTGGGCGCCGACTCATCGGCCAACCACGCAGCGAGCGCCGCATCACCCGCCGGATCGAGCGGCGTCACATCGACATACGCCACCGGTCCCTCCGTCGGCGCGAGTGCCAAGGCACCCACGTCGCCGGTCCCCCGGGCCCACGACCCCACTACGTGCACCCCCACCGGCCCGGCGCGCCCGGGACCCGCGAACCACGCGGGCACGTCGTCTCCGGACAGGACCGTCGACTCGATCTCGAATCCGCCATCCGCCTCGACCGCCGCGGTGTCGAAGGTCGCGAAGAGCCGCTCGCGCAGCACCCGGAACTCCAGGGCATCGAAGACCTCGTGCACCTTCTCGCGATCCCACATCGTGCGCTGCAGGTCATCGAGACCAACCCCGGTGTCGAGATCGCGCACGAGTTGGTTGAGCCGCCGGTTTCGCAGCACCTGATCGAGGTGCGCACGCAGCGCGTCCCCCACCTTGCCGCCGATCTGATCGATATGGGCCACGATGCCGGTCAGCCCGTCATATTGCGTGATCCACTTCGCCGCGGTCTTCGGACCCACCCCCGGGATGCCCGGCAGGTTGTCGCTGGTCTCCCCCACCAGAGCCGCGAGATCGCTATAGCGCTCGGGGGGCACGCCATACTTCTCGCTCACTTTGGCCGGGTCCATCCGCCACACTTCCGACACCCCGCGCACGGGATATAGCAGCGTCACCCGGTCGGAGACGAGTTGGAAGGCGTCCCGGTCGCCCGAGCAGATGACGACCTCCATGTCCCGCTCGGTCGCCTGCGTCGTCAGGGTCGCGATGATGTCGTCCGCCTCGAAGCCCGGCACCTCGATCCACCGGATCTTCAGCGCATCGAGCACCTCCCGCAGCAGCGGCAACTGCCCGGAGAACTCGCTCGGGGTGGCCGACCGACCCGCCTTGTACTCGGCATACTCCTGGGCCCGGAAGGTGTCCCGAGAGACATCGAACGCCACCGCGAGGTGCGTCGGGTCCTCGTCGCGCAGGACGTTGATCAGCATCGAGGTGAAGCCATAGACCGCATTGGTGTGCTGGCCCGTCTTGGTCGAGAAGTTCTCCGCGGGCAGCGCGAAGAAGGCCCGATAGGCCAGGGAATGACCGTCCAGCAGCAGCAATCGACTCACGCATGGCAGCCTATGGCCCATGACTGACAGCCCACCCGCTCTGCCCGAAGACGAGATGCTTAGGACCGTCAATGCGATGTCTCACGGGACCCTCATGGAGCGCATGGGGATCGAGTTCACCGAGGTCTCCCCGGAACGGCTGGTCGCCACCATGCCGGTGGCGGGAAACACCCAGCCCTATGGACTGCTCCACGGCGGCGCGAGCGTCGTGCTCGCCGAAACCCTCGGCTCCTTTGGTGCGGTTCTCAACGCCGGAGAAGGCAAGATCGCGGTCGGCATTGACATCAACGCAACACACCACCGTGCCGCCCGAGCGGGCCTGGTGACCGGAGTTGCGACCTTGCTCAGCGCTGGCAACACGATGGTGTCCTACGAGATCGTCATTTCCGACGAGGACGGCAGGCGCTGCTGCACCTCCCGCCTGACCTGCCTGATCCGCGACCTGCCGCCGGGCGCGCCGGCCGCCGGCTGATCAGGAGGTATGCGGACCTCAGCCGGCCGCGGCGCGCCGCATCGGCAGGCTGCGGACCGGCCCGGCGGGTGCGCCGAGACCCGCGCGGGCACGCAGGGTGCGTCGCTTGCCGAGCAACACATCCCGCGAGGCGGTGTCGGCGCCAGCGAGCTTTCGGCGCAGGACGGCGGTCGGCACGACCCGACGGGTGGTCGTGGTGGCGAAGCCGAGCCGGGCGAAGTAACGATTGCTGATTTTGTCCGTCGCGGAGACCTGGGCGAAGACGAGTTCTTGGCCCTGACTCTCCGCGAGCCGGGCCACCCCGGCGAGCAGGTGGCCAGCGACGCCCTGGCGACGGGCCTCGAGACGGACATACAACTCATCGATGGCCAGGGCCGGGGCGTCAATCAGCCCGTGATGGCGGACGTTGACGACGGCGAAACCCACCGGCATACCGTCGAGCCAGGCGAGCAGGACGCTGGTCCCGGGACGATGGACTGCGTCCTCGACTCGGCCGGCATTCGCGAGCCGCGCCGCCGCGTCCTGCGTCAATTGCCCCAGGCTGAGGGCCGACTCGATCCACAGGGCCGAGAGGGTGCCGGCGTCCTGCGCCGAGGCCTTGCTCACGGTGACATGCGGGCGCGCCACGGGGGCTCCTTCGACAACATCCACGGCACGGCGTAGGGGGGACGAGCCAGATACTTCGAGTACCTGGAAGCCGTGCATCTGTGACTCTAGATCACCCTGCGGGCCGGACAAAAGGGGGTACGGGAAAGCCATTTCCGCCGGTCAGTGGGCGGTTGTGACACACGGTGCGGATGTGACGAACGAGCCGTCGCCGCGGCGGAAATTAGGCCTTGTCGATGCCGGCGATGACGGCGTCGGCGACCTCTTTCATCCCCATCCGCCGATCCATCGCGGTCTTTTGGATCCAGCGGAAGGCGTCGGCCTCCGTGAGCTTCAGCTTCTTCATCAGCACACCCTTGGCGCGCTCGACGGCCTTGCGGGTCTCCAGGGCCTCGCCGAGATCGGCGACTTCCTTTTCGAGTTCTTTCAGCTCGGCCCACCGGGAGAGCGCGATGTGGATGGCCGGGGCCAGGTCGGCCGCGGTGAAGGGCTTGACGATATAGGCCATGACGCCGGCATCCCGGGCCCGCTCGACGAGTTCGGTCTGCGAGAAGGCCGTGAGCATGATGACCGGGCAGATGCGCTGCTTGCCGATCTCGTCGGCGGCCGACAGCCCGTCCATGACCGGCATCTTGACGTCCATGATCACCAGATCGGGCGTGAGCGCGACGGCCATCTCCACAGCCTGCTCGCCATTGCTGGCCTGGCCGATCACGTCATAGCCGGCCTCGCCGAGCATCTCCACGAGGTCGAGCCGGATGATGGCCTCGTCCTCGGCGACGACGATACGCGGACCCGCCTGCGCGTTCGTGCTCATCGCGCGCTCCTCATGTGTGTGCCCCTCCGTGCCCGAACTGCGGTTGACGTCATCGTCTGGTGCCGGGAGCGGGATTCGAACCCGCACGCCTTGCGGCAAAGCATTTTGAGTGCTCCGTGTCTGCCATTCCACCACCCCGGCGAGGTGCAGTGGGCAGCATACCGGGGCCCACCGCCTCCCCGATCAGAGGTCCGCGAACGCACCCCTGTGATTCATCGCATCTCCCACCGAGTGGACCCGCAGTGCGTTCGTGGTGCCCGAAACTCCGGGAGGGCTGCCCGCCGCGATAACCACTCGCTCGCCTTCCGGGCAGTTCTTGTCCCTCAGCAGAGCCTCGTCGACTTGGAACGCCATGTCGTCGGTGTGCGTGACATTCGGGACGATGAAGGTCTCCACACCCCAGCTCAGCGCGAGCTGGCTGCGGGTGGCCTGACTCGGGGTAAAGGCCAGCATCGGCCGGTAGGGCCGCAGGCGCGACATCGCGCGCGCCGACCCGCCGGAGGTCGTGAACGTCACCAAATAGCGAGCACCGACGAGGTTGGCGATATCAGCGGCCGCGCGCGTGATGGCGCCGCTGACCGTGTGCGGAGGCGAGTTCAGCGGGGCGATCCGGTCGAAAGCGGTCTCCTCGATGCTCTCGATGATGCGGGCCATCGTGCGCACCGCCGTGATCGGGTGTGCGCCGGTGCTCGTCTCGCCGGAGAGCATCAGCGCGTCAGCGCCATCGAGCACGGCATTCGCGGCATCCGAGGCCTCGGCGCGGGTCGGGCGCGGGTTCTCGATCATCGACTCGAGCACCTGCGTCGCGACGATCACCGGCTTGGCATTGCGCCGGGCGATCTCCACAGCGCGCTTCTGCACCAGCGGAACCTGCTCCAGCGGCAGTTCAACGCCAAGGTCACCGCGCGCCACCATGATGCCGTCGAAGGCCTCGACGATCTGTTCGAGATTCTCGACGGCCTGGGGCTTTTCGATCTTCGCGATGACGGGAAGGCGGATGCCTTCTTCGTCCATGATCTCGTGGACCCGCACGATGTCCTCGGCACTGCGCACGAACGAGAGCGCGATGAAGTCCGCGGTCAGGTGCAGGGCCCAGCGCAGATCGGCCTCATCCTTCTCCGACAGGGCGGGCACCGAGACGGCCACGCCGGGCAGGTTGATGCCCTTGTTGTTGGAAACGGTGCCGCCCTCGACGACCTGGCACGTCACATCGGTCTCGGTCACCGCGGTAGCGACCAACTCGACCTTGCCGTCGTCGATGAGCAGGGTGTCCCCCGGCTTCACATCGCCCGGCAGGCCGGCATATGTCGTGCCCACCTGCTCCTGATTGCCGTCCACGCCCCGGGTCGTGATCGTGAAGGTGTCCCCCGCGACGAGCTCGATCGGGCCGCCGCTGAAGCGTGCGGTGCGGATCTTCGGCCCCTGCAGATCGACGAGCACCCCGACCGCGCGCCCGACCTCATTGGAGGCGTGCCGCACATTGTTGTAGACCGCCTCGTGGTCGGCATAGCCACCATGCGAGAGGTTCAACCGAGCCACATCCATCCCCGCGCGGACCAATTGGTCCAGCTGTTCCGGGGAGGAGGTCGCGGGGCCGAGGGTGCAGACGATCTTGGCTCGACGCATACTCGCCATGCTATCGGTGTAAGCCTTTACCCCGTGACCGGGGCCACATCGTGTCCCTCAGTCGCAGAAGAGCTCTTGATCCGCCGTATGCAGCACCACGTCGCCACCGGGGTCGAGGCCGGCCAGTCGGCCGTCATCGTGCATCACGAGGTTGTCCCGCCCCGTGCTCATGATCGAGATCAAGGGATAGGTGACGGTTCGGATCCATTGCGGCGCACCGGTATCCACCGCCATGGCGAAGACCCGAGGCTGCTCTTCATCGCTCTGGGAAACCACATACGAACCGGTCACGGCCAGTGCAGCGGAGTAGCCCAGCGATTCGCCCTCGGCTAGCGGGCTCGCACCCACGGCACGCGGGTCTGCCATCGCACACCACCGGCGCTGTTCAGGCGCAGCACAGCGGCCCGATAGTCGAATTTGCACTTGCCCGGCTCGAAGGCCGGAATGGGGAAGGGCGCGCCGCCGAGCGCGAGTTCGTCAGTTTGGGCCGAGTTCGTCAGGTCAATTTGACGAATTCGGCCGAAACTGACGACCTCAGCGCACCGCAGTCAGACGGACGGTGTCAGACGGTGAGGGGCCGGTCGGCTGGGTTGATCGGGCGGGGCAGTTGCGAGGCGCCCATGAGGAAGGTGTCGACGCCGCGGGCGGCAGAGCGGCCCTCGGCAATCGCCCAGACGATCAATGACTGGCCGCGACCAGCGTCACCGGCGACGAAGACGCCCGGCACGCTGGTCTGGAAATCCTTGCCGCGCACCACATTTCCGCGCTCGTCAAGGTCGACACCGAGCTGCTCGACCAGGCCGTCGCGCTGGGGTCCGAGGAAGCCCATCGCCAGCAATACTAGTTGCGCGGGCAGGACGCGCTCGGTGCCCTCGACCGGCTCGAAGCCGCGTTCGCCCATCCGCACATCGCTGACGCGCAGCCCACTGACCGCGCCCGATTCGTCGGCGACGATCTCCTGGGTGGACACGCCATACAACCGCTCACCACCCTCCTCGTGCGCGCTCGCGACCCGGAAGATCATCGGGTATGTCGGCCACGGCTGCTCCGCGGCCCGCTCCGGGCCAGGTTGCGGCATGATCTCCAGGCTGGTGACCGACCGTGCACCCTGGCGGTGCGAGGTGCCGATGCAGTCGGCGCCGGTGTCGCCGCCGCCGATGACGATGACATCTTTGCCGGTCGCCGTGATCTGGTCCTTGACCTGCTCCCCCAGCGCGACCCGGTTGGCCGGCGGGAGGAAGTCCATGGCCTGCACCACGCCCGACGCCTCGCGTCCAGGCACCGGCAGGTCACGCGGCACGGTGGCTCCGATGGCGAGGACGACGGCGTCATACCGATCCCGCAGTTGCTGGCCGGTGACCGTGCCGCCGACATCGACGCCACACCGGAAGCGCGTGCCCTCGGCCTCCATCTGGGAGATCCGCCGGTCCAGGACCGACTTCTCCATCTTGAACTCGGGTATGCCATAGCGCAGCAGGCCGCCCGGCTTGTCGGCCCGCTCGTAGACCGCGACCGTATGCCCGGCCCGGGTGAGTTGCTGCGCGACCGCCAGCCCCGCGGGGCCGGAGCCCACGACGGCGACCGTCTTGCCGGACAGGCGCTCCGGCGGCTGCGGCGTGACCGTGCCCGCCTCGAAGGCGCGCTCGATCGTCGTCACCTCCACCTGCTTGATCGTCACGGCGGGCTGGTTGATGCCCAGCACGCACGCCGTCTCGCACGGCGCCGGGCAGAGCCGGCCGGTGAACTCGGGGAAGTTGTTGGTCGCGTGCAAGCGCTCAATGGCACCGCGCCAGTCACCGCGCCACGCGAGGTCATTCCACTCCGGGATGAGGTTGCCGAGCGGACATCCGCTGTGGCAGAACGGGATTCCGCAGTCCATGCAGCGGCCGGCCTGCCGCTGCAATTGCGAAACTTCCTGCGCTTCGTAGACTTCTTTCCAGTCCTGGATGCGCACTGGCACCGGCCGGCGCGTCGGCAACTCCCGCTCACGGGTCTTCAGAAAGCCTTGTGGGTCAGCCACGAGCCGCCTCCATGATTCGCTCCCAGATGATCTCGCTGTCGGGCTCGATGCCCTCAGCCTCGGCGGTCGCCCGCACCTGCAGCACCCGGGCATAGTCGCGCGGGAGCACCAGGGAGAGCCGGGATTTCGCCTCGGCCCAGTCGGCCAGCAGAGCCTTGGCGACGGCCGAATCGGTCGCCTCCAGGTGCTGCTCCAGCAAGCCGCGGAGCAAGTCTTCGTCACTGTCTCGCAGGGGCAGCACGTCGACGAATTCGGGGTTGACCCGGCTGGTCGGTAGGTCGAGCACGAACGCCATACCGCCGCTCATGCCGGCCGCGAAGTTGCGGCCGATGCGGCCCAGGACGACAGCCACTCCGCCGGTCATATATTCACAGCCGTGGTCGCCGACGCCCTCCACAACCGCGGTGGCGCCGGAGTTGCGGACGCAAAAGCGTTCGCCGACGCTGCCGCGCAGGAAGATCTGGCCGCTGGTCGCGCCATAGCCGATGACATTGCCGGCAATGACATTATCCTCGGCGACGAAAACTGATTCGGGGTGCGGCCGGACGACGACACGGCCGCCCGAAAGTCCCTTGCCGACATAGTCATTCGCATCGCCCACCAGGCGCAGCGTGACGCCCGGCGGCAAGAACGCGCCGAAGGACTGGCCCGCCGAACCGGTGAGCGTTAGGTCGATGCGGCCGTCGTCGAAGCCGGCCACCGAGCGGGTGGTCACCTCGTGGCCGAGCATGGTGCCGACGGTGCGGTGGACATTGCGGATGCCGAGGGTGCCGCGGGCCGGCTCGCCATCGTCGAGGGCCGGCAGCGCCATCGCAATCAACTGGTGGTCGAGTGCCTTCTCGAGGCCGTGGTCCTGGCTGACCGTGGCGAAGCGCGTCGCGCCATCGCTCGGCACCGCCTCCGTGAGGATCGGCGCGAGATCCATGCCACTGGCCTTCCAGTGGTGAATCGCCGCATCGGTGTCGAGCGCGCCGACCTGACCGATCGCCTCCTCGATCGAGCGGAAGCCGAGCGCCGCGAGGTGTTCGCGGACCTCCTGCGCGATGTATTCGAAGAAGGTCTCGACGAACTCCGGCTGGCCGCTGAAGCGCGCGCGCAGCTCAGGATTCTGCGTCGCGATGCCGACGGGGCAGGTGTCGAGATGGCAGACGCGCATCATGATGCAGCCGCTGACGACCAGCGGCGCCGTCGCGAAACCGAACTCCTCGGCCCCGAGCAAGGCCGCGATCACCACATCGCGTCCGGTCTTCAACTGCCCGTCGACCTGGACCACGATGCGGTCCCGCAGGCCGTTGAGCACCAACGTCTGCTGGGTCTCGGCCAGGCCGAGCTCCCACGGCGCGCCGGCGTGTTTGAGCGAGGTGAGCGGCGAGGCGCCGGTGCCGCCATCGTGGCCGGAGATGAGCACGACATCGGAGTGCGCCTTGGACACGCCGGCGGCCACCGTGCCGACGCCAACCTCGGACACCAGCTTCACGTGAATCCGGGCGGCTGGATTGGCGTTCTTCAGGTCGTGGATCAGCTGGGCCAGATCCTCGATGGAGTAGATGTCGTGGTGCGGCGGCGGGCTGATCAGACCGACACCCGGCGTGGAGTGCCGGGTCTTGGCCACCCACGGATAGACCTTGTGCGCCGGAAGTTGGCCACCCTCGCCGGGCTTGGCGCCCTGCGCCATCTTGATCTGGATGTCGTCGGCGTGGGTGAGGTATGCCGAGGTGACGCCGAAGCGCCCCGAGGCCACCTGCTTGATCGCGCTGCGCCGCTGCGGGTCGAGCAGCCGCTCCAGGTCCTCGCCGCCCTCTCCCGTGTTGGACCGACCGCCCAGGCGGTTCATCGCGATGGCCAGCGTCTGGTGTGCCTCGAGACTGATCGAGCCATAGCTCATCGCGCCGGTGTTGAAGCGCTTGACGATCTCCGCAACCGGCTCGACCTCCTCGATCGGCACGGCCGGCCGCTGCCCGTCCTTGAAGGCGAACAGCCCGCGCAGCGTCATCAGCCGCTCGGCCTGCTCATCGACGCGGGCGGTGTACTGCTTGAAGATGTCGTAGCGCCGCTGCCGCGTCGAGTGCTGCAGCCGGAAGACCGTCTCCGGGTCGAAGAGGTGCGGCTCACCCTCACGGCGCCATTGATACTCCCCGCCGACCTCCAGGGTCCGGTGCGGGAGGCGCACGCCTTCGGGTGGGTATGCCGCGCTGTGCCGGGCCGCGCACTCCGCGGCGATGACATCGAGCCCGACCCCGCCGAGTTGGCTGACGGTGCCGGTGAAGTAGGCGTCGACCAAGTCCTGTGAGAGGCCGATGGCCTCGAAGACCTGGGCCCCGCGATAGGACGCGACCGTCGAGATGCCCATCTTGGACATCACCTTCAACACGCCTTTGCCGAGCGCCTTGATGAGGTTCTTGACGGCCTGCTCGCCCGTCACGCCGGTGATGGCGCCGGAACGCACCAGATCCTCCACCGACTCCATCGCGAGATAGGGGTTGATGGCGGCCGCGCCATACCCAATGAGCAGCGCGACGTGGTGGACCTCGCGGACATCGCCGGTCTCGATGATCAGACCGACCTGGGTGCGGGTCTTCTCCCGGATCAGGTGGTGATGCACCGCGGAACACAGCAGCAGCGACGGGATCGGCGCCTTGTCGCGATTGGAGTCGCGGTCGGAGAGGACGACGAAGCGAGCGCCATCGGCGATCGCCTGGCTGACCTCGGCGAAAATCTCTTGCAAGCGCTCGGCGAGGGCCGCCTCTCCGCCGCTCACGTCATACAGACCCTTGACCACATGCGTGGCGTAGCCGGGCAGGTTGCCATCGGCGTTGATGCGGATGATCTTGGCGAGTTCGTCATTGTCGATGACGGGGAAGTTGAGGACCAGCTGCCGGGCATGCGCCGGCGTCGCCGTCAGGACATTGCCCTCCGGCCCGACCGCGACGCCCAGGGCCGTGACCAGTTCCTCGCGGATCGCGTCCAGCGGCGGGTTGGTGACCTGGGCAAAGAGCTGAGTGAAATAGTCGAAGAGCAGCCGCGGCTTCTCCGAGAGCACCGCGATCGGGCTATCGGTGCCCATCGAGCCGAGCGCCTCATAACCCGTGCGAGCCATCGGCGAGAGCAGAATTCGCAGCTCCTCCTGCGTGTAGCCGAAGGTCTGCTGACGACGGGCGACCGACTTCGCGGTGTGCACTATGTGCTCGCGCTCCGGCAGGTCAGCGAGGTGGATCAGCCCGGCGTGCAGCCAATCGGCATACGGCAGCTGGGTCGCGAGCTGGGACTTGACCTCTTCGTCCTCGATGATCCGTCCCTGCGCGGTGTCAACGAGGAACATCCGGCCCGGCTGCAGCCGGCCCTTGCGGATGACCTTCTCCGGGGCGATGTCCAGGACGCCGCTTTCGGAGGCCAGGACGACCAGGCCGTCGTCGGTGACCCAGTAGCGGCCGGGGCGCAGGCCATTGCGGTCCAGGACCGCGCCGATCAAAGTCCCGTCGGTGAAAGTGACGCAGGCTGGGCCGTCCCACGGCTCCATGAACATCGAGTGGAACTCATAGAAGGCCTTGCGGTCGGGGTCCATCTCCTCGTGGTTCTCCCAGGCCTCCGGGATCATCATGAGGACGGCATGCGGCAGGCTGCGGCCACCGAGGTGGAGCAGTTCGAGGACCTCGTCGAAGGATGCGGAGTCCGAGCCGCCGGGCGGACAGATCGGCGAGAGCCGCTCGAGGTCACCGGGGATCAGGTCGGATTCCAGCTGCGACTCGCGCGCCGCCATCCAGTTGCGATTGCCCTTGACCGTGTTGATCTCGCCGTTGTGCGCGATCAGCCGGTAGGGGTGGCTCAGCGGCCAGGACGGGAAGGTGTTGGTCGAGAACCGGCTGTGCACGAGCGCGAGTTCGGTGACGAAGCGCTCGTCGGACAGGTCGGGGAAGAAGGGTTCCAGCTGCCCCGTGGTGAGCATGCCCTTGTAGACCAGGGTGCGTGCCGAGAAGGAGGCGAAGTAGACATCCTGCTCGCGTTCGGCGCGCTTGCGCAGGCAGTATGCCCGGCGGTCCAGGTGGATGCCCCGCAGGCTGGCGTTGGCCGCGGCGACGAAGAGCTGCGCGAAGTGCGGCATACAGTCGCGGGCGGCCTGGCCGACCAGGCTCGGGGTGACCGGCACCTCGCGCCAGCCGATGACGTCCAGCCCCTCTTCCGCGGCGAGATCCTCGACGGCGGCCACGGTGCGGGCCCGGGTCTCGGGGTCGGCGGGCAGGAAGGCCGAACCCACGGCATACGACCCGGCGGCGGGGAGCGTGAACCCGGTGACGGCGCGCAGGAAGGCGTCGGGGACCTGGGTGAGGATGCCCGCGCCATCGCCGACGAGCGGGTCGGCTCCGGTGGCGCCGCGGTGGTCCAGATTGGTCAGCGCGGTGAGCGCGTTGACGACGATGTCGTGGCCGGGTGTGCCGCGCAGGGTGGCCACCATGGCGACGCCGCACGCGTCATGTTCGAACTCGCGGCGATAAAGCCCCTGGTCCGCAGGCAGGCTGCCGAAGAGGGCAGATGTCATCGCGTCACCGTCCGATCCGAGAAGAACTGTCGTGGAAAATTGCTGCGCCCCGTGGGCCGCAGCCGTGGACGGCGGCGGCCACGTGAACTCGACCCTATCATCGGGCCGTCCTACGATGTGGTCGGTATTTTCTCACTCTGTGAGACTGGCGCGACGGCTCGCGGGCGGCGACCGGCCCACACATACAAGCCAATGCCGATCAGGAAGACGGCCAGCGAGGTCCAGACGTTGAGCCGCTGGCCGAGGATGATGTGCGCCTCGTCGGTGCGCATCTTCTCGATAACGATGCGGAAGGTGGGATAGCCCGCGACATAGATGGCGAAGAGCTGGCCGGGCCGCAGCGCATAGCGACGATCCAGCAGCAGCAGGATGATCGCCAGCATGAGGCAGAAGATCGACTCGTAGAGGAAGGTCGGCTCGAAGGTGCCGAGCACGACGGCCTTGCCGTTGGTGTCGGTGACGGCCCGGCCCGCGAGGGTGTCCCACTGGTGGATCTGGACGGCCCAGGGGTCGGTGCTCGGGGCGCCATAGATCTCGTTGTTGAACCAATTGCCCCATCGGCCGAGGGCCTGCGCGATCGCGACGCCGGGAGCAGCAGCATCGGCGAAGTCGAGGAAGCGCACGCCATGGCGGCGGCACCCGAGCCACGCCCCAAGGGCGCCGAGCGCGACGGCGCCCCAAATGCCGAGGCCGCCGTGCCAAATCTTGAGCGCATCGATCGGGTGGCCGCCCTCCCCGAAATAGGCGTCCGGCGAGGTGATCACGTGGTAGAGCCGGCCGCCGATGATGCCGAAGGGCACCGCCCAGGTGGCGACATCGAGGGCCTGCCCGGGCTTGCCGCCGCGGTGCACCAGGCGGACCTGCGTGAGCCAGACGGCGATGACGATGCCGGCGAGGATGCACAGGGCATACCCGCGGATCGTCAGCGGCCCGAGGTGGATGGCTCCGACGGTGGGGCTCGGGATATAGGTCAGCAAGCGCTAGGCCTTACTTGCCCGTCGCGTCCGCGACGGCCTTCTTCAAGGCGGTGGGGTCGGCGGCGGTGGCCAGCGGGATGTCCTTGCCGTTCAGGCGGACGGTCGGGGTGCCCCCGACGCCGGCCTTGCCCGCGGCATCATTGGAGTTCGCGATATAGGCGTTGTACTTGCCGGCATCCGAGCACGCGGTCCACTTCTCTAGCGCCGTGCCGGACAGACCGGCGGCGGTCGCATAGCCGGTGAGCTGGTCCTTGGTGACAGACTTGCCCTCTTCGGCCTGGCTCTTGTATGCCGCGTCGTGGAACTCCTGCCATTTGCCCTGGTCGGCGGCGCAGAAGGCGCCATTGGCGATCGGCGTGGACTGCTTGACGTTGAACTTGCCGTCGAGGAAATTCATGATGTGGTACTGCAATTTGACGTCGCCGGCCTTGGCCAACTCCTCGACCGCCGCGCCCGCAGCCGCCTCGAACTGCCCGCAGACCGGGCACTGGAAGTCCTCGAAGATCGTCAGGGTCGGAGCTCCGGCCTTCAGGGTGACGTCCGCGAAAGCACGGTAGCCATCAGCGACCGTCGCGCCGGCCGGCGGGTTCGGGTTGCCCGAACCGGCGTCGGTCTCGGACGACTTCTGGGACCAGATCACACCGCCGACGACGGCGATGATCGCCAGGATCGCGACGATGCCGGCGATGGTGATCTTGTTGGCGCCGCCCGTGGTCGTCGTGGCCTTCTGCGCCGCGCGGATCTTGGCGGCGCGGTCTTGCGGCTGCGCCGTCGAGTGACCGCGGTTCGCGCGATTGCTGCTGGGTTGCTTGGCCATGAGCGGGATTCCTTAGGCGGTGTTCGAGTATGCGGTGATGCGGGTCAGAGGAAGCGGTGGCCCCACTTGAGGAGCTCGATGATGACAACGATTGTCACCCACGCGATGAGCCCAACCGTGAACCACCCGTGCTCCACGAGACGGCGCGCCGCGCGCTGAGCCCCTTCGGGCAGGAAGAGGTTGCCTTCGAGGATGTTCCACTGCGTCATCGAACTGAAGACGAAGGTCGTGGACAAGGTGACGAGCAGGCACCAGGGGCAGAGCGCGCCGATGACATAGGTCGATTGGAAGAGCAGCCAGTAGGCAAAGATCACGCCGAGCAGGTAGCAGACGTTGCCGGTGAACATAAACCAGCGCGGGAAGCGCACGCCGGCCAGGGATGCGACAGCGATCGTCATGACGACGGGTTCGGAGATCAGGCCGAGGAAGGCATTGGGGAAGCCGAAAATATTGGCCTGCCAGGTGGTGCCGACCTTGGCGCAGTCGATGATGGCGTTGATCGAGCAGCTCAGCTCGGCCTGCGGATCGCGGGCGAGGACGATCGCGTCATACGACAGCACGAAGGAGGCGATCAGGCTCAGGATCGCGAAGATCAGCATCTCCCCGAAGAGGATGCGTCGCTTGCGCAGGGGTATGCCGTGCGCGCCGTCGTCGAGGTCCGACCCGGTGTCGGGGGCGATCTCGCGGGTCACTGCGCCTGTCCTTGCCGCACACCCGCGGCCAATTCGCGCGTCAGGGCGGCCAGTCGCTCCAGACCGGCCTCGAGATCGGTGTCGAAGAGGGTGCTGACCAGGGCGGATCCGACGATCACGCCATCGGCGAAGCCGGCCACCTGGGCCGCCTGCTCCCCCGTGCTCACCCCGAGTCCGACGCAAATGGGTATGTCGGTGACCTCCCGCGCCCGCTCCACGAGATCGCGGGCCGCGGAGCCGACAGTGGCCCGGACGCCGGTGACGCCCATGGTGGAGGCGGCATACACAAACCCTCGGCACTGGCTGGTGACCGCGGCGAGCCGCTCGGGAGTGGAACTTGGGGCGATGAGGAAGACCCGGTCCAGGCCGGTGCGCTCGCTCGCCGCGATCCAGTCGCCCGCTTCGTCGGGGATCAGGTCAGGGGTGATCAGCCCGGCCCCGCCGGCGGCGGCGAATTCGTCGGCGAAGCGGGCGACGCCGCGGCGCAGGACGAGATTCCAGTAGGTCATGACCATCGGCGGTGCGCCGGCCTCGCGGACGGTGCGGGCCGCGTCGAAGACGTCAGCGACCCGGGTGCCGCCCGCGAGCGCCATACCCGCCGCGCGCTGGACGGCGCCGCCATCCATAACGGGATCGCTAAAGGGCACGCCGATCTCGATGATGTCGCAGCCGTTCTCGACCATCGTGGTCATGGCGCGCAAGGACCCGGCGTGATCGGGGAAGCCGACGGGGAGGTAGCCGATGAGGGCGGCGCGGCCCTCGGCCTTGCACCGTGCCAGGACCTCGGCAGTGCCGGCGGCGGTGCCGATGGCCGTCATCGGGCCTCCTCGATCAGGCCGAACCAGGCGGCGGCGGTGTGCATGTCCTTATCGCCACGGCCCGAGAGGTTCACCAGCAGCAGGGCGTCCGGACCGAGTTCTTTGCCGACCTCGAGGGCGCCGGCGAGCGCGTGGGCGGACTCGAGCGCGGGGATGATGCCCTCGGTGCGGCAGAGCAGCCGGAAGGCTTCCATCGTCGCCTCGTCGGTGGCATAGCGGTATTCGGCGCGGCCGATATCGCGAAGGTATGAGTGCTCCGGTCCGACGCTGGGATAGTCCAAACCTGCACTGACGGAATGGGATTCGAGCGTCTGGCCGTCCTCGTCCTGCATGAGATAGCTCATGGCGCCATGGAGAACACCGGGCTCCGCGACGGCGAAGCGTGCTGCGTGCCGGCCGGACTCGATGCCCTCTCCCCCGGCCTCGACGCCGATCAGGCGCACGCCCTCGTCCTCGATGAACCGGTGGAAGATGCCCATGGCGTTCGAGCCGCCACCGACGCAGGCAATGACGGCATCCGGCAGCCGGCCGGTCAGATCGAGCACCTGTTGGCGGGCCTCGATGCCGATGATCTTGTGGAACTCGCGCACCATCTCGGGGAAGGGGTGCGGGCCGGTGACGGTGCCGATCGCATAGTGGGTGTCGTCGACATTGGCGACCCAGTCGCGCAGCGCCTCGTTGATGGCGTCCTTGAGGGTCTGGCTGCCGTGCTCGACGGCGACGACTTCAGCGCCGAGGATCTTCATCCGCGCGACATTGAGCGCTTGCCGCTCGGTGTCGACCTTGCCCATATAGATCGTGCAGTCCAAGCCCATGAGGGCGGCGGCGGTGGCAGTGGCCACGCCGTGCTGTCCGGCGCCGGTCTCGGCGATGATGCGCCGCTTGCCCATGCGCTTGGTCAGCAAAGCTTGCGCGAGGACGTTGTTGATCTTGTGGGAGCCGGTGTGGTTGAGGTCTTCGCGCTTGAGGATGACGCGGGCGCCGCCGGCGTGGGCCGCGAACCGGGGCACTTCGGTGATGATGCTCGGCCGGCCGGTGTAGGTGCGGTGCAGCCGGTCGAGTTCGTCGAGGAAGTCGGGGTCGACGGCAGCTTTCTGGCGCACCTCGTCGAGTTGTTCGAGGGCCGGGATGAGGGCTTCGGGGACGTAGCGGCCACCGAACCGACCGAACCGGCCGGGCGTGGGGGTGTCGGTCATCGGGGTGCTCCGGTGGGTATGGCGGACATCGCCGCGACGGCGCCGCGGGGATCGCCGTCCTTGACCAGCGCTTCGCCGACGAGGACCGCCGCGGCGCCTTCACGGGCATACCGCTGGGCATCGGCGGTGGCGAGGATGCCACTTTCGGCGACCGGGACGACGCCATCCGGGACCTGCGCGATCAGGCGACTGAAGGCGTCCGCGTCGACATCGAGGGTCTTGAGGTTGCGGGCGTTGACGCCGAGCAGCGCGGGCTCGATCGCGAGGGCGCGCTCGATCTCGTCGGCGTCGTGGACCTCCACGAGAGCGGTCATGCCGAGGTCGCGGGCGAGGCCGTGGAAGTGGGCAAGTTCGCCATCGGTGAGGGCCGCGACAATGAGCAGCACGAGGTCGGCACCATGGGCGCGGGCCTCATAGAATTGGTAGTCCTCGACCATGAAATCCTTGCGCAGCACTGGGATTCGCACCGCGGCGCGGACGGCGTCGAGGTCCGCGAGGCTGCCGCCGAAGCGGCGCTGCTCGGTCAGGACCGAGATGGCTGCGGCTCCGCCGGCTTGGTATGCCGTGGCGAGCGCCGCCGGGTCCGGGATGTCCGCGAGCGCGCCCTTGCTTGGGCTGGAACGCTTGACCTCGGCGATGACGCCGAGCCGCCCGGTGGTCAGGCGCGGCAGGACGGGGATGGCCGGTGGTGCCGCGTGGGCCGCCGCGATGATGTCAGCGAGCGGCGTGGCGGCCATTCTTACGGCCAAGTCCTCGCGCACGCCCGCGATGAGCGCGTCGAGAACGGTGGCGGTTGTGGGCATGAGGTCACGCTATCCCGGTTCGCGTGTGGGTCTCGCAACGCCCCACGAGTCGGGACGGCGTGCGCGGGCGACGCGAGTCCCAGGCGTCGAGATCGGGAAACACGCCGAGGATCACATGGATCCGGCGGCCTGTTTCCCGAAGTCGACGGAGTGGTTCAGCGTCAGCTGTAGAGCGAGCGAACCGGATTCTTGTCGCCATAGCCCATGCGCGACAGGAGCGGCCACAGCAGGGCGCCGATGACGAAGGCGACGGCCGCGGCAATGGTGAGCGGTCTATTGTCGATCACGAGGCCGAGGCAGGCTAGCGCCGACGCGATGATCATGACGAAGCTGCTCGCCCAGGCGGCCACGCTGTGGCCGTGGCTCTCGTGCTCTTCGTGCGCCATTGTGTGCTGCCCTCTCGCTCTGCTGACACGCGTTGCCGGAGATTCTAGGGGGCGCGGCGAATTTCCCAAGTGACGACCTCACGCCCAGGTCGTCAGTTTCGGCCGAGTTCGTCACCTCAACCTGACGATCCCGGCTCAAGGTGACGACCTGACGAGCTCTGGCCCGCGTCCGGGGCCTCGCCCGCGTCAGCGCTGCGTCGGGTCGATGTCTTTATCGAGGTCGTCCCAGGCAACCGGCGTGCGCTCGCCGCGAGATCCCACGGCCGAGCCGTCTGCGGTGGACGGGACGGGAGCGGCGGGGGCGTCATACCGCTGGGACAGGCCCCGCCACCGGCCGGCACCGGCGAGGCCACCGAGCACGGCCACCGTCGCCAGTGCGGCGGCGGCCGCGACCAGCCAGGGCCAGGGACTGACGGCGATGTCTTGCACGGGTATGGAGCCCGTCCGGCTGGTCCGCTCGGCCGCCAAGGTGCCGAGCAGGCCTGCGGCCGACGTCACCGCCCGGAGGGAGAGCACCGAAAGCAGAACACCCGCGGAGGCCGCCGCGATCAAGGCGATCCGCCGGGCGAGCGGTCCGGCCGTGGCGGCGGCCAGCACTCCGGCCCCAAGCACCAGGGCGATCGCCACGAGACCAGGCACGACCTCGGCCCCCGCGGCGCGGATCGTGGCGGAGCCGAGCACGGCATCCGCCGTCTGCCCGGTCAGCCACGTCCGGCGACCCGAAATAGCCGCTACGGCGGCAGCGGCGAGCGCGACCGGCAACACGATGCGAGGGCTGGTCCACGGCATACGGCTCATGGGGCGCGCAAGGTCTCGGCGGCGGCCACGGCGCGCAGGACGGCGGCGGCCTTGTTGCGGGTCTCTTCGAACTCCATCAGGGGCACGCTATCGGCCACAATCCCGGCGCCGGCCTGCACAAAGGCCTTCCCGTGGGCGAGCACGGCGGTCCGGATGGCGATGGCGACGTCCATATCGCCGTGGAAGTCGAGGTAGCCCACGACCCCGCCGTAGATCCCGCGGCGCGTGGGTTCGTAGGTCTCGATGAGCTGCATCGCCCGCGGCTTCGGCGCGCCGGAGAGCGTGCCGGCGGGGAAGGTCGCGGCGAGGGCGTCGTATGCCGTGCGCCCCTCACCGAGTTGCCCGACGATCGTGGACTCCAGGTGCATCACGTGGCTGTAGCGGCGGATGTTGAGGAACTCCACGACATCGACGCTGCCGGCCTGGCAGACACGCTGGAGGTCGTTGCGGCCGAGGTCGACCAGCATGACGTGCTCGGAGCGCTCCTTGGGATCGTCGAGCAGGTCGACCTCAAGCTGCTGGTCGTGCTCGGGCGTCTTGCCGCGCGGACGGGTGCCGGCGATGGGGTGCAGGATGACCTCGCGTCCGGTGACCTTAACGTGCACTTCCGGCGACGAGCCGACGATATCGAAGCTGCCACCATCGGGATGTTCGAGGCGGAAGAAGTACATATAAGGGCTCGGATTGCTCGACCGCAGAACGCGATAGACGTCCAAACCGTCGGCGGCACAATCCAGGTCGAAGCGCTGCGAGAGCACGATCTGGAAGGCCTCTCCGGCCCGGATGTCCTCTTTGCAGCACTCGACGAGGTCCTCGAAATGCTCCTGCGTTAGGTTCGAGCGGACCGTGCGCAGCGCCTCGTCGGCGGCGCGCGGGTCGAGGACCGCGACGGTGCTTTGCGTGGGGAGGTTGAGGGCGGCAGTCATGGCGTCGAGTCGCTCGACCGCGTCACGCCACGCCCACTCGACGCGTTCGTCGGTGTTGTCGTAGTTGATGGCATTCGCGACGAGCAGCACGGAGCCGTCGCTGTGGTCGAGGACCGCGACGTCGGTGGCGAGCACCATCGCAATCTCTGGCAGGTCGAGATCGTCAACCGCCTTCTGCGGCAGGCGTTCCCAGCGGCGGACGGCGTCATACGCGATGGACCCCACGAGCCCGCTGGTCAACGGGGGCAGGCCCGGAATGGCCTCGGTGGCGAGCGCCTGGACTGTGTCCCGGACCGCCTGCACGGGGTCGCCGCTGGTGGGTGCGCCGACGGGTGCCTCGCCAATCCAGAAAGCCTCACCGTGGCGCTCGGTGAGGGTCGCGCGACTGGCCGCGCCGATGATCGAGTAGCGACTCCATACCCCGCCGTGCTCAGCCGACTCGAGGAGGAAGGTGCCCGGATTCCCTTGGGCGAGTTTGCGATAGACCGCGAGGGGGGTCTCGCCGTCGGCGAGCAGCCGGCGCACGACGGGCACCACTCGGCGGTCCTGGGCGAGGACGGCGAAGGTGTCGAGGGCGGGCCAGGTGGCGCCATAGGACAGATCGGGCAGGCCGACGCTCACTGACTTGCCTCCGCTTCCTGGCTCACGTGGGCCGGTAGGGAGCCGGCGTCGAAGCAGGTGTGGTCACCGGTGTGGCAGGCCGCCCCGACCTGCTCGACACTGACCAGGAGCGCGTCGCCATCGCAGTCGAGAGCGACGGCCCTGACGAATTGCGCGTGGCCGCTGGTGTCGCCCTTGCGCCAGTACTCCCCCCGGCTGCGCGACCAGAAGGTCACGCGCCCGCTCGTCAGGGTCCGGTGCAGCGCCTCGTCGTCCATCCAGCCGAGCATCAGAACTTCGCGGGTGTCGTGCTGCTGGACGATCGCGGCCACCAGGCCCGCGGCGTCCCGCTTGAGGCGGGCGGCGATATCGGGATCGAGCGGGCTCACCGGGTCATTGTGCCAAGGACGGGTATGCCGACTCGCGCCGTCTCGTGCACGGGGCGGCAACCTTGGAGTCTGGGGAGCCCACCGGGCTCCTGTCCACCTCCGCGTGGTGCTCCTCGTGGCGCCCCGCGCCACTTGACGGCCGGGCGCGCACGTCAACGTGCGGAGCTAGTCCGACAGCCGGCTCGGCCCCGAAGCGTACTAACGGCCCACCTCTGGTTCCGGTCGCGTTCCGAGCCAGCACATCCCACCGCGCGAGGTGGTCGGTCGGTCATCGGCTACGCGAAACATCATGCATTACAAGGATTTTCACGCGGTTGACCCTTGTGAATCTGATCGAACTGGTGTACCATTTGAGGATGACGGCGATGGCGCAGCACCCCAAGGACGGGCCTCTCGGGCCCGCTGCTGGACTGCGCCCCACGGGCGGGTGTGAGGGGTTGACTCCTCTGGATGACGCGTGGTGGCCGCCGCTGGACGCCGAGGAACTTGTCGCGGATTTCGAGGCGTGGCAAGACGAGCTCGGCTGGGATGACGAGGACGAGGCCGACGAGCGGGACTCGTGGGCGCTCGCCTCGACCGAACCCCGCTGGTGCGACCAGCCGGCGAACCCATTCGTCACAGCGCAGATCGCTGCCTCACCAGGTGCCGCGGTCCGGGAGTTGGTCGATTGGCTCGCCACCCTGGTGCCGAACAACAGGACAGATGCTGACGGCGAATGCAGGGAACCCGGCATCGAGTTCAGCCTTGCCGAATTGATCGACGTGATCGCCGGGCTGGAGCACGTCAAGGGCGCCATCGCAGCCGCGCAGGCCCGCGCGACCGCTCAGTTCGGGCGAGCGACGGTGCGGGAGGCGCTCGCGAACCGGGCCTCGCTGCCCAAAGCCCGATCCTCCATCGCGCCACAGATCGCGCTCGCCCGCCGCTGCTCCCCCGCCACCGCCGACCGGCACCTCGG
>JAIUPO010000013.1 GCA_020160805.1 Actinomycetota bacterium | reverse complement strand
CCTGGAGAAGCAGTTCAGCCACTACCCCCAGTTCTACAGCCGCGTCGGGTTCGCCCACCAGTACCGCCCCCTGAGCAACGACGAGCTCCTCTTCGTCCTGCAACGCCACTGGCGCACCCTCAGCAAGACTCTCAACCCCGACGACTTCACCGACGCCCAGGCCATCGCCGCGATCAGCCGCATCACCCGCGGCAACTTCCGCCTCCTGGAACGACTCTTCCCCCAGATCGAACGCGTACTGAGAATCAACGAGCTGCAGACCATCACCAACGACGTCGTCGAAGCCGCCGCGAGCACCCTCGTCATCGGGGTCGAGTGAGCCCGCCAGGAATCGGCTGCCGCAGGCCGCCACCTACCGGCGAAGGTCACAACCTCATCGCGGGCCGCAAGCGCATTCTCATGAGCCGTGTTCACGGCAACCTCAGCGTGCGCCCACGCGATGCGCAACTCCTGCACTCGCTGTCGGCGATGTGCGGCGATCACAACCTGGGTCCACGCGTCGCCGCTGTCCTGGTCCGCGAGATCAGCGCTCACGCGCTGCCCTCCTGGCGGAGCGCACCGGCGGGTGGATCGGCCGACCGATCCGGAAGACCGAGAGGGCTCGCCGGTCCGATCCGGGGAGGGCGGCAGACACCTTCTCGGCGGTCGTCGGGCAGTCGATGAGTTGGCTGAGCGGGTGCACCGACAGGCCCACGCGACCGGCCGCGAGCCAGGTGCGCAACAGCGCGCGCCCCGCCTCGGCGACCGCTGCCGGTTCGGTCGCTGCCGCTGCGGAGGTATGCAGTGCCACGACGCTCCCGATCCCATCCAGTCGGCCCGCCGCCGCGAGCAGCGATGGGCCGCCTAGACGGGACAACGCTCGCCATCCGGTGGGGGACAAGGCAATCCGCAGCGCCCGCGCCTGGATGTCGCTCATGGCGAGGGCCTCGAAGGTCAACCCGTCCTCGGTGTATGCCGGGTGCTTCCGGTCCAGGCGCAGCCAGCGCCGCAACTCCTCGACCTGCGCCGGCGTCGAGAAACTCCACCGGTCGGCCTCGGGCAAGAGGACCTCGAGCAGCGCGGGAGGCAGGAGCGATAGGTGGACGTCCTCGCTCAGAGGCGAATCCAGCAGGGCGGCAAGCTGATTGGCGTTGGGCGGCGGGGCGGCATACGGACCCCGCGCCGTGCGCCGGGCCAGCAGGTCGGCAGCGCCGAATGGTCCCGCGCCACTCGACGGTCCAACTCGGGCGAGGATGCCCGCGACCTGCTGGCGGGTATCGATCGTCCACGACATCTCTAGCGCGTGCCTCGTCTCCGAGGCGGCGATGAACACCGACTCCGCGAAGGCTCCCAGCGATAGCCACAGATCGCGGCGGCTCGGATCGGCAACTGTCAGTTCACACTGGGGATCCCACCCGAGAACCAAGCGGTCACCGTCCGCTGTCAGCCGGGCCGGTTGCGTGTTGTGGGCGCTCGGTGCCCGCTCCCAGACGTCTTGGAGCGCCATGACCTCCTCGACCCAGCTCATCGAATGTCCTTGCGGTAGAAGGTCGTTCGATGAAGAGGGCGCCCGCCCATCCGTTCGTACTGCGCCGCCGAAGCGGCATTCGCATCCTCGACGAAGGTGCTGCGCAAACGCTGGTAGCCACCAGCCTGCAGGTTGCGGAGCAACTCCTGTGAGAGCAGCGTGAGATAGCCGCGGCCCTGCGCGCTCGGATCGGTGCCCTTGATGATGAGGATGGCGTCCTCGCGATAGCGGCGCTTTGCCGCGATCAGCGCCACCTGATCCCGCGCCCCGAGCCGCCCGCCGCGAGCCATCATGAAGCGGCTGACGTCCGGCACGCAGAGCACGAAGGCGACCGTCCGGCCGTGTTGGGTCAGGCGCAGGAAGAGCGATTCGTCGAGGAGGAAGGCCAGGCCATCGGTCTGGGCCGCCAGATCGTCAGCGGAGATCTGCGTGTAGTACGGCAGCGCAGCGAATGCGCCATTGAGAACGGTCCGCATGGCCTCCAGGTCACGCCCCAGCCGCCAGCGATTCGCCGGCTCCACCCGCAAGCCCTCCGCCGCCAATCGCGCATTGTCGAACCGGAAGACATCCCCGGGATCCAGACCGTCATAGCCCTCGCAGATCCACGTCGCACCCTCGAAACACCTTGTGTAGCCGAGGGATTCATAGGCCTGCGGATAGTTCGGAGGATTCCACGGCGAGTCCATGAAGCCCCGCTCGTCAAACCCGGAGGTGATCACGCCCCCGGTTTGATTCGGCAGCAAGGCAACCGGCCCGAGCAGGCTCGTACGGGCCGCCGCGCGGCCGTCGCGTTCCGCTTGACCCAGCAGCGCCCCCAACACCTCGGCATCGGCGAACTCGGTCAGCCCGAACAGTTGCGTGTCCGCCTCGAGGCGGTCGTCCATCGCCGGATTGTGATGCACGCACGTGCGTCCCACGGGTATGCCGTCGCGCAGCGCGAGGTAGTAGGCCACCGGCCCGAAGCGCGCCTGGGGATGCCGCCCGGTCCACCAGGCCCGCAGTTGGGACTGCAGGATCGGGACATAGTGCTGCGAGCCGTGCAGTAGCAGCGGCACCTGCACGAAGGCGTCGAACTGCTCATCGGTCAGGACGCGACGAATCTCGATGCGCGACATACAGATCCACTCACACGATCTCGCTCGCCGCGTCGGTCACCGGCTTCGGGCCGGTGTCGTCGGGCAGCGGGGTGTAGTTTTCGATGTGTTGCATGACATTCGCCTCGGCCCGCCAGATGCCATTGGTATAGCCATCGGGCTCGGCCGTGAAGAGGCGGATATAGCCACCGGTGGCATTCCTGGTGCCCTCGGTGATCCACTGCATCAGCTTCCGGTGCTCGGGGCTGCGCGCGATCGTCAGCAGGTCCTCGCGGGTTTCGAAGTAGGCGATCGTGCCGAGCGTGAACGGCCGTTCCCAATAGACGGTGTGCCAGCAATAGCCGGGCATACCCTTCATACGCTTCACGAGCTTGCGCCAGGTCCAGGACAGCGTGATCCACGCGCGCAGACCGTTGTATCGAGTCGCCCCGGTGAACATCGCCCCCGATTGTGCGAGGCGCGGCGCTGCCGAGAAGTCGCGGGTTCTCATCCGGCGTCCTTGCGGAAATAGACCTTCTTGATCTTGCTCTGGCCGCCCTCGAAAGGCCCGGTCTCGAAGTCGTGGACCCGGACGCTGATCTGGGTGGAGCTCGGGTCTTCCTCGACCGATTGCCGGAAGTCGCGCGAGACCTTCATCAGGTGCTCGACGATGCCCTTCTCGCAGGCGGCGGCCAATTCCGTCCGGGCCGCTTCGTCGAGATGAACGCCCTCGCGCGTCGCGATATTGACCACCGGCCGGGCATCGAGATCGGCCGTTTCCTCAAGCGTCAGCATGAAAGCCTCGATCTCGGAGGCACGCGAATTGCCTTCGTACAAGCCGTATTCCACGTCCTGCGGATAGATGTTCGCACCCATGAACGACACGGTGGAGTCGGCACGGCCATAGAGCAGCAGCAAGGGCAGTCGCATCCGGTCGATGGCTTGCGCGGCGTCGAAGTCGGCGCGCAGATCGGGGCGCGCCGCGATCAGCCGTTCCAAGTCGGGAAAGGGCAGCAGCTTGGCTTCGTCGCCGATGTTGTAGCGCAATTTCGGGGACAGCACGGTCGTCGAGTTGAGGGTGCACAACAGCTCGTCGTTGTCGTTGACTTCGAGGTAGGTCTCCAGTGGGTTGTACTGGAAGATCATCGGGATCTGAGACTCCGCAGGTCCCAGGATCGCCTCCTTGAAGGCTTCGTCCTTGACGATCTGGTCCCGCAACCACACGGTCACCCGCGACTCGCCGCCGATACCGATCGTCAGGTCGGAGGCGCCATATCCGGACAGCACCCGCTCGAAGCGCTCCTCGCAATAGTCCCGCAGCGCCTCCGTCATGCCTTCGCCGCCGACCATGCCGTAGAGCTTGTAGCTGCCCCAATCGAATCCGATCGAGTCGAGGCGGTCGCGCAGGTCTTTCAAGAAGGGCGGATAGGCCGTGACGAGGTAGTTGTAGTGCGGCCCGAAGTGCGTGATGGTGTCGACGATCTTCTCCAGATCGGGCCCGGTGTTCTTGACCATCGCAATCTTGGCCATCGCGATGCCGGTATTGGTCCCCGTCGCCCAGGCGCCCATCGAATAGGCATTGATGACGAACAGCCGGCGCCGCGGATAGACCTGCGTCGTGAAGCCGGCGACATTGCGATGAATCGTGTCGAGCTCGCGCTTGCCGCGCACCCAGTTGAAGGGCGTGCCGGAGGATCCCGAGGACTCGTCCACGACCGTGCCCACCCGGTCCAGGTGACCGTCCCAGCAGCGCGCCTCCTCCGAGAACTTCTTGACATAGCCGTCCTTGTCGGTCGGCGGATAGCTCGTCAGGTCGAACCAGCGGAACTGAAAGTCGTTGTGCTGCAAGTGTTCTTTGTATGCCGGGACGTCCAGGTAGGCGAACTGGCAGGTCATCCACGCGTGCAGCCGCGCGAAGCTCTCCATCGCCGGGTGGTAGTTCCGCGCGGTCCAGCGCCAGACGGCCGGGTGCACTTTGTAGAGGCCGTATACCTCCGTCAGCGCCCGCGAACTGCCTCGCAGCACCCCACGGCGTATGACGCCCGCCCCCTGTGAGTGCCATGCGATTGCCGCCAGGCTGCGGCCGCGCGCGGCGATTCCCATCCCCTCGCTGCTCATGCCCGGGACTCTAACGAGCCCTGTCGCGCCGAGGCCTGAGTACCAGCACCCAAAAGTGCGCGACCTCGCGGACCGAGCCGGCCGGGCGTCATACCTGCTGCAGCAGCCGGTCGCGAGCTTCCACCAGCCGCTCGATCTCGACCAGGCTCTGGCCGCGAGTGTCGGACAGCAGCGACATCGAGCGCGACACCAGCGCAGCGGATTGGCGCGCACCGTCGAGCGCTTCCTTGATCTTTCCGCGCACTGACAGGTCGGTGAAAATGTTGTCGAACCACACATCGAGCGTTCGCAGGCCATTGGATAGCGACAGATCGGGCACCGGCACATCCCCGACATCGGCACTCTCGCGGCGGAAGCGCTCAATCGATGCGGCGGCGCGCGAGAGCAGGGCGGAGGCGTCGTCGATCTTGTCGCGCTTGATGGCGCTGGACAGCATCCCGCCGCCGAGGAAAGTGTCATAGGTGCTCCACCCGTCGGCCGAGCCGAGAACCTTCAGCGCGGCGTCGAGATCGCGGGCCGCGCCATCGCCGGCCGCCAGCGCCTCGTCGAGTTCGCGCAGCCGCGACCGCGCCGCGGCGAGCCGCTGGGTGATCGCGAAGAGGTCCCGGCCGCCATCGCGGCCCAGTTCGCTGGCCTCCATGCTGTATGCCGCGACCGCCGCGTCATACGTCTGGCTCACGTCCCCGAGGGCGATCCGGCGGCGCCGGACGTCGCTGAGTTGCTCGGCGAGGCGATCGCGATCGCGCACGGCGGCGTCATACGCGATGGATGCGGCGTCGCGCTCGGCGCGCTCGCGCTCCAGATCGCCGAGACGCGAGCCGCGGATGGAGCCGAAGAGGCGCGAGAGGCTGACGCCTTCGAGGCGCTCGACATCCGCTTTCTCACTGTCGAGCTGCCGGGCCCTCGCCTCGACCGCCGCACCCGCCGTGGCGACCTCGGCGCCCAGGGTCGCGACGAGACCATCGGAGGCGGAAGGCTTCGTGCTTGCCCTGCATGGCCGCTTCCAGAGCGGCTCGGCTGGCCAGCGGGGCGCCGTCGGCGAGCTGGGTGGGCATGGTGGCGGGCTGGTCGGCGAACGTCATATCCGTCCGACGCCGAAAGTGCCTGGGTGGTTGCCAGGACGGCCCGCTGATCCGCACCCCGCCGTGGCACCCCGTCGTACCCCTCGCCGCCGACCCGGTCCCCGGGCGATGGTGGGGGATAATCGCTTCTTGTGAGTGTTTCCCTCGGTCTGCCCGCCTTGCCCCCGCCCGTGCTGTCGCCCCGGAAGAAGACGCGCAAGATCCGGGTCGGGAAGGTCGAAGTCGGGGGTGATGCGCCGATCAGCGTGCAGTCGATGACGACGACGCTGACCTCGGATGTCAACGCCACCCTGCAGCAGATCGCCGAGTTGACGGCCGCCGGCTGCGACATCGTGCGCGTCGCCTGCCCGAGCCAGGATGACGCCGACGCGCTGCCGGCCATCGCCCGCAAGAGCCAGATCCCGGTCATCGCCGACATCCACTTCCAGCCGAAGTATGTCTATGCCGCGATCGACGCCGGCTGCGCCGCGGTGCGCGTCAACCCCGGCAATATCCGCCAGTTCGACGACCAGGTCGCCGAGATCGCCAAGCGAGCCAAGGCCGCCGGAACCAGCATCCGGATCGGCGTCAACGCCGGGTCTCTCGACAAGCGCTTGCTGGAGAAGTACGGCAAGGCGACTCCGGAAGCGCTCGTCGAGTCGGCCGTCTGGGAAGCCAGCCTCTTTGAGGAGCACGACTTCCACGACTTCAAGATTTCGGTCAAGCACAACGACCCGGTCGTCATGGTCCGCGCCTACCAAATGCTCTCCGAACGCGGTGATTGGCCGTTGCACCTTGGCGTCACCGAGGCCGGCCCGGCCTTCCAGGGCACGATCAAATCCGCGACGGCCTTCGGCGCCCTGCTGTCCCAAGGCATCGGCGACACCATCCGCGTCTCGCTCAGCGCTCCTCCGGTCGAGGAGGTCAAGGTCGGCATCCAGATCCTGCAGTCGCTGAACCTGCGCCCCCGCAAGCTCGAAATCGTCTCCTGTCCCAGCTGCGGCCGGGCCCAGGTCGATGTCTACAAACTGGCCGAAGAGGTCACCGCGGGACTCGAGGGCATGACTGTCCCGCTGCGCGTCGCCGTCATGGGCTGCGTCGTCAACGGCCCCGGCGAGGCCCGCGAGGCCGATCTCGGTGTCGCGTCCGGCAATGGCAAGGGCCAGATCTTCGTCAAGGGCGAGGTCATCAAGACCGTCCCCGAATCCCAGATCGTCGAGACGCTCATCGAAGAGGCCATGCGCCTGGCCGAGGAGATGGGCGAGCCGCTAGACGACAGCGAGGCGGGCGCGCCGACGGTCTCGGTGGGCTGAGCCGCGCGAGGGATCGCTGGGGAGGGAACGGCATACTCCCGGCGCCGCAGGCGATTTGGGCACCCCAATCCGTGACGGGGGCGCCCGGACACGGCAGGCTAGGGTCCGTGCTGCGCACTCGGACGCCCATTCGGGTTCTGGGCGCCTCCGATATGGGGGCGGCCATGGATCTGTGCGCGCGCAATCCGGCCGACAACTGCTTCGTCGCCGCGCGGCTGCTCGAGGGCGGGCTGACCGGTCCCGGATCGCATGTGGTGGGGGTGTATGACGGGGCGGAACTGGTCTCCATGTGCTTCGCCGGAGCCAATGTCGTGCCCGTCGGGACCACCCCGCGCACGCGCAGCGCGATCGCCGAACGCGTGCGCAAATGGCACCGGCGAGCGGCCTCCTTCCTCGGCCCGGCCGAGCAGGTGCTGCCCCTGTGGGAGTTGTGCGAGGTCGGCTGGGGGGCCGTGCGGGATGTCCGGTCGCCGCAGCCGCATCTCGCGACGACGCGGCCGCCATCGCAGGTCGGGATCGCCGCCGACCCGCGGGTGCGCCTCGCGCGGCTCGATGAGGCCGATTTGGTGTTGCCGGCCGCCGAGCACATGTTCACCCAAGAGATCGGCTACCCGCCCTATCGCGGCAACCCGCGCAGCTACCGCACCTTGTTGGAGAAGCTCATCGAGCGGCGGCATACCTATGTGATCGTCGAACGGGGCCAGGTGATCTTCAAGGCAGATTTGGGGTCCGTCGCGCTCGGTTGCGCCCAGATTCAGGGCGTGTGGGTGCACCCCGAGCGCCGGGGCGAGGGGCTGGGGACCGCCGCAATGGCCGGAGTAGTCGAGAATGTTCTACACGACGTGGCCCCAATGGCGACGCTCTATGTCAATCACTACAACTTGGCGGCGCGAGCCACCTACGAACGGATCGGTATGCAGCAAATCGGCACCTTCGCCACGGTGCTCCTGTGAGCGGGGACAAGAAGCCTCGCTGGAGCACGGCCAAAAAGGCCCAGGCGAAGAAAACGAGCACCGATTCCGCGAAGGCCCGCCGCAGCGGGGTCGAGGCACCGAGGCTGAAGAAACCACGCTGGGTGGACGGCTCGCCCGCCCGCCCCACCTCGGCGGACAAGGGTCGCCCTTCGCGCTTCACTCGCGAGGAGTCCGCGCCGACCCGCAGCAGCCGGTATGACGACCGGCCCGCCCGCAGCCGCGACGATCGGTCCCGCGGCGATCGCCCCTCATATGGCGGCCGGGATGATCGGCGCCCGGCCCACCGGGATCGCGACGACCGGTCCCGTGGTGACCGCCCGTCGTATGGAGGCCGGGACGATCGGCGTCCGGCCTACCGGGACCGGGATGACCGGCCGAGCTATCGCGACCGCGACGACCGGGGCCGGGGTGACCGGCCCGCATACCGTGACCGCGACGAGCGACCCGCCTACCGCGATCGGCAAGACCGCCCGAGCTATGGCAGCCGCGACAACCGCGGGAGCACTGACCGCCCTGCCTACCGTGACGACCGGCGCCCGGCCCACCGGGACCGCGACGACCGAGCGCCTGCTCGCGACCGCGATGAGCGCCGTCCGAGCTATCGCGACGACCGTGGAACGGGTGACCGTCCGGCATACCAGGGCCGCGACGACCGGCGCCCGAGCTACCGAGATCGGGACGACCGCCCGAGCTATCGCGAACGCGACGGCGGCAACCGGGACAGGGGCAGCCGGGATGATCGGCCGGCATACCGGGACCGCGACGAGCGTCGCCCGAGCTATCGCGACCGCGATGGCGGGTCGCGCGACGACCGGCCCGCATACCGCGACCGCGACGAGCGAGGTGGCTATGACGCGCGGCCCCCGCGCCGACCGATCGGCCGCTATTCCGACGGGCCGCACCACGAGCCGCGACCGGTCCGCGAGGACCGCACGCGTGGGCAGTGGACGCCCGAGACGATCGCCGCCCCCGCGCCGGCCCCGGCTGCCGCGGAGCACGACGGGCCCAGTTTCAGCGAGCTCGGCCTGCCGGACGCGATCGTCAACGCGCTCGCCGCCCGGGGCATCCGCACGGCCTTCCCGATCCAGGCGGCGACGATCCCCGACGCCCTCGCGGCCAAGGATCTGCTCGGCCGCGGCCAGACCGGGTCCGGCAAGACGATGGCCTTCGGGCTGCCGACGCTGGCCCGGCTGAGCCAAGGCCAGACCACGCCGAACCGGCCGCGCGCGATCGTTCTGGTGCCGACGCGCGAACTGGCCCTGCAAGTCTCCGATGCGCTCGAGCCGATCTCCCGCGCGGTTGGCGTCAGCCAGAAAGTCGTTGCCGGCGGTATGCCCTATCCGCCGCAGCTGACCGCGCTCGATCGCGGGGTCGACCTCGTCGTCGCCACGCCGGGCCGGCTGCAGGACCTCATCGAACGCGGCGCCGCGATCCTCGACAATGTCGAGATCGTCGTCCTCGACGAGGCCGATCACATGGCCGACCTCGGCTTCCTGCCGGAGGTCACCGAGATCATGGATCTGGTCCCCGAGGGCGGCCAGCGGCTGCTCTTCTCGGCGACGCTCGATAAGGGCATCGACGACCTCGCGGCCAAATATCTCGTCGACCCGGTCACCCACTCCACGGACGATCCGACCGCCGCCGTGAGCACAATGGAGCACCGGGTGCTGCTGATCGAGCCGAATATGAAGAAGACGTTGACGGCTCAGATCAGTGGCAAGCCTGGCAAGACGCTGATCTTCGTGCGCACCCAGCTCGGGGCCGACCGAGTGGCAAGTCAGTTGCGCGAGAGCGGGATTCTGGCCGGCCCAATCCACGGTGGCCTGAACCAGTCGGTGCGCAACAAGGTGCTTGAAGCCTTCAAGGACGGTCGCCTGGAGGTGCTCGTCGCGACCGACGTCGCGGCCCGCGGCATCCACGTCGACGATGTCTCGCTCGTGGTGCAGGTCGACCCGCCGGCCGACCACAAGACCTATGTGCACCGCGCTGGCCGCACCGCCCGCGCCGGCTCGGCGGGCTCGGTCGTCACCCTCGCGCTCCCGCACCAGCGGCGGGCGATGGAGAAGATCATCGACGAGGTCGCCCTCTCGATCAGCCCCGAAAAGCTGGACGCCCGCTCGGCGGCCGCCGAGGGTGTCGAGCCCACCCGTGGCCCCGTGCCCGAGGAGGTTTGGCAGTCGATCATCGCCCCGCGCCCGAACCGCGGTCGCCGTGGTCCCGGCCGTCCCCGGCCCGATGGCGCCCGCCGCCCCCGCCACGACGGACCCCGCCGCCCGCGCTACTGATTCACGGATCTATCAACCGACCTACCGCCTGGTATTGGCTGTGATCACGGCCAATACCAGGCGGTAGCGCGATCGATAGCGGGGGTGCATTCGAGAGGATGGGACCGCGTCACCTCGGGGTGGCGCGGCACGAAAGAGAGGCAGCACGCCGATGACCGGTTTCACCCCGACACGGGCAGAACGATTGCAGCGCAAGGCTTTTGAGGCTCTGCTCGCCTTGCCCGACCGGCTGCGTCGGCGGGCCGACCTCAAGCCGCGGATCGTCGACGGCCATCGACTCGACCCGGATACGCATATCGGCCTCGCGATCATGTCCAAACTCCCGCAGCCAGAGTTCGACGAACTGCCTGTCCCTGAGGCACGCCGGGCACTCGCCCTGGAGTCGTGGATGTTCTCGGGCTCAGAACGCCGGGTCGCGAGCACGACGGAGCTGCAGATCCCCGGCCCGGGCGGTCCGATCCCCGCGCGCCTCTATAAGCCCTTCCGTCCCGCGGGGCAGACCGGCCCGCTGCCGCTGCTCATCTACTTCCACGGCGGCGGCTGGGTGCTCGGCGATATCGACACGCACGACCCGGGCTGCCGCTTCCTCGCCACGCATGCCGAGGTCGCGGTGCTCAATGTCGGCTATCGCCTCGCGCCCGAGCACCGCTTCCCAGCGGCCGTCGACGACGCCGTGGCGTCCTTCCGCTGGGCGCACGAACACGCCGCTGATCTCGACATCGACGCGGGCCGGATCGCCGTTGGCGGCGACAGCGCCGGAGGCAATCTGGCGGCGGTCGTCTCCCAGGTGACCACGCGCGAGGGGGGTCCCCGGCCGGCATACCAACTGCTCGGGGTGCCCGTCACCCACATCGGCGCCCAGACGCGCTCCCGCGAGCTGTTCGCCGAGGGCTACTTCCTGACCAAGGACAATATGGATTGGTATGAGGCGCACTATCTCGGCTCAGATGGTGACCCCAGCGATGTGCGCGCTTCGCCGCTGCTCGCCGAGGACTTCCGTGGCCTACCGCCGGCCTATGTCGCCGTGGCAGGCTTCGATGTGCTGCGCGACGAGGGCATCGCGTATGCCGGGAAGTTGCGCGCCGCGGGCGTGCCCGTCACCCTGCGCGTCCACGAGGATGCGGTGCACCCGATGCTGACGATGCTCGCCGCGCCGCTGGGCCAGCGGGTGCTTTCCGAAACCGCCGCCGCCCTGCGCGCCGCCCTCGCTGCTGACCCGCTCTAAACACCGAGCGGACCTAAACACCGAGCTACCGCCTGGTATTGGCGGTGATCACGACCAATACCAGGCGGTAGGCCAGTCGTTAGCGGGCGGCGGCACGGCCACGAGCTGCGCAAGCTCGATCAAGTTTCCCGGGTCGGACGCGCCCATGCTGGGTCGTATGACGCACCACGAGGACACCTTCGGCGCCTTTGTCGAGGTGCTGGCCGACGGCCTGGACCGCGACTGGGATGGCGGCGAGTTCGCTCACCGTTTGCATCTCTCGCGCTACCACCTGGACCGGATCGTCAGCTCCGTGGCCGGTGAGCCGCCGCAGACCCTGCGTCGCCGCATCCTGCTGGAGCGTGCGGCATACCGGCTCATCTCGACCGACCGCAGCATCCTCGATGTGGCGACCGAGGCGGGCTATGGCTCGCATGAAGCATTCACGCGGGCGTTCCGCCGGGCCTTCGGCGACCCGCCGGCCCGCTGGCGCCGTCACCCCGACTCCATTCGGATCGCCGCACCTGGCGATGTCCACTTCCACCCACCCGGCGGCCTCCGGTTGCCGACAACCCGAAAGGTCACTGCCATGGATCTGTTGACGCGCATGGTCGAACACCACATTTGGCTCGTCTCCGAAATGATCGAGGTCGCCGCCCGCTTGGAGGATTCGGCGCTCGATCTGCAGATCGAACTGTCCGTCGATGACGACGAGCAAACGATTCGCAGCCTGCTCTCGCGCCTGGTCGGTCAGATGGGGATGTGGAATGCCGCACTGGCCAATCGCGAGTATGACTGGTCGGTCGAGGAGCACGAATCGGTCACCTCGCTGCGCCGACGACTCGCCGAGGAAGGCCCGGCCTTCCTGACCGCGGTGCGGGCGGCCATTGATGATCAGCGGCTCGACGACACCTTCGTCGACGCCCTGTGCGAGCCCGCCGAAGTGTTCACCTATGGCGGCATGATCGCCCACGTCCTGACCTTTGCGGCGCACCGGCGCACGCTGGTCGCCCTGGCGCTGAAATCGGCCGGCGAGGGCGACCTGGGCTGGGGCGATCCGATGCGCTGGGTCGCCGAGGCGCCCGCCTGAGGCCCCCCTTCCGAACCCTTGCTAGCAATAGTTGGTCAACTGTGAGCACCTTGCACAGTGCGCACAGTTGACTAACGTGTGCTGACTTTGGCCACTAGACCCGGCCGGCCGCCCGCAGCGCGGTCTTGATCATCGGCAGTTGCATCGGCAACCGCGCGAGCGTGCCGGCAAAGGCGGCATTCGAAGCATTGCCCGCCACGCGCTGGGCCCGCTTGCCGTGGTCGACACTCATCTGCACATTGGCGGGGAAGACCGCGACGAGCAGCGCCGCGCTAGCCAGACCGGCGGCCTTGCGGGTACGCGGGTGCAGCAACCCAGCGGCGCACGCCAGCTCGGCGACGCCTGAGACGTAGACGAGTTCGCGCTTGCGCGGCAACATCTTTGGCACGATGCCCTCGAAATGCTGCGGTCGCACAAAGTGCGTCACGCCCGAGGTGGCGAAGAGCGCCGCGAGCGCGGCGATGTCCTTGGTCAACGGTGCGGGAGCCATGCCGCCACGCTACGCGCCGACGTCGACGTCTGCGCGGTGAGGGCCCCGACGCGCGAGCCAGCTCCGGAGGCGGCTCGGGGTAATGGAGTCGAGTGGGCTTGGCTCCGCTCGTTATCCTTGAGCGGTTGCCCACCCCCAGCCAGGAGAACCCCTGTGGCCATGCGTATGTCGTCCCTGTTCCTGCGAACCCTTCGCGAGAACCCGGCGGACGCGGAGGTGCCGAGCCACCAACTGCTCGTGCGCGCGGGCTACATCCGGCGCGTCAGCCCCGGCATCTACACGTGGCTGCCGCTTGGGCTGAAGGTCCTCAAGCGCGTAGAGACGATCGTGCGCGAAGAGATGGACGCGATCGGCGCGCAGGAATTGCTCTTCCCGGCGCTGCTGCCGCGTGAGCCCTACGAAGCGACCGGCCGCTGGACTGAATACGGCCCCAACGTTTTTCGCCTCAAGGACCGCAAAGACGGCGACTACCTCCTCGGCCCGACGCACGAGGAGATGTTCACGCTCGCGGTTAAGGACATGTTCTCTTCGTACAAGGATTTGCCGGTCTCGCTCTACCAAATCCAGATCAAGTACCGCGACGAGGCCCGCCCGCGCGCTGGCATCCTGCGGGGCCGCGAGTTCATCATGAAGGACTCCTACTCCTTCGATATCGACGAGGCGGGGCTCGACAAGAGCTACCAGCTGCACCGCGACGCCTATGTCCGCATCTTCGACCGCCTCGGCTTCCACTACGTCATCGTCCAGGCTATGGCCGGCGCCATGGGCGGTTCCAAGAGCGAGGAGTTCCTCGCGACCGCCGAAAACGGCGAGGACACCTATGTCCGCTGCGCCAATTGTGGGTATGCCGCGAATGTCGAGGCCGTGCGCGTCCCCGCCCCCGAGCCGGTGTCGTATGCGGACCTGCCGGCCGCCCACGCCGAGGACACTCCCGATACTCCGACCATCGAAACCCTTGTCGCGCATCTCAATTCGGCCTTCCCGCGCGAGGACCGAGAGTGGACGGCTGGCGACACGCTCAAGAATGTCATCGTCATGCTCGTCCACCCGGACGGCACCCGCGAGCCGTTGGCGATCGGTGTTCCCGGCGACCGCGAGGTCGATGAAAAGCGGCTTGCCGCCCAGGTCGAGCCGGCCGTCGTCGAGGCCTTCGATGAGGCGGCCTTCGCGGCGAATCCGGCGCTGGTCAAGGGCTATATCGGCCCGGGCGCGCTGGGCGCCGAGGGCAGCGCCAAGGTCCGCTACCTCCTCGACCCGCGGGTTGCGGAGGGCACCTCGTGGGTGACCGGCGCCAACGAACAGGGCCGCCACGTCATCGGGCTCGTCGCCGGCCGCGACTTCACCGCCGATGGGACGATCGAGGCCGCTGACGTCCGACCCGGCGACGCTTGCCCGTCGTGCAGCGAGGGCTTGGAGTCCGCGCGCGGCATCGAGATGGGCCACATCTTCCAGCTCGGCCGCAAATATGCCGAGGCGCTCGACCTGAAGGTCCTGGACGAGAACGGCAAGCTCCAGACGGTGATCATGGGCTCCTATGGCGTCGGTGTCTCGCGCGCCGTCGCTTGCATCGCCGAGGGCAATCACGACGACTTCGGTTTGGTCTGGCCGCGCAATATCAGCCCGGCAGATGTCCACATCGTCGCGGCCGGCAAGGATGACACGATCCTGACCTATGGCGAGGAACTCACCCGCGCACTGCAGGCCGAAGGCATCGAGGTGCTTTTCGACGATCGCAAGCAGGCCAGCCCCGGTGTGAAGTTCAAGGACGCCGAACTGATCGGCATCCCGACGATCGTCGTGGTCGGCAAGGGCCTGGCCGAGGGCACCATCGAGATCAAGGACCGACGCTCCGGGGAGCGTCGCTCGGTCAGCACCACCGACGCTCTCGCCCAGATCCGGGCCGAGATCGCGCGCTGACGCGAGCGGCTAGCTACGGCCGGCCAGCGCGTAAGCAATCCGTAAGGCCACGACCTGGGTCGACGGCGGGTCGACCAGAGCCTTCACCTGGAGCGGCGGCCTCCTAAAGACTCTGCCTGGCGGTGATGGCTCGTCAGCGAACGCCATCAACGACGCCGGCGTCGTCGCCGGCCAAGCGGGGCTGGGCAAGGATCCAGATCGAGCAGTCATCTTCCGATCCGGCACCGTGACCTACCTTCCCGTCGGCGTCGGGTCGACAGCGACGGATATCAACGGGATCGGGCACGTAGTCGGCAGCCGGAAGGTCGCGGGCGGTTATCTCGCCGGATTCTTCTGGAATGGCTCCTTGGCCCGGACCTTGCGCGCGCCGAACGAACTCAATCCGCAGGCGGTGGCGGTCAACGCGGACGACGTCATCGTCGGGAACAGCGAGTTCCAATACGGCAGGTATGACGCCCATGCCCTCTTGTGGTCCTCGCCCGGCGAGCTCCCATCAACTCTGCCCCGACTCAGCGAATGGCCCGTGGCGGCGGCCGATATCAACGATGCGGGTGTCGTTGTCGGCTCGGAGACGAGCTACGCGACCGGATATCCCCAAAGTCGCGCTGTCATCTGGCGCTGACCGCGGCCGGCCGCCCCCGCGGCTCTACAGTTGCGGCGTGACGCAAGACCGAGGCGCGATCGAGGCCGTCATCTTCGACTGGGGCGGCACGCTGACGCCGTGGCACGAGGTCGACCTCGGCGAGCAGTGGCGGGTGTACGCGCGGGAGGTGCACGGCATCCCCCTGGACTCGGCGGACGTGCCCGAGGCGGACCTCGCCGCGGCACACGAGTTGGCCGAGCGGGTCCTCGCGGCCGAAGCCACAGCGTGGGCCCGTGGGCGCTCAGAGCATTCGAGCGCCCATCTCGAGGCGATCCTGCGCGACGCCGGCGCCGATCCGGAGCACGACCGGCACCTGCTGGCGCTCGCGGCATACCGGCGCTTCTGGGAGCCGCACACGGTCACTGACCCGCAGGTGCGCCCGTTGTGGGAAGGCTTGCGGGACAGAGGTATTCGTGTCGGAGTCCTGTCCAACACGATCTGGACGCGGGACTACCATCGCGAGATCTTCGCCCGGGACGGCGTGCTCGAACTGCTCGACGGGGACGTCTATTCCTCGGAGATCCACGTCGTCAAACCACATGCCGAGGCGTTCGAGGGGGCGCTTGCCGCCGTCGGCGCGCGACCGGAGCGATCGGTCTATGTCGGCGACCGGCTCTTCGAGGACGTCTGGGGACCGCAACAGATCGGGATGCGCGCGATCTGGATCCCGCACTCGGACCTGCCGCAGGTCCAGCGCGTGGCCGTCGACGCGACTCCCGACGCGACCGTGCAGCAACTCCTGGACATCCTCCAGGTGGTGGATGCGTGGCGCTGAATGACGCGCCAATCGAGGTATGGCTCGGACTCGCGGCGCTCGGCGCAGGCTGGGTGGATGCCGTCGTCGGCGGCGGCGGGCTGATCCAGATCCCGGCACTGCTGATCGGTGTGCCTGGAGCGAGCCCGGCACAGGTGTTGGCGACCAACAAACTCTCCTCGATCACCGGCACCCTGAGCAGTTCGATCACCTACTTCCGCCGGGTGCGACCCGACCTGCGCACTGCCCTTCCCATGGCCATCGTTGCCTGCGCGGGCGCTATCGGCGGCGCCTTCATCGGCGTGCATATCCCCAAAGCCGCCTTCACCCCCATCGTGCTCGTGATGCTCCTTCTCGTCGGTGCATACACCCTCCTCAAGCCCGATCTCGGATCGGTGACTGCCTTGCGGCACAGCGGCATTCGGCATACTGCCCTTGCCATGATGACGGGCCTGCTCATCGGCGTCTATGACGGGGCCCTCGGCCCGGGCACCGGCTCATTCCTCGTCTTCGCCATCGTCGGCCTGCTCGGCTATGCCTTCCTCGAAGCCACCGCGAAGGCCAAGATCGTCAACCTCGCGACCAATATCGGCGCCCTCGCGGTCTTCATCCCGGGTGGCCACGTGATGTGGCGGGTCGGCCTCATCATGGCCGGCTGCAATCTCATCGGGGGGTATGTCGGCGCCCGCACCGCCGTCGCCCGAGGATCCGGCTTCGTGCGCGCCGTCTTCATCGCGGTCGTCGTCGCGTTCGTGCTCCGCCTGGGCTACGACATCCTCACCTGATCGCGTTATGTCCGCGCGTCTCGAACGCCGACCAGCCCCAGGCCGAGCAAGGTTGCATCGGAGGTCAGGAGCGTGAGGCCGATGCTGGCGGATTGCGCGAGCAGCATTCGATCGAAGGGATCATGCCGGGCAAGCTGTGGAAAGTCCGTCAGCCGCGCCGCGGCCTCCGCGTCCAGAGGAAGCTCCCTCAGTCCCGCCCGTTCACACGCCTCCGCGAAATCGGGGAGAGGGGCCAGTTTGCCCAACATCGTTTTGATCGAGATCTCGACCACGGAAACCGCTGAATAGCAAGCGATCTCAGCAGCTTGGATCAGCAGGCGGCTGCCTTGACCAAGACGAGGGCTGTCCATCAATACCCATAGGGCGGCATTGGTGTCCAGGAGGAGTCGACGGGGCGCGCTCACGATCACACGCCTAGGAAGAGCTGCTGAATGTCATCGTCTGTGCCGTCAAAGATCGCTGGGTCGACCGAGCGCTGACTCCACCCGTCAACACCGAAGCACACGATGTCGGCGTGGTGAATCACCAGGTCCACCACCGGCTTCCCTGCGCGAGCGATCGTCACCTGCTCCCCGGCAAGCACGGCCTCGATGAGCCGTGACAGCTGTGTTTTGGCCTCGTGCACATTGACTTGGACGGTCATGGACTAAGTCTAGCCAAGTCCGGGCGCACCCCTGGGAAATTCACGTAGGTGCGGCATGGGGCCGTCACAGGCTCCCCACAGGGAGCGGCCCGAGTTTTCTCGGTATGACAGCGACCGCCGCCCCCGCGCACCTCGCCACCGTGGTCGACGAGCCCGTCCAGTGGGTCGGCGCGAGTGCCGGCAGCCCGCGACCGGCCGCGCCAGCACCAGCCTCGGTGCGGCATACGCCGGCGTGGTGGCGCGACACCTCGGGAGCCGCGCTCTGGGCGCTGCTCCTCGGCGTCACCGCGCTGTGGGTGCACGGCAGCGGGTTGCAGGATGTCGGCACGATCGCCGGATTCCTCACCAGCTTCGGCCGGCTGACCGGCCTGGTCGCCTCGGCCCTGCTGCTGGTCCAGGTCTTCCTCATGGCGCGCATCCCGTGGTTCGAAAGGGCTTGGGGCCAAGACGAACTCGTGCGCAGTCATCGCCTCATCGGGTTCACATCCTTCAACCTGATGCTGGCTCACATCTTCTTGATCACCCTCGGCTATGCCGCCGCCTCGAAGGCCGGGCTGTGGGCCACGATCGTCGACTTCACCGTCAACTACCCGGGCATGCTGCTCGCGATCGCCGGAACGCTCTGCCTCGTGATGATCGTCGTCACCTCGATCCGCGCCGCGCGCGCCCGGCTGCGCTACGAGTCCTGGCACCTGATCCACCTCTACGGCTATCTCGGGGCCGGCCTGGCTCTGCCGCACCAGTTGTGGACCGGGCAGGAGTTCCTGTCCTCGAAGGCCGCGACGATCTTTTGGTGGAGCTTGTATGCCGTCACCCTCGCCGCCGTGCTCATCTGGCGCGTCGCTGTGCCCCTGGTGCGCTCCCGCCGCGCTGCCCTGCACGTCGTCGACGTCCGCGCTGAGGCGGCGGATGTCACCACCGTGACCCTGCAGGGCCGGGGCTTGCACCGGCTCAAGGCCCAAGGCGGCCAGTTCTTCAACTGGCGCTTCCAGGACGGGGCCGGCTGGACGCGCGCCAACCCCTACTCGCTATCGGCGGCGCCCACCGACGACACGATGCGGATCACGGTCAAGCACCTCGGCGATGGCAGCGCCCGCCTCGCCCAGCTGCCGATCGGCACCAAAGCGCACATCGAGGGGCCATATGGCCGCCTGCACCCCGGCGTCCGCACGCGCTCCAAGGTCTTGCTGCTCGGGGCTGGCATCGGTATCACGCCGCTGCGCGCCATCCTTGAATCGCTCCCCGCGAACGTCGGCCAGGTGACGGTTGTTCATCGGGTCAGCGACCGTCGCGAGACGGTGCTCGGATCGGAGATCGAGCAGCTGACGCAGGAGCGGGGCGGCCGCTACCTCGTCCTGGACGGGCACCGGATCCCCGGACGTGACTCCTGGCTCCCCGCCAGTGTCGCCGCCCTCGGCGATGTCGAGGCCCTGCGTCGCCTGGTCCCGGATGTCACTGAGCACGACGTTTTCATCTGCGGCTCCGGGCCGTGGATGGCCGCCGCCGAGAAGGCCGTTCGGGAGGCGGGCGTGCCGCAGGACGCCATTCACATCGAACACTTCGCCTACTAATACGCTCCCAGGAGAAGACCCACCATGCGCCGAATCACGCTCTGGCTGCTCAGCACACTGAGCGCTATCGTCCTGCTCTTCAGTTATCCCACGTCGCGTAACGCCGACACGGCAACCGCCGCCGTCGCGCCGACCGACGCGAACGCGACGACCGACGCGAACGCGACGACCGACGCGAACGCGACGACCGACGCCGCGTCGTCCGCAGCAACCCAAGACACAACCGCTGCGGCGTCGAGCGCGCAGGACGCGACAACCCAGTCCTCCAGTGAGCCGCCCACAAGCAGTAGCGCGTCGAGCTCGACCTCGTCCAGCACCTCCAAGACGAGTGGGTCGGGGGCCACGACCTACGCGGGTGACGCGGTCATGACCCGCTGGGGTCTGGTGCAGGTCCAAATCACCGTTGCCGATGGCAAGATCACGAAATCCGATGTGCTGCGGATCCCATGGGACAACCCCCGCGATCAGCAGATCAACTCGTATGCCGTGCCGATCCTCAACCAGGAGGCCGTCACCGCCCAAAGTGCGAGCATCGACATGATCTCGGGCGCCACGGTGACCTCGGTCGGGTACACCCAGTCGCTGCAGTCGGCGATCGACCAGGCGCACCTGGCATGACCGCGATCACCGCCCCGCTGGCCCTTCGACCGATCATCGAGCGCCGGGCCTTCGTCGAGATCATCATGGGTATGCCGATCTCCTTGCACATCAAGGCAATTGATGTTCAGCGAGCCGACATCGAACAGGCCGCGGCGAATGTCTTTGCGACCTTGCGCAAGGTCGACGACCTCTTCAGTCTGTGGCGCAGCGATAGCGAACTGAGCTTGCTGCAAGCGGGCGCGGTGATCGCGGGCGAGGCCCACGAGTGGCAGGCCGAGATTGTCGACCTATGCCTGGAGGCCGAAGAGCGCACCGGTGGCCTGTTCACCGCCTGGCGCAACCACGAGGGTGCGCGGCCGGCATACGACCCCACCGGCCTCGTCAAAGGCTGGGCGGTTGAGCAGGCGGCCGCCATGCTGCGTGTCGTGCCCGGAATCTCGTTCTGCCTCAACGCCGGTGGGGACATGGTGATCGGCCATGGCCCCGGTATGCGAGGCGTCGCGCCGGCCTGGACGATCGGGATCGAAGACCCGCGCCAGCCTGATGCCATCGCCGCCACCGTCGAGGTCGTCGAGGGCGCCGTCGCGACCTCCGGCAGTCGCGCCCGCGGCGCGCACATCACCGATCCCCGCACCGGGGCAGTCGTATGCCGCGACGGCAGCGCCACGGTCGTCGGCCCAAGCCTGGTGTGGGCCGATGTCTGGGCCACGGCGGCCTTTGTCGATCCCACGTGGGCGCGGGAACTGATAGCGGGGGAGGCCTCCGCATACTCCCTGACCGTCCTGTGAGTTCCGTTGCCGCGGTGTAGTTTTGCGCGATGCGGGGGAGAGGGATCGCGGCGCTGATGCTGCTCGCCCTGGCCCTCGGGCCGGGGACGAGTTGGCTCAACCATCAGGACGCGCGGTGGGCTCAGGGGATCAGTGCCGCCCTCGCCACGGCGTGGGCCGACGCGCGGTTCTGGCTGATTGGGGCGCTGCTCACGGGCTCAGCCTTGGGTGTGCTGGGTGCGCTCACGCGGCGGAACGGGCGCATGGGTGTGCTGGCCGCGCTCGTGGCGCCGCTGCTCCCGATCGCAGAACTGACGATGCTGGTCATCACCGCGGCCCCGCAGACCGCGCAAGATCGGTTCGGCCTCCACGTGCGCATCGTGACCCTGGCTCTCGCCCTCGCCTGGCTTCTAACCGTTCCCATCGTCCAGCGAGCCCAGTGGGCAACGTCACCGCGTCATACCTGATGTCGTGATCGCGGATTTTCCTCCCGCTCGATCATCGCCTGCAGTCTGGGTACGTATCTCTGTGTCGTTTTGCGCGTGGGATACGTATGCCGCCGCCGTCATTTACGCAGGCGTGATCCTGGCCGTTGCCCAATCTGCGGTCGAAATGCCCAGCGCGATTGACAGACTGCCTAGGACCACAGTCGAACAGGACGACTGCTGACGAGGAGGGCAAGACCATGACTGCCGAAACGGGTTTGGCTGTAACCGCATTGATCGCCGCCTTGTATGGCGTGGGCTTCGCGGTGCTGCCGAAGTTCGTGGACTGGCCGCGTTCCAGCCGCGTCTACACGATGGGCGGTGCGGCGCTCGTTGCCGCTGCTGGCATCCTCCTCGTCCTCATTCCGTGGATGGGAGATCGGGCATGAGCAAGGAACAGAGTCGAGTGATCGTCGCGACGCTGGCCATCATCTATGGCCTCGGCGTCGCCTTCGGACAGAATCTGATCGACAACGAGACCTTCTGGAAAGCGTGGCTTATGGTCGGCGCCTTCGTGGTCGGCGGAGCCTGGCTGGTGTTGATGGTGCTGCCGCGCGGTCGACGCGAAGTCGAATCCAGCTAACGTCTTCGTGCCCGCGGGCGGCTGGACCGAGGCGTCAGCGGGGACGGTCGCTAGCCACCATGGGCTGGAAGCCTGGGCAACTCAGCACCGGCAGGCGCGGATAGCGGGGGAAACGTTCGTCCCTCGCGGCGAGGCCGCAGCGCAGGTAGGTCGTGCCCTTGTTCGTTGGCCGGACCAGCGCGTGGGCGCACTCGGCACATAAGCCTGCCTGGATTGTGTAATCCACTGCCCGTCAGGCGGATTCGCTCGGCGGCTCGATGTCGACTTGCGGCGGCAAGTCCGCGACGCCCACCGGGCAGCTGAGACCATTCGGGCCGTGATTGCAGTAGCCCGCAGGGTTCTTGTGGAGGTACTGCTGGTGGTAGTCCTCGGCATACCAAAAGGTCCCGGCCTCGGCGGCGGGCCGCTCCTCGGTCGTAATGTCGCCGGCGCCGGCCTTGATCAGCTCGCCCTGGAAAGCGGCGTGCGTGCGTCGCACCGCGGCCTCCTGGCCGGGGGTGGTCCAGTAGATCGCCGAGCGGTACTGCGTGCCGATGTCATTGCCCTGGCGGTTGGCCGTCGTCGGGTCGTGGTTCTCCCAAAAGGCCTTAAGGATCTGGCCCGCCGAAATGCGTGCCGGGTCATAGGCTACGAGGACAGTCTCGGTGTGGCCGGTCTGCCCGGTGCAGGTCTCCTCATAGGTCGGGTTCGGGGTGTAGCCGCCCATATAGCCCGCGGCCGTGCTCACGACCCCGGGCAGGCGGTACATGATGCGTTCGGCGCCCCAGAAGCAGCCCATCGCGACATAGATGACCTCGGTGCCCTCCGGCCACGGGCCCGCAAGCGGGGTGCCCAACACAGCGTGCGTGTCGGGCACCGTGAAGGCCGGGGTCGAACGTCCCGGCAGCGCGTCCTGCGCGGTCGGCATGGGCTTGGGGTGGCGGCCGAAGATCATGCTTCATTCAAGCCCAGGCGGGGCCGTCGCATTCCGTCCGGCGCTCAGGCGAGACCCGGGAAGGCCGACCACGGCGCGCCCCACTCGGCGTCGAGGGCAGCCGATTCCCACAGCCAGCCGGCGCTGGCGAGCGCGGTCTTGGGGTCGGCTGTGCCCTCGGGAAGCGTTGCGCCGCAAGCGGTTACGAGACCAGCGGTCAGGTGGCGGATCAGCCGGCGGGCGGTGCTGTCGTCGCTCACGCTCAAGGGCAGGGTGTATGCGGATGGCGTCGCCGGGGCGGAATCCCCCAGTTGTCCCTCGAGGACGCTGACCCGGCCCCGGACGGTCTGCAAGCTCGCGATCGCCCGCTTCCGGGTCGCGCCGCCGCTGCGCGCTGCGGCGACTTCCAGGCCATAGACCGCCTCGCGCGCGGCGCTGAGCAGCGTGAGCGCAGCGGCTTGCGGGAGTTTTCCGGGGTGCAGCGCCATCTGCGTCGCGTTGCTGTCCAGGCTCTGGCGCAGCAGGTCCCAGGAGACCGTCATCGCGGCCAGGGTGGGACGCAGGGCTGACGCGGCGCCGGGAAGGACCTCCTGCGCGGCGCTCGAGGCCACCAGGGCCAGGCCCACCGCATCGGGCTTCGCTGGATCGGTCGTCGTGGCGCTGGTCGAGGGAGAACCCGAGCCCGAGGCGCCGGGCGTGGTGGAAGTCGACGACGAGCCAGCCGACGCCGACGTGGTGGACGAGGGGGCCGTGCGGTCGATTTCCGAGGGGGTCGGTGCCGCCAAGAGATCCGCCGGGACCCCGCCTTGACGCAGGGCGCTGTCCAGCACCTCGACCTGGCGGGCCAGCCCGGCGGCATACTCGGCGGGCACGGCGGCGCGCAGCGACTGCATGTGGTGCAGCAGGGCGACCAGGTTCGCCTCCTGAGGGATCGGAGTGCGCTCCGGGATCAGCGGAACGTGTGGCGCGTCCTCCTCCAAGCGAATCCCGCACCCGCTCAACAGGATTGCGCTGCCGGTCGCCACGACGCTCCAGCGCAGCGCGATGCGTCGGGACGGGGATGGCATGGGCCGATGATGTCACGAGGGCCACCGCACGCTCGGGCACCCTCGCGGCCCGTCACGCGTTCTCGCGTAGAGTTGGCAATCCACAACTGAAGGAGAGGAGTCGGCCATATGCCCGCCAATGACCGCGTTCGCGAGATTGTCGCCGCGGCGCTGACCGACCCGCAGATCTCCCTCGATGACGTCGATGTCAGCGCCGCGGGAAAGCGCCGCCTTGTGCGCATCACCCTCGACCGGCGCCCGAGCGCCGATCCGGACGGCTGGGTCGACCAGCCGACACCCGCCGTTACTTTGGACGACATTGCCGATCTCTCCCGTGCCATCAGCGACGCGCTGGATCGCGACGAACCCTTCGGCGGGGCGGCATACGTCCTGGAAGTGGGCTCGCCCGGCGTCGGGCGGCCGCTGCGCTCACCGGAACAGTTCCAACGCAATGTCGGACGCCTGGTCAAAATCACCCGGGGTGGCGCCGAAACCACGGGCCGCATCCGGCGTGCCGGCCCTGACGCCGTCATCATCGCCGTGGGGGAGCCCGCGGTCGAGGAGACGATCGCGTATGCCGGGATCGAGCGGGCCAGCATCGTCGTGGAGTTCACAAGCATCGAGGAAAAGGACGACTGATGGACATCGATCCGGCAACCCTGAGGGCCTTGGAGCAGGAGCGGGGCATCTCGATGGATGTGCTCGTGCCCGCCCTCGAAAAGGCGATGCTCTCTGCATACGAGCGCACCGACGGCCACCACCGCCACGCGCGGGCCGAACTCAACCGCAAGACCGGCCATGTGACGATCTGGGCGCAGGAAGAGTTCGAGATTCCCGAATCCGAGCTGCCGCCGGAGCCGGAGCCTGAGGAGGGGGAGGAGCCGCGCCCGCGCCGCCCGCGCTATGAGCTCGGCCCCGAATTCGACCACACACCAGCGGATTTCGGCCGAGTCGCCGCCGCCACCGCGCGGCATGTCATCCTCTCGCGCCTGCGGGAGGTCGAGGACGAGCAGATCCTCGGCGAGTTCAAGGGCCGCGAGGGCGATATCGTCGCCGGCGTCATCCAGCAAAGCCCCAACCCGCGGCATGTCACGGTCAGCTTCGGCAGCGTTGAAGGCATCCTGCCGGCGGCCGAGCAGGTGCCGGGGGAGAGTTACAAGCACGGCGAGCGGATCCGCTGTTATGTCGTCTCCGCCAAGCGTGGCCTGCGCGGCCCGCAGATCGATCTCTCGCGCACCCATCCCGGCCTGGTGCGCAAGCTCTTCGCGCTGGAGGTGCCCGAGGTCGCCAATGGCTCGGTCGCGATCGTTGAACTGGCGCGCGAGGCCGGTCACCGCAGCAAGATGGCGGTCCGCGCGACCGTGCCCGGCCTGAACGCCAAGGGCGCGTGCATCGGGCCGATGGGGGCCCGGGTGCGCGCCGTCATGGCCGAGCTTGGTGGCGAGAAGATCGACATCGTCGACTATTCCGACGATCCGGCCGAGTTCGTCGCCGCGGCTTTGTCCCCGTCGCGCGTGCAGAGCGTCACGATCGTCGATCGGGCCTCAAAATCGGCCCGCGTCGTCGTGCCCGACTATCAACTGAGCCTGGCCATCGGCCGCGAAGGCCAAAACGCCCGGCTCGCCGCGCGACTGACCGGCTGGCGCATCGACATCGTGCCGGACATCGAGAGCCCGAGCGCCGGTGGAGCCACCCGCCCGAGCCACTCGAGCGCTCCGCCCCGGGAGTCTCGCCGCCCCGGCACCCGCTAGAATGGGTGGAACCGATCGGACTGGACTGCGTCCGCCGGCCGTCGCACCACGCACGGGCCCGACCCGAACGTGCGTCGGCTGCCGTCAGACGGATAGCCGATCGGTCCTTCTGCGCATCGTTGCGGGAATGGACGAGCAGGGTCACCCGGCCCTGATCCCCGATCCCGCCGGTCGCCTCCCCGGGCGCGGCGCCTGGCTGCACCCGGGATCCGACTGTCTGGCGTTGGCCATGAAAAGGCGAGCCTTCCCGCGCGCGCTCCGCATCAGCGAGCCGCTGGGAGAGCAGCGCGTCACGGCATACCTCCAGGAGCGGGACGCAGAAGGCAACCTGACCGAACAAGACCGAAAGCGGGTTCACCGCGATGAGCAACCGATGAGCACTCAGAAATGAGTTCCCCCCGGCTGTGAATGGTCCGCCTCACTCGAGAGCGGGCCGAGTAGAGGAGAAAAGTGTCGAAGATCCGCGTCAGCGCCCTCGCCAAAGAGGTCGGAGTGCCCTCCAAGGTCCTCCTAGAGCGCCTGAACGAGATGGGTGAGTACGTCAAGTCGGCGAGCTCCACCGTCGAAGCGCCCGTGGTGCGCCGTTACCACGAAAAGTTCCCCGCCGCAGCCGCCGCTCCGGCTGCCCCGGCGCCAGCCGCTGCCCGTCCGGCGAGCCCGTCGGCGACCCCATCGCCCAAGCCGGCGACCCCCGGACCGCGTCCGGGACCCGCCGCGCCGGCAGCGACCCCGGCGGCCCCGGCCCCCGCCCCCGCGGCGGCCCCGGCAACCCCACCCGCTGCGGCTCCGGCTGCTCCGGCACCGGCGGCTTCGCCGGCCCCGAGCGCGCCAGCGCCCGCAGCGCCCAAGCCGGCTCCCGCGGCACCGGCGGCGCCGGCCGCTCGCCCGACCCCGGGCGCTCGCCCGGCCGCTCCGGCTGCCCGCGAGGGCGGCTCCGGCGGGCCGCGCCCCGGCGCGCCGCGTCCGGGCAACAACCCCTTCGCCCCCAGCCAGGGCATGGGCAAGCCGCGCGAAGACCGCCGCGACAGCGGTGGGTCCGGCGCGATGCCGCGTCCGGGCAACAACCCCTTCGCGGCGAGCCAGGGTATGCCGCGTCCCGGCACCCGTCCGCCGCGCCCGGGCGCCCCGGCCGGTCCGGGCGGTCCTCGTCCGGGTGGGCCGCGCCCGTCGATGATGCCCGACCGCAGTGCGGTCGCGCGTCCCGGTGAGCGTCCGACCCGCGGTGGCGCTGGTCGCCCCGGCGCCGGTGGCCCCGGTCGTCCCGGTGGTGGCGGCGGCTTCGCCGGTCGTCCCGGTGGCGGCGCTGGTGGCGGCGGATTCGGCGGTCGTCCCGGTGGGGGTCCCGGAGGTCGTGGCGGCACCCAGGGTGCCTTCGGCCGCGGCGGTGGCCGCGCCAAGCAGCGCAAGTCCAAGCGGGCGAAGCGTCAAGAGTTCGAGCAGATGTCCGCACCGACGATCGGTGGCGTCAGCGTTCCGCGCGGTGACGGCTCGATCGTGCGGATCCGACAGGGCGCGTCCCTGACCGACTTCGCCGAGCGCATTGATGCCAATCCCGCATCGCTGGTGACCGTGCTGTTCCACCTCGGTGAGATGGCGACCGCGACGCAGTCGCTGGATGAGGACACCTTCGCGCTGCTCGGGGCCGAGCTCGGCTACGAAATCCGCATGGTCAGCCCGGAGGAGGAGGAGCGCGAGCTCTTCGAGTCCTTCGACATCAACCTCGAGATCGGTGTCGACACCGAAGAGGAAGAGGACCTGGAGGCGCGCCCGCCGGTCGTCACCGTCATGGGTCACGTCGACCACGGCAAGACGCGCCTTCTCGATGCGATCCGCAACGAGAATGTCGGCGCGTCCGAGCATGGTGGCATCACCCAGCACATCGGTGCCTACCAGATCGTCAAGGAGCACGAGGGCGTCGAGCGGCCGATCACCTTCATCGACACCCCGGGTCACGAGGCCTTCACGGCCATGCGTGCTCGTGGTGCGAAGGTCACGGATATCGCGATCCTCGTGGTGGCGGCCGATGACGGCGTCATGCCGCAGACGATCGAGGCGCTCAACCACGCCCAGGCGGCCGATGTGCCGATCGTCGTCGCGGTCAACAAGATCGACGTCGAGGGTGCCAACCCGAGCAAGATCCGCCAGCAGCTGACCGAATACAACTTGGTCGCGGAGGAGTATGGCGGCGACACCATGTTCGTCGATGTCTCGGCCAAGCAGGGCCAGAACATCGACGAGCTGCTCGAAGCTGTGCTGCTCACCGCGGATGCGGCGCTGGATCTGCGGGCCAACCCCGACCGCGATGCTCGCGGTGTCGCGATCGAGGCCAACCTCGACAAGGGTCGTGGCGCCACGGCGACCGTCCTGATCCAGAGCGGCACGTTGCGGGTCGGCGATGCGATCGTCACCGGCAGCTCCCACGGCCGCGTGCGGGCCATGCTCGATGAGCACGGCCAGCAGGTGCAGGAGGCGGGCCCGTCTCGTCCGGTGCAGGTGCTCGGTCTGTCCTCTGTCCCGCGCGCCGGCGACACCTTCGTGGTGGCCCCGGACGACCGGACGGCTCGTCAGATCGCCGAGAAGCGCGAGGCTGCCGACCGGCAGGCGTCGCTGGCCAAGGCCCGCAAGCGCATCTCGCTCGAGGACCTCAACCAGGCCCTCGCGGCCGGCAAGGTCGACACCCTCAACCTCATCCTCAAGGGCGATGTGTCGGGTTCGGTCGAAGCCCTCGAAGACGCCTTGCTGCAGATCGATGTGGGCGATGACGTCGACCTGCGGATCATCGACCGCGGTGTCGGTGCCATCACGATGAACAACATCAACCTCGCGATGGCCTCGAACGCGATCATCATCGGCTTCAATGTGCGCGCGGAGGGTCAGAACGCTGACTACGCCGAGCGCGAGGGCGTCGAGATCCGCTACTACTCGGTGATCTACCAGGCCATCGAAGAGGTGGAAGCGGCACTGAAGGGCATGCTCAAGCCGGAGTTCGAAGAGGTCGAGCTCGGCACCGCCGAGATCCGCGAGATCTTCCGCTCGAGCAAGTTCGGCAATATCGCCGGGTCGATCGTGCGCAGCGGCGAGATCCGCCGTGGCGCCAAGGCGCGCATCACCCGCCAGGGTGTCGTCGTCGCCGAGAATGTCGAAGTCGCCGGTCTGCGCCGCTTCAAGGACGATGTCGTCGAAGTCCGCGAGGGCTACGAGTGCGGTATCAACCTCGGCAGCTTCAACGACCTGCAACTCGGCGACCTCATCGCCACCTACGAAATGCGCGAGAAGCCGCGCGCCTGACGTCACACATTTCTCTCCGGATGCCGGAAGTCTGCGCTTCACCTCTGCTCTAAAGCAGCGTGAAGCGCACACTTTCGGCATCCGGAGAGAATTGAGCAAAGGAGGAGCGTCATGTCCGACACCGGTCGCGCCCGCAAGGTCGCCGAACGCATCAAGGACGTCATCGCCGAGAATCTGCAGTCGGTCATCAAGGATCCCGATCTCGGCTTCCTGACCGTCACCGATGTGCGGGTGACCGGCGATCTCCAACACGCCTCGGTGTTTTACACCGTCTTCGGCGATGAAGATCAGGCGGCCCGCACCGCTCGGCTGCTCACCGCCAACACCGGCAGGCTGCGCAGCCTGGTCGGCAAGCACCTCGGCATTCGTCTCACCCCGAGCCTGGAGTTCATCCCCGATGCGCTCCCGGACACCGCCGCGCACCTCGACGACCTGCTCAAGGCGGCCCGCGAACATGACGCCGAGGTGGCCGCCAGCGCTGCCGGAGCGGTCTATGCCGGGGACGCCGATCCCTACAAGCACGACGACGACGAGGCCGACGAGGACGCCGACGCGCCGAGCGTGCGCTCGTGACGAGTCGGTGAGCACCGACCGCCAGCGACGCGAGCCGGCGCCTGACGGCCTGCTCATCCTCGACAAACCGGCCGGATGGACCAGCCACGATGTCGTCGCGAAGGTCCGCTATCTCGCAGCCACTCGCAAGGTCGGCCACGCGGGCACGCTCGACCCGATGGCGACCGGCGTGCTCGTCCTCGGCATCGGCCGCGCTACCAAATTGTTGACCTTCCTCGTCGGCTGCGACAAGGACTACGACGCGACGATCCGCCTCGGCGCCAGCACCGTCACCGACGATGCGGAGGGCGAGGTCACCGAGCGCACGCCAGCGCGCCCCACCCAAGCCGCGCTCGACAATGCCGTCGCCACCCTCACCGGCCGCATCGAGCAAGTGCCCAGCGCCGTCTCCGCCATCAAGATCGACGGGGTCCGGTCGTATGCCCGAGTCCGCGGCGGTGAGGCGGTCGCCCTCGCCGCTCGGCCCGTCACCGTGGCCCGATTCGACCTCGGCGAGCGGCGCGAGGTGGTGGTGGACGGCATACCCATGCTCGATCTGGATGCGAGCGTCCAGGTCTCCTCGGGCACCTACGTGCGGGCCTTGGCCCGCGACCTCGGCGCGACGCTCGGCGTCGGCGGGCACCTGACGGCGCTGCGCCGCACTCGCGTTGGGGCCTTCGGCCTCGATCAGGCGCACACCCTCGCCGAACTCGAGGGCACGGACCCGACCGCGCTGCCCGTCATCGCCCTCGACGCGACCGCCGCCGCCTTCGCCATACGCGAGCTGACAGCCGAGGAAGCACGCGCGATCTCCTTCGGCCAGCGCATCACCTCGGCCCAGCCCGGCCGCGCTGAACCGGTCGCCGCCACCTCGCCGGACGGCCGCTTCGTGGCGATGCTCGATGAGTCCGGGCCCCGGGCCAAGGCGTATGTCGTCTTCGCCCCCGCGGCGACGTGACGCATCGCTCCGCGGATCGAATGGGCCGCGCGGTTGCTGGGATTTAGAGTTTCCCTCGTGCTGCGCTGGACCGATCCCGCCGAAACGCCGGCGACCCTGCGACCGTGCGTGGCCACCTTCGGCAACTTCGACGGCGTCCACCGCGGCCATCGGGTCGTCATCGACACTCTGCTCGCCGAAGCCGCGCGCCGCGCATTGCCGGCCGTCATCGTCACCTTCGACCCCCACCCGGTCCAGGTGCTGCACCCCGAGCGGGCGCCAGAACTGATCAGCCCCGGCACGCTGCACGAAGAGCTTCTCGAGGCCACCGGCATCGACGGCCTCTGCGTCGTGCCCTTCACCACCGCCTACGCCCAGCAGCTCCCCGAGGACTACATCGTCTCGACCTTCGTCGAAGGTCTCGGCGTCGCGGCGCTTGTCGTCGGCGCCGATACCAAGGGGTTCGGCCGCGGTTACACCGGCGATGTCGAGTTGATCCGCGATCTCGGGGCGGCCCACGGCTTCGACGTCGTCGTCGTCGCCGATCAGGGGGAGGGCATGCGCTGGTCCTCCACCGCCGTCCGCGAACGCCTGCGCGATGGCGATGTCGAGGGCGCCGCGGAGATCCTGGGCCGGCCGCACCGCGTGGTCGGCACGATCGTCCACGGCTTCCACCGGGGCCGCGAACTCGGCTACCCCACGGCCAATCTCGAGCGCCGCTCCCGCGGAGTGGTCCCCGCCGACGGGGTGTATGCCGGATGGTTTACCCGCCTCGACCTGCCCGCCGAGCATCCCGACCGCGTCCTGCCGGCCGCCATCTCGGTCGGCACCAATCCGACCTTCGATGGCACGCAGCGGACGGTGGAGGCCTACTGCCTCGATCGCACCGACCTCGACCTCTATGGCGAGGAGGTCGCGGTCGACTTTGTCGTCCATCTGCGGCCGACCCTGAAGTTCGACTCGATCGACGAACTGCTGGTCGCCATGGCTCGCGATGTGGACCAGGCGCGCGACATCCTGTCCGGCGCACGCTGAGCGGACACCGGACGGACACTAAGCCGCGTCAAAAGAGACACCTGCCGCCTAGCGTCGACGCGTCGCCGTCTGCTCCGTTGTCAAGCCCGGGGGAGGGCTGCGGGGCGGCCGCGGGAGGGAGCTACCAATCATGAGGTCCACTACACGTCTGAAGTGGCAGGACTCGCAGGCGCCTCGGCGCGTGCGGGTCGTGCCCCTGGCGGCTATCGCAGGACTCGGTCTTGCTTGCGTCGGGATGGCGGCGCCTGCCGCCGCCGACGCCACCGACTCGGGGCGGGCGCCGACGCCCTCGCCCGGCGCCATGGTCGGCACGGCAGATGACTGGGACGGTGACGTGGTTTACCTGACCAATCCCAAGGGTGGGCGCGCCCAGGCGGTGCCTACGCCGGGCATTGATGACCCGACCGATGCTCAATTCGACCCACTCGGGCAGCGCATCGCGATCAGCACATGGAATGGTCTGTGGCTGGCCGGACCGTCGGGGGAGAATCCGCGCCTGATCCCCAAGACCTCGGGGTATTACGACTTTTCCTGGAATCCGGTGGTTCCTGATCAGCTGATCGCGACCAAAGGGCCTAGTACGGCAGCCGTGCTCACCGTCAAGAATGGAGCCATCGCCTCGGTCAAGAACATCACCTTCGCGGGATCTGGCGAGGCCCGCTACACCTATTCCCCCGACGGGACAAAGGTCTTGGCCACCGGCAGCGAAGCCATCGTCTACAACGCCAATGGCACGGGCAAGAAGTCTCTCGGGGTCAAGGGCCGCAACTTCGTGTGGGGCCCGGACAGCACGAGCGTGGTCTTCACCGACGCGGGGTATGACGACCTTGAACAGGTTCCCGTGGCCGGTGGCAAGCCCCAGGTGCTCGTCAATGCTGCCTTCGCCCGCCCCCGAGGCTATGACGCGCAAGGACGGTTACTGTACACCTTCAACTTTCGCTCCGAGTTGCTGGCCTTCGACTTCCGGCAACGCGAATCCATCTCGCTGGGCGAGCCCAACATCATCCTCGAGAACTACTCTGCGTCTCCGCTCGCCCCGTTCGACCTCGGCTCCTGCGACGGCCTGACCGCGACCGTGACGGGCACGGCCGGCAACGACATGCTGCGCGGCACGGCCGGCAAGGACATCATCCGCGGTCTCGGTGGCGACGACACGATCGACGGCCTCGGCGGCGACGACATCATCTGCGGCGGCGATGGCAATGACATCCTCGCCGGTGGAGACGGCGCCGACCGGATCTTCGGCGACGCTGGCGCGGACAAGATCACGGGTGGCGCCGGAGATGACCGCGTCGGCGGCGGCGCGGGCATCGACCGGGTCGACGGGGGACTTGGCAATGACCGCGTCGACGGCGGCACCGAGGGCGACACCCTAATCGGCGGTGCGGGGCTCGACGAGATCCGCGGTGGCTTCGGCGATGACCAGATCGACGGCGGCGCCGGCGACGACCAACTCTTCGGCGAGCCGGGCACCGATGTCATCCACGGCGGCAGCGGCAATGACTACGCCCTCGCCTACTACCGCTGGAATGACGGCGGACCGGGCGAAACGATCTATGGCGATGCCGGCAATGACACGCTCTCTCAGTCGGCGACGATCAAGGGCGGCCTCGGCGACGACTGGATCTTTTATGCGGACAAGGCCTTTGGTGAAGACGGCGTCGACATCATCAGGGCCAGCGCCTGGGCCGATGGCGGAACCGGCGACGACGGGATCAGCAGCACCCGGATCCAGTTCGGTGGCGCCGGTGACGACCACCTGACCTTGCAGTACAACTACTGCGGCCAAGGCGCCGTGCCGGTCACCTGCTCCGCCGATGGCGGCGACGGCCATGACACGATTCAGGGCTCGATCCTGGATGACTCGATCATCGGCGGCCCGGGCAATGACACCATCTCCGGCGACCGCGGCAAGGACACGATCGACGGCGGCACCGGGATCGACATCATCCACGGCGGCTTCGACAACGACACCCTGCGCGGCGGCGATGACGCCGACACCATCGAAGGCGACTCTGGCGACGACCTCATCTATGGCGACGCCGGCAATGACACCCTGATCAGCGGCACCGGCGCCGACAAGGTCTATGGCGGTCTCGGCGATGACATCATCTCCACCTTCGACGGCAACGACCTGCTCAAGGGTGAGGCGGGCAACGATCGACTGACGGGCGGCGCGGGCAATGACGCGCTCGACGGCGGCATCGGCACGGACCGCTGCGATGGCGCAGCCGGCCTCGACTCCGGCGTCGGCTGCGAGATCAAGGTGTCCATCGAGCGCTGAGGGCTCCGCCGGCTGGACCAGCCCTCGGGGGGCGGACCGGCGCCGGAGGTGTATGCCGGGCTCCACGGCATACCCTCCGGCACCGGCCGATCGCGCGCCGGGCAGACTCGCCCGCTGTGAGGGAAGCGGCAAGAGAAGTCGGGCGGATCGTGCGCGATGCCGCCCGACTTCTGCTGCGCCACTGGCCGGCCCTTCTCACGCTCGGGCTGCTGGGTGCCGCCTGGCGCTCCGGCACCCTCTGGCTCGCGGTGATCGTCAGCAATCGCAGCGGCCCACTCGCCCAACTCTTGCTGGCGCTGGCACCCGTGGGATATCTGCTGGCGATCGTCGCCATGCTGCGAGTCGTCCGGCCGTCGCTCTCGCCCCCGAAGCGGCCGCTGACCGAGCTGCCGCGCACGAGTTCGCCCACCGTCGCCGAGTGCACGAAGGGGGCGGAGGCGACCTTGTCGGCGGGCAAGACCTGACCGAGCGCGTGCCCCGCGAGCAGGGTGAGCAGGATGGCCGCGGCGGCATACCGGCGCCTCATGAGCGGACTGAATCGGCACGGACCCGCGAGCGACCTCGCTGTCGAGGACCCAGGACTGCGGTTCGAGCGAGTACGGGTCCTTGTCCCGGAAGCGGTATGCCGTCAGGCCGAGGTCGATGCTCGTGCCCTTCCAGGTGGCCGGCTGCGGAAAGACCACGACGGCGTGCAGGGTCAAGCCGGGATTGACATAGGAGACCCGGCGGGCGTCCGCGACCGCGACCACATCGCCCCGGATCGCTCGTTCGCCGGGCCAAGGGACGACCGCTGCCCGCGGTCCACCGAAGGATTTCGCGATCGCGGAGGTGCTCAGCGGGGCGTCCGTGGTGTTGGTCGCGTGCATCTCGATGATCAGCAGACGGCCCCCGGGGTCGGGTGGTTTGAGGGTGTAGCTGCCGGCCGTTTCCAGCGAGGGCGCAGCGAGCACCTTGACCACTCGCACGGTGAAGGAGCCGAGGTCGACCTCGTGTCCCAACTGCAGCGTGTCGGGCGGCGGAGTGGGTGCGGCGCGCAGCCACCGAAGGGCGCGGTCGCGAGGACGAGGAGCGCGAGAATGAGGGGCCCGACCACGCGGCCGCGCGTCAGCCGCCGCGGGAGCGCGCCGCTACGCGGCACGATCCGGCGAGGCAACGGCATACCTGCAGATCCTAGGCTTGGACTTCGGGGGCCGGACGTGATGGGATCTACACCCAGAGGGGTCCTCTTGCGCGCACGCGCGTGGCAGAATATGCGGACCCCCGACCCGGCCAGTCATAACGAAAGATGTGGACGACGATGCCCACCATGCTGAAGAACCCCACCGAGGAGCAGATCGACTACTCCCTCCTGGAGAACCGGGCCGCGAATGTCGGTGCCCTGTTCCGCGACCGCGTCGCGAAGACGCCGGACGCGATCGCCTACTGGTATCCCGAGGGTGACGGCTACGCGAAGGTTTCGTGGAAGCAGGTCAAGGACACCGTCTATGCGCTGGGTGCGGGCCTGATCGACCTCGGCGTCGGCGAGGAGGAGCGGGTCGCGATCGCCTCCGGCACGCGCTACGAATGGGTCATCGCCGACCTCGCGGACATGGTTTCCGGCGCGGTCACCACGACGATCTACCCGACGACGATCGCCGATGATGTCGCCTTCATCCTCAGCGATAGCGACACCAAGGTCGTCTTCGCCGAGGACAACGCTCAGGTCGAGAAGCTGCGTTCGATCCGCGATGTCATCCCCAATGTCGCCAAGGTCGTCGTCTTCGACGGCGAGGGTGATGGCGACTGGGTCATCACGATGGAGGACCTGGAAGTCCGTGGCCGCGCTCGTATGGAGTCCGAGCCGGGGGTCGTGGACGCACGGATCGACAACATCGCGCCGGAGCGGCTGGCGACGATCATCTACACCTCGGGCACGACCGGCCGGCCCAAGGGCGTGCGCTTGCTGCACAAGACCTGGACCTACCAGGGCGCCGCCATCCAGGCGACCGACATCCTCGGCCCGGACGACTTGCAGTACCTCTGGCTGCCGCTGGCGCACGTCTTCGGCAAGCAGTTGCTGACCATCCCGCTGCAGATCGGCTTCCCGACCGTGGTCGATGGCCGTATCGACAAGATCGTCGACAACCTCGCCGTCGTGAAGCCGACCTTCATGGGCGCCGCCCCGCGCATCTTCGAGAAGGCCTATGGCCGGATCAAGCTGATGATGGACGCCGAGAGCGGCGCCAAGGCCAAGATCGCGTCCTGGGCGCTCGGCGTCGGCGACAAGGTCGCCACCGGGCGAGCCGACGGCAAGGAGCCGTCGGGTGCCCTGAAGATCCAGCACAATCTCGCCGACAAGCTCGTGCTGTCCAAGGTCCGCGACCGCTTCGGCGGCAACATCCGCTTCTTCATCTCCGGCTCGGCGGCCCTCAACGCCGATGTCGCGCGGTGGTTCGCCTCCACCGGCCTGCTCATCGCCGAGGGCTATGGCCTGACCGAGTCCAGCTCGGCCGCCTTCGTCAACCGACTCAAGGCCTACAAGATGGGCACCGTCGGCTGGCCGATCCCGGGTCTGGAGTGCCAGATCGCCGAGGATGGCGAGGTGCTTTTGCGCGGCGAGGGCATCATGGACGGCTACCACAACAACCCCGAAGCCACCGCCGAGGTCAAGGACGACGAGGGCTGGTTCCACACCGGGGACATCGGCGAAATCGACAGCAACGGCTTCTTGAAGATCACCGACCGCAAGAAGGACCTCTTCAAGACCTCCAACGGCAAGTACGTCGCGCCGTCGCTGATCGAAACCGCTTTCAAGGGCCTGAACCCCTACGCCTCGCAGATCGTCGTCTACGGCAATGACCGCCACTTCGTCTCCGCGCTGGTCACCCTCGACCCCGAAGCGATCGTCCCGTGGGCGGCGGCCAACGGTCTGTCCGGCAAGTCGTATGAGGAGATCGCCTCTTCCGAGCAGGCGCAGGCCATGGTCCAGGGCTATATCGACGAGCTCAACGCCGGCCTGAACCGCTGGGAGCAGATCAAGAAGTTCACGATCCTTGGGTCCGACCTGTCCATCGAGAGCGGCGAACTGACGCCCTCGCTGAAGGTCAAGCGCAAGGTCGTGACGGAGAAGTACAAGAAGGAACTGGACGCGCACTACGCCTGACAGGCCCAATCCCTAGGTGCCCTCGCCGCGCTGCGGCGGGGGCACCTGGCGTTATTGGGTCTGCGGCGCCCGGGGAACGTACCCTTGACGGATGCCTGGTCAGTCCCGCTTCGCCGAACTCGAACCGCTCCTGGAGCGGGTGAGCAAGCCGATCCAGTATGTCGGCGGCGAACTCAACTCCACCATCAAGGACTGGGACTGCGGCGGGTTCGGACCCGACGGTGAGGACCTGACCGTCCGGTGGGCGCTGATGTATCCCGACGCCTATGAGATCGGGCTGCCCAATCAGGGCGTCATGATCCTGTACGAAGTCCTCAACGAGCGCGCCGATGCTCTCGCGGAGCGGACATATGCCGTGTGGCCCGATATGGAGGCCCTCATGCGGGCCGAGGGCTTCGCGCAGGTCACGGTCGATGGACACCGCGCGGTGCGCGAGTTCGATGTCTTCGGGATTTCCTTCTCCACCGAACTCGGCTACACCAACTTCCTCAACGCCCTCGATCTGTCCGGCATCGCCCTGCACGCGGCTGACCGCGGCGCCGACGAGCCGATCATCATCGTCGGCGGCCACGCGGCCTTCAATCCCGAGCCGATCGCGGACTTCATCGACGCGGCGATCGTCGGCGATGGCGAGCAGGCGGTGCTGCAGGTCACCGATGTCGTCGCGCAGTGGAAGGCGTCCGGACGGCCCGGGGGGCGGGAGGAGCTGCTGCGGCGGCTCGCGCAGACGGGGAATGTCTATGTCCCGAGCTTCTATGACGTCTCCTACTTGCCCGACGGTCGCATCCGCCGGGTCGCCCCGATCGAGTCCGGGGTGCCATGGCGGATTGCCAAGAACACGGTGATGGACCTCGACGAGTGGCCCTATCCCAAGCAGCCCTTGGTGCCGCTCGCCGAGGCCGTGCACGAGCGGATGAGTGTCGAGATCTTCCGCGGCTGCACCCGCGGCTGCCGCTTTTGTCAGGCCGGGATGATCACGCGCCCGGTGCGCGAGCGCACTATCACCGGTGTCGGCGAGATGGTCGAACGCGGTTTGGCCGCAACAGGTTTCGAGGAAGTCGGCTTGCTCTCGCTGTCCTCGGCGGACCACTCCGAGATCGCCGGAATCACCAAGGGCCTCGCCGATCGGTATGAGGGCGAGCAGGTCGGCCTGTCCCTGCCCTCGACGCGGGTGGATGCCTTCAATATTGACCTTGCCAACGAGCTGACCCGCAATGGGCGGCGCTCCGGGCTCACCTTCGCGCCGGAGGGCGGCAGCGAGCGGCTGCGCAAGGTCATCAACAAGATGGTCTCCGAGCAGGACCTCATCGACACCGTCGCCGCGGCATATGGCGCCGGGTGGCGACAGGTGAAGCTCTATTTCATGTGCGGTCTGCCGACCGAGACCGATGAGGACGTGCTCCAGATCGCCGACCTGGCGAAGCGGGTCATCGACACTGGCCGCAGCGTCAGCGGACGCCGCGACATCCGCTGCACGGTCTCAATCGGCGGCTTTGTGCCCAAGGCGCACACGCCTTTCCAGTGGGCGGGCCAGCTCGGGGCGGAGGAGACCGATGCGCGGCTCGCGAAGCTGCGCGAGGCGATCCGCGCCGATCGGAAGTATGCGAGTGCGATCGGCTTCCGCTATCACGATGGCCAGCCCGGCATCATCGAGGGCCTGCTCTCGCGAGGCGACCGCCGCGTGGGGCGGGTCATCGAGCACGTTTGGCGTGGCGGCGGCCGCTTCGACGGCTGGCGCGAGCACTTCTCCTACGAGAACTGGGTGGCGGCCTGCGAGGCCGAGCTCCCGGCATACGGCATCGACCTCGGGTGGTACACCACGCGCGAGCGCGGCGAGACCGAGGTGCTTCCGTGGGACCACATCGACTCGGGGCTGGACAAGGAGTGGCTCTGGGCGGACTGGCAGGACGCGCTCGATGAGACCGAGCAGGACGACTGTCGCTGGACCCCGTGCTTCGACTGCGGCGTCTGCCCCCAGCTCGGCACGCACATTCAGATCGGTCCGACGGGCAAGCAGCTCCTTCCGCTGACGGTGGTCTGAGCTTTTAGGTCTGAGCTTCGGCACCGGATATGGGGCCAAAGCTCAGACCTACCTGCCGGTAGCTCAGTCCATCTGGGATTGCAGGGCGGCGCCGAGGCGGGGGAGGGCGGCGGTGACATGCTCCTTCGCCTTGCCACGCAGCATGCCGTAGACCTTGGCGACCGCCGCGTGCTTGGGGTTGGCCGCGCGGGCGTCGGTCACCGACAGCAGGGCCTCGGAGACGCGCTCGCCTTGCTGCGCGAGTTGGCCGCCGAAGGGCGCGCCCGCGCGAGCCTCCCAATAGGGCTGCAGCTGGTCGAGGAAGTCGGGCAGCATGCCGGCGATCGCGCGGCGCACGATCCGCTCATCGATCTTGGTGGCGGCCTTGTATGCCGTCTTGATCGCCGCCCCGGACAGGCCGGACTTGCTGGCCACCTCCGCGTCGACCACGCCGACGAGGGCATCCACGGTCTGAGGGCGGCGGTCATCGGTCAGCAGGGTCTCGCGCAGGCTCGTCATGGTCTCGACCCTAACCGAGGGGCCCTGCCGTCGGCGGCGGGCCGGATTTGCGGTGACGGGCCGCGCTATACCCAGGCCCTTGCGCGCGACGGCGGCCCGGGTGGACGCGGCCTAGCAGCGGGCGGCAAGGCCTGTCTTTCAAGATGAACAATCGTTCGCTACAGTGAACGCATGTCTACGGGAAATGCATCGCTCGGCGCGGCCGTCGGGGCGTTGGTGCGCCTGCGCCGGGAGCAGCGCGGGCTCAGCGCCGCTGAGCTCGCCCGGCGTGCTGGGCTGTCGAAGGCCGCCCTGTCCGGGATCGAGGCTGGCGGCAATCCCACGCTGGACACCCTCGATGCCCTCGCCAATGCGCTGGCCATCCCACTCGTCGACCTGCTCGACCTGCGGTCGGGGACGGACACGGTCGTGGTCCGGGCGGCCAGCGACGAGCGCGGGCAGAGTTCGCGACAGCTGCTGCACCGCCTCGGCGGCGGCCACAGCCTGGAGTCGTGGCGCCTGCAGATGGTGCCCGGCGAGGAGTTCGCGGGGGTGCCGCACGCCGAAGGCACGGTCGAGCAGCTGCTCGTCCTGGAGGGCTCGCTAACCCTCACCGCCGGCACCGAGCCCCACGACCTCGCACCCGGAGACTTCGCCAGCTTCGCCGGGGACCGTGCGCATGCGTATGCCGCAGGCCCCGCCGGTGCGCTCGCCCTCGTCCTCATCGCCTCACCCCGCACCTGAAACGCGCTTCCACACAAGGAGATTCACCGGTGTCTGCTGCTGGCTGGTCGGCCCTGCTCATCACCTGGGCGATTGCCGTCGCTTCGCCTGGCCCGGACTTCGTCGCCGTGCTGCGATCGGGTGCGGCCTATGGTCGGCGCGATGCGCTTCTCGTCGGGGCCGGCGTCGTCAGCGGCATCGCCTGCTGGATTCTGCTTGCTATCACCGGCATTGGCGCCGTGCTTGCCGCGCACGCTGGGCTTTATGTCGTGCTGCGCGTCGTCGGCGCGGTGGTCCTGGTGGGCTATGGCCTGGTCATCCTGTGGCACTCGCGCCAGGCCGCGGGCGCGACCGCGGCACCCCCAGGAGCAGGTGCGCCGGGCACGGAGTGGGCTGGCGGCTTACCGTCTGGGGCTGGCCACGAATCTGGCGAACCCGAAGGCTCTGGTCTTTTTCGGTGCCCTCCTTGCCAGCCTGCTGCCGCCGTCCCCGGACGCGGCGCTGCGGATCGAGGTCATGGTGGCAATGCTCTCGCTGGCTGCGGCCTGGTTCGCGCTGACCGCCCTGGCGACGAGCAGTGCGGTGGTGGTCCGGGCATACGACCGGGCCCGGACGGCGATCGACCGAGTGCTTGGCACGGTCTTCGTCGGGCTCGGCGCGACCCTGCTTGGTCACTCCTAGATCTCTCGACCGCGGCGGTCCGGGCTGGATAGCGTGGGCCCCATGGACGGGCCAGGCTTTCACCAGGTCACGACGCTGCGCTTCCTCGCGGCGCCGACGGATGCCGGACAATCCGGATCTGTTTCTGCCGGAAAGGTTTTGGAGTGGATCGACAAGGCCGGGTATGCCGCGGTGGCCCGGTGGAGCGGGACCTACGCGGTCACGGCATATGTCGGGAATGTGCGCTTCACGCGCCCGGTCGAGGTCGGGCATCTCGTGGAAGTGCGAGCCGCTGTGGTGCGCACCGGGCGGACCTCGATGGATGTGATGGTCGAGGTCTTCAGCGGACCGCCGGCGACCGGTGAACTCGCGGCCTCGACGCACTGCCTCATGGTCTTCGTCTCGGTCGACGGCGATGGCCGCCCGAGCCCGGTGCCCGCGCTGGTGCCCAATGGCGAGGCCGAGCGGCTGCTGGCGGATTGGGCGAGTCGGCGGGCGGTGGTGCGACGCGAGATTGAGGAGGCGATGCAGGAGGTCGTCTTCTCCGAAGCCGGGACCGCGCCGCGGATCACCATGCGCTTCCTGGCCGCGCCGACCGATGTCAACTGGGGTGGCAAGGTGCACGGCGGCATCGTCATGCGGTGGATCGACGAGGCGTCGCACGTGCTCGCGACCTCATGGACCGGCGATGCTCACAATGTCGCGATCTTCACCGGCGGCGTTCGGTTCTATCGGCCGCTGCGGATCGGTCACCTGGTGGAGGTGGAGGCGCGGCTGCTGCATACGGGACGGACGTCCATGCACATCGGTGTCCACGTCCGCTCCGGCGACCCGGCGACCGGGGAGATGGAGCTGACCACCTACTGCCGCACCGTTTTTGTGACGATTGACGAGGCGCGGAAGGCGGAACCGGTCACCCCCTGGCTCCCCGTCACGGACGAGGATCGTGCCTTGGACGCCCACGCCCTGGAACTCAGCGCCATCCGCGCCCGGCACGGCGGCTGAGGCGAGGTCGTTGTGCGCACCGAGTCGGGCCGGGTTGGCGTTGCGGGGCCGTGTTATTGCCCGGCCCGGCGGCAATTGCCTGGCCCGTCGGCGATCAACCTGCACGGCTGGGCCGCTGCGACGTCGTGCATCACCATGATGCAGCCACGATGCACACATGCGCACGACGGTGGATCTTCCTGAATCGGTGCATCGGCGCGCACGCGAGCTCGCCGCATCACGCGGTCAGTCCCTGTCCGCGGTGATCGCGGAGTTGACAATCCGCGGCCTCGCGGCGTCCGGCGATCCGCTGACCGTCACCGCATCCGGCCACTCGCGGTTCCCGACGATTTCCCTGGGCGGCGGCACGATCACGCGCGAGGATGTTGCGGCCGCCTTGGACGACGAGTGACGACCTACCTCCTCGACGCCAACGTCCTGATTGCCTTGGCGGTGCAGGAGCATGTCCACCACGCGCGCTGCGATCGCTGGCTGGCCACTGTCGCGGGGTTCGCCACCTGCCCCATCACGCAAGGAGCCGTGGTGCGCTTCCTCCTGCGCTCCGGGGCCTCATCGGCCGACGCCCGACGGTGGCTCGCCGCACTGGCAGAGGTTCCCGGCCACGATTTCTGGGCGGATGACCTAGCCTTCGATGCCGTCGACCTGACGCACGTGACTGGGCATCGCCAGGTCACCGATGCCTGTCTGCGCTCGTTGGCCCTCGCTCGCGGTGGCGTCCTGGCCACTCTTGACGAACAGCTGGCCGCACTGTCGGGAACTCTGCTCATCCCTGCCCTGCCCGCGTGACAGGGTGGTCGGATGGAGGGGAGCGGGCGGCATACGGTCGGGCTAATCGAGGTTGAGGATCTGCTCGATGTTGCGCGCCTGCGGGCGCACTGGTCGTCCGGCGAAAACCATCGGCCCGCAACGGATTTCGTTGACTCCATGCGCGCTTGGTGGGCAGCCGAGAATCGGGTGGGCTGGCTGGCCCGTGTCGACGGGTATGCCGTGGGCATGGTGAATGCCGCGATCTTCACCCGGATGCCGAAGCCCGGGAGAGCCCCGCAACGCTGGATCTATGTCGCGAATGTGTGGGTCGATCCGGCGTTTCGGCGGCGCGGGATCGCCACGGACCTGATGGCGTATGCCGTGGCCTGGGCCCGCGCCGAAGGCATGGTCCGTATGGTCCTGGCGCCCAGCCCGATGTCGGTTTCGCTCTATGAGTCGGTCGGCATGCGCGCGGCGCACGACCTGATGCGCCTCGACCTCGACCCACCGACCTAGGGTCCGCGGGGTCAGCCGCGCAGGGCGGCGACCGCCTCGCGGAAGGCGGCTGTATGCCGATCAACATCCTCGGCGGTCGTGTCCGGACACATCAGGGCCATGTTGTGGAAGGGCGTCATCAGGATGCCCCTGTTGCACATGGCCAGGTGCATATAGGCGTCCAATTCGTCGTCGGCCGCCGCGGCCGCTTCCTCGCCGGTGCGCGGGGCGGGGGAGACGAAGCGATACTCCGCCCGGGCGCCCAATTGCGCGATCGACCAGGGCAGCTCGAACTCCGCCAGTGACGCCTCGACCCCCTCGGTGAAGCGGGTCGCCAGCGCGATCATCCGCTCGAAAGCCTCCGGCGTCAGCACCTCACCGAGCGTCGCGCGCATCGCCGCGAGCGAGAGCGCATTGCCGGCCAGGGTCCCGCCGACGCCGCCGACATCGATGATGTCGGCCTCTCCTGAGGACGTATGCCGCGTCACCGCTCCCGCGACCTCCTCGCTCAATCCATAGGCGCCACAAGGGATTCCACCGCCGATCGACTTGCCGATGACGAAGATGTCTGGCTCCAACCCCCACGCTGTCGTCGCGCCACCCCAGCCCGCCGAGAAGGTGTGGGTCTCATCGATCATCAGCAGCGCGCCATACCTCGTAGCCAACTCACGCAGCCCCGCCATGAAGCCCGGCTCGGGCAGCACGATGCCGATATTGGTCAGCGCTGGCTCGGTGAGGATCGCGGCGACATCCCCGTGCTGCAGGGCGGCCTCGACGGAGGCGAGGTCGTTCCACACCGCCGCCCGCGTCGTCAGATCCACCGGCACGGGCGGCGCAACATTGCCCGGCCGCGAAACCGTCGATCCGTCCGGCCCGGCGAGCGCGAAGGCCTCATCGACCGACCCGTGATAGCTGTAGCCGAAGACGAGAATCTTTGGCCGCCCGGTCGCCAGGCGCGCCAGCCGGATGGCCCAGCGGTTCGCATCGGTCGCCGACAGGCTGAAGCTCCACAGCGGCATACCGAAGCGCGCTGTCAGCTCGGCCCCGACCCACTGGGCGTCCGCGGTGGGGAGCATCGTCGTCGCGCCGCCCTGATCGGCATACCGCGTGGCCACCGCCTTGATCGTCGCCTCGGGGGAGTGCCCGGCCATCGCGGCGGTGTCGCCGAGGGCGAAATCCACATAGGTATGGCCGTCGACATCGGTGATCCGCGCCCCGCGGGCGTGGTCGAGATAGAGGGGGAAGCCGCCGGACCACTTGTTCATCCAGGTCATCGGGACGCGCCCGAAAAGGTTGCTCGCCCCGGCATACAGCTCCTGCGAGCGCGGGTTGGCGGCAGCATAGGCGGCCTGCGCCGCGGCGAGCAGGTCAGCGAGACGACGGCGATCCACGGCGGTCATGTCGGTCACCCTAGGGGGCGCCCTTCAGGCTGAACAGAGGGCCCCGTTCCGGGCGGGATAATCGACGCCTATGGCTCCCGCACCCACTCCCGACGGTCCGCCGCCCGCCCCCGTCGCCGCGCGCTATCGCATCCGGTATGCCCGCCGCGGCCGGCTGCGGTTCTCCTCGACCCGCGACTTCGCCCGCGCCCTCGAACGGGCGCTGCGCCGCGCGCAGGTGCCGATGGCCTTCTCCGCCGGCTTCCACCCGCACCCGAAGATTTCGTATGCCGGGGGCGCGCCGACCGGGATGAGTTCCGAGGCCGAGTATTTCGAGATCGGCACCACCCAGGCGCTGGACCCGGAGCGGCTGCGCGCGGACCTCGATGCGGCCCTCCCCGACGGCCTCGACATCGTGGAGGTTGTGCCCGCAGGTCCCGGTTCGCTGGCGGACCGCCTCGAGGTCAGCGAGTGGGTCATCGCCTTTCCCGAGATCGCGCCGGCCGACCTCGAGGCCGCGCTCGGTGACCTGCTCGCCCTGCCCGCCATCACCGTCACGCGGGTGCTGAAGAACGGCCCGCGCGAACTCGATGTGCAGGCCGCGATCGTGCGCGCCACGGCCGGTGAGCAGGAGGGGTATGCGATACTGCAACTGGTCGTTCGGCACACCACACCCGCCGTTCGCCCCGACGACATACTGACCGCCTTGCGCGAAACCATCGGGTTCGCGCCGGCCCGACCCCCACGGGTCACCCGGCTGGCGCAGGGACCATGGGACCCCGCGACCGGGCAGGTGGCCGATCCCCTGGCCGCCGACAAGGATGCCGCCGCCTCGAGCCGGTGACGCGCCCCGCGCGAACCGCACCGAGGAACGACACGACTTCCGCGTCGGTAACCAACCGAGGCGACAACAACCGCGTGGTATGCGGTGCGGGGCCGGCCAGTTGCCGGCCGGGTGTGGCTGTCCCGCACGCCGCGAGAAGGTGCATCCGCGATGAGCGAGCCCACACCCGAAGCCGGCGCGACGACCGAACCCGCCGAACTGCTGTTCTCCGTCGAGGAGCCGCAGGACTCCGAGGCTGCGGCGCACGATGGTGATGCCGCCCCGGTCGATGACCTGGCCGTGACTTCCGCCGATGTCGACGCCGCCGCTGCTGTCATTGGCGCCGAGGACGCCGAAGGGCCCAACGGCACGGAGGAGCCGGCGGACGCCGCGCCCGAAACTGGCCAGAACGCTACCGGTTCGGACGACGAGGCCGCCGAGGACGAGACCTCTGCAGAGCGCCCGGGCGATGGCGACCGTCCGGCCGAGGCGGACGCGGCCTCCGATGCGCAGGACGCGTCGACGCCCGAGGAAACGGCCAGTGCCCCAACCCTGCCGGCCGCGTTCGGCCTGCTCTTCCAGGCGCCCGAGGCGGCGCCGGTTCGCCGTCGTGCCTCCCGTCCGGCGGGTGCGGCGACGCCGACCCCCTTCGCCAATGACTCGGCGTCCGATACCGCTGGGTCGGACACCGCCGCATCCGATGCGGCGTCCGAAACCGCGTCGGCCACTCAGGGCCGGGGCCAGCGCCGCGGCGAGGAGCGCGGGCAGGCCCGCCAGCAGGACGCCGACGCGGACACCAACGACTCCGCCGAGTCCGCCGACTCCGCCGAGGACGACGGCGGCACCACCCGGGGCCGTCGCCGGCGCGGCGGTCGCGGCCGCCGCCCTCGCGCAGCGGATGCCACCGAGACATCCGAGACCGACGAAACCCCCGCCGCCGACTCGACCCCCGACCAGGGTGAGGCGGAGTCGGAGGGGAGCGATCCGCATACGGATGAGCAGGAGGATGGCGAGTCGGGCACGGCTCGTCGCCGTCGCCGCCGTCGGCGCGGTGCGGGGGGCGAGAGCGACGACCCGCCCGGCACCGTCACCCGCGTGCGGGAGCCGCGCGCTCGCGACGAGGTCGCGTCGGTCAAGGGGTCGACGCGACTGGAGGCCAAGAAGCAGCGCCGCCGCGAGGGGCGCGAGGCCGGACGGCGCCGCACGATCATCACCGAGAAGGAGTTCCTGGCCCGCCGCGAGAGCGTCGAGCGGGTCATGGTGGTGCGTCGCCGCGACGGCCGCACGCAGATCGGGGTGCTCGAGGACGGGATCCTCGTGGAGCACTATGTCTCGCGGACGACCAATGCGTCGATGGCGGGCAATATCTATCTCGGCCGGGTTCAGAACGTCTTGCCGTCGATGGAGGCCGCCTTCGTCGACATCGGCAAGGGCCGCAATGCCGTGCTGTATGCCGGTGAGGTCAACTGGGATGTCGCCGGGCTCGAGACGGGTGAGGCCAAGCGCATCGAGAACGTCTTGTCTTCGGGCGAGTCGGTTCTGGTGCAGGTCACGAAGGATCCGATCGGGCACAAGGGCGCCCGCCTGACCTCGCAGATCTCGCTTCCGGGGCGCTACCTCGTCTATGTCCCACAGGGGTCGATGACAGGCATCTCGCGCAAGCTGCCCGACACCGAGCGGGCGCGGCTGAAGTCGATCCTGAAGCAGATCGTGCCCGCCGACGCCGGCGTCATCGTGCGGACCGCCGCCGAGGGGGCCTCGGAGGATGAGCTGCGCCGCGACGTCGAGCGGCTGGCCAAGACCTGGGACAAGGTCTCGAAGGCCATGGCGTCGAAGTCCGGCAAGAAGGGCAACGCGCCGAGCCTGCTGTATTCCGAGCCCGACCTGACCGTTCGCGTCATCCGCGATGTCTTCAACGAAGACTTCGCGTCGATCGTCATCTCCGGCGAGGAGGTGTGGGAGGAGATTTCGTCGTATGTCGAGGACGTCGCCCCCGATCTCGCCTCGCGGATGACGAAGTGGACCGACGAGCGGGACATCTTTGCGGCGCACCGGATCGATGAGCAGTTGGCCAAGGCGCTGGATCGCAAGGTCTACCTGCCGTCCGGTGGGTCCCTGGTCATCGACCGGACCGAAGCGATGACGGTCATCGACGTCAACACCGGCAAGTTCGTCGGATCTGGTGGCAATCTCGAAGAGACCGTCACCAAGAACAACCTCGAAGCGGCCGAGGAGATCGTGCGCCAACTGCGCCTGCGCGACCTCGGTGGCATCATCGTCATCGACTTCATCGACATGGTCCTGGAGTCCAACCGCGATCTGGTGGTGCGGCGCCTTCTCGAATGTCTGGGCCGGGACCGGACCAAGCACCAGGTGGCCGAGGTGACCTCGCTCGGGCTCGTCCAGATGACCCGCAAGCGGGTGGCCTCCGGCCTGCTCGAGGTCTTCTCGGAGAACTGCGAATGCTGCAACGGCCGTGGCGTCATTGTGCGCTCGACACCGGTGGATGCGCCGGCTGAGACGGAGGCCGACCGAGGCCATGGCTCCGGCGCGGGCAATGGCGTGACAGCTGGCACGGGCCGGGCGGCCGTTTCTGGGTCGTCCGGATCGACCGGGTCGTCGGGCTCGACGCGCACCGCCCGGCGCAGCCGCTCGCAGGCGGCTGAGGCCAAGGCGCCCGAGCCGGTGCGCAGCGGCCCGTCCGCGGCGCAGATCGCCGCGGCCGCCCATGCGGCGGCGCTGAAGTCGACCAATGGCTCGGGGGAAGCGCGCGAGGACCTGCCTGCCGCCCCCGCCCCGGCGGACGAGCTGGCCGATCTGCTCGCTGAGCCGTCTCATGCGTCGGAGGACGGCGCGATGTCGGATGCCGAGCACCCGGCGCTGGCCGAGGACGGCGTGTCTGACGCGAGTGCTGAGCCGGGTGACGCTGAGGCGCCTGCGGCTGCGGCTGCGAGTGCTGAGGCGGATGCCGCGTCTGAGGCCGACTCGCGCTCGGGCGCTTCGGACGCTGCTTCGGTGGCGGGCAATGCAGCGGGAACGACGGACGCAGATGGTGCGGCCGATTCCTCGGCGTCGGCGCCCGGCACCCGTGGCGGGCGTCGTCGCCGCGGTCGCGCCACCGCCCCCGCCGGCCCGCCCCGCGCCACCCCGGAAGCCTGAACGGGCGGCATACGGCCGGGCTCCGCGGGTTTGGTCGCCAGGGCGGCCAGGCCTTACCATTGATCCTTGGTGCGCCCACCGCGCTGATGTCCCGTTCCCGGGGTAGCTATCGGCCGGTTTCCCTGACAGAGGCGCAGCACAGACGGTTTAGAAAGTGAGATCAACGTGTACGCGATCGTTCGCGCGGGCGGTCGTCAGGAGAAGGTGTCCGTTGGTGACGTCCTCCTGATCGACAAGGTGTCCGGCAAGGCCGGCGACAAGCTGGACCTGACCCCTCTTCTGCTGATCGACGGTTCCACCGTCACCTCGGATGCCGCGAAGCTGGCCAAGGTGTCGGTCAAGGCTGAGGTTGTCGGCCCCGCCAAGGGCCCGAAGATCACGATCATGAAGTTCAAGAACAAGACCGGTTACCGCAAGCGCCAGGGTCACCGTCAGCACCTGACCCAGGTCAAGATCACCGCGATCGACGCCTGATCCGCTTCTCTTCCTTAAGGACTTTTGACATGGCACACAAAAAGGGAGCGTCCTCGACCCGCAACGGTCGCGACTCCAACGCTCAGCGCCTCGGCGTCAAGCGCTTCGGCGGTCAGGTCGTCGGCACCGGCGAGATCATCGTTCGTCAGCGCGGCACCCACTTCCACCCCGGTGACAATGTCGGCCGCGGTGGCGATGACACGCTCTTCGCCCTCGCCGACGGCAAGGTCGAGTTCGGCACCAAGCGCGGTCGCCGCGTCGTGAGCGTCGTCTCCGGCGAGTGATCGTCCGCGTATGCCGGGCGCGCACCGCGCCGCATACGCACCCCTTGCGAGTGGGGCGGGCCCGACGGGTCCGCCCCATCGCTATCTTCACCGGCAGTCTTTGAGGAGCCACAAGTCATGACCACCTTCGTCGACCGGGTGATCCTGCATGTCGCGGCGGGCGATGGCGGCCATGGCGTCGCCTCCATCCGGCGCGAGAAGTTCAAGCCGCTCGGCGGCCCCGATGGCGGCAATGGCGGGCACGGCGGAGATGTCATCCTCACCGTCGACCCGCAATCGACCACGCTGCTGGACTATCACCGCAGCCCGCACCGCCGCGCCGACAACGGCCGCCCCGGCGCGGGCGATGAGCGCGATGGCGCCAAGGGCGCGGACCTGATCCTGCCGGTACCCGAAGGCACGGTCGTCAGCACCCGTGATGGCGAGGTGCTCGCCGACCTCGTCGGTCCGGGCGCCTCCGTCACCGTGGCCACTGGCGGCCGCGGCGGCCTCGGAAACCGGGCGCTCGCCTCCACTAAGCGCAAGGCGCCCGGCTTCGCGCTGCTCGGCGAGCCGGGGGAGAGCCTCGACATCGTCCTGGAATTGAAATCGCTCGCCGATGTCGCGCTGATCGGCTTCCCCTCCGCCGGCAAGTCCTCACTCGTGTCCGTCATCTCGGCCGCGCGCCCGAAGATCGCGGACTACCCCTTCACCACGCTCGTCCCCAACCTCGGGGTCGTCACCGCGGGTTCCTCGCGTTTCACGGTCGCTGACGTCCCCGGTCTGATCCCGGGCGCCTCCGAGGGGCGCGGGCTGGGTCTGGAGTTCTTGCGCCATGTGGAGCGCTGCTCGGTGCTGGTGCACGTCATCGATTGCGCCACCCTTGAGCCGGGGCGTGATCCGCTGACCGATCTGGATGTAATCGAGGCCGAGCTGGCGGCCTATGTCCCCGGGGACCTCCTCGGCGGCCGGCCGCTGGCCGAGCGCGTCCGGATGGTGGTGCTCAACAAGGCCGATGTGCCCGAGGCTCGCGAGCTTGCTGAGCTGGTCGAGCCCGACCTGCGGGAGCGGGGGTATGACGTCTTCATCGTCTCCGCCGTCGCCCACCTCGGCCTGAAGGAATGGATCTTCGCGATGGCGCGCGCCGTCGATGAGGCCCGGGCACAGATGGAGTCCGAGATCGTGCCGCAGCGGGTCGTCATACGCCCGAAGTCGGTGGACGACAAGGGATTCCGGGTCGTGCGGGATCAGGATGGCGGCGAGACCGTCTTCCGGGTCATCGGCGACAAGACCACCCGCTGGGTGCGACAGACCGACTTCTCCAATGACGAGGCCGTCGGCTATCTCGCGGACCGGCTGCAGCGTGCGGGCGTCGAGGACGCGCTGCTCGCCGCCGGGGCAGTGCCCGGGGCCACGGTGCTCATTGGGCCGCCCGAGAATGCTGTTGTCTTCGACTGGGATCCGACGATGGTCGGCGGCGCCGAACTGCTCGGCGGCCGCGGCACGGACGGCCGCTTCGACGACAAGAGCCGGCGCACCAATGCCGAGCGTCGCGAAGAGTTCCACGCGCGCAAGGACGCCCAGACGGCCGCCCGCGACGAGCTGGCCGCGGAGCGCAAGGCCGGTCACTGGACGGACCCGGATTCCGTATGACGCCTCCCACCGATGTCGCCGAGGCCCGCGCCCGGGTGGCCGGCCGGGGGCGCGTGGTCGTCAAGGTCGGGTCGTCCTCGCTGACCACCGATGGCGGACGGCAGATCGATCCGGCACGCATCGATGCGCTGGTCGCCGTTCTCGCGCAGCGGCGGTTGCGCGGCGAGCCGGTTGTCTTGGTGTCCTCGGGTGCGATCGCGGCGGGGATCGGTCCGCTCGGATTGACCCGTCGCCCAAAGGATTTGGCGACCCAGCAGGCTGCCGCCTCGGTGGGCCAGGGGGCGCTGGTGGCGCACTACGCGCGGGCCTTCGCGGCATACGGCCTGACCGTCGGGCAGGTTCTGTTGACGGCGGATGATGTGACGCGACGCTCGCACTATACGAACGCGCGGCGCACCCTCGACCGGCTGCTGGAGCTGGGGATCGTCCCGATCATCAACGAGAACGACACGGTCGCGACGCACGAGATCCGTTTCGGGGACAACGACCGGCTGGCGGCGCTGGTCTCGCATCTGGTCAAGGCCGAGGCCCTGGTGCTGCTCACCGATGTTGACGCGTTGTATGACGGTCCGCCGAGTGAGCCTGGCGCGCAACGCATTCCGGTGATCCGGTCGCTGGCCGACCTGGAGTCGGTGCGGATCGCCGGCTCGGGGTCGATGGTGGGAACCGGTGGCATGGCGACCAAGATCGAGGCGGCGGCCATCGCGAACTCGGCGGGTGTCATCGCCATGTTGTGCGCCGCGTCTGCGGTTGGGGAAGCGCTCGCCGGGGCGGATGTGGGGACGATCTTCCTGCCGAACTCCGTTGGCAAGGGCAGCCGCAAGTTGTGGATCGCCCATGCGACCAGCGCGCGTGGGTCATTGATGGTCGATGCCGGGGCGGTCGCGGCCCTGGTGGAACGGCGAAAGTCCTTGCTGCCGGCGGGTATTACGGCCATCAGCGGATCCTTTGCCGACGGGGATCCGGTCGATGTGGTGGGTCCGGATGGCGCGGTGATCGCCCGGGGGCTGGTGAGTTATGACTCCGCCGAGTTGCCCCGCCTTCTCGGCCGCTCCACGCGCGAGTTGGCCCGCGAGCTTGGCCCGGAGTACGAGCGCGAGGTCATCCACCGCGACAACCTGGTCATGCGCTAACTCATCCTTGGGAACCCGACCGCGCGAGGCGGCGCGTGTAGTGCGGCGGGGACGGCGACCGACAGCACGTCACCCGCGGCCCTGGTCGTGGGAAGTCGGACGTACACGCTGGCGCCCCCGAGCGTCTCGTCGGCATTTCTGGCGATGGACTTCTCCACGCTGCAAGACGTGGTCACTTACGCCGATGCAGTGCAGCCCTGGCTGACGGAGGGGACGGAGTATGTCGTGCCCGCCGTCTTCACCGACTTCGCCAGGCAGGGCAATCCTCGCTGGGAGTTGCTGACGTCATCGGCCTTGAACTTCGTGGGGGACCGTCTTGCAATGCCGGAGGATATGACTGCCTCGGTGGCGGCACAGCGGGACCTCATCGGCAAGACCCCTCAAGAGGTCTTAGCGATCTTGGCCGCAACGGGTCCAGACAAACGCGCCGACTTCGCGCTTGACCCGCTTGAGCGGTGGCAGCGACGACATTCCTGACCATCCTGGCGGTCCTGGCCAGGCGTGATGACCGTGGTGGCGGACTCCCGCGAGGGGTCAGCGCAGGAGGCCGCGGACGCGGCGGGCCACCGCGCGCACCGGTGCTGGGGCGTGGCGACGAGCCCAGCGCACGGCGCGGCCCGTGGTGGTCAGGGGTGGCGAGGCTTTCTTGGCCGGGGCGGCGGGCTTCTTCGCGGCGACAGGGGCGGCCACGGCGGCCGGCTTCTTGGGCGGCGCGGGCGTGGCGGCATTCGCGCCGTCAAACAGCGGCTCGTTCAGTGTCGCGAAAGGCGCGCCGTCGAAACGCTCCTCGATCAGCACCCAGGGCTTGCGGCGGCGCCCGAGGATGGTGAAGCGGCCGTCGGGGAAGATCTCGACGATGTCGGTGCGCTCGAACCGCCGCAGATGTGTCTTCGACAGCGGCTCTGGCTCCTCGAACGGGACCGTCATGAGGAGTTGGCCACGGCATACCCGGCGCAGCTCGGCCAGTCCCGCGACGAAGACCTCCGGGGGCAGGTGCTCGAGCACCTCCATACAGGTGACGACATCGAAATGGTTGTCTGGATAAGGCAATTCGTCGATCGAGCCATTGGTGCGCGTGATGATCTCGCTGAACTCTTGGTACTTCGAGAAGCGCGCCCGGTCCAGGCCCGCCACCTCGGCATACCGGCCGGACAGTGCCACCATGTTGAGGAACTGCCCGGCGCCCACCCCGACATCGAGGGCGCGCTCGCCGGGGTCCATCCGGCCCAGGACGTATGCCGCCCGCGGCCAGTCGGAGGGGTGGAACCAGCCGTTGCGGGTCTCCGGCTCGGCGCCATAAATGGCTTCGAATCGTCCCTTAACGTCCGCCGCCTGGCCGTCCAGAGGGATGTCGTCCATTTCGACCTTGGTGGCGGTGAATTCGGTGGCGCTCATGGTCTCTCGCTCTGGGGAAGGACGGGATGCTCGGATCAGGCGTGAGAGTATCGCGCTCTGATGTGGGGTGATCTGGATATCCGCGGCGCGTCGGGATTTGCGTGCGGTGCGGCATACCCGCTGATCAGGACGGCCAGCGGCTCGTGGCGGCTCGTGTGACGACATCCAAACCGGCGGGCTCGCTTCTGAGTCCCGAGTATCGCTGGGTCACGATCGCGGCGCTGGCCCTCGTGACGATCGGGGCCTACGAAAACCGGGCCGTGACGACGATCCTGCCGATTGTGGCCTCGGACCTCGACGGCCTGCGCTGGTTTGGTTTGGCAACAGCGCTGCCGGCCGCGACCTTTCTGTTCGCGTCGGCTCTGGCGGGAGCATGGACCGACCACATCGGACCACGGCGCATCCTCATCGGCTCGCTGATCGCCTTCTCGTTGGCCCAGGTCGGGTGTGGGCTGGCGCCGACGATGGAGGTGCTTGTCGCCGCGCGGGCGCTGTCCGGTGTCGGTGAGGGATTTCTCGACATTTCGCTCGTTGTCCTCATTGCGGACCTGCTGCCAGAATCCTTGCGAGCCAAGGTCTTTGCCGCTTTCTCGACGGCATGGATTCTGCCATCGATGCTCGGGCCAGCCATTGCCGGAGCGATCACGGACTGGCTGGGGTGGCGGGCGGCCTTCGTGCTGCCGCTGCTGTTGCTCGGGCTGGCGATCCCGGCGCTGATTCCGGCAATCCGACTCGCGCAGGGCCGCGAACAACGCCCGTGGACGGCGCAGGAGTGGGCGACGATCCGGGCTGCGGCGATCGTGGCGAGCGCGATCGCGCTCCTGACGTGGGGCGTCTCGGCAGGAGCTTCTGGGGCATGGCTGCCGATCGTCGCGGCGGTGGTGGCGGCGGTCGTGGTCGCGGCCCGCCTGGCTCACGTTCTGCCCGCCGGGACCTTGCGGGCCGAGAGGGGTGCGCCGGCGCTGATCCTGACCGTGCTGACGCTCAGCGTGGCGTTCACCGGCATCGGGAGCCTCCTGCCCCTGCTGCTCGCGACCGTGCGGGGCCAGAGCGCCGCCATCGCCGGGCTCAGCCTGTCGATCACGGGGGTGTTCTGGGCCCTGGGATCAAACATCTCGTCCCGCGACGCTCTGCGCCGACGCTACTCACCAGGCCGGATCTCGGCTCTGGCGATGGCGTTGATGGCTCTGGGTGGGCTCGGTCCGCTGCTGTTGGCGCTGGACGTCATCGCGATCATCCCTGCGTTGGCCGCCTTCGCCGTGTCCGCGATCGGCATGGGCCTGATCAATACGACCCTGTCCGTGCACCTGACGATCTTGGTGCCGGGGGAGGAGCTCGGGAAGTACCTCGCGGCCCGGACCATCGCGGTCGCCGTCGGTGTTGCCGCGGCGACGGCCTCGGGTGGCGCGCTCGTCGCGGCCGAAGCCGACCACCTGACCGCCCGGCCCATCACGCTGACCGTGCTGGTCGGCATACTCGCGGCCCTGGCGACCGTGCCCCTGGCGCGGCGGGTGGACGCCGGGCACCCCCAAGGAACCTCTGCCAGGCCCTGTTGCGAAACTCCCGGACGGGGTCCCCGCGAAGTATCGGAGCTGGGTCCCACGCTCTGCGTGGGCGGTACGAGCGTGGGTCCCACGCACTGCGTGGGCGAAATTGGTGGGGTGTCCTAGCAGCAGTTAGTCAACTCCGCACAGCGTGCAAGCTGTCCACAGTCGACCAACCTGTGCTGACTTGCGGCACGTCAGGGCGTATGCCGCCCGCCTCCCGCGAGAGCGCGCCTCACCGCACGCGCGTGGGGGTGAACTCGCAGGCCGGGTGGGCGATCTCCTCCTGGCTCTGGACCAACTGCAACTCGCGGCGTCCGGACTCCAGCGTCCGCTTCAGCAGCGCATAGACCGACGACACTGTCTTGGCGAGCGCCTCGTCCGGGCGGCCGGAGTCGAGCAGGTGCGCGGTGAAGAGCGCCGCCGTGACATCGCCGGAGCCATTGGCCTTCATCGGCAGGTGCGGCGTCTGCACGATCCACGCCTCGTCGCCATGCACCGCGAGCATCTCGATGGTGCCCTCCGGCCGGTCGGGGCGCAGCACGCTGGTGACGAGCACCGTTGACGGCCCCATCGCTCGGGCCGCATCGACCGCCGCGAGCGTGGACTCCAACGACTCCGGCTCGGTCCCCGTCAGGAAGCCCAACTCGAACTGGTTCGGCGTGATCACGTCTGCGGCTGGAACGACCTTCTCCCGCAACAGAATCGGAATGTCCGGGTGGACGAAGCAGCCCGATTTCGCATTGCCCATCACCGGGTCGCACGCATAGATCGCCGACGGATTCGCCGCCTTGACCCGCGCCACGGCGTCCAGGATCACGTCCCCGATCTGCGTGCCGCCCTGATAGCCAGACAGCACCGCATCGACCTCGCCGAAGGCCTCGCGCTCCTCCATGCCCGTGATGACCTCGCGCACATCGTCGGCGGGGATGAGCGGGCCGCGCCACGCGCCATATCCCGTGTGGTTGGAGAAGTTGACCGTATAGACCGGCCACACCTCCACCCCGAGCCGCTGCAGAGGGAAGACGGCGGCCGAGTTGCCGACATGGCCGTAGGCGACGGCCGACTGGATGGAGACGATGGTGGTCACCGGGCCATTGTCGCGCACCGCCTACCCTTGGACGTATGTCGAGCATCTCCCCCGAGGCGACCGCGACCGTCGCCGATCTGGCCGGGAAGTCGCGTGTCGCCGCCCGCGAACTGGCCCTACTTTCCCGTGCCCGCAAGGACGAGGTCCTGCGCGCCCTCGCTGACGCCCTCGACGCCGCCACCGAGCGCATCGTCGCCGCCAACGCCGAGGACCTGCAGCGCGGGCGCGACGGGGGTATGCCGGAGAGCCTCCAGGACCGCCTCAGCCTCACCCCGGCGCGCATCGCCGCGATCGCCGACGCCCTGCGCGATATCGCCGCCCTCCCCGACCCGGTGGGCGAGATCGTCCGCGGCTCGACGCTGGCCAACGGCCTGCAGATCCGGCAGGTCCGCGTGCCGATGGGCGTGGTTGGGATGATCTATGAGGCGCGGCCCAATGTCACCGTCGACGCCGCCGGCCTCGGCCTGAAGTCCGGCAACGCCGTCATCCTGCGCGGTGGCTCGGCGGCGGCCTCCTCCAACCGCGTCCTCGTCGCCGTCATGCGCGAATCCCTTGCGGCACAAGGCATCAACCCCGATGCCATCGGCCTACTCGACGGCGGCGGACACGACGCCGTCCGCGCCCTGATGACCGCCCGCGGCCTGGTCGACCTGCTCATCCCGCGCGGGGGAGCGGACCTGATCAACTCGGTCGTCCTCAACTCCACCGTGCCCGTTATCGAGACCGGCATCGGCAACTGCCATGTGTATGTCGATGCCGCCGCCGACCTGGACAAGGCCCTCGCCATCACGATCAACTCCAAGACGCACCGTCCGTCGGTCTGCAATGCCGCCGAGTCGCTGCTGGTCCACGAAAAGGTGGCCAGCGACTTCCTGCCCAAGGCGCTCACCGAGCTCGCCGGGGCGAGGGTGGTCCTGCATACGGACGAGCGCGCGAGCGCCATCGCCGACGAGGCGGGGGTCCCCTTCGCGATCGCGACCGACGAGGACTTCGCGACCGAGTTCCACGGGCTGGAGATGAGCGTCGGCGTCGTCGACTCCCTCGACGCGGCGCTGGATCACGTGCGCGCGTTCGGGTCCGGCCACACCGAGGCCATCGTCACCGAAGACCGCGCCGCCGCCCGCCGCTGGACCGCCGAGGTCGACGCCGCGGCCGTCATGGTCAATGCGTCCACCCGGTTCACCGATGGCGGCGAATTCGGCTTCGGCGCCGAGATCGGCATCTCCACCCAGAAGCTCCACGCCCGCGGCCCGATGGCCCTGCCCGAGCTCACGACGACCAAGTGGATCGTCGAGGGCGACGGACACGTTCGGGCCTGAGTTCGCATGCACGACAAGGAAGTTCGCAAGCTCACCGAGCTTGAAGACACGCACTGGTGGTATGCCGAGCGGCGCCACCTGCTCGCCCGTTCGGTCGCCGGTATGCCGCCCGGTCGGGCCCTCGACATCGGCGCCGCCGGCGGCGGCAACTCCCGCGTCCTCGCCGCCGCGGGCTGGGCGGTCATGGCGCTGGAGTATGGCGCGGAAGGCGCCCAGGTCGGCAAGGAGCGCGGGCTCGACGTGTTGCGCGCCGATGCCACCGCGCTCCCGATGGCCACCGACTCCCTCGACCTCGTCGTCGCATATGACGTGCTGGAGCACATCCCCGACCACGACGCCGCCGTCCGCGACGTTCGCCGTGTGCTCGGCCCGGACGGGACCTTCCTTATCGCCGTGCCGTGCGACCCGAAGCTGTGGTCCGCGCACGATGTGGCGGTCGATCACGTGCGCCGTTACACCAAGACGACGCTCACGGATCTGTTGGTGCGCAACGGATTTCAGATCACTGACCTCTGGTCATGGAACGTCCTGCTCCGGCCGACGGTCCAGTTGCGCCGCCGCACCAGCACCGGCAGCGACCTCGAAGAACTCCCGCGCATCGTCAACGCTGGCCTGCGCGCGATCGTCACCGTCGAGCGCTATCTGCCCGTCAAGCGCCTGCCCGGGGTGACCCTGATGGTCACGGCCCGACCCGCCTGAACCCGTCCGTCCCCGAGGCTGTGCCGACCGCCGGCGACCGAGCGGAGCGGCCCTTCAGGATGGGAGCGGGGCTATAAGGCCGCTCCCATCCGCAAACCCCGCTCCGCTCGGCAGAAACCCCGCTCCGCTCGGTAGCGGGCCGGGGGTGCCTGGCGTCAGCGAACGCGCCAGGCGCCGGGGTCGGGGGCGGGCGGGCATACGGCGGGGTCGGCGTCGGTGGACGGACGCGCCGAGCGGGCCAGCGCAGCGACCCGAGCCGTGTCCCACAGGCCGGTGGGTGCCGAGGTTCGGGCGCACCGGCGGCTCAGATCGCCCACCGGGAGCGCGGAGCGGCCGGCGACGAGGACGTAGTTGCCGAAGCGCCGCCCCTTGAGCACGTCGTGCGTTCCGAGCACAACGCAGGAGGGGTATGTCGTACCCACCGCCGCGAACACCCGCGCCAGATAGCGCCGGTCGGGGGAGTCGGTGAGGTTGGCCGCGAGCAGCCCGGCGGGCCGAAGCACGCGCGCGGTCTCGGCATAGAAGTCGCTCGTTGTCAGCTCGACAGGGATCTGGCCATCCGAAAAGGCATCCACGACAAGGACATCCGCCGAAGTGTCAGCCAACCCTGCGAGGCCAGAGCGGCCGTCGAGTGGGCGGACGCGGATGCGGTGCCCACGCGACAACGGCAACTCCCGGCGCACTGCCTCCGTCAACGAGGCATCCGGCTCGAAGACGATTTGTGGTGACCCCGGGCGGGTCGCCTCGACATATCTCGCCAGCGTCAGCCCCGCCCCTCCGACGTGCGTGACGGCCAACCGTTCGCCCTCGGGCGCGGCGACATCCAGGGCGACGGCGAGCTGCTCGACATACTCAAAGGCGAGCAGAAGGGGGTCGGCGGGATCGACATACGACTGTGGCTGACCGTGCAACCAGACGGTCACGCCGCCGGTCGCGTCGGTCTCGAAGCGCAGGCTCACGCGGGGTCGTCGGAGTCGTAGGCGACGTAATAGGACGGGCGGGCCTGGGAGGCGGCATAGAGGCGGCCGACATATTCGCCGAGGATGCCGAGGGCCAGCAGTTGCACCGCGCCGACCGCGGCGACGATGACCACCGTCGAGGTCCAGCCGGCGACGACATGGCCGGCGGCGCGGGCATAGAGCGCATAGAGCAGCAGGAGGAGCGCGCCGACCCCGCCGGCGAGGCCGAGGAAGGTGGCGAAGCGCAAAGGGGCCAGCGAGAAAGCCGTCATCGAGTCGATGGACAGGCGCAGCATCTTGGCGAAGGGGTATTTCGAGCTGCCGGCGGCGCGTTCGTCACGTCGGTAGGTGACCGTTGCCGAGGGGAAGCCGAGCGCGGGGACCACGAAGCGCAAGACCCGGCCGTATTCGGGGAGGGCGTTGACCGCCTCGACCGTGGCGCGCGACATCAGCCGGAAGTCGCCGGCATCGCGCGGGGCGTCGGCGTCGGTGAGGCTGCCCATCGAGCGATAGAAGAGGCGGGCGGTGGTGCGTTTGAAGAAGGAGTCGGTGGATCGGTCGCCGCGCACGCCGTAGACGACATCGACCTGCTTCTCCAGCGCCGCGTCGAGCATCTCGGCGACGACCTCCGGCGGGTCCTGCAGGTCGGCGTCGAGGGTGACGACATAGTCGCCCCGCGCGCGGGCTAGGCCAGCGGAGATCGCCGCCTGGTGGCCGGCGTTGGCGCGCAGGCGCACGACGCGCAATTCGGGCCAGTCGCGCCGCGCCTTCTGCAGCTCGATGGCGGTCCCGTCGCTGCTCCCGTCGTCGACCGCGAGCACTTCGTATGTCGTGCCCAGCCCGTCCGCCATCGGCCGCAGCCGGGCGATGAACAGTGGCAGGACGGCCTCTTCGTTGAACATCGGCACCACGATGCTCACCCTCGGCCCGGCCATGGCCGCAAGCGTAATGCGGCGGGTGACCCGGTTCGCCCGGCCGCGGGAATGTGCACCAGCCCCAAACGACACAGAACCGGCCCCTCGGGGTATGAGACCGAGGGGCCGGGTTCCTGCCAGCGCCCGGCGGGGACGCCGGGCCGCCAGGGCGACGCTGGCCACTGCATACCCTTGCGGGCGGGCCGTGCACTGACAACCGAACAATGAAGCCTCGTGGCACTCCCCGCGCCGTCGCGCGCGAGCTGTCAGCTATGCCGCAAAGCCGCCCCGGACGGGCGGCCGAGCCTCGTTATCTCCATCGCCGCACCCCGACCGGCCGACTCTCGACGGACCCGACCCGAAGCGGTGCAGCGACCATTTAAACCCTGTGGTGGCGAGTGCGCAACGACGGTCCGCCTTCGTCGAATCCGCCACGCGCGGTTGTCCACACACGAGCAGGAGGTTCGCCCCGCCATACACAGCCCTGTGGGCAAAATCGGTGGACAACCGGGCGGCGGCGGGCTCGGGGGATGGTTCGCGATAAGGTGTGCCCCATGGCGATGAGCGTGCTGATGCTGGCGGCCGAAGGTGCGGCCGAGGGTGGCGAGAAGTTGCATGAGTTGCCCATGCCCGCTTATTTGTATGGCGTCATCGCGCTTGTCCTGTTCGCTCTCGCACTGGCCGTGACGTGGGCTTTCCGCGGGACGGCGGCCAAGCTCGGCCAGCCCAAGGGCGCGGCGCACGGGCAGGGGCATGACACGAGTGCCGGAAGCAGCCACCACTGACCTCCATCGCTGACGCGTCGACGGCCGCTGCGCGCGAGCCGGACGGTCGGCGTCGCCTCGGCGTGATGGGCGGCACCTTCGACCCGATCCACCATGGTCACCTCGTGGCGGCCAGTGAGGTCGCGTCCTTCTTCCACCTCGACGAGGTCGTCTTCGTGCCCACGGGTGAGCCGTGGCAAAAAGAGGGCACGAACGTCAGCCCGGCCGAGCACCGCTATCTCATGACCGTCATCGCGACGGCCTCCAATCCGGACTTCACGGTCAGCCGCGCCGACATTGAGCGGCCGGGCAAGACCTACACGATCGACACGCTGCGTGACCTCGCCGAGGAATATCCGGGTGCCGAACTCTTCTTCATTACGGGTGCGGATGCTCTCGCGCAGATTCTGTCGTGGAAGGACTCCGAAGAGCTGTTCGAGCTCGCCCAATTCATTGGGGTCACGCGCCCTGGGTATGAATTGAGCGAGCACGGCCTGCCCGCCGAACGGGTCCACCTGCAAGAGGTCCCGGCCATGGCGATCTCGTCCACCGACTGCCGCGCGCGGGTCCAAGCCGGGGAACCGGTGTGGTACCTCGTTCCCGATGGCGTCGTCCAATACATCAACAAGCACCGTCTGTATGCCGATTCGCCCGCCCCGGGCGCGCCCGGCTCCTGAGCGGCCACCCAAGGAGAATTGTGCCCGCAACCGATCATGCCAAGCAGTTGGCCACCGCCGCTGCCCACGCGGCCGCCGACAAGCTCGCCGCGACCATCGTCGCCCTGGACGTCAGCGGCCAGTTGCCGTTGACGGACATCTTCGTCATCGTCTCGGCACCCTCGGAGCGCCAGGTCGCGGCAATCGTTGACGAGGTGGAGGAGAAGGTGCGTCTCGCCGGCGCCAAGGTCAAGCGAACCGAAGGCGCTCGCGAGGGCCGCTGGGTGCTGCTGGACTTCGGCGACATCGTCGTGCATGTCCAGCACGAGGATGAGCGCAACTTCTACGATCTCGAACGCCTCTGGCGCGACTGCCCGCAGCTCGATGTCGGTGTCGTCGGGTCGGAGCAGGCGTCGCTGGTGGCTCCGCGCTCCGCCGACTGATCGCGCTTTCTCGAGACGTGATCTGTCGGGAGCTTTCGTGACCGAACGGGCCCGCCAGCGTATGTCGCCCCGCCGGCTGATCCTGTTGCGCCACGGGGAGACTCAGGCCAACCTCGACGGGATCTGGCAGGGTCATCTCGATGTCGCCCTGACGGCCTTGGGGCACCAGCAGGCGGCTGCCGCGGGGGCTGCGCTTACGGCAAACAAGCCGGTGCGGATCGTCGCCTCTGACCTGCAACGCGCGGCCGACACAGCGGCCGCGGTGGGGCGCCAGCTCGACGTCGAGGTGCGTCTCGACTCACGGTGGCGCGAGTTCGATGTGGGCCAGTGGACCGGCCTGCGCAGTGCCGAGGTCATTGCCATGCACCCGGCCGAGCGGTCGGCCGCGTTGCGGGGTGAGGAGCAGCGTCGCGGCATCGATGGCGAGGGGCCGGCCCAGGTGCGAGAGCGGGTGGCGCCGGCGCTGGAGGAGTTGATCGACGGGCTCGCGGCGGGGGAGTGCGCCATTGTCGTGAGCCACGGCGGAACCATCCGCATCCTGACCGCCGTCCTTCTCGGCCTGGACTCGCCGACGATCACGCGCCTGCTCACCACACCCGGCAACTGCCAGTGGGCCGAACTCGTTGAAGGCACCGACGGCTGGCGCCTGGCCGGCTGGAACCTGCGCGCCCCCGATTTGGGCGGCGGCGCTTCCTCTGGGTAATATCTGTCGGTCGGTCGGCGGGAAACCTCCGCGCCGACACCCGGTTCGGGGCTGTAGCGCAGTTGGTAGCGCACCTCCATGGCATGGAGGGGGTCAGGGGTTCGAATCCCCTCAGCTCCACCGAATGTCTTGGCCCCCGGAACGCTTCGCGACCGGGGGCCTTCGACATTCCGTTCCGCTGGGGGGACCCCACCCTCAGCTCCACCGAATGTCTTGGCCCCCGGAACGCTTCGCGACCGGGGGCCTTCGACATTCCGTTCCGCTAGGGGGACCCCACCCTCAGCTCCACCGAATGTCTTGGCCCCCGGAACGCTTCGGGACCGGGGGCCTTCGACATTCCGTTCCGCTGGGGGGACCCCACCCTCAGCTCCACCGAATGTCTTGGCCCCCGGAACGCTTCGCGACCGGGGGCCTTCGACATTCCATGTCCCATGTGACGGTTCGCGTGAGCGGCAGCAGGGTGATAGCCCTGTTGACACTCACGCGAGCGGGGCGTGCCTTGCGCCGAGCAGATCGAGGACGGCGAAGCGGCATACGGCCCAGTCGGGGGAGTCGACGGTGATCACGCCATAGTGATCCGCGCCGGGGAGTTCGATGAGGTGGCAGTCGTCGCCGGTGGCGCGGGCGGCGGCGGCATACGCCCGGGACTGGCTGATCGGCACGTCCTGGTCCCGGTCGCCGTGGACGAGGACCGTGCGAATCCCGGTGGGCAGCAGACGTATCGGCGAGGCCAGGTCGTATGACGCCCGCTCACCCGTCCCCTCCGGGTCTAGGAAGGCGCGCACCGCCCCGGCCCCGAGATCGTCGGCGACGGCAGCTTCGAGGTCGAGCACGCCGGCCTGAAGGACCGCGCCGGTGAGTCGCACGCGCGGGTCCGAGCCAGGCGCGCCAACCGGCAAAGCCGGCCGCCCGGCAAGCCATCCCGCCAAGTGGCCACCGGCCGAATGGCCAAGTGCCACAACGCGGCTCAGGTCCAGCCGCCCCCCAACGGTCGCATCCAACTCCGCCAAGGCATCCACCGCCGACGCCACGTCCTCGCACGTCCGAGGCCAGCCACCGCCGTCGCCGACCCGGCGGTACTCGATATTCAGCGCCGCCACCCCGTGCCCGGCCAGATCCGCCGCCAATGGGGTCCCAAGCTCCATGCCATAGCGCGCCCGCCAGAAGCCGCCATGGATGACGACGCACACCGGCGCAGCGCCCCCAACCGAGTCCGCAGGCGGCAGGTGCAGGTCGGTCACCTGGCTGGGGTGGGCGCCATACACGTGCCGCACCACCGGCCCGGGCGGGGCAGTCTCAGGCACGGGCCGCCAAGGCCTCCCGGATCGCCTCGATACCGAGATCAAGTTCAGCGAAGGAGGTCGAGAGCGGCGACAATCCGAGCCGGATGCCGTCGGGCGGCCGGAAGTCAGGGATGACGCCCTGCTCCCACAACTGCAGCGTCACCTCCTCGAAGGCGGGGTGGTCGATCGTCACGTGCCCGCCCCGTTGAGCCGCATCGCGCGGCGACGACAGCCTCACCCCGAAGGGCGTCAGCAGTTCGTCAGACAACTCGATCGCCCGCTCGGTGAGCATCACCGACTTGGCGCGAATCGCGTCAATCCCCGCCTCCGCGATCATCGCGACCATCTCCACCAGCGGCTGCATCGCGAGAATGGGCGGCGTGCCGGTGAGCATCCGGCGCATCCCCTCCGCGGGCGCGTAGGGCGAGGTCATCGCGAACGGATCGGCAGCTCCCATCCACCCCGACAATGGCTGCTGGAACGAATCCTGATGCCGCGCAGCGACATACGCGAAGGCCGGAGCGCCCGGCCCACCGTTCAGATATTTGTACGTGCACCCCACGGCATAGTCCACCTCCCACGCGTCCAGGGACATCGGCACGGCGCCGACCGAGTGGCACAGGTCCCAGATCACCCGCGCGCCGGTCGCGTGCGCCGCGGCCGTGATCGCCGGCGCATCCGCCAGGAAACCCGAGCGATAGGCGATATGACTGAGCAAGACCACCGCCGTCCGCTCCCCGACCACCTTGGCGACGGACTCGACCGACACCCCGCCATCCATCGACGGCTCCAGCCACACGATGCGCGCGCCCGTCTCGGCGGCCACGCCCTCGGCGAGATAGCGGTCGGTCGGAAAGTCGCCGCGGGACATGACGATCTCGTCGCGCTCCGGCGCGGCGGCAAGCGCTGCGCGCAGGAGCTTATAGATCAGCACCGAGGTCGAATCGGCCACCACGCACTGACCGGCCGCAGCGCCAAGACAGACCTCCCCCAGGCGGTCGCCGAGCCGGAACGGGAAATCCATCCACGACTCGTCCCACGCGCGAATCAGCCGATCGCCCCACTCGCGCGCGACGAAGGACCACAGGTGCGCGCCGGTCTCGGCCAGCGGCCGGCCGAGCGAGTTGCCGTCAAGGTAGGCCACCACAGACGGACCCGGGTCGAGGAATCGACCGCGAAAGGGCGCGAGCGGATCGGCCGCATCCAAGGCTCTGGCGCTGCACCGCTCAGTCATGAGGCGCGGTCTCGTAGGGCGAGGGATTGGGGGCGCCGATGGCGGTGCGCACGGCATACAACTCAGGGAAGAAGGTCAGATCGAGGGCCTTTTGCAGGAAGCCCACACCCGACGAGCCGCCGGTGCCCGTCTTCATCCCGATGGTGCGCTGCACGATGCGCAGGTGCCGGAAGCGCCAGGTCTGGAAGTTGTCTTCCAGGTCAACGAAGTCCTCGCACGCCTCATAGAAACCCCATGGCGTGTCTTCCGATTCGTAGAGCTGGGTCAACAGGGGCACCAGTTCCGGGTGGAAGGTCCACGCCCTGGTGACATCGCGGTTCAGGACCTCGTCCGGCACGGCATACCCGGCTCGGGCGAGGGCGCGCAGGAAGGCGTCGTACACCGTCGGCTCGTGCAGCAGCCGCGTGAGCAAGGCGTGCGCCTCGGGTTCGGACGTGAAGACATTGAGCATTCCGGCGTTCTTGTTGCCGAGCATGAACTCGACCGCGCGGTACTGGTAGGACTGGAAGCCGCTCGAACTGCCTAGTGCCCCACGGAATTGCGCGTACTCACGCGGCGTCAGCGTGCCGAGCACCGACCATTGCTCGATGAGGGTGCGCTGCACCGCCTTGACGCGGGCCAGGCACTTTAGGGCCGGCCCGGGCTGGTCTTGATCGATCAGCGCCCGCGCCGCTTCCAACTCATGCAGGACCAATTTCAGCCAGAGTTCGCTGGTCTGGTGCTGGATGATGAACAGCATCTCGTCGTGGTGCTCGGGCACGCTGCGAGGGTGTTGCGCCCCGAGGATTTGATCGAGCCCGAGGTAGCGGCCGTAGCTCATCGCGCCGTGGAAGTCGGTGCGCACGCCCTCTTCGATCTCGCGGACTCCGGTGTCCTTGCTCATGGAGGCACTGTATGCCCGGCCGCTCACCGCCCCGGGAGGCTGACCTGCCGCGACGTGCGTCAGCGGGTCAGTGACTCAGGTCGTGGGGGACCACCTCGGGTCCCGGCCGAGGAAGGCCATGAGGTGCTCCTGCTCGGTCGCGTCCGCCGGCACCGGCCGCTGCTCACCGAACTGACCGGACCCGCGGATCATGTCGGCGACGCTCGTCATGCCGCTGAGCAGCTGCCCGACCCACGCCGGATCGAGACGGTCGTCCTGACCGCTGGCGCGCGCGAGGTCCCAACGGTGCAGGAAGACATCGACCGTGAAGTACTGGTCGATGACCTGCTCCACGGGGTTTTCGCCCGTATGCGGATTGCTGTGCAGGAGTTGCGCCCGCTCCGGGTCGTGGAGGATCGCCTGCACCTGGGTGTTGATGCCTTGCCATGCCCCGACGGGGTCGTCTGCCGCGTCCGGCACGGGGTCGAAGGTGATCGCCGCGCCACCGCCGAGCATGCCGGGCAGCCAGGTCGACAGATGCCCGACGACATCGCGGGCCTGCCACTCGGCCACCGGCGTCGGGGCACCCCAATCGCTCACTCCCGCAACGGTTTCGCCAAATTCTGCGGCGACGCGGCGATAGCGCTCCGCGATAGTTAGGTCGTGCAACGACTCGCTCATGCCGCTCATCCTTCAGGGCGCCTGCCGGTCATCCCACGAAGATGCGATAGCCGAAAGGCTCGATGGTCAGGTGGGTGTCGGCGTCGATGGCCAACTCGGTGCCGCTGAAATGCTCGCGCCATTCGCCGTGGTGGGGCCCCGGGCCGAGGGTGATCGTCTGGTCCTGGTCGGAGAAGTTCAGCACGCAGAAGACCCGGCTGTCCTCGTCCTGCCGCACGAAGCTGAGGACTTGCTTGTATGCCGTGTTGCGGACGTTGACCATCCGCGCACCCCATCCGCCATTCCACAGGCACGAGTGAGCCTTCTTGAGCGAGAACAGGTTTCGGTAGAAATCGCCGATCGTATGCTCGCGCCAGACGATCGGGTCCTTTTCGAAGAACTCCAGCCGCTTCTCGTTGCCGGCCTCTTGCCCGTTGTAGAGCAGCGGCATGCCTTCGCCGATCACCGAGAGCACGATGGCGGCCTCGAGCATCTCGCCGAACATCTCCCGGTCGGTGCCCTCCCAGGTGTTCTTGTCGTGATTGCTCGTGAACATCATCCGCATGGCGTCACGCGGATAGGCCTTGGCGTTCCAGGCGTAGTAGACGTACAACGCTTCGACATCGGCCTTGCCCATCGCGATGTGGTGGAGCGTGTCATTCCACGACCACGCATACGACATATCGAAGGCCCGGTGATGCAGATCGCGCGCCTCCCATTCGGCGAGCAGGAAGACCGGCTTGATGGCCTCCATCTCGCGACGGGCGTTCTCCCAGAAGTCATTTGGCACAAAGCCCGCGACATCGCAGCGGTAGCCATCGATATCGGCCTCGCGGACCCAATAGGTCAGCGCGTCCGTCATATAGGCCCGCAGCTCCGGAACCGAATAGTCCAGGTCGATGATGTCGTCCCAGTCCCACCACGGCGTCGGCGTGAACTCGCCCTTCCAGTCCCGGGCATACCAGTCCGGGTGCTCGGCGACGAGCACGTTGTCCCACGCGGTGTGGTTCGCGACCCAGTCCAGAATGACCTTCATCCCGAGCGAGTGCGCCTGTGCCACAAAGTCTTTGAGATCCTGGAGGGTCCCCAGCTCGGGGTTCACGGCGAAGTAGTCCCGCACGGCATACGGACTCCCCAAACTGCCCTTGCGGTTGACCTCGCCGATCGGGTTGATCGGCATCAGCCACACGATGTCGACCCCGAGATCGCGAATCCTCCGCAGCTGCGTCGCGGCCGCCGCAAAGGTGCCCTCCTCCGAGAACTGCCGAGTGTTCAATTGATAGATCGTCGCGTCCTTCGACCACTCCGGGTGGGTCAGTTCGCTCTCGGGGGCAGGGGTGTAGCGGGGGTCGGTCACGGTCGTCCTTTGCTGGCTGGGGTTCGGGCATCCCACCGTATGCCGTGCGCGCGCGACCTTCGCAAGAGGGGGGTGTATCACCCGGAGTCGGCGGCACTCTGTCCTGCTGACAGGGCGCCCAGCACCAGGCCAGGCGCACATGGCATGGAGGGGTGCGTTGTGACCGCGATGGACGTGGTGCCGATGTTGAAGTTGCCGTCCACCTGGCCCTTCGTGCTCAACGCGACGATCGCCATGGCAGGTCTGGCTGCGCTGGACCTCGTGGGTGCCTATGCCGCCAAGGAGTGGATGTTGCATCGCTCGGCGTCGATGCTCGGCCTCGGCATGGTGTCGATGGTTCTGCTCTTTTGGGTGTATGCCTCGGCGCTGCAGTTCGCCGAACTCGCCGTGGTCACCTTCGGGTGGATCGTTTTGCTGCAGTTGGGTGTTCTGGTGCTCGACCAGGTCAAGTACGGCGTGCATCATCCGCCGCGCACCTGGGTGGTCGTCGGCATCATGATGGCGGCGCAGGGCTACCTCGTGATCGGCGCGAACGGCTGAGCGCGTGGTGCGCAGGTCTGATTGGGGCGCTGCGTCACCGGGACGTAGGCTCCTGGGGTGCTCATCCCTGTCAGCATCGGCGTGATCGCGCTGTCGGTCGCGTGGCTGCTGCTGTCCGCGGTCTTCGCGCTGCGCGGCAAGCTGATCAATGACGCGCTGCTGGCGCTGACGGTCCTGACCGAGATCGGCCTGATCGTCCTCGCTGTGCTGTCCGCCAAGAACTTTCGCGGCATCGACCCCAGCTCCGAAGGCGCGACCTTCCTCGCCTATGCCCTGAGCCTGCCCGTCGTCCCGATCTTCGCGACCCTGCTCGCGATCCGGGAGAAGACCCGGTGGGCGATGGGCGTCATGGTCGTCGCCGCATTCACGGTCGCCGTGATGACCTCCCGCATCGCCCAGATCTGGAACCTGTATGGCCGCGCCTGAGCCCACCCGCACCGCCCCGGTCGTCGACGGGGCGGCGCCGCCGACGGGAGCAGGTCCTGGACGACTCATCGTCGCCTTGTATGCCGTGCTCGCCCTCGCGGCAACCGGCCGCTCCGTGCTGCAGATCATGGAGTATTTCGATCGGGCGCCGGTCGCGTACCTCCTATCCGCCGTAGCGGCGCTGATCTATATCGTCGCGACTTTTGCCCTGGCGACCTCACGGCGCGCCTTGGCCACGGGGGCGATCTCCATCGAACTGGCGGGCGTGCTCGTGGTGGGGCTCGCGTCATATGTCGTGCCCGATGCCTTCCCGGACAAGACGGTGTGGAGCCACTTCGGCTCCGGCTATGGCTACGTCCCGCTGATCCTGCCCATCGTCGGGCTGTGGTGGCTGCGCCGCGGCACCCACCCGCGCTGACGGATCAGGCGCGCGGCTCCAGGACGAAGACCGGGATCAGCCGGTCCGTCTTGGTCTGGTACTCCGCATACGGCGGGAAGGCGGCGACGCACCGCTCCCACCACTGCTCGCGCTCCGCGCCCTGAAGTTCCCGCGCCCGGACGGGCCGATCCAGCGTGCCGTCCTGGAGCGAAATGTCCGGCTGGGCCTGGAGATTGAAGTACCACTGCGGGTGGTCGGGGGCGCCGCCCTTGGAGGCGACGGCGGCATAGAGGCCGTCGTGCTCAACGCGCATGAGCGGCACCTTGAGGGTGTCGCCGGACTTGCGGCCGGTCATGGTCAGCAGCACCACACGCATGCCTTGGATATCGGCGGCCTCCGTGGTGCCGGCAGCCTCGATCGCGGCAACCTGATTGCGGACCCACTCAGAGGGGCTGGGGCGGTATGTCGTCATGCCCTCGATCCTGCCACGCCCCGCTTGCCTGGGCGGCTGGTCCGGCATGGGAGACGACGATCCCGAATGCTGACACCTCGGGCAAGGTGGGCAGCGACCGCCGGAATGCGAGAAGGAGACTCGGTCATGAGCGAGAGCGACTGGAAGTTCGAGACGCAGCAGGTGCACGCCGGCCAGCAACCCGATCCGACGACTGGGGCCCGGGCGCTGCCGATCTACCAGACCACGTCATACGTCTTCAAGGACACCGACCACGCGGCAAATCTGTTCGCGCTCAAGGAATTCGGGAATATCTACACCCGGATCATGAACCCGACCCAGGATGCCGTGGAGCAGCGATTGGCTGCTTTGGAAGGCGGCGTCGCGGCGCTGCTGGTGTCCTCGGGGCAGTCGGCGACCACTCTCGGTCTGCTGAACATCGCGGAGGCCGGCGATCACATCGTCGCCAGTGCGGCGCTCTATGGCGGCACCTTCAACCTGCTCAAGCACACCTTCGCCAAGATGGGCATCGAGGTCACCTTCATCGAAGACCAGGCGAATCTCGACGAATGGCGGGGTGCAATCCGCGAGAACACCAAGGTGCTTTTCGGCGAGTCCATCGCGAACCCGAAGGCCGACGTCCTGGACATCGAGGGCGTTGCGGGCGTCGCCCATGCCGCCGGCGTGCCGCTGGTTGTCGACAACACCATCGCCACGCCATACCTCATCCGCCCTCTTGAGTGGGGCGCCGATGTCGTGCTGCACTCCGCGACCAAATACCTTGGCGGACATGGCAGTTCGATCGCCGGCGTGATCATCGACGGCGGGACCTTCGACTACACGAAGGACCCGGCGAAGTACCCGAACTACAACGAGCCCGACGAGAGCTACCACGGCCTGCGCTTCGGCCCCGACCTCGGCGTCGGCTCGCCCTTCGGCGCGAATCTGTCCTACATCCTCAAGGCGCGCGTGCAACTGCTGCGCGACCTCGGCTGCGCGGTCTCGCCCTTCAATGCCTTCCTCATCCAGCAGGGCATCGAGACGCTCAGCCTGCGCATGGACCGGCACCTGGACAACACTCGCGAGGTCATCGCCTATCTGGCGGGACACCCACAGGTCGAATCGGTGCGCTGGGCCTCCCACGAGGGTGACGCGGGTAAGGAGCGCGCCGACAAATACGCACCGAAGGGCGCCGGCGCGGTCATCGGCTTCGAGATCGCCGGCGGGCTCGAGGCGGGCAAGAAGTTCGTCGAGGGGCTGAGCCTGCACTCGCATGTCGCGAATATCGGCGACGTCCGCTCGCTGGTGATCCACCCGGCCTCGACGACGCACAGCCAAGGCGGCGACGCGGACCGCCTCAAGGCCGGCGTCACGCCCGGCCTGATCCGCCTGGCCGTCGGCATCGAGCACCGCGACGACATCATCGCGGACCTCGAGCAAGGCTTCGCCGCCGCCCGCGCCTGACGCCGACCCCACCCGCGCCCCGCCGCGCCGCCCACCCACCGCCGACCCCACCCGCCCCATCCGTCACTCGTTTCTCTCCGGATGCCGAAAGCGTGCACGCGGCGGCCCGACGAGCTACAGGTATGCCGCGCGCAGCGCCCGCCGCAGGCTCACGGGTAGGCGGGCGGGCGGCATACCTGTAGTCGGTAGGGCCGCGGGCTGGTTCCCGGCGGCAGGTGAACACCGAGGTTCTGGCGCATCCGCGGGGTGTCGGTGGCCAAGGACGACGTGAGGGTTCAGCCGGCGGCGCGGGCTGGTTGCCGGTCTCGCACAGCGGGGACATCGTGGGGACGGACTGGCATCGGTGCGCCCGAACGGTTTGCGAGCCAACTCTCCACAACCCAGCGCACCCAGTCCGGATGAAACATCACATCGACCCAGACGAAACGCACCAGGCTCCAGTTGTAGATCGCGAGTTCGCTATAGCGGCGGGCATCACGCACCAGCCCGCCCCGGGTCCCGTGGTGCTCAAAGCCTTCGGCTTCGATGGCCAAGCGAAGGATCGGATCCGCCAGGTCAACGATGGCGAACAGCCCAGGCTCCGCGATCACATGCTGCAGACGCAGGTCGAGCCCCGGAATGGTCAACAGGATGGCGCGCAGCACTGACTCGAAAGGGTTGGCAGCGCGAGCGTCGGCGTGAGCGGCCACCCACCGCAGCGTGCCCGCCCCTTGTCCACGAGCGCCGAGCGCAGCAGCACGCAGCTGCGCTCGGGTGATCGCGCGGGCTCGAAGCGCCGAATCGGCAACGGCCAGCGCTTCGTCGCGCGGCAGCACCCGGCAGCAGTCGATCACCGTCCGCAGCGGAGCGGTGACGCCGGCCGCGCGCTCGGCGGGCGAGGTCCCCGCCCAGCTGACGTGGGCGAATGTCTCCCGATTCGGCAGGGACCGGCCGGGTGAGACGACGATCCAGGCTCGCTCGGGCACATTCTTCACGGCCCACCCGTGCTCCAAAGCCGCGCTGACGTGGGAGAGGACGGAGCATGCGGCATACGCCTGCTGCCGGTGCGCGGCGACCTCTGCGACAACATAGCGACCGCGTGCCGGGTGCAGGATCTCCCCGCTCAGCACGGCGCCGCGGATCGCCCGCTTGGAGTGCCGCCGCCGCAACTGCCCGGCCGTAGCGCACCCACCGAGGTGACCCAGGGTGGCGGCAACGGACATGCCTCCAGCGTGCCGCGGCCGGCCCGATCGTGCTGGTCGCCCGTGGTAGGCCTGTGGATAACCCGCTGTCCCGTCCGGTGGAGGTGCGCGTGCTGCCGCTCACTCCGGCCCGCCGAGCTACAGGTATGCCGCCCGCCCGCGCGCCGCACGCTCACGAGTCGGCTCGCGGGCGGCATACCTGTAGCCCGCGGGGCCGGGCGACGCCGCCGCCGACGCCGCCGCGGCCGACGCGGGCGTGCGGCAGAAACCAGCGGCCAGCCCGGGAGGCGGGCGCCTAGACTGACGCGGTGACTGTGGAGGGGCGGCGACTCGACCTCCCGGACCTGAACTTCCCCGCCAATCTGCCGGTCGTCGAGCGCGTCGACGAGATCGCCGAGGCGATGCGGGAGCACCAGGTCGTCGTCATCGCCGGCGAGACGGGCTCGGGCAAGACGACCCAGATCCCGAAGATCGCCCTGCAGATCGGCCGCGGCACGGGTGGGCGGATTGCACTGACTCAGCCCCGCCGGATCGCCGCCCGCTCGGTGGCCGAGCGGATCAGCCACGAACTCGGGCTCGAACTTGGCGGCCTAATCGGCTACCAGGTGCGATTCACCGACACTTCATCGCCCGAGACGGTCGTCAAGGTGATGACCGACGGCATCCTGCTCAACGAATTGCAGCGCGATCGCGACCTGCGCGCCTACGACACGATCATCATCGACGAGGCCCACGAACGCAGCCTGAATATCGACTTCATCCTCGGCTACCTCAAACGGCTCCTCCCGCGCCGGCCGGACCTCAAAGTCGTCATCACCTCCGCCACCATCGACCCCCAGCGCTTCGCCGAGCACTTCGCCGCGCCGGGCCGGCCGGTCCCGGTCATCGAGGTGTCCGGGCGCACCTATCCCGTCGAGATCCGCTACCGCCCGCTCCTCGACGCCGACGGTGCCGCGGTCGATCAACTGACCGGAATCTGCGAGGCCGTCGAGGAACTGTGGACCGAGGCGACCGGCCACGAAGATGGCGACCACGACATCCTCATCTTCCTCTCGGGCGAGCGCGAAATCCGTGATGCCGCAGACGCATTGGCTGGTATGAAGTTGCCCGCCACTGAGATCGTCCCCCTCTTCTCGCGGCTCTCCGCCGCCGAGCAGCACCGGGTCTTCGCCCGGCATACGGGGCGGCGGATCGTCCTCGCGACGAATATCGCCGAGACCTCGCTGACGGTCCCGGGCATCCGGTATGTCGTGGACACCGGCACCGCGCGCATCTCGCGGTATTCGCAGCGGCTGAAGGTCCAGCGGCTGCCGATCGAGCCGATCAGCCAGGCCAGCGCCAAGCAGCGCGCGGGCCGGTGTGGCCGGCTCGCCGACGGCATCTGCATCCGCCTGTATGCCGAGGAAGACCACGACGCCCGCCCCGAGTTCACCGAGCCGGAGATCCTGCGTACCTCGCTCGCCGCCGTCATCTTGCAGATGACCAGCCTGCGGCTCGGCGAGGTGGCGCGCTTTCCCTTCATCGACCCGCCGGATCACCGCAATATCGCCGACGGCGTGCGCCTGCTCAAAGAACTCCACGCCCTGCAAGACGAGGAGCCGCGGGGGAGCGGACGCGGCCGGATGTCGAGAAGCGGCGAGCGCCTCACGCGCATCGGCCGCACCCTCGCCCGGCTGCCCGTCGACCCGCGGATGGGACGGATGCTCATCGCCGCCGACGAGCTCGGCTGCACCCGCGAAGTGCTCGTCATCATCGCTGCCCTGTCCATCCAAGACCCACGCGAACGGCCCACGGAGCAGCAGGCGCAGGCCGATCAAGCGCATGCCCGATTCAAAGTCCCAGGCAGCGATTTCGGCAGCTACCTCACCCTGTGGAACTACCTCAAGACGCAGCAAAAAGACTTGTCCAGCAGCGCTTTTCGCCGGATGTGCCAGCGCGAGTTCCTGCACTACTTGCGCGTGCGCGAATGGCAGGACCTGCACCAGCAACTGCGCTCGGCCGCCAAGAGTCAAGGCATCGACCCCGACCGGGCCACGGCCGCTCGCGACGCCGAACCCGCCTGGGATGTCATTCATCAGGCCCTGCTCACCGGACTGCTCTCACACCTCGGCCTGCGCGATGAGTCCACCCGCGACTATCTCGGCGCCCGCGGCGCACGCTTCGCGATCAGCCCGGGGTCGGCGCTCTTCCGCAAGCAACCGGCATATGTCATGGCCGCGGAGCTGGTCGAAACCTCGCGCCTCTGGGCGCGCGTCAATGCCGGCATCGACCCGCTCTGGGCCGAGCAGGCCGGGGCGCATCTGGTCAAGCGCGACTATTCCGAGCCGCGCTGGTCGCGCAAGCAAGGCAGTGTTGTCGCCACCGAGCGGGTCACGTTGTATGGCGTCCCCCTTGTCGTCGACCGAAGCGTCCAGTTCGGCCGCATAGACCCTGAACTGTCCCGTGATCTGTTCATCCGGCACGCCCTCGTCGAGGACGATTGGGAGAGCCAGCACGCCTTCGTCAAGGCGAATCGTGCTCTGCGGCAGCGGATTGAGGCGCTGGAGGACAAGGCTCGCCGGCGCGATATCGTGGCCGACGACCGGCAACTCGCGGCCTTCTTCGACGAGCGCATCCCGCCCGGCATCGTCTCGGCGCAGCACTTCGACCGCTGGTGGAAGGGCGAGCAACGGCATCGACCCAAACTCCTGACGTTCACCGAGGCCGACCTCACCCGCGAGGACGGTTCGGGCGTCGCCGGCGCGGACTACCCCGGCACCTGGACCGTCGATGGCCTCGACTTGCGCCTGAGCTACCAGTTCGATCCCGGCAGCCCACAGGACGGGGTGAGTGTCCGCATACCCCTGACCGTCCTGAACCGGGTGCCGGACGAGGGCTTTGACTGGCTGGTCCCCGGGATGCGTGAGGACCTAGTGACCGCCCTGATCCGGTCGCTGCCCAAGGGCGTGCGGACCAACTTCGTGCCGGCCCCGAACCACGCGGGGTATGTCGTGCGCGAGATCCGGCAGGACGGTGGCGCGATCACGGAGGAGATCGCGCGCGTCCTGCGCGAGCACACGCGAATCGCCATCGCGCCCACCGACTGGGACTGGTCCAAGGTCGCCCCACACCTGCGGATGACCTTCGTCGTCATCGGCGACCGCGGCGAGGAGCTCGGCACCGGCAAGGACCTAAATGCCCTGCGGGACAAGCTTTCTGGGCAGGTGAAGCGTCGAGTCGCGAAGGCCGGCGCGGCCATCGAGCGCGCAGGCCTGACGACTTTTCCGGAGACGCCGGTGCCTGACACTTATGTCCGACGCATCGGTGCGCATGACGTCATCGGCTATCCCGCGCTCGTTGATGAGGGCAGTTCCGTGGCGCTGCGCGTGCTCGCCAGTCAGCCCGCCGCGGCCGCCGCGAACCGCCTCGGGGTCCGGCGGCTGCTGCTGCTCGCCACCAATCCGCCATGGAAGCGCGTCCTCGCGGGGCTCAGCACCGGGGACAAACTTCAACTGCAACTCGCCCCCCACGGCTCGGTCCCGGCACTGCTCGACGACGCCCTCGCGGCGGCCGTCGATCACCTCGTCGCCGACGGACCGACGCAGCAGATCCGGACGCGCGAGCAATTCGAGATCGCGCTCGCGGCGGTGCGCACGCACGCGGCCAGCCGGGTCCTGTCCATGGTGCACATCGTCGGGCCGCTCGTGGAGCAGGCGCACGCCTTGCGCGGCCGGCTCGCCGCGATGACCCGGCCGGATCTCGCAGCGACGGTGGCCGACATCGGAGCGCAACTCGACGGTCTCGTCGGGCCAGGCTTCGTCGCGCGCGTCGGCGCCGCGCACCTGCCCGACCTGCCCCGCTACCTGCGCGCCATCGACCAGCGCCTCACCAAGGCGGCCGCCGACCCAGCCCGCGACCGCCGGCTCCTCGACCAGCTCGATCCCGTCGAGGCGGCGTATGCCGATCTGCTCGCGTCCCTGCCGCCCGTTGAGCGCGGTAGTGATCCCGTCACGCAGATCAATTGGATGATCGAGGAACTGCGGGTCGGGCTGTTCGCGCAGGGTCTCGGCACGGCATACCCCGTGAGCGCGAAGCGCGTGCAGAAGGCGATCGCCGACGTGCGCTCGACGGCGGGACAGGGTGGAATCAACTCGGCCCGCTAGGCGTTCAGACCCCAGAACCATGAACTCTTGACCCGGAAGGCCGCCGTGCAGGACCCCACCCAGCTCTTCTCCTTCGAGCCCGGCGTCGACCCCGGCGCGCTGCCGCCCGGTGTGCTGATCGTCGGCCTCGGTGGCTTCATCGACGCCGGCAATGTTCAGTCACTGCTGGTTCGGCACCTGCTGGAGGCGTCCACGGCGCAAGTCGTCGCGAGCTTCGATCTCGACCAATTGCTCGACCTGCGCGGCCGGCGCCCGCTGATGATCTTTGAGAAGACCAAGTACATCGGGTATGACGACCCGGCCCTGCTGCTGCACCAGCTCAAGGACCGCGACGGGACGACCTATTACCTGCTGGCCGGCCCCGAGCCGGACTATCAGTGGGAGCGGATGATCGAGGCGATCCGCGTCATCCTGGCGCACCTGCGCAATCCGCTCGTGGTGACGGCGCACGGCATCCCCATGGCGGTGCCGCACACCCGGCCGGTCGGGCTGACCGCGCATGCGACCGACGAATCCCTGATCGGCGAACGCAATCCGATCTTCGGGCAGGTCACGATCCCCTCGAGCTTGGCCGCCCTCCTGGAACTGCGGCTGGGGGAGACCGGCGACTCCGCGCTCGGCTTCGCTGTTCACGTGCCGCACTACCTCGCGCAGGCCGACTTCCACGACGGCGCGCTCACCGCGCTCAACGCCATCGTCGATGCGACCGGGCTCAACTTGCCCAATGACGCGCTGGTGCAGGCGGCGGCGGAGGGTCGGGCTCAGATCGAAGCGGAGATTGCTCAGAACCCGGAGATCGCCGCAGCGGTTGAGGGCTTGGAGCGGCAGTACGACAACTTCCTCGAGGCCAGTGAGAAGCCGAATCTGCTGACGCCGCAAGCGAATCCGATCCCTTCGGCCGATGAGTTGGCGGCCGATGTCGAGCAATTCCTGCGATCGGTTTCCGACGAGCCAGACGCCGGCTGAAGAGGCTACTTTGCCTCTGACCAGCGCTCGATGATCGAGCTGTCGGTCACGAACCGCACCGGCGCACCGCCGCTCCACCGCCGGGCCGCATCGGTCAGGGCGGTTTCGACCCGCGAGGCGCACTCCTGCGCCGCGGCCTCCGGCACGTGGACGAGGAGTTCGTCGTGCAGGCATAAGACGACCTGCGCGCCGAGATCGGCCGTCGTCACGCGCACCGTCGCGGCCCACGCCTTGAAGAGTTCCGCCGCGGCGCCCTGGATCAGGGCGTTGCGGGCATACCTGCCCCGCGAACCCGGGTCGTAGGGGCCCGCCGTGCGGATCAGCCGGCCGCCGTGGGTGCGCAGGTCGGAGCCGGCGACGCCCGCGGCATACGCCTGATCCAGGAAGCCCATGGCGACCGGATAGGCCCGCTGCAGGCCGGCGAGCGCTTCGCCGGCTGTGCCGGAGCGCTGGCCATACATCGCGGCGAGCACGGCCACCTTGGCGCGCGAGCGCTCTACGCCGAGGCGTGCAGCGACCGGTGCATAGAGGTCGTCCGAGGCAGTGGCGGCGGCGAAGGCGTCGTCGCGGGCAACGCACGCAAGCACCCGCGGCTCGATCTGGCCGAGGTCGGCGCGGACGAATCGGTGGTCCGCTTCGGCACGCACCCCGGGCCGTAGGACGACCGGCAAATTGTGCAGCCCGTTCTCCGCCGTCATCCGGCCGGCCGCGCCATCGCAGACCGTCCAGTGCCCCCGCAGGCGGTCGTCGGGGCCGACGTGGGTGTCCAGCCAGTGGTAGCCATAGGTCGTCGCGATCCGTTCCTGCGCCCTCCACTCCAGGAGTGGGCTGATAAGTGGATGCGCGTCGCGAAAGGGCTCCAGCAACCACTTGCGCGTCGATGGCACATCGATTCCGATGGCCGCGAGGAGCGCCTTGACCGAGGCAGGATTGCGCAGGTCGACCCCGTCGTGCCCCGGCGCGTGCTGGAGCACCCGCGCGTCCCGCTCGACCCGAATCTGTATGCCGTGCAAGGCATCTCGCGGTCGCTCGCCCGCTGCATCCGCGATCAGGGCGGACATGCCGGCCCGGTCGATCGGGAGTCCATCGCGCTCCAGTTCGAGGCAGAGCAGCGCCGCGCTCGACTCGCTGATGGCCGTCGCCACCGCCCCCGGGCCGCGCGCCGCGAAGCCCTGCAGCAGGGTGCGCGCGCAGCCATATGCCGCCCGCGCCCACTGCCCGAGCCGCTCCGGCGTCCGCTGCCACGTGCCGGCGACGGCATCGGCGCGCAGATAGCCCGCCGGGGTCAGCAGGGCATCGTCGGGCAGGGGAGCGGCCAGGGCGGCGAAGAGATCGTCCGGGGCCTGCTCGGGTATGCCGTCCACCGCCAGCCCGTGCACCCCCGCCCAGATCCGCCCCGGGTCGGCGCGCCAACCGCCGTGTTCAAGTCGGTGGCATTCGGCGAGATCGAGCACGCGCGGCGGCAACTGGTCAGCCGCCGCCAGCCCTGCCAGGTCGGCCGCTTGCCAGACGACGACGCGCATCCCCGACGGGCCCAGGTCGGGCAGGTCCGGTGCGGTCCAGGTCCGCACCCGCTGCCCGTCGTAGCTCGCCCAGCCGGCCGGTCCGCATACCAGGGCGAGCAGCGGGGTGGGGGAGGACACCGATCGACCATACGTCCGGGGGCCGACAGCCCCATCCGTGCTGCACGACATACGACGACCGGCGGCGTCCAGACCGCCAATCGTCGTACCTAAGGCCGGGTGGGCTGCCGCAAGCGTGAAAGGATCGGCGCCACACTTCCGCTCCTCCACCGGCAAGGAAAGACGTCATGGGCCTGCTCGATCTGATCAAGAAGGACAACTCCGCGCTGCGCCGCGATGTCGAGACCACGGGCTCCGCGCTGCAGCGCGCCCGCGAGGGCGACGAGGGCGGCCTGACCGGCGCGGCGACGCGGCTGATGGAACGCCTCCTCGACACCGGCATCGACGGCCGCGGCCCGCTGGATTCCGCCGACAAGATCGCTCGCGAGGCACTGCGCAAGAGGGGATCGACCGACGAGGCCATCGACGAGATCGTCAAGGACCACACCATGCTCGCCGCCACCGGCGGCTTCCTGACCAGCCTCGGCGGCTTCATCACCATGCCGATCGCGCTGCCGGCCAACCTCGTGGAGTTCTATCTGCTTGCCACCCGCATGGTGGCCTCGATCGCCAAGACGCGCGGCTACGACATCAACAAGCCCGAGATCCGCTCGGCCATCTTGCTCACGCTCGTGGGCGCGGACGCCGACGATCTGCTGAAGAAGGCGGGCGTCGTCGCCACCGGGCGCCTGTCGAATCTCGCCGCACAGCGCCTCCCCGGCCCGATCCTCATGGTCGTCAACAAGGCCGTCGCCTTCCGGCTGCTCTCCACCGCCGGCCGCGGCGTGCTGACCCGTTTCGGCCGCGGCCTCCCGGTCGCGGGCGGATTCGTCGGAGCCGGCCTGGACACCTACCTCATTCGCCGCATCGCCGATGCCGCCCGGCACGAGTTCCCTGAGGTGAAGCCGGCATAGCGCCTCGGCGGCGCAAACCCGGTCTGATCGTGGACTAGGGTCGGGCGATGACTGCGGCCAGTAACGACGAACACCAAGAATCGTCAACTGGAACCGCAACTGGTTCACGAGACCTTATGGATGAAGGGCGAGCAAGGCTGGTCGACGCCCGAGGCCGCCAAGGCGGCCGCCGAGATCGGGTTCGCCACCGTCGCGGGCCGGATGGAATCGGCAGCCTATGACCTCCAGGTATCTGCAACGCCCTTCACGGCGGGCCGTCTGTATGCCGACTGTGAGGTCTTCACGGTGATGCGCTGCGAGTGCTTCGTGGAGGCCTATCGGACTCTCATGCTCGGCCCCATCCCGGTCGGGGCGGTCGTCCGCTCGCCGGCCTATCGAGTGGAGGATTTGCTGCCCACGGTCGGACAACGGTGGTACACCGCATGGAGCTGGATCGGCGCGTGGAATGAGCACACGGTGACAGTCGGTGACTGGGGATTTCGCTAGCGCTTTGTGTGACCGACAGCCCCATGGGCTGCGGCACCCGCAATACCCCACCCCAAGACAAGCGCCCGGCGCGGGGCGGGAATCGGGGCCGCTGCAAAGGCGTTGGACATCTCGACCCGGTCGCGCCCGATGCGACCGCTTCGAGAAGGACTTACCGTGGCTCGCTCCCGCCTGCTGCTCGCCCGCTCCCTGATGACCGCCGTCCGATCGGCGACCCGTCCCGGGGCTCCATCCCTGGCCGTGCGCGCGAGCGCCTTGCCCCGCCTGGTGCGCGCCGTGAGCCGCGGCGATTACCGGGGTATGACGATGGCTCGCCTCGGCATGCTCGGTCTCGCCGCGGCATACATCCTCTCCCCGGTCGACCTGATGCCCGAGGGCATCCTCGCGGTCTTCGGGCTCGCCGACGACGCCCTCGTGCTCTCCTGGCTCGCCGCCGCTCTCGTGACCGAGACGGAAAGCTTCCTGGACTGGGAGGCGGGGGCTGGCTCGGCGAGTGCGGGTGCTCCGGCGCCCGCCACCGTCGCTGGACAGGTGCTCCGCTGACCTGCTGAAAGATCCCTTTCGGCCCCGGACTATCCACAGGTCTGGGGGCCGAAAGTGCGTTATCCACGGCTTTTTCGGGGGTCTTCCGCCCGGATGGGTGGTGCGGGCAGCGTTGAGCCATGACCATCACCATCAGTTCACCAGAAGACCTCCTCGCCGCCCTGCCCTATCAGGTCGGCTTCCATCCCCGCGAGTCCCTCGTCGTCGTCGTGCTCCGCGAGCACACGATCTGCTTCTCGGCCCGCCTCGACATCCCGCGCGAGCCAGCCGACGCCCTTGATCTGATCGACGCGACGTGCGAACGCATCGCTTGGGCGACCAGCCAAGCAGGCGGCGATGGGGCCCTGCTTGTGTTGTATGACGACACACCCCTCGGCTGGGGCACCCTCCTCGCCGTCGGGGACCGGCTCTCCTCATGGGGGCTGCGTATGCCGCTCAGCGCCCTCGTCGCTGGCGGCTCCTGGCGGCAGTTGGGCAGCGACGAGCCGCTGCGCTGGGGCACCTGGCACCCCATGCCGCGGGCGGATGAGTCCGGTGCGGTGGCGGAGTTCGTCGGGCTTGGTCGCAGCGCCGCGCCGGATCGGGAGACCTCCTTGGATCTGCTGCGCCCCACGCCGGGCCCGGACGGCACGATCACCCGGGTCACCGGTCGGGAGGCCCGCATCCCCGTGCTGGCGACTGGGGCCTGGCGACGCTTCTTCACCCTCGGCGCCGTGGACGAGCCCGATTTCTGGTGGCCAGATGCCGCGACCGCGGTGGCCATGGGCCGCAGTTTGCTGGATCGGGAGTTTCGCGATGCCGTGATCGCCCTGCTGGTGCCGGAGTCGGTGCCTTTCGACGCCTTGGCGCCGGGCGCCTTGGCTCGCGCTCGCGACCTCCTTGGCCGGGCCTTGGAGCCGCCTCGATCTCGCCGCAGTGAGCCGTCCTGGCACCGGCACGCGTGGACCCATGCTGCGGTGGAACGCATCTTCTTCCGGTTCGCGACGCTGTCACGGACCTGCCCACCGCCCATCAGCGCGGGTGCCTATTGCGTGACGGCGCTCCTGGCCGGCCGGCTGGGACGCGGCCATCTCTGTTCGGCGGCCATCGACGAGGCACTGGCCGCCGATCCGCAGCACGTGCTCGCCGGCTTGCTGCACCGAGCGCTCGGTCGGGGGATGCTGCCCGGTCATGCCGTCGCGGGTCAGGCGCCGGGGGCCGGCGTGGCCTGAGGCGGCGACCCACCCAGCGCGCTAGCCGACGCCACGCCCAATCGCGATAGGGCCCGTCGCCAGACGAAGCGCACTTCTCAGGTAACTTGGAGCCACTGGGTACCACCCATTGCTCAAGGAGGAGAAACAGGTGGCGATCGTCGTCGGATATGTCCCCACGAAAGAGGGGCGCGCTGCGCTCACGCACGCGGTGCAGGAGGCGAAGCTTCGGACGACGTCCTTGGTCGTTATCAACTCCGCCCGGGGCGGACGGGATATGGCTGAGGCCGACCAGCAGACCGAGCTGGAGAATCTGGTCAGCCAGATGCGCGCCGATGGCGTCGACGTCGACCTACGCTCCCTGGTGCGTGGCCTCGAGCCAGCCGAGGACCTGATCGCGATCGCCGAAGACATCAACGCCGATCTGATCGTGATCGGCCTGCGACGCCGCACGCCCGTCGGGAAGCTCATCCTCGGCTCCAACGCCCAGCGCATCCTGCTCGACGCGCCGTGCCCCGTCCTCGCGGTCAAAGCGGACTGAATCTCGCGACGAACCGGGCGGAATACCACCCTCCGATCTCGGGTTTTATAATGGCGATGTCGATGTCGATCTGATCGCGTCCACCGGCAACTTCAACCTGAGACCGCCCGGCCCACGCATCGGACGAAACGGCACATCCCCGCGTACTCCACCGTCAACGGTCTGGTCCACCCTGCCCGCGCCGGTGACCACCGCCATACCGCCGCGAAAGGTGCCGTCAGTCCGTGCCGCGTTCGTCCCAGGCCGTCCCCGCCCTACCCCGTGAGTTCGGCCACCCAGCGCTGCAGGAGCTGGTTCGCAAGGGCGCCACAACCGGTCGCATCACCGGCGTGCAATTGGTTGAGGCGATGGTCGCCGCGACGGTCACCGAGACCCGTCGCAAGGCCGTCGTGCGGGCCATCGAAGAGCAAGGAATTGAGGTAGTCGTCGAGATGCCGATCAAAAAGGCTGCGCCCGCGAGCGCGGCCAAGACCACCACCGCCAAGTCAGCCACGGCCAAGCGCGCCACGAAGGCGCCGGCCAAGGCGGCCGACCCCGCACCCGCGGAGGCCACCACGCAGCCGGCCGCCAAGAAGGCCGCGGCCAAGGCTCCCGCCAAGACGACGGCCACGGCCACCGCAAAGGCGCCAACGAAGGCTGCTGCCAAGGCGCCCGCCAAGACGGCGGCCACGGCTGCTGCGAAGGCACCGGCCAAGAGCGCCGCCAAGGCGGCCACCCCAGCCAAGAAGTCGGCCGCCAAGAAGGCCGCGAGCGCCACCGATGGCACGCAGGACGAGACGACCGAGGACGAGGTCGACGAGGCCCCCGAGGACATCGAGGAGGAGGCGGTCGCCATTGAGCCGGAGGCCGCGGACACCCCCGATGACGCCAGCGAGACCGAGGACTCTGAGGACGGCGAGGACGAGGAGGGCAACGCCAAGCCCAAGGCGGAGGAGGAATCCGACGACAGTGCCGGCTTCGTCATCCGCGATGACGACGAGGACGATGCGCCGGCCCAGCAGGTCGTCACGGCAGGCGCCACGGCCGACCCGGTTAAGGACTACCTCAAGCAGATCGGCAAGGTCGCGCTGCTGAACGCCGAGCAGGAGGTCGAACTCGCCAAGCGCATCGAGGCCGGCCTGTTCGCGGAGGAAAAGCTCTCCGCGATGTCCAGCTCCGATAAGTTCACCAAGCTCGGCCGCGAATTGCATTGGATCGCCCAGGACGGCAAGAAGGCCAAGAACCACCTGCTCGAGGCCAACTTGCGCCTGGTGGTCAGCCTGGCCAAGCGCTACACCGGCCGCGGCATGCTCTTCCTCGACCTGATCCAGGAAGGCAACCTCGGTCTGATCCGCGCGGTCGAGAAGTTCGACTACACCAAGGGCTACAAGTTCTCGACCTATGCGACCTGGTGGATCCGTCAGGCCATCACCCGCGCCATGGCCGACCAGGCCCGCACCATCCGCATCCCCGTGCACATGGTGGAGGTCATCAACAAGCTGGCCCGCGTCCAGCGCCAGATGTTGCAGGACCTAGGCCGCGAACCCACCCCGGAAGAGCTGGCCCGCGAACTCGACATGACCCCCGAAAAGGTCGTCGAGGTGCAGAAGTATGGCCGTGAGCCCATCTCGCTGCATACCCCGCTCGGCGAGGACGGCGACTCCGAATTCGGTGACCTCATCGAGGACTCCGAGGCGGTCGTGCCCGCCGACGCGGTCAGCTTCACGCTGCTGCAGGAGCAATTGCACAGCGTCTTGGACACCCTCTCCGAGCGCGAGGCCGGCGTCGTCGCCATGCGATTCGGCCTGACCGACGGCCAGCCCAAGACGCTCGATGAGATCGGCAAGGTCTATGGCGTCACGCGCGAGCGGATCCGCCAGATCGAGTCCAAGACGATGAGCAAGCTGCGGCACCCCAGCCGCTCCCAGGTCTTGCGCGACTACCTCGACTGAGGTTGTCTTTGGCCCGTTGGCATTGATGCAGGTCAACCGCCTGTTTCAGCGCTGACGGGCCACACCATACCCGAGCACAGCGCTCCTAGTCCAGATATCGGTTACCCTCGGTGTCGTGCCCAAGTCACCACCCGCCCCCGATATCGCGGTGCTCCTGCCCTCCTGGGTGCTCTCCCTGCGGGCAGATCGCAAGTCCCCGCAGACGATCAAGTCCTACAGCGACGCGGCCCGGCTCTACATCTCCTGGTGCGAGGCCGAGGGCGCGACGCCGCTCGACCGGACCAGCCTTCGCCGGTGGACGACCAGCCTGCTCGACGGTGGGGCGGCGCCCGCGACCGTCCGCGCGCGCCAGCTCGGAATGCGCCGGTATGCCGCGTGGCTGCTCGATGAGGGAGAGATCACAGAAGACCCGTTCGTCGGAATCAAGCCGCCGCGCCTCGACTCGACGGTTACCGAGCCGCTGACCGAGGAAGAACTGCGAGCCCTACTGAAGGCGTGCGAGCCCGGACGGGACGCCGACCCCAACGACCTGTTCCGCGGGCGACGGGACGAGGCGATCCTGCGTCTGATGCTGGAGACGGGCGCGCGAGCCGGGGAGATTGTGGCGATCGAGTTGGCAGACCTCGACCTTGCCGGCGGCAACGTCATCATCCGCCGCGGCAAGGGCGGTAAGGGGCGCTCGGTCCCATTCGGCCCCCACACCGCCAAGGCAATCGACCGATATGCCCGCGTCAGGAACCGCCACCGGCTCGCCAGCAGCCCGGCGCTATGGCTGGGGGACCGCGGCAAGGGCTTCACCTACGACGCGCTGCACAAGACCCTCGGTGCCCGCGCCAGTGCTGCCGGCATCGCCCGGTTCCACCCGCACATCATGCGCCACACGGCCGCGCACAGGTGGCTCGCCGCTGGGGGGTCGGAAGGTGGTCTTATGGCCGTCGCCGGTTGGACCCGGCCCGACATGCTGATGCGCTACACCCGCGCCCGTGCCAGCGCTCGCGCCGCCGAGGAAGCGGCCCGGCTGAACCTGGGGGACCTGTGAACCTCGACGAACGCCGGGAATGGGAATCCCGCCAGGGTCAGGAGCGCCGACGCATATGGAAAGTCATGGGCGCATCCCCCGCGGTCCAACGCGCCGTGGTCGCTCGCGCCACCTTCGATCTGGCCTGCCCCTACGGACACCGACTGTTCACGGCCGTGCTGGACGACGGGATGGAGGGAGACGAGTTCTGGGTGCTCCCCTTTGATGACGGGGGTCGAAAGTCCCGAGTCACCGAGGACGGCACTTTCTTCAATCTCGGGGGAGTGTGCGGTCAGGATGGTTGCCCCCGGCGCACCGCAAGGGGTGTCGCCTACTGCGACGAGCATTCCCACGGCCGAGAGTCCATCGTCGTAGACCACTTGAAGACGCGGTTCATCTGCCCGCTGGCGTCGTGTGGCTGGAGCGACTCGGTACTGACCACCCACTTGCTGCAAGTGGTCACCGCCGCGCTGACGGCGGGCGTGGCCGATGGGATCTCGGTGACCGGGCGACGCGCTGACGGGAAGCACAAGAGCCGCAAGCGCTGACCTGATGTACGCTAGGCACACCGCCTACGGGCGGCGGCCCCGAGCGGATAGGCCGCATTTCACCGCTCGTATTGCGCTGAGCGCGGAGTCTTAGTCGGACTTCTTCCCTGGGAGAAGTCTGCCTTGAGTCCAAACGAACGATCCCTTATCGCGTCCATCGCGTCCCATGAGAGTTGGGCACGGACCGAAGACCGCGCCGCCCGAACCGCCCCCGCACGCCAGGCGCTGGAGCAGCGCTTTCTCAATGAGGCCGGAGGCGATCCCGTCAGGGCCGAGCACCTGCGGAAGGCCTATTACCAGCGTCTCGCCCTGAAGTCCGCCGCGGCGCGACGCCGCGCGAAATCGGCTATTGAGTCCGCCCGCGCCGCCGAGGCCGAACTGACCAGCCTGGGCGGCACCGCGTGAGTCCACAGCCAACACGAGAAAGCCGCCCGGCGGGCAACCAGGCGGCAATCACGAAGGTGAACACGGGCGGGCGTTCTGAGGCCGAGTCTATCGACCTCGGCTGTCGGTGTCGACGCTGCGGCGCGCACCTGGTGGCCGAGCGATCGGTAGCCCACGAGATCGGCCCGATCTGCCGCCGGCAGGAGATGCAGGAGCGCGCGGCCGGGGGTGCAGCATGACGGCCACGCCGACCCGAGCCGAGGACGTGCTCGACCTGGCGGCCCTCACTCCCGAGGCGTGGGACGTGTTTTGCACGGGATACGCCACTGGCCTGGCCCACGGCCGGGAGGCCGCCGAGCGCGCCCACGCCGAGGCTGAGGCCGCCGTGTGGGCCGAGGCGTGCCAGGCCGTGCGCAATGCCTTTACGTTGCCGCTGCGCGACCCGTCGCTCCTGACCGCGACCAGCGCCGAGCTGCGCCAGCGAGCCGAGGCGCGGGAACGGGCCGGCATCGAGCGGTTCCGTGCTGCCGTCGGGCGGGAGGTCGCCTGATGCAGCGCCGCTCGTCATACGTCTACGCGCCGCCGGGAGCCCGTCACGCCCTGGTGCGTGGCCCTCTCGGTATGCGCCTGCGAGACATGGGTTTTCGGTCCTTGTGGTGCAACGTGCAACGCGGCTGGCTGGTCCGCTCCGAGCGCGTCTCCGACCTGCTGACCGCGGCCGAGGTCGCTGGCGAGCCGGTGGAGTTGTCCGAGCGGCCGGCGCCGCCGCCCCGTCCCCGGACGGGGGTGGGCGCGTGATCAAGCACAGCACTGACTCCGCCGCCTACGACCTCCTCGGGCGCCCCGTCTCGACCGGAGGCGAGCAGCACTCCGGGCAGGTCCGCATGGCCTACCGGCTGGCCGCCGCCTACATCGACCGGCTGTTGCACGTCGCCGGGATCGGCTGGCACTACTACGACGGCACCCGCTGGTGTGAGGATGACCGCGGATACGCCCGCCGCGCGGTCCTCGACGTGCTCGCGCAGGCACTGGCCGAAAGTGTGGGCGATAAGCAACTGCGGGCCGACGTAGCCCGGTGCGAGTCCGACGCGGGGATCTCCGGGGTGCTCGGGGTGTCCGCCGCCCTGGTGGAGTTCGCCGCCACCGTGGACGACCTCGACGCCGACCCGCACCTGCTGAACACCGCGACCGGCACGCTCGATCTGCGGACGATGCGACTGCGGGAGCACGACCCGGCTGATCGGCTGAGCAAGGTTACGACGGCCGCCTATCGGCCCGACGCCGACCAGGCCGAGTGGCGGGCGTTCCTCGACGCCGTGCTGCCCGACGCCGACGAGCGCGACTATTTGCAGCGCGTGGTCGGGCAGTCCCTCTACGGGCGCGTGACCGAGCATCTGTTGCCCGTCCTCATCGGCACCGGCGCCAACGGCAAATCCACGTTCGCCGGCGCCGTCTCCGGCGCAATGGGCGACTACGCCGCGGTGATCGACCCGTCGCTGCTCATGGCCCACGACCGCGGCCGAGGCAGCGGAGGGCCGGAAATGATGCAACTGCTCGGCGCCCGCCTGGTGATCGGCTCGGAAACCGAAGAAGGCCGCAAACTCGATGAGCCGACCATGAAGCGGTTGACCGGGGGTGACGCGCTGACCGCGCGCCGCCTCTACCGGGAGCCCGTGACCTGGATGCCGTCTCACCAGCTGCTCTACCTCACCAACGCGCTGCCCGTCGTGCGCGGCAATGATCCGGCCGTGTGGCGCCGCGTGCGCGTGCTGCCCTTCGACGTGGTGGTCCCGCCCGCGCAGCGGGACCCCGGCCTGCCTGAGCGGCTGCTGCTGCACGCTGACGCGGTGCTGGCCTGGGCCGTGGCCGGATACGCCGATTACAAGGCCAACGGGATGCGGGAGCCGGCGACCGTGCTGGCCGCGACGGACGACTATCGCGCCGAGTCTGACGCGGTACGGCGGTTCATCACCGAGGGGTGCCACGTCTCCCCGGTGGCATCCGCGACCACGCGGGAACTGTTCACCGCCTGGCAGCGGTGGGCGATCCGGGACGGCGCCGAAACCCTGACCGAACGCGCCTTCGGCAAGGAACTGGACCGGCTCGGACACCCCGCCTCCCGGACCAAGAGGGGTGCCACCCGCCCGGGCCTGATGCCCTACGCCGAGGACGACAACGGCCGCGGTGGTGACGCATGGTGACGGCTTCCCGTAACTTTCCTACACGTAGGGATATAGGAAAAGTTGCGGGAAACCGTCACCTTCCGTCACCCGACGCTCTGACCTGCGGAAACACAAAAGCGAGTGATCCGCCGGCGGCCGCTCACGGGCGACTGGTCGACGCCATAAACGGACTGCTCGACGCCGACCGCCGGACGCCCTGCCTCGACCCCGACCGGCGGGACGACTGGACCGCCGAGCACCCCGACGACCGAGCCCGCGCCGCCCGCGCCTGCCGGCCCTGCACGCTCATCGAGCTATGCGCCGACGCCGGGGACGAGATCGCCCAGCAGCACGGGCGCCGCGGCACCTGGGGAGTGTGGGGCGGACAGGACCGCTCGCCCCAACCGGCCAAGGCGGCGACCCCATGAGCGTCGTGGTCAAGGCGTGGAGCCACCGCGACGCCCTCGCAATCGTGGACGGCACACGGGTCCGCATCCGCCGGCAGCGCCGCTCGATCCGATGGATCTGCGACGACCACGGCAACGACAACCACCCGCACTGTCCCCACCTGGCCGCCCTGGCCGCAACCCCCGCAGACCCCGACAAGAGAAGGGAACGACCGCATGGATAGGAACCAACCAACGCGCGGAACCGACGCAATCGCACGCCTGGCAGCCGCGCTCGACGCCGCCATTGAGGCCGACGCCGGCGACCAGGACCAGGCCACAACCGACCCGCCAACCGACCTAGCAGCAGCCCTCGACGCCGCGATGAAGGAGACCGACCGATGAGCACCACCGCCGAGCAGATCACCGAGCTATCCGCCAAGATCCACGCCGCCGAGCAGAAGGCCGCCAGCAGCACCGAGACCGACCGGGCCCGCCTGGCCGAACTGGAGCGCCAGGCGGGCGCCGAGGCCGAGGCCGAGCAGCACCGGCGCGCCACCCGCCGCCAGGCATGGGCGCGCCACTACCTCCAGTCCGGCGACCACCAGGCCGCCGAGGCACAAGCCCGCAAGGACGTTACCGCAGCCCGCCGCGCGTTCGAGCAGACCATCGCCGCCGAGCCCTGGGTAGCGGCTCTCATCGACTGGCAGGCCGCCGTCAACGCACAGCACGCCGTCACCCGCCGCGGGGAGTACGCCCGCGAGATCACCGGGCAGTCCGTCTCACCGAGCACCGGACCGGCGAGCGTGCTGCCGATGATCGACGGTCAAGTCTCGTTCGACCCGCTGGGCCAGATGCTGCACCGCCTGGCCGCATCCGCAGACGAGACTGACGTGCCTGCCGAGGTCGAGCAGTTGGCCGCCGTCAGCGACGGAACGCCGCGCGACCCCCTGGCCGAGGCGATCGCCAGCAGTCCCCTCGACAAGTCCAACCCGCTGGCCTGGCTCGCGCGCAACGGCATCCGCCTCGACGTGACCCGCCACACCACCGAGGACGGTGCCACGACCGTCATGCACCGCAACCCCCGCGCCGGCGAGTGGGTCAAGACCGACGACAAGGGCAACATCCTCGGGACCAGCTGGACGACCGCCGAGACCGAGGGGCGCCCGACCAACCCGATCGACGGGCGCCAGTTCGGCAGCGTGCTCGACACCGAGCGCAACGTCTTCACCAAGCAGCGGGTCAACTAGACCGGTCCACGAGCAGCGACGGCCGGGCGTGAAAGCCACCGAACTGGACAAGCCTGGGCAGGAGCCAAGGCGTCGAGCGCGTTCCCCTTTCTACCGCTATGACGCGCCTGCGCCCGGCCGTCGCACCCACCCGCGGGGTGGGGTTAACCACCCACGGATCGGAACCGCAGGTGAGACCCGCAGGACAAAAGCAGGGTTCAAAGTTTCCGGCACCCCCGGCCTCGCCGCCCGCTCGACCGACCCCGAAACAACGGAGGAACGCCCCAATGACTGAACCCATCTGCACCTGTCCCACAGACGTGGCCGCCCTGCTGCGCGCCCACATCGAGGACGCGCTGACCTGCCCGGCTCACCGGCCCGAGTCCGAGGCCGCCCGAGCAGAACCGCCCGCGCTCAACTCCGACGCGCTGACGCAATCCCTGGCCGCCGCCCTCGGTGGCTCGACAACCCCCACCCTCTGAGAAGGAGCACCCATGTATAACCCGATTCCCCGCAACGTCGCCCGATCCCTGCGTGACGCCGGCCTCACCCTGCCCAAGGAATCCCAGGCCGCCCTCGACGCGCTGACCGCGCTCGCCGCTGCCCGAGACGCTGACCCGGCTGCCGAGGCCGTGGCAGCCGCCGGCAGCATCACTGCCAGGAATGCCGCCGCTCGACTGTCCGAGCTCGCCACCGCCCTCACCGTCAAGGACCACGCTGCCACCGCGTTCACGACGTTGGAGCAGCCGCTGGCGCGCCGATTCTTCGACGGGCTGCGCGACGCGGGCGACGACCTCATCACCGCGATGCGCCCGCGGTTCGACACCGCTGCCGCCGTCGTCCACACGGCCGGGCGCTACTTCCCTCCCGGCGCCAGCAAGTCCGCCGTCCTCGACGCCGGAGACCAGGCCGTCACCGCCTACCGCGACCTCGACGCCGCACTGGACACGCTGGCCCGCATCCGCAACGCACGGGTCATCCTCGGAGACCTGAGCGGACAACCCGAGCAGCACGTCTCATGGTTTATCGCCAAGGCCGCCGACGCCGCCGCCCTCGACAACGCGGCCCGCCTGTTCACCGCGCCTGGCAATGCGTTCCACAACCTGGCCCACGGTGGCTACACCCTGCGCCTGAACACGCGGGCCGAGGCCGCCCAGGTCGCACGCGGCGCCCACGATGCCACCACCGCCCGAGAGGTCGCCGAGGCCGAGGCCCGCGGGAAGGAACTCCGGGAGTCGATGCCCTGGCTCATCGAGAAGGCACCGGCCTAGCCGGACCCCTGGGAGCCGGGGGCCGGGGTTAAACCCCTGCCATTCCGAACCGCAGGTGAGGTGCCTCGCAGTCCGGAGTGGCTAGGAATTGTTGGCAATGGGAGTTCCGGCATGACGCCGGGGAAGGAGCGCCCGCATGGGTGCCGTTGTTGACCCGCCCGCCGGCCTGAGCGCCGGCGGGCGCAGATTGTGGGCGGATATCACCGCCGCGCACGAACTGGACCCGATGCAACTGGTGCAGTTGACGGAGGCGTGCCGGGCGAAGGATCGCCTGGACAAGCTGGACGCCGTGCTGTGCGGGGACGCCGATACGTGGATGCGCCTGTCGCCGGACCCGGCGAGTGACGGTCAGGTCTACGAGATGCGGATCACCAACGCGCTCCAGCGGGCAAACGATACGGCCAACCTGATGAAGCAGTTGCTGGCCGCGCTGCGCCTGCCGGACGGGCAGGGCGTGCGTCCGCAGCGCCGCGGGGGTGGTCGGGGCGTACAACTCCCGAGCGTTCCGGGCGGCAAGGTGAGCAGTCTCGACCGCGCCCGCGCGCGCAGGCCTACGCCCTCCTGACCACAGCGGGCGTGCCATCATCGGCCTGTGGGCGAGACTCCAACGAACTCCCAGGTAAAGAAGGCAGGAAGCACCGTTCGAAGGTTCTTCCGAGGGGCGGACGGCGTGGACCTTGCGGCGTTCAATGAAGCCTTGAGGGTGATCGAGGCGTGGCGGGCCTCCCATGCCGGACCCCTGGTAAGTGCCAACAATGGCCTGCGCAGCATGCTGCGCACGGAGGGGTGCGAAATAAACGTCTCGCAGAGGCTCAAGCGCATGCAGACGATCCTCAACAAACTGACACGCGAGCCCACCCTCTCCCTCCCGACCATGCAGGACATTGGCGGGGTTCGAGCGGTTATTGGAACCATCCCCGAGCTTCGACGGGTCGAGCAGCGCCTGGTGCAGGCTCGGGGCGTCTCCGGTGGGTACAGCGACTACATTTCTGAGCCGAGAGAGTCCGGATACAGGGGTGTTCACGTGGTCGTGACGTACGGCGACCCGCCGCGACACATCGAGGTTCAGCTCAGGACCCCGATGATGCATGAGTGGGCTATCACTGTCGAGAGACTGAGTAACGTGTTCGGCGAGACGTTGAAGGCCGACCGGCTCACTCCAAGCGCCGGGCCGGCCGCGCGGCTAGCGCACCGCTTCATGGCGGAAGTCTCCCGAGCGCAGGCGATTGAAGAGGTGGGCGGCGTCACTCCTGGGCCTCTCCGCGATACCATCGCCCGATTGAGGCTCGATATCGAGGCCTACATAGGACAGGGAAGGTGAGCCAGATGACGAGTGCTATCAAGCATTTCTTGCTGGTGTTCGACCACGAGGCCTCGCGTCTGGTGAGGTTGGATAAGTTCGAAGACGACGTGAACGCGGCCCTTGAGGCGTACTCCGAGTGCGAACACGTCAATCGGGACAACCCTCACATCGACATCGTTCTCGTCGGCTCAGACTCTCTCCAGACCGTCCAGTTGACCCATGCCAATTATTTCGATGGCAGCGTCGCGACAGCCAAGTGGCATACCAGTGAGTACCTACTGGGCATCTAGGAGGCGACCCCCGCACGGCCACCGAGCCTGCGCCTGACCTCGCAAGACAGCAGCGGGAGACGCGACCTAACGGTCACCGTCTCCCGCTGCTGTCTTTGCGCCTGTCAGGCTGGCAGCAGCATCCACCTCACGACGCCACACCGCCCTCGATTCGAGCAGCGAACTCCGCCGCCTCGACCAGGACCGCCGCCAGCTCACGGGCCTGCTCCGGGGTCAGGTCGCCCTCCTCGCCCGTCGTTGCCCGAAAGATCGAGACGACCGGGCGGGCGCTGCTGCACGCGTGCTCTCCGCCGATCACCCACGACCCGTCCGGGCGCCGCTCGTAATCGACCTCGACGGCCACCACGCGGTTGCTGCCGGAGAGCGGGTAGGACTTTTGGGCGACCGCGCCCCACCTGTCCGACAGGGGCGGGCCGTAGGGGTGGACGCTGTCGGCCCACGGCGCGTCCGGCCGCGGCTGCGCGCGTGTCGCGGCTGTCTCCGCGAGCTTGACGAGTGCCGAGGCGGTGGTGCCCAGGACGCGGGCCGCGACCGCCAGGTCATCGACGGGTAGCCGCTCGGGGTCGGACAGGGCGCCCGGCGCGAGGCCGGCCCGCTGCTCGACCTCCCCGAGCGTCATACCCTTCTGGTCTGCCGCGCGCTGGATACCCACTTGGAGTGTGCCGAGCATGTGCTGAACGGCCGTGGTGGTGGTGCTGCTCATCGTGGAGCCTGCCGTCGCCTCGTGCTCGACGTGGTGGTTTGCTGGGGTCATGGTGCCTCGCCTTTCAGTCGGAGATATTGCACGCCACAGCGCTGCCGATCTGCTCGCTTGTAAACGGACCATGCACAACGCACAGGCGTTCCTAGTGCGCGACTATCTCGACTGATCGCACCAGCGCCGCGACGCGCCGGGACGGGCCTTTAGCCCTCCCGGCGCGTTCGCATTTCGGCCACCAGCCGGGCGGGCAACCCCACGACCCGGGAGTATGCGGACCGGGCAGCCCGGCGACCGGCATACGGCACCAGCCGCGCCCGCGCGCGGATCCTCCGCGACCGGCTTGAGTCAATGTGCCCGAAGACCCGCTCGACATCGGCCGCCGGATCGCCCACGGTGCCGCCCGGGGCGGCATATCGAGCGACCTCGACCGCGTCCACGACGCGGCTCAGGGCGGCGGAAGTGTCCCGATCAAGCACCGCGGTGTGCGTCAGATGCGAATGCACCTGGCGCGGGGTGAGCGTTTGCGGCGTCTCGATGCCCAGATCGGCGATGCGGGCAATCAGGTCTTGCCAACGCGCCTCGATCACCTCTGCATCGGAGTCGGCCTCCGCCAGTCGGCGCCGCCGGGCCAGCAGCGAACTGACGGGCAGGACGAGCAGCGCCAGCACCCCGGCCAGCAGGCCGAGGCCGACCCAGACCGTCGTCGGCAGGGCGGCGATCCGCTGCCCGAGGGAGCGGGTGCCCGTGCCGCCGAGGGTGGGGTCGAGCTGGTCCTGCGGGCGGGTCGGGCGAGTCGTCGGGGCCTTCGAGGTGCTGCTGGAGCTGCTTGTCGTGGCGGTCGTGTCCACCGGGACCCGCGCGTAGCCGGGCGCCGTCCCGGAACGCGTCCCGGGCGTGGGATCGAAGCGCACCCACCCGACATTGGCGAAATACAGTTCGGGCCAGGCGTGCGCGTCGCTGCGCTTGACCGTCCATTCGCCGCGCTCCTGACTGCCGGGCAGGAAGCCGATGGCCATCCGCGCCGGAATGCCGTTGTAGCGCGCCATGAGAATCATCGCCGAGGCGAATTGTTGGCAATATCCCTGCTTGGTGGTCAGGAAGTTGGTGATCGGGTCCAGGGGCACGCCTTCCACGCTCTGCACCGGCGCGAGGTCCAGGCTGTAGGTGAACTCATCGGAACGCAACCAATCCTGTATGGCGACAGCCATCTCCAAGTTGTTCCTCGCGTCCGTGCGGAGGCGCTCGCTGATCTCACTGATGATCGGCACCGACAGTGGGTCCACGCTCAGGGTGTCCGCCGTCACGCTGTCGCCGTCCACGCGTCCCGGCGAGTCCACATCGGGTGCCTCGTTGAGGATTTCCGGCGTCGGATTGAGCACAGTCAGGTCAACGGCATATGACGTCGCCCGATCGATGACCTCCACGGAACTATCCGCGAACTCCAGCGCCTCGATGTCATCGTCGATGCTCAGATAGCGCGCGCCATAAGGCATCGCGATCTGCGGGCTCGCCAGATCCGAGTCGTAGGCCTCGAAGGTGCCATCCTTGCGCGCACCGGCAGGAAGTTTCGACATCAGCGGCTGCCACCACGTGAGCGCCTCATTCATGCGCAACGGGATGGTCGGTTTGATCGTCTTGGCGGGATAGAGCGGCCGCGGTGTGAACTGCCCGTTGACATAGTTCGTGAGGATCGCCACCCGCAGCGGTCCCGGACTGGTCACGGAGGTGCGGTACTTCAACGCCGGGCTGGTCGACTGCGACTCCAGATTTGCCCGCAGATCCAGCGTCGTGCTCAGGCTGAAGGTGCCATTGCCCGCACCGGCCGAGCGGCCCAGGCCGTCGGTGAGGTAGCGCGTGTGGAAGTGCGGCACCACGATCGGCAGCACGACGGCCAGCGCGAGCACACCAACGCCCAACCGGCCCGCGCTGCGAGTGAAGGCGGTGCGCGGATCGCGGGGCGCCTCTTGCCCGTCGGGTGTTTTGGGCAGCAGCGTCGCCCAGCGCCGCAAGCCTTGTGTTCCGGTCCGGCCGAGCAGCACCAGCCAGGCGGCGGCCGGCAGCACGAAATAGGCGAAGGGCAGGGCCGAGCCACGGTTCGCCGCGGTGATGAGGAATGCCGTCAGCAGCGCCAGCCCAGCGGCCGCCGGGGCTTTGAGCGTCACCGCGAGCAGGTCGACGATGATCACGATGGCCACCGCGATGAAGGACATCGCGACGATCATCCCGCGATTGGTCGGAGCCGGGGCGGCATACCTCAGCACGGTCTCTCGGGCCTCGATGAGAATGTTGTTGAGGGCGAGCACGGTGTCCCAGGTGGGCATGCCATAGGTCGTGTGCCCTCGTCCATGCCAGAGCGCGATCGCCTCAAGGCCCGCGACGACCTGGGCCAGGGTCACGGCCAACCAATGACGCACCATGGTGCGAACGAAGATCCCGGTCGCGACCACGATCCCGGAGATGACCAGTGCCGGCACCACCCAGGAGGCATCGCTGAGCAGGGTGCGAACGGGCAGCAGCGCCAGCCACGCGGCGACGAAGGCGATCAGCGCTTCGATCGGTCGGCCCTGGCTCTTCATCGGCCCGCCCGCACTGCGCTGGCGCCGACCGAAGACCAGGCCTGTGCGACCGAGATACCCGAGGAGACCGCCACCGCGCTCCAGCCGCGCTCGCGCAGCCGGGCGGCAGTGGCCTCGGCCTCCGGTCCGTGACCGACCGCATCGGAGATCGGGGTGACGATGGCGAGACCGGCCGAACCGGGTGGCCGGACGCGCGCCAAGGCGTCGATCTCGTGGTCGGACATCGCGGAAAGCACCGCGATACACAAAGCGCCGGCGGCCGCGACCTCGCCGGCCTTCTCGATGCTCGTGGTGAACAACGCCGGTTCCTGAAGTTCCGCAACGGCCAATTCCGTCAGGGCCGCCTCTACCCGCAGGTGCTCGCCGCCGTGTCCGGCATACAACTCCCCCCCGGCGACGAGGAAACAGTTGGTGCCTTCCTGGATCACCACGGCGGCAATCGAGGCCATCGCCGTGATGGCCCACTCGAAGGATCCCGACGCGCGCGGGACCGCCCCGGCCGCGGCCCGGTCATCCAGCAGCAGCACGACCCGGCGAGTCGCCGGACGGTCCTCCTGGCGCACCATCAACTCGCCGGTCCGTGCAGTCGCCGGCCAGTGAATGCGCCGCAGGTCGTCGCCCTCGCGGTATTCACGGACCGAGACGTCATCTTCACCATGCAGCGCGATCATGTGGGGGATCGAGCCCTCATTGCCGAGCCCGCCGCTGACCTGCCCGGAGTTCAGATCAACGATCTTGGGCAGCACGATCAACTCTCCGGTGCCGCGCACCACGGCCAAGCGCAAGGTCAACTCGAAGGGATCCTTGATCCGCAGTCCGAGCGGTCCGAGCCGGTGCCGCCCCCGCACCGAGGAACGCACTCGATAGGACACCTCATGGGCCGCCCCGGGCGCCATCTTGGGTATGACGAAGCGCGGCCGGTCGCCTAAGGCATAGTCCAGCTGTTCTTCGGCCATCAGGATCGGCGTCCGCCCTGGGCCGGGATTGCGCACATGCAGGCTGACCGCGCTCCACTGATCCATCGGCACGATCGCCGGCGAGACGGTGCGATCGGTCGCAAAGCTCAACTGCTGGCGCCGGGCGATGAGCAGCACGAAGATCGGCAGCCCGGCCACGAGCACACCGATCCGGGTGATGTCGCGAAAGCCCATAAGGATGCCGCACGCCATCAAAGCCAGCCCGGCCGCGAGGAAGCACCGGCCCCGCACGGTGAGGGCGTCGGTCAGCCCGCGCCTGCGGGTCCGGCGGGCCATCAGAAGCCGGGCGCCGGCACCCGGACGCGGTCGGTGACCGAGCGCAGCACCTCGGCAGGGCCGCGCCGGGAGTGCAGGGCCTCGCCGGTGAGGATCAGGCGGTGGGCCCAGACGGGCACGACGAGGGCCTGGACGTCATCGGGCAGGACGTAATCGCGACCGGATAAGGCTGCCGCCGCTCGGGCCGCCCGCAGCAGGTGCAGGGTGGCTCGCGGCGAGACCCCGAGCCGGATGGCGGAGTTGTCGCGGGTCGCGCTGGCCAGGTCGACGATGTACTGACGGATCGAGTCGGAGGTGTGCACGCTGCGCACGCCAGCGATCAACCGGCTGACGGTCGCGGCATCGGTCACGGGCCGCAATTCGTGCAGCGGGTCGCGCTCGCCGTGGTGGGTGAGCATGTCCATCTCGCTGCGCGCCGAGGGATAGCCCAGTGACAGGCGCGCCATGAATCGGTCGCGTTGCGCCTCGGGCAGGGGATAGGTGCCCTCCATCTCCAGCGGGTTCTGGGTCGCCATGACGATGAAGGGGTGGGGCAGGGTGTAGGTCCGCCCGTCGACGGTGACTTGACCCTCCTCCATACATTCGAGCATCGCCGACTGGGTCTTGGGGGAGGCCCGGTTGATCTCGTCCCCGACGACCACATTGGCGAAGATCGCGCCGGGCCGGAACTCGAACGAGCGCAAGTCCTGGTTGAACATGCTCACGCCCGTGACATCGCTGGGCAGCAGGTCCGGGGTGAACTGAATCCGTCGCACCGAGCAGTCGACCGAGCGCGCGAGGGTCTTGGCGAGCATGGTTTTGCCGACGCCAGGCACATCCTCCAAGAGCAGATGGCCCTCGGCGAGCAAGGCGGTCAGGGCGGTCTGGATGACCTCGGGCTTACCCTCGATCACGGTGCGCATGGCGGCCGCGAGCGAGGTCGTGACCTCCAGGACTTCCTCGAGCGTCCGAGCCCGTTCGCTGCCGGTCAACTGACCCTGCTCGGTCACTGTCGCCATCCTTCCCGACGTGGATCGACCGCGTCGTGTTCTGGGGTCCTGCGAGCTTAGGACGATGCGCTGACAACCCGTCGTTCCCCGCACGGTCCCGGCCATCGTCCCCCACCCGGGCACTAGTTCGGGGCCGGTTCCGCCAACTTTATGGCCTGTTCGAGCAACCTCGGTCCGAACGGCGGCAAATCCGCAGGAATCTCCCCACTTTCCACCACCGCGTCTGACCGGCAAAGATGCTGAGTTCTAGGGGAAAACTGCCCGGAATCGTGCCCAAATCGGTACATAGGTGGGGTAGAGTGGGGGAAATCGGAGTGACCTGGTGAAAAGGGTCCTAGAGGGCAGCGCGGGAGGTGGCCAGTGACCGATGTCGAGTTCATGGGCCAGCACCAGCCGCGGCTGGACGACAAGGGTCGGATCGCCTTGCCAGCGCGCTTTCGCGACGGGCTCGGGGAGCAGGTCGTGGTGACCAAGGGGATGGATCGCTGCCTGACGATCTATCCCCACGAGGTCTTCAAGGAGCGCATCCTCGACCGGCTGAATATGGCCTCGACGGCCTCGCGCAATGTCCGTCAGCTGCGCCGCGCCCTGCTCGGCCATGCCTCCACCGAGACCCCCGACCGCCAGGGCCGCGTGACCATCCCCGCGGTGCTGCGCCAGTACGCCGGGCTCGACAAGGACTGCATCGTCATCGGCCAGGGTCACTACCTCGAGGTGTGGGACGCCGGCTCGTATGACGAGGACGGCTCCGATGCCGTCCTCGGCGATCTCGACGAGGAGGGGGTCGTCCTGCTCTAGCGCGGTGGTTCCTGGCCTCCAGCCGTCCTCCCGGCCCGACTTCCCCCGGATCGGGGCGGCGGATGGGGACCAGGAACCATCGCCCGCACCAGGTGCCCCATCCGCATACCCCAACCCCCGACCAGAACCGATCCGAAGGCACCCGATGAGCACAGGAGCAGTGGCGCCGCACCGTCACGTGCCTGTCCTCCTCGAGCGGATCCTCGACCTGCTCGCCCCGGCCCTGAGCGAGCCCGGAGCCGTGGTCGTCGATGCCACCCTCGGCCTCGGTGGCCACGCGCAGGCGCTGCTCGATCGCTGCCCCGCCGCCCGCCTGGTCGGCATCGATCGCGACGCCGACGCTCGCCGGATCGCGGGGGAGCGGCTCGCGTCATATGGCGATCGGGTCCAGATCGCTGCGGCGGTGTATGACGACCTGCCCGCCGTCCTCGCCGACCTCGGGATCGAGCGGGCCGACGCGATCCTGTTCGACCTCGGTGTCTCCTCGCTGCAACTCGATGCCCAAGAGCGCGGCTTCGCCTACCGCTTCGACGGCCCGCTCGATATGCGGATGGACCAGGGCAGCGGGCAGACGGCGGCCGATGTGCTGCGCGACTATGACGTGCCGGACCTGACCCGGGTGCTGCGGGTCTATGGCGAGGAGCGCTTCGCCCCCAAGATTGCGCGCGCCATCGTCGCCCGCCGCGCGCAGCGCCCGCTGACCACCTCCGCCGAACTCGTCGCCCTGCTCACCGAGGTCATCCCGGCGGCGTCGAAGCGCACCGGTGGCCACCCGGCCAAGCGCACCTTCCAGGCGCTGCGCATCGAGGTCAACGACGAACTTCGAGTGTGGGAGCGTGCCCTCCCCGCCGCGATCGAGGCTCTGGCCGTCGGCGGGCGGATCGCCGTCTTGTCCTATCACTCGCTCGAGGACCGGATCACCAAGAGCGTCCTGGCCGCGGGAGCCCGCAGCAGCGCACCCGTCGGTCTGCCCGTCGAGCTTCCCGAGCACCAGCCCTACCTGCGGCTGCTCACCCGCGGCGCCGAGGAAGCCTCCGCCGCCGAACAGGCCGCCAACTCCCGCTCTGCCTCGGTCCGCTTGCGGGCCGCCGAACGTCTGCGTCCCACCCCCACCCCCTCGAAGGGATCCCGATGAGCTCCCCAGCCGTCAAGCTGTCCGGCCTGCCCACCACCGGCGGCCGCCCGGCGCCGCGCGCGCCGCTGTCGGTCGTGCCCGCGACCGCGGTCGTGCGTCAGGGCTGGTTCATCCTCGCCCTCATCGCGACCATGGTCTTGAGCTTGCTCGCGACCTTGATGATCAACACCGCTCTCGCGCAGGGCAGCTACGAGCGCGGCCGGCTCGTCACGGAATCCACCGTGCTCGCCGACCGGCAGGAGTCGCTGACCACCGAGTTGAGCCAGTTGCGCGCGCCCGCCGCCCTCGCCCAGCGCGCCCTTGCCCTCGGGATGGTTCCGGCCCAGTCGCCGGCCTTCGTCTCGCTGTCCAAGGGGACCGTCCTCGGCGTGGCGGAAGCGGCCACTGGGACGACGCCCTTTACGGTGATTACCGAGCCCACGATGGGATCGACCAAGACCGCCAAGGCCACCAAGACCGCCCCGTCGAAGGCCACGCCCGCCACGTCCAGCACGCCGGCCGACAGCAAGGACTGACCCGCACCGTGACGCCCCGAAGCTCAGCGCCACCTGTCCGGCAGCCGGCCCGGCCCCGGCCCGGTGGGCCCGCGTCGGGCGCGCCCCGGGGCAGCGATCCGCGCCGGGCACATCCGCGAGACGCTGCACCCCGTGGCGCGGCCCCCCGTGGCGGCGGATCACGTCCGCCCCGCACCCCACGCCCGATGGCTCGACCGGGCGGCAATCCCCGGGTCCGCGCCCGGGCCATGTTTGTCGGTCTGCTCGTCGTGCTCAGCCTCTTCGCGACCCAACTCGTGCGCATCCAAGCGCTCGATGAGAACAGCGCCGCCGAACTCGGAATGCAGATGCGGGTGGTCACCGAGACCACGCCCGCCATGCGCGGAACGATCGTCGACGCCACCGGCACGGTCCTCGCGGCGAGCATCGAAAAGCGTGAGGTGAGCGCGGATCCGCAGTCCGTGGCGGCATACAAGAAGAAGATCGACGGCAAGCTCACGACCGTCGGCGCGGCTGGCGCGGCGCTCGATCTGGCGCCCTTGCTCGGCCAGACCGTGCCCGATCTGGAGAAGTCGCTCACGACGCCAAAGACCCGTTATGTCTTGCTCGAGCGGGCCATTTCGCCGCTGACGTGGAACACGATCAGCAAGCTCGGCATCCCGGGGATCTACAGCAAGCGGACCTCGGTGCGCAGCTATCCGCAGTCGACGACCTCGGCGAGCCTGGTCGGCTTCGTCAGCGGCGACAACCAGGACGGTGGCGGCGGAATCGAGACCTACCTGAACTCCACGCTCAAGGGTGCCCCAGGCCAACTGGCGTATGAAGTGGGTCAGGACGGCGTCCGCCTCCCGATGGGCTTTTCCAAGGAGAAGCCTGCGGTGCCTGGCCGCGAGGTCCAGCTGACGATCCGCAATGACCTGCAGTGGTATGCCCAGAACGCCTTGGCGCAGAAGATGCGCGAGGTGCGGGCCGCCTCCGGAACGGTCGTGGTCCAGAGCGTCAAGACCGGTGAACTGCTGGCGATTGCGTCCTATCCGACCTTCGATCCCAACAAGATCACCACGGATGCCTCGTTCGTCAACACGGCCTTCACGGAGGTTTTCGAGCCCGGCTCGACGGCCAAGGTCATCACGGCGGCGGCCGCCCTGGAGGAGGGCACCGTCAAACCTGACACCGCGATGATCGTGCCCTATTCGGTGCGCCGCGCCGACCGCCAGTTCAGCGACAGCCACACCCACCCCACCGAATACCTCACCTTCGCCGGCGCTTTGGCGCAGTCGAGCAATACCGGTCTGATCATCGCGGGCGAAACCTTGCCGAAGGCGACCATGGAGTCCTACTTCCGCAAGTTTGGCTTCGGCTCCCGCTCGCCCGTGAAGTTCCCCGGCGAAAGCGCCGGGCTGCTCGCCAAGGCCGAGGACTGGAGCGGCTCGCAGCGCTACACCGTGCTTTTCGGCCAGGGTCTGTCGATCACCGCCATCCAGGCGACCGGGGTCTATCAGACGATCGCCAATGGCGGGGTGCACATTGCGCCCAAACTCATCGGCGCGGTCGCCGACAGCCAGGGCGCCTTGCAGAAGACGGCAGAGTCGCAGCGCACTCGCGTGATCTCCTCGAAGGTTGCCGGGCAAGTCAGCGAGATGCTCGAAGGTGTCGTCGGTGCCGAGGGCACCGCGCCTGCCGCTGTCATCGAGGGCTACCGCGTGGCCGGCAAGACCGGCACCGCCGACCGGTATGACGAGAAGGTCCGCGGCTATTCCGGCTACACCGCCAGCTTCATCGGCTATGCCCCCGCATCCGACCCGGAACTGGTCGTCTCGGTCATCATCCAAAAGCCGGTCAACGGCCACTATGGCGGTGTCGTGGCGGCCCCGGTCTTCCACGATGTGATGACCTATGCGCTGCAATCCCTGGACATCCCGCCGACCCCGGGCGACACGGACCCGCCCAAGCTCACGCTGAAGCTCGACAGCCCGCCCAATCCCGACGACCCCGCGGTGCTGCGTGATCGCGGCGGCCGCTAAGGCGCGCGGATGACCGGCTTCCGGCCCGACTCCACCCGTCCCGTCGCCCTGGCTGACCTGGCCACGGCCCTCGGCGCGCCCAATCCGGGCGTCGACGTCCTGATCACCGGAGTCACCCTCGACTCGCGCGCGGTCCAGCCCGGGGATCTGTATGCCGCCCTGCCCGGCGCCAATGTGCACGGCGGGCGCTTCATCGCCGGGGCCGCGGCGGCCGGTGCCGTCGCGGCACTCACAGACGCGGCGGGCGCCGACCTCGCCCACGCCGCAGACGTGCAACTGCCGCTTCTGATCGTCGAGGACCCACGCTCTCGACTGGGGGAGGCGGCCAGCCTGATCTACGCCAATCGCGATCCCGGCCTGAGCTTGATCGGGATCACCGGCACCAATGGCAAGACCACCACGGCATACCTCCTGGACTCCGCGCTGCGAGCGCTGGGCCAACGGACCGGCCTGGTCGGGACGGTCGAGACGCGGATCGGGGAGCGACGGATCAAGAGCGTCCGCACGACCCCGGAGGCCAGCGAGGTGCACGGCCTGATCGCGGCGATGCGCGAGGGCGGCGTCGACACCTGCGTCATGGAGGTTTCCAGCCATGCCCTGTCGCTGCACCGCGTCGACGGGCTGGTCTATGACGTCGCGGTCTTCACCAATCTCTCGCAAGACCATCTCGATCACCACCGCACGATGGACAACTACTTCCTCGCCAAGGCGGCCCTGTTCACGCCGCAGCGAGCCCGCCAGGGAGTGATCTGCGTCGATGATGCCTGGGGCCAACGGCTGGCCGCGGACGCCCCGATTCCGGTCACGACGCTGAGCAGCACTGGTCAGCCCGCCGATTGGCGTCTCGACGCGGGGGAGGGGAGCGAGTTCACGCTGACCGGTCCCGCGGGGCGGCTCGACCTGCGCTCGGCGCTGCCCGGCGACTTCAATCGGGTCAACACGGCGCTCGCGGCGCTCACCTTGCTGGCTGCGGGGCACGGCATCGACGCGGTCCGCGAGGCGGTTCTCGCGGACCCGCACGTGCCCGGCCGGATGGAAAAGGTCACGGCGAACACACCGCGCGAGCCCGCACCCCTCGCCGTCGTCGACTATGCGCATACCCCCGATGCGGTCGCTGCCGCGCTCGCCGCGCTGCGGCCTGAGGCCGCACCGGGTGGACTGATCGTCGTGCTCGGCGCCGGGGGCGATCGAGACCGCAGCAAGCGCGAGGCGATGGGGGCGGCCGCCGCACTCGGCGCCGATCAGGTCTTCGTCACCGACGACAATCCCCGCTCCGAAGATCCGGCGACGATCCGCGCTGCCGTGCTGTCCGGCGCCCGTGCCGCGGGTGCCGAGAGTCGCATCGAGGAAGTCCCCGACCGGGCTGAGGCAATCGCCGCAGCCGTCGAGGCGGCCTATGCCGCGGGCCCAGGATCGGTGATCGCCGTCGTCGGCAAGGGCCACGAGAGCGGCCAGGACATCGCCGGCGTCATCCATCCTTTCGACGACCGCACTGAACTGGCCGCCGCCCTCGACGCAGCGGGTGGGTCCGCATGATCGCCCGCAGCCTGGCGCGCCTCGCCGAGATCACCGGCGGCCACCTCGCCGGGATCGACGTCGCGGCCGCCGAGCACCTGCTCATCGACGGCCCGGTCGTCACCGATTCGCGGGAGGCCGGACCCGGCAGCCTGTATGTCGCCCGCATCGGCGCCGCGGCCGACGGCCACGACTTCATCGCTGGGGCGGCGCAGCGCGGCGCGGTCGCCGCCCTGGTCACCGCCGATACCGGTGATCTCCCGCGCATCGTCGTCGCGGACGAGCAGGCCGCCTTCGTCGCGATCGCCCGGGAGCTGATCGACTCCCGTCCGGATCTGGAGGTGGTCGGCATCACCGGCTCCTCCGGCAAGACCTCGACCAAGGATCTGCTCGGCCAGGTCCTCGCCGCCGACGCCGAGACGATTGCCCCGGTGGGCTCCTTCAACTCCGAGGTCGGTGTGCCACTGACCGTATGCCGGATCACCGACGCCACCCGCTATCTCGTGATCGAGATGGGTGCCCGGGGCATCGGGCATGTCGCCTACCTCACCAAGATCGCCCCGCCACGCATCGGGATCGTGCTCAATATCGGCTCGGCCCATGTCGGCGAGTTCGGCTCGCGGGCGGCGATCGCCACCGCCAAAGCCGAACTGGTGCAGGCCCTGCCGGCCGATGGGGTGGCCGTGCTCAATGCCGACGACCCGCTAGTGCGCGCGATGGCCGAGCAGACCACGGCGCGCGTCGTGCTCGTCGGAGAGGCCGCCGATGCCGACTATCGCGCCGAGGCCATCACGCTCGGATCGGACGGCTGCGCGGCCTTCGACCTGATCAGCCCCGCCGGGGCCGCGCATGTGCAGTTGGCTGTTGCCGGTCGTCACCAGGTCGGCAACGCCCTCGCAGTGATCGCGGCCGCCCACGAGTGCGGACTGGCGCTCTCGGACATCGTTGACAGCCTCGCCCACGCCGGGCCCGTCAGTCGCTATCGCATGGAAGTCAGCGAACGCGCCGATGGCGTCACGATCGTCAACGACGCCTATAACGCCAATCCCGAATCGATGGCCGCGGCCCTCGACGCGCTGGCGACGATGGGCGCCGGCCGGCGCACCATCGCCATCCTCGGCGCCATGCTCGAACTCGGCGACGAGAGCCAGGCCGCCCACGAGGCGGTGGGCGAACTCGCCGCGGCGCGGGGCGTGCATATCCTGCTCTGCGTTGGGGAGGCGGCTCGCGGGATCGGCGACGGGGCAGCGCGCGGGGGCGCGCCGATGACCATCCGATATGCGCCCGATGTGGACACCGCCTACGCTGAAGCTGTCGACATCCTCGCCCGTGGGGATGTCGTCTTGCTGAAATCCAGCAATGGCGCGGGTCTGCGTTTCCTGGGGGACCGGCTTCGGGATGCACCCGTGTCCCGTGAGGAGGCATAACTCGTGCTGGCCGTGCTCTTGGCAGCCGTCGTCGCGCTGGTGATCGGACTTCTCGGCACCCCCGCATACATCAAATTCCTGGTCCGGCGAGGCTACGGACAGTTCATTCGGGACGACGGTCCCACCTCGCACCACACCAAGCGCGGCACCCCGACCATGGGCGGCACCGTCATCATCGCGGCGACGGTCATCGGCTATCTCGCCGCCCACGCCGCGACCGGATCCAGCCCCACCGTCTCCGGACTCCTGGTGCTCTTCCTGATGGCCGGGCTCGGGCTGGTCGGCTTCCTCGACGACTTCATCAAGATCAGCCGGCAGCGCTCACTCGGGCTGCGCAGCAAGCAAAAGTTGGCGGGTCAAGCGCTTGTCGCCATCATTTTCGCGGTCCTCGCCCTGCGTTTCCCCGACGACTTCGGCAACACCCCGGCCTCGACGGCCGTCTCGTTCGTGCGGGACACGCCGCTCGACCTCTCGTTCGGGGTCCCAGCCGTGGGCGTGGCGCTCTTCGTCATCTGGGCCAACATCATGATCTCCGGCACCTCCAATGGCGTGAACCTCACCGACGGTCTCGACGGCCTCGCGACCGGCGCCTCCACGATGGTCTTCGCGGCCTACGTCCTGATCGGCATCTGGGAGTCGAACCAGAACTGCACCAACGCCTTGAACCTGAAGTGCTATGACGTGCGCGATCCCCTCGATCTGGCCGTCGTGGCGGCTGGCGGGATGGGCGCCTGCTTCGGCTTCCTGTGGTGGAATGCCGCCCCGGCCAAGATCTTCATGGGCGACACCGGCTCCCTGGCCCTCGGCGGAGCGCTGGCTGGCCTGGCGATCGTCTCGCGCACCGAACTGCTCATCGTCATCCTCGGTGGCCTCTTCGTCACCATCACCCTCTCGGTGATCATCCAGGTCGCGTCCTTCAAATCGACCGGCAAACGCGTCTTCCGGATGGCCCCGCTGCAACATCACTTCGAGCTCAAGGGCTGGCAAGAGGTCACGATCGTCATCCGCTTCTGGATCATCGCTGGCCTGTTCGTCGCCCTCGGACTCGGCATCTTCTATGCCGAATGGGTCGTGGGGACGCTGTGAGTCGGCGCACCGATCTCGGCGCGCTCACGCACGGCGGCGCCGACTGGGCCGGCCTGCGCGTGCTGGTCACCGGACTCGGGATCAGTGGCTTCGCCGCGGCCGACGCCCTGGCCGAGCGCGGCGCGCAGGTCGTGCTGGTGGATGCCGCCGAGCCGGCCGAGGGCAGCGAGCTAGCGCAACGGGCGACCATTTTGCGCGTCCTGGATGTCGACGTCCGACTCGGCCCGGAGGCGAGCACCGCCCTGCCCCCCGACCAGATCGACCTCGTGGTCACCTCGCCGGGCTGGCGCCCCGACCAGCCGCTGCTCGCGGCGGCGGCCTCGGCCGGCATACCCATCTGGGGCGAGGTCGAACTGGCCTGGCGGATGCGGCCCGCCGAAGGCGCGGCCCCGTGGCTGACACTGACCGGCACCAATGGCAAGACGACGACCGTCCAAATGCTCACAAGCATCTTGCGGGCGGCGGGGCTGCGCGCGACCAGCGCCGGCAATGTGGGCACGCCCATCCTCGAGGCGGTGCTGCACCCGCAGCCCTATGACGTCATCGCCGTCGAACTCTCCAGCTTCCAGTTGCACTGGTCGGATTCGATCTCCCCGCTCGCCTCCGCCTGCCTGAATATCGCGCCGGACCACCTCGACTGGCACGGCACCTTCGAGGACTACTGGCAGGCCAAGGCCAAGGTGTATTCCCGCACCCAGGTCGCGTGCATCTACAACGTCGCCGATGAGCAGACGCGCCGAATGGTCGAAGAGGCCGAGGTGGTCGAGGGAGCCCGAGCGGTCGGCTTCACGCTCGACACCCCCGCCGTCTCGATGGTCGGGCTGGTCGAGGACATCCTCGCGGACCGGGCCTTCGTCGCCGAGCGCGCGACGAGCGCCGCCGAAATGGGCACCCTCGCCGATCTGAGCCGCACCGATGCACCCCCGCCGCCGCATGTCGTCGCCAATGCGCTCGCCGCCGCGGCGCTGGCCCGCGCGTATGGCGTCCCAACCGGCGCGGTCCGCGACGGCCTACGCGCCTTCGTCCCCGAACCGCACCGGGTCGCCGAGGTCGGCACGGTCGCCGGGGTGCGCTTTGTCGATGACTCCAAGGCCACCAACCCGCACGCGGCGGCGGCCTCCCTCTCGGCATACGACGGGATCGTCTGGCTCGCCGGCGGACTGCTCAAGGGCGCTGACATCGATCCCCTGGTTGAGCGCTTCGGGCCCGGCCTGCGGGGTGTGGTGCTGATCGGGGCCGATCGCGCCCAGATCGCCGAATCCCTCGCCCGACACGCGCCGAAGGTCCCGGTCGTCGACCTGCCGGACACGGACACTGGAGCGATGGATCGCGCCGTGGCGGCTGCCGCCGCCCTTGCCCAGCCGGGTGATGTCGTGCTGCTCGCCCCCGCGGCTGCGTCCATGGACATGTTCGCCAACTATGGCGCTCGCGGCGATGCCTTTGCGGCCGCGGTCGAGCGTCTGCAGGTCGACGGGGAGTAGATCCGTGAGCAGCACCACCGCGTCATCGCTCGCCGGTGGCGAGGGGGCCCGTGGGCGCCTCGCGCGCCTGCGCACCCTCCTCGACAGCCCCGTCGCGACCTACTACCTCTTGCTGTCGGTCACCGTGCTGCTCACGCTCATCGGCCTGGTCATGGTGCTTTCGGCGTCGATGATCGTCTCGATCAAGAATGATGGTTCGCCCTATGGCGAGTTCACCGGCCAGGCCATCTTCGCCGCCATCGGGTTTGCAGCCATGCTCGTCGCGATGCGGATGCCCCTGGGCTTTTGGAAGCGCATCGGTGGGGTGGCCCTGGTCGCGGCGGTCGCGCTGCAGATGCTCGTCTTTTCCCCGCTGGGGGTGGCCGTCCAGGGCAACCGGAACCAGATCCGCCTACCGGGCTTCGCCGTCCAGCCGAGCGAGATCGCCAAGATCGCCCTGATCCTGTTCGGGGCGCGGGTCCTGACGCAGAAACGGCGCTTCCTCGGCTCGATCACGGAAGCGATCGTGCCGTTCGTCGCCCCTGCGGCCATCGTCGTGCTCCTGCTCGTCATGCTCGGTCATGACCTCGGAACCGCCATCGTGATCTCCGCCATCGTCGCGGGCATGCTTTTCGCGGGCGGGGTGCGGATGAAGTGGTTCGGCATCGGCGGCGTCCTCGGCATGATCGCCCTCGCCGGCGCGACGATGACCAGCGACAACCGGATGCAGCGGATCAGCATCTGGCTGGATCCGAGCAAGTGCAAGATCACCGACGAGACCCTCTACTTCGGCATCTGCCGCCAACCCATGCACGCCCGCTTCGCGCTCGCCGAGGGCGGCCTGACCGGCATCGGCCTCGGCGCGTCCAAGGAAAAGTGGCAGTGGCTGCCCGAGCCGCACAATGACTTCATCTTCGCCATCATCGGCGAGGAACTCGGCCTGGTCGGGGCGCTCATCGTGCTCGGACTTTTCGCCGTCTTTGGGTATGCCGCCTACCGCCTCGTGGTGCGCACCGACGACTTCTTCGTTCGAATCGCCGCCTCGGGTGTGATGGTGTGGATCCTCGTGCAGGCCATCGTCAATATCGGTGCCGTCATCGGCGCCCTGCCGATCATCGGCGTCCCGCTCCCATTCGTCTCCTCCGGCGGCTCCTCGCTGATCACCACCATGCTCGGAGCCGGAGTGCTGCTGGCCTTCGCGCGCGCCGAACCGGGCTGCGCCGAGGCCCTGTCGCTGCGGCCGAAGTCCGTGCGCGGCGGAGCGGCCGTGCTGAGCCGCTCGCGGGGGAAGCGGTCATGACCGAGTTGTCGTTGCCGTCTTCGGTCCTGCTGGCCGGCGGCGGCTCGGCGGGGCACGTCTCGCCGCTGCTCGCCCTGGCCGACCGGCTGCGCGCCCTGCGTCCGGAGATGTCGATCACTGCCCTCGGCACTGAAACCGGGCTCGAAGCGCGCCTGGTGCCCGCGCGCGGCTACCCCCTCGTGACCATCCCCAAGGTTCCGCTGCCCCGCAAGCCCGGTCCCGACCTGCTGCGCGTGCCCGGCCGGTTGCGCTCGGCGGTCGCGGCGGTTGAGTCGGCCATTGACCAGACGAGCGCTGAGGTGGTCGTCGGCTTCGGCGGCTATGTCTCCACCCCGGCATACCTCGCCGCCCGCCGCCGCGGGGTGCCGATCGTCATCCACGAGCAGAACGCCCGCCCCGGCCTCGCCAACCGGCTCGGCGCGCGGCTGACCCCCTTCGTCGGGACGACTTTTGCCAGCACCAAGCTGCCGCATGCGCGGCGGGTGGGTATGCCGCTGCGTCCCGAAATCTCCACCTTGGACCGCGCCGCCCGCCGGGCCGAGGCGCTGGAGCATTTCGGGCTGGCTGATGCGCGCCCGACCGTGCTCGTCACCGGGGGTTCGCTCGGCGCCAAGCGCCTCAACGACGCCTTCAGCGCCCGTGTTTTGGAGTTGTCGGAGGCCGGCATCCAGGTGCTGCACGCGACCGGGGCCGGCAAACTCTTCGCGGCACCCGACACCGGGGCTGGCGCCCGCTATGTCGTGACCGAGTATGTCGACGCCATGGAGCTCGCGTATGCCGCCGCCGACCTCGTCGTCGCGCGCTCCGGCGCCAATACGGTCTGCGAGCTGACCGCGGTGGGGCTACCGGCGGTCTATGTCCCGCTGCCGATCGGCAATGGGGAGCAGGAACTCAACGCCGCCGACACCGTCGCGGCGGGCGGAGGGTTGTTGGTCAAGGACGCGGACCTGACCCCGACCTGGGTCACGCAGCAGTTGATCCCGCTGGCCCGCGACGAGCAGCGGGTCGCTGCGATGGCGGCGGCAGCCGCCCGTGTGGGGGAGCGTGGCGGCGATCAGTTGCTCGCCGATCTGGTGGGGGCGGCATACGCCTCGCGCACCACGAGGCGCTGATATGGCCTTCGGGGTCAACGAACGCTTCGACTTCTCGGCGCCCATCCCGGCGCCGCACGCACTCGGCGCCGTGCACTTCATCGCCATCGGCGGCAGCGGTATGTCGGGCATCGCCTCCTTCCTGCACGATCTCGGAGTTCCTGTCAGCGGCTGCGATGGCGCCGACTCGGCGAGCGTTGAGCGGCTGCGCGCGGAGGGCATCGCGGTCTCGATCGGGCATAGCCCCGAGCACCTGACGGGCATCGACACCGTCGTCGTCTCCTCAGCCATCCCGGAGTCGAATCCCGAACTGCAGCAAGCGCGTTCGCGCGGGCTGCGGATCCTGCACCGGGCTCAGGCGCTGGCTTCGGCGATGGGGGAGGACACGCGGATCGCGGTGGCTGGCGCGAATGGCAAGACGACGACCTCGGCCATGCTCGCCTCGGCCCTGCGATCCGCCGGCCTCGATCCTTCCTTCGCCATCGGCTCCGAGCTGGTCGGGATCGAGCGCAATGCGCTGCGCGGCGACGGGCCGGTCTTCGTCGCGGAGGCCGACGAGTCGGATGGCTCGTTCGCGAGCTATCACCCCCACATCGCCATTGTGACCAATGTCCAGCCGGACCACCTCGACTTCTATGGCGACTTCGCCCACGTGCAGGCCGCGTATGCCGCCTTCGCCGCCTCGATCCCCCAGGGTGGCTTGCTCGTCGCCTGCGCGGACGATCCCGGCGCCGCGCACTTGGCGGCGGCGCACCGGGCGGCCGGTGGGCACGTGGTGACCTATGGCGAGTCGCCGGCGGCTGAAGTCCGGCTCACCGAGGTCAAGATGGCCGGGCTGCGCGGTCATGGCATCGTCGAAAGCGCCGGGCGACAGGTGCGCCTGGAGGTGGCGGCTCCTGGCCGGCACAACCTGCTCAATGCGACGGCGGCCCTGGCGGCCGGCTGGCTCGGTCTCGATGCCGACCCTGAGGCGCTCGTCGACGGCTTGGTCGCCTTCCCCGGCACCCGGCGGCGCTTTGAGTTCAAGGGTGATGAGCGCGGCGTCACGGTCGTTGACGACTATGCCCACAATGCGCCGAAGGTGGCGGCGCTCGTCGGCGCGGCACGCGCCGTTTTGCCGGCGGGGGCGGCGCTGCGCGTCGTTTTTCAGCCGCACCTGTATAGCCGCACGCGTGACTTCGCGGAGGGCTTCGCGGCTGGTCTCGCGCCCGCCGACCAGATCGTGTTACTGCCCGTGTATGGCGCCCGCGAGCAGCCGATGGACGGCATCGACAGCCATCTGATCACCGAGCACTTGAGCGCTCTGGGGCGGGAGAGCTATCTCGCCGCCTCGCCGGAGGCGGCGATCGACGAACTCGTGTCGTCAGCGCAGCCCGGTGATCTGATCGTCACCGTCGGCGCCGGCGATATCACGCGACTTGGCCCGCGCATCCTCGCGGCGCTGCGGGAGGACTGAGAGGGACCATGGCGACCCCACGACGACCGGCCGGGGCCGGTCGCGGCCCCGGACGTCCCGCCGCGCGGACGACGGGCGCGGCACGGCCCGCTGCTTCCTCCGCGGGCGGCCGGTTGTCAGCGCGAGCGGCCGAGATCGCCCGGGCCGCTGACCCTGCCAAGCGGTCACCGCAGAGCGCCGCGAAGCCGAGCCAAAAGACCCCGGCGGGTTCGCGGGCCGCCGATGACAGCTTCTTCGACGAGCCCGGCACCGCCGGCGCGAAGACACCTGGGAGGGGTCGGGCGGGCCGCGGTGTCCTGTCGTTCGCCGATGGATGGGCCCGCCGTGCGGGGGCCGCGCAGCGCCGCCGGTCGATTCAGGTGTGGTGGGTTGTCGGCGGCCTCGGTGCGCTGCTGGCTCTGGCATGGGTCCTGTTGTGGTCACCGCTGCTCGCCGTTTCCACGATCGAGGTGAGTGGCGGGTCGGCGGCCGTCCGGACCGTTGCCGAGCGGGTCGGAGCCGAGCAAAAGGGCCGCTCGATGGTCCTGCTCGACACCTCCGCCGTCGAGGCGCAGATCGAGGCCGATTCACGGGTCGCGGATGCCACTGTGCGCCGGGGTATGCCGCGCTCCCTCGTCATCGAGGTCATCGCGCGGGTGCCCGTTCTCGGCCTCGAGAAGTCTCAAGGTCAAGTAGACCTTCTGGATATTGAGGGCGTTCGCACCCAGACAGTAAAGGCTGCGCCGAGCGGGGTTCCGGTCGTCAAGGGCGGCTCGGGAGTCGGCGATGAGGAGAGCGTGCGCGCCGCTCTTGCCGTCATGGCGGCGCTGCCGGAGGCGACGCGCGCGAAGGTCACCAATCTGCAGTTTGATGCGGCGGATTCGGTCTCCTTCCGCCTGGGGTCGACGGCTGTCGTCTGGGGGTCCTCCGAGCGCTCCGAGCTGAAGGCTCAACTCGTGGGGATCTTGTTGTCACAGAAGCCCAAGACCATCGATGTGAGCGCTCCGGACAATCCCGTCACCCGCTAAGGAACCGCTGATCAACGGGCGATTCGTGGTCGGGCGGGCGAGGGATGTCGTGGGGGCGTCGGAATGGTGGCGATGGC
>JAIUPO010000012.1 GCA_020160805.1 Actinomycetota bacterium | reverse complement strand
CTCCATGTCCTGTTCGCCTCAGCGAACTGGCTGATGCGAGCCCGTGCCGTCGCCCTCACCGAGGCGACGGCATAGCGCCAGCCTGCCCGAAACCGCCCAGAGGGCCCCGCAACCGGGGCCAGGACCCCATGCTCAAGCAGGCCATCGCCACCATTCCGACGCCCCCACGACATCCCTCGCCCGCCCGACCACGAATCGCCCGTTGATCAGCGGTTCCCTAGATCCCCGTGAGCGACAGGACGTCGTGACCACGGCCCGGGAAACCGGAGCTTTGGAACCACTGCGCGAGGTTCTGATCGAACTAGGTGCTGAACCGGGGCCTGCCGACGACCGCTTCTCGACCGCGCTGGCTCAGTGGCGGCGATCCCGCGAACACGTGGGCGACTCGGCCGTCGTCTGGCTGACGCGCTGGGAGCAAGCGCGCTGGCGCGAGCGGCCGGAGCTCGTATGGCGCGCGTTCTGGGACATCTCGATGGACAACTCTCGCTCGCCGCAGGAGTGGGAGCTGGCGACACGGCGTGAGCGGGCCCTGGGGCGTCTGCGACGGGCGCGGCGTGGACTGGCCGGGGTGCCGCGCGCCATCAATGGGCGACGCGGGAAGGGGTCGTAGTCCGCATCCCGCAACCCCCGCCGGCGGCGTCAGGGGTGCGCGGCGAGGGGGTGGGCACCTCGGCGAGGATGATCTTGTCGACATGCTCCGAGACGACGTCGACCGCACGGCGGCTGAGGCCGGTGTCGGTGACGAGGATGTCGACGCGATCGAGCGCCACGATCGTGCCGAGCCCGACGACGCCCCACTTCGTGTGGTCTGCCGTCACACAGACAGTGCGCGCGCAGTCGATGAGAGCGCGATTCGTCTCCGCCTCAACGAGATTCGGCGTCGTCAACCCCGCTCGCTCGTCGAGGCCATGGACACCGAGGAACAGCATGTCCACATGCAGCGTCCGCAGGGCACCAACCGCGATCGGGCCGACCAAGGCCTCGGACGGTGTGCGCGTGCCGCCGGTGAGCACGACCGTCTGGCCGGCGGTCTCGGCCGTGTCGGCGAGCAATTGCGCCGCAGGGATCGAGTTCGTGACAATCGTGATGCCCTGGACCGATCGCAATTCGGCGGCCAGGGCCATTGTCGTCGTGCCGGCCGAGATGGCGATGGAGCTGCCGGGGGCGACCAGCTGCGCCGCCTCGGCCGCGATCGCCGCCTTGGCCTCGAGCATCAGCCGAGACTTCACAACGAAACCCGGCTCGTCGCTGGATGGGGCGGGCGCCGTCAGGCCATGCGCCTGGTCCAGCGAAACGGCGCCACCATGTACCCGTTCGAGCAGCCCGCGCCGCGCCAAGGCCTCGATGTCCCGGCGGACCGTCATATCGGACACACCCAGCGTGGTCACGAGATCCGCGACGCGCACCGCCCCGGAAACGCCCAACTCCTGAAGGATCCGGGCTTGTCGCTGGCTGGCCAACATGGCGTGTCAGCCCTCTCGGATGGCCGCGCACCCGCCGGGCGGCAGGACGATCTCGGAATCGACGGACGCCGCGGACACCAGGTCATAGCCATCGACGGCCACCCGCGCCTCGTCGGCCCCGTGATTGAGCAGGAACAGCCACGACCGCTCCCCCGAGCGGCGCCGCACCGCCTCGACACCCACCGGGACGTATGCCGCGGGCTCGATCCCCGCGGCATCGATCACCTCCCCGAGCACAGACCGCCAGGTGTCGTCGTCGAAGCGGGTCCCGGCATACCACGCCGTCCCGGAACCGACCCTGCGACGGGTCAATGCGGGGCTCCCGGCGACGGGGCCCGCGGCATACGAGATGAGGACCTCGGCATCGGTGGCGGTGGCGAACTCACTCCACCGCGTGCCAGTGCCGCGGGTGAGGGCGACCGAGTCCCCCGGCAGGAGCGGGTTGAACTCCTCCACCCGCACGCCGAGCAAGTCGGTGAAGGCGCCGGGATAACCGCCGAGGCGGACGTGATCGTTCTCGTCGACCAGCCCGGACACATAGGTCACCAGGACCTGAGCGCCCCGTTCGGCGGCGGCCCGGATACTGGCGGCGTCGTCGTCGGTGACGAGGTAGAGGGTCGGGACGATGACCACGGCATACGCGCTGAGCTCGGCGCTGGGGTGGATGACATCGCAGGTAATCCCGCGCTCGCGCAGCAGGCGATGGGTGAGCTGGGCGATCTCGGGATAGTCGACATCGGCGCTCGGCATCGCCGGGCCGCTCCACGCCCACTGCGCCTGGAAGTCATAGAGGATCGCCACCGAGGCCTCGACGCGCGAACCCTTGACCTCACCGAGCGCCGCCGCGATCTCCCCGAGCCGCGCCACTTCACGGAAGCGGGCACTGTCCGCGCCCGTGTGCGGGACCAGCGCGGAGTGCCACTTCTCGGCGCCGGCGCGCGACTGCCGCCACTGGAAGAAGCCGATGGTGTCGGCGCCGTGCGCGACATGCGTGAGGCTGTCCCGGATCGTCTGCCCGAGGGCCTTCGCCGGATTGACCGGCTGCCAGTTCACCGCGCTCGTCGAGTGCTCCATGAGCAACCACGGCGCCCCGCCGGCGAGGCCGCGCGTGACATCTGCCTGGAAGCTGAGCTCCGGCCCGGGGTGGCCCAGCGTGTTCACGAGATAGTGATCGGTACTGACGATGTCCTGGTGGGGCGCCCACTGGTGATAGTCGAGGTGCCGGAAGCCGGTCATCGACATGAAATTGGTGGTCACGGGCACACCAGGCGAGAGATCGGCGAGGATCTCCTTCTCGCCGAGGAAATGCTGCAGCAGCGTGTCGGAGCCGAAGCGCTTGAAGTCCAGGACCTGCGTCGGGTTGTGGAAGGTCGGGGTCGTGCGCGGCGGCAGGATCTGCTCGAAGTCGGTGTAGCGCTGGCTCCAAAAGGCCGTCCCCCACGCGTGGTTGAGCCGGTCGAGACTGCCATAGCGTCGCTGCAGCCAGACGCGGAAGGCGGCGGCGCAGGTGTCGCAGTAACAGGGCAGGTTGTGGCAGGCGTATTCGTTCGAGACGTGCCACATCGCCAGCGCCGGGTGCTGGTGGTAGCGCTGCGCGAGTTGGGTCACCAGAGCGCGCGCGGCATCGCGGAAGATCGGACTGCTCGGGCACCAACTTTGCCGGCTGCCCGGATAGAGCGTGGTCCCGTCGATCGTCACCGGCAGGATCTCGGGGTATGCCGCGGTGAGCCACGGCGGCGGGCTCGCCGTCGCGGTGGCCAGGTCGACCGCGATGCCCGCCTCGGCGAGCATCCCCATGATCTCGTCGAGCCAGGCGAAGTCGTACTCGCCCTTGGTCGGTTCCAGCCAGGACCAGGAGAAGATGCCCAGGCTGACGAAGCTCACCCCTGCCTGCTTCATCAGGGCGATGTCCTCGTCCCAGACCTCGCGAGGCCACTGCTCGGGGTTGTAGTCGCCGCCATACGCCAGAACATCGTCGGGCCAGTTCCGCATGTCGCGCAGTCTTCCCGGGTGGACAGGCAAAGTCCACAACTTCCATCAGAAATGAACGCACATCCATTGGCAACAATTGCGCTACGGTGCTCGGGCTCCTGTTCTGTCCTCTTGACAGCCCCACCACATCCGGACAAGATCAGCCCTGGTGATCGCTTGTGGTGATTACTGTTCGTTTCCACGAGCACGTTCAAAGGAGAACATTCATGGCCCGTCCTCGGACTTTCGAGGAGTACCTCGCCTCCCTCGTCCCGCCCTCGGTCCGCGGCGTTGACCGCCGGACCCTGCTCGCGGGTGGGGTTTCGCTCAGCGCCCTCGCCCTGGCCGGCTGCGGCGGCGACAGCGGCTCCGGCTCGAGCACCTCTGCCAGTGGGGGCGGCAGCGCCGCCGCGGCCACAGGTGAGGTCACCCTCGGCTCCAACCAGTCCGATGCGGTCCCGAAGGCCGCCATCCAGGCCGTCGTCGACGCCTTCCAGAAGGCCAACAGCGGCCTCACGGTCAAGGTCAACACAGTCGACCACAACACCTTCCAGGAGAACATCAACAACTACCTGCAAGGCTCCCCCGACGATGTCTTCATGTGGTTCGCGGGCTATCGCATGCGCTTCTTCGCCAGCCAGGGCCTCGCGGGCGACATCTCCGACGTGTGGTCCGGGATGTCGGGCCTCTCGGACGCGATGAAGAAGTCGTCCACCGGCGACGACGGCAAGCAGTACCTCATGCCCTCGACCTACTACCCGTGGGCGCTGTTCTACCGGAAGTCGCTCTGGGAGGAGAAGGGCTACGAGGTCCCCAAGACCCTCGACGACCTCAAGACCCTCGGCGCCAAGATGAAGGCTGACGGCATCGACCCGATCGCCTTTGGCGACAAGGACGGCTGGCCCGCCATGGGCACCTTCGACCAGCTCAACCTCCGTGTCAACGGCTATGACTTCCACGTCGCGCTGATGGCCGGCAAGGAAGACTGGGCCGGCGACAAGGTCAAGAAGGTCTTCGAGACCTGGCGCGACATCCTGCCCCTGCACCAGGCCGACAGCCTCGGCCGGACGTGGCAGGAAGCGGCGCAGTCGCTGCAGCAGAAGAAGTCCGGGATGTATCTCCTCGGCACCTTCGTGGCGCAGCAATTCGAGCAGGGCGCCGAGCAGGAGGACCTCGACTTCTTCACCTTCCCCGAGATCGATTCGGCCATCGGTGCCGACGCGATCGAAGCACCGATCGACGGCTACATGATGCGTGCCAAGCCCAAGAACGAGGCCGGCGCGAAGAAGTACCTCGCCTATGCCGGCAGCAAGGACGCGCAGCAGGTGCTGCTCGCGAAGGACCCGAGCGTCATCGGCGCCAACAGCGAGGTCGACACGACCAGCTACACCTCGCTGCAGAAGAAGTCGGCCGAGTTCGTCGCGTCCGCCAAGTCGATCGCGCAGTTCATGGACCGCGACACCCGTCCTGACTTCGCCTCCACGGTGATGATCCCGGCGATCCAGGAGTTCATCAAGAACCCCACGGACATCGACGGAATCACCAAGAACATCCAGGCCCAGAAGGTCAGCATCTTCGGATCCTGACCACCGTCGTATGCCGCGCCTGCCCACTCAGGTGCCGGCGCGGCATACGAAATTGGCGTGCGCGAGTTAGGGGTTTGCGAGTGGCGAGATACAAAGGGATCAACCAGATCTCGGGGGTCGACCGTATCGTCGTCGCCCTGATGATCGTGGTGCCGACATTGCTGATGGTCTGGCTCGTGTGGCTGCCAGCGATCGGCTCGGTTTTGCTTTCCTTCACCAACTGGAATGGCATCGGCTCGATCGGCGACGCCAAGTTCCTGGGGCTGAAGAATTATCACGACGTGACGACGATCTATCCGCCGTTCTGGCCGGCCGTGCGTCACAACCTGATCTGGCTGGCCGTGACCTTCTTGGTCGCGACGCCGCTCGGGATGTTCCTGGCGGTACTTCTGGACAAGGAAATGCGCGGGTCGCGGATCTACCAGACGTCGTTCTATCTGCCAGTCGTCCTGTCACTGGCGCTCGTCGGGTTCATCTGGCAGTTGATGTATAGCCGTGACCAGGGGCTCATCAATGGCCTCACCGGCAGCACGATCGACTGGTACGGCGATCCCAAGTACAACCTGTGGGCAGCGTTGGTGGCCGCCTGTTGGCGGCAGACGGGCTACATCATGCTGCTGTACTTAGCGGGATTGAAGGGCGTGGATGTCTCGTTGCGCGAGGCCGCCAAGGTCGACGGCGCCAACGAGCGCACGACCTTCTTCAAGATCGTCTTTCCGGTCCTGGCCCCGATCAACATCATCGTGCTGGTGGTCTCGGTCATCGAGTCCCTGCGCGCCTTCGACCTGGTCTGGGTCATCAACAAGGGCCGCAATGGGCTGGAGTTGATTGCCACCTTGGTCACCCAGAACATCGTGGGTGAGGCCAGCCGAATCGGCTTCGGCTCGGCCCTCGCGACGATCATGTTGCTGATCAGCTCGGTCTTCATCGCTATCTATCTGCGCATCGTCATGAGGGAGGACCAGCGATGACCACCCCGATCGCCGTGCCTGAGGTCGCCGAAGAATCGGCCCAGCAGCTCAAGGTCTCCAAGGTGGCCACCGGCTCCGGCAAGGCTAGCCGGGCGACCCAGATCTTCCTGGCCGTCATGGCTCTCGTGTGGTTCTTCCCGATCCTGTATGCCGTGATGAACAGCTTCCGCGATTACGCCTATACCGCGAAGCATGGGTATGTCTCGTTCGGCGGCTTCACGCTGGAGAACTACAAGAACGCGTGGGAACGAGCCGACTTCTCGCACACCTTGATGAACTCGCTGAAAATCACCGTGCCCGCGGTGCTGCTGACGCTTTTTCTCTCGTGCTGCGTTGCTTTCGTCGTCTCGCGCTTCTCGTGGCGCTTCAACCTCGCGCTGCTCGGCCTCTTCACCGCGGCGAACTTGCTGCCTCCTCAGGCGCTGCTCATCCCGGTGTATCGCATGTTCCGCCAGATTCCGATGCCCACGTGGCTCAGCGACTCAGGGACCCTGCTGAACTCTCACTGGGGCCTGATCCTCGTCAATGTCGCCTTCCAGACCGGCTTTTGTTCGTTCGTCTTGTCGAACTATATGAAGACGCTTCCGCGCGAGTTGTATGAGTCGGCGGTCGTCGACGGGGCGAGCGTGACTCGGCAATTCTTCGGCCTGACGCTGCCGCTCTGTCGACCCCCGCTGGCCGCCCTGGCGACACTCGAAACCACCTGGATCTACAACGAATTCTTCTGGGCCACAGTGCTTTTGCAGCAGGGTGACAAGTTCCCGGTGACGAGCTCACTGAACAATCTGCGCGGTGAGTTCTTCACCGACAACAACCTGGTCGCTGCCGGCTCGGTGCTCGTCGCTCTGCCGACATTGATCATCTTCTTCCTGCTCCAGAAGCAGTTCGTCTCCGGCCTGACCTTGGGCGCGACGAAGGGCTGACGTCTCCGGTTCGTTGGCCTGCCGGGGCTCTCCGCGATCTGAGCTCAGCGGACGAACCAGGTGGTGCCGGCATACTCCAGCGCCCGGTCGAGCCGGCCGCGGGAGGAAGAACGCAGCGACGGCAGTTCGTCGAGGGCGAACCAGCCGACCTCGGTTTTTTCGCCATCGGCCGGGTGCGCCTCGCCGCTGACGACCCCGCCTCATCGCGCACGACACCCGTGGTGCCGACCAGCGATAGCAGGTCGGTGCCGACCTTCGCGCGCAGGGCCAGGACGAACTCGGGGATCGGCATTGCCGCAGCCTAGTTGCGCGGCGCGGAGGTGGCCCGACGACCGGCATACGCCCGATACAGCGCATAGGCGGCGACGGCGCACAACAGATGCCAGGCGGCGTGACCCTGCAGCAGCGAACTGGGGTCACACCACGGGCCACCGGTCTTGGAGAGCGACCAAATTCCAAGGGCCACCAGCAGCGAGCCTGCCGACACACCCAGCCAGCGCCGGTCCACACCGCTCGCCCCGTCGCGGCGCGCCAGAGTTGCCTCGATCCCCACCACCGCCAGGATCGTCACGGCGAACGCGAGATTGCCACTGTGTTCAATCCACGCCAGCCGGCCGCCGCGGAAATAGGCCACCTCCTGCGCAAGCAGTGCCACCAGGAAGACCCGGATCACACTCCACCGGTCGGTCCGCCGCACGAGGCGCGCGACGGCATACGCGAGGGCGAAGCTGCTCACCAGGAACATGCTGGTCAGGTCGAGGTCGCCGCCGATGGCGCTCGCGGTGGCGTGCATCGCCGCGCTGGCCGGGCCGAGTGTGACCACGAGCAGGGCGTATGCCGTTGCCAGCCACCGTGGGAAGCGCGCCGCCGGCCGACGGGCAGCGTGCGCGGCGATGGCGATTCCGGCGAGGACGAAGCCGAGGTTGGAGACGGTATTGGCCGGTTGACGGAAGAGGGCGGCCGCCGCCGCCTCGCAGAACTCCTGGCCCCGGCCCACATCCGGGCCGAAGGATCCCGCCAGCACGGCCAGCACGAAGCCTGTGCACGCGAGCACCGCCCACGCAAGGACCAGGACGACCATCGGCGCAGCATACGGACCTCGCGTGCGTCGCCTTGGGGGCGGAGCACTAGAGTCGGAGGTGACCCGGTATGTCGTCGGCGCGTCCACGGCATACGACCAGACCACGACACAAAGAGGTTCGAGGCAGTGACAACCACCCCCGTCAAGGTCGCCGTCACCGGCGCCGCCGGTCAGATCGGCTACAGCCTGCTCTTCCGTCTCGCCAGCGGTGCGCTGCTCGGCCCGGACACCCCGATTCAGCTGCGGCTCTTGGAGATCACGCCCGCACTGAAGACCCTTGAGGGTGTCGTCATGGAGTTGGACGACTGCGCGTTCCCGACCTTGGCCGGTGTCGAGATCGGCGATGACCCCAATGTGATCTTCGATGGCGTCAACCACGCCTTGCTCGTCGGTGCGCGCCCGCGTGGTCCGGGGATGGAGCGCGGCGATCTCCTGGAGGCCAATGGCGGCATCTTTGCCCCGCAGGGCAAGGCCCTCAACGCCCACGCGGCCTCGGATGTGCGGGTCACGATCACCGGCAACCCGGCCAACACCAACGCCCTCATCGCGATGTCGAACGCCCCCGACATCCCGACCGAGCGCTTCTCGGCGCTGACCCGCCTCGACCACAACCGCGCGATCTCGCAACTCGCGGCGAAGCTCGGCGTCCCCGTCACCGAGATCAAGAAGATGACGATCTGGGGCAACCACTCGGCGACGCAGTATCCCGATCTCTTCCACGCCGAGGTCGGCGGCCGCAATGCCGCCGAGGCGGTCGGCGACCAGGACTGGTTGGCCAACACCTTTATCCCGACCGTTGCCAAGCGCGGCGCGGCGATCATCGAGGCCCGCGGGTCGTCGTCGGCGGCGTCCGCGGCGTCGGCCACGATCGACCACGCTCGCACCTGGATCGACGGAACGGCCGAGGGCGACTGGACCTCGATGTCGGTTCTTTCGGACGGCTCGTATGGCGTCCCCGAAGGCCTGATCTCTTCCTTCCCCGTGACCGTCTCCGACGGCCAGTGGTCGATCGTGCAGGGCCTGGAGATCGACGACTTCTCCCGCGCGAAGATCGACGCATCCACGGCCGAACTGGCCGAGGAGCGCGAGGCCGTCAAGGGTCTTGGCCTGATCTAACAGCCTGATCTGAACCGGCGGTTGAGGTCGTCAGTTTCGGTCGAGGTCGTCAGGTTGACCTGACGATTTGGGCCGAAAGTGACGACCTCAGGCCGAGTTCGTCACGTTCGGTCTGGGACCTTGGCTTGGGCTCAGATGCGAGCGCGCAGGTCGAGGGCGAAGCCGGCGAAGAGCACGGCCGCGCCGAGGATCACGAGGAGCAGCACGTCGAGGCCGCGTGACCGGGTGATCAAGCCGCCGGCGCGTTCGGGAGGCAAGACAAGACGCAAGGCCGCCGCCGCGAGACATGCGCCGCCGAGGCTCAGGGTGGCTCGAAGCATGTGATCCGTTGCCGCCCAAGCGATTCCGCTGACGGCCATGGCCGCGATGAGCCACCAAATCCCCAGGCGCGCGACGATCGGCGGGCGCGGTTCGGGTTCGCTCGGTCGCACCTTGCCCGGACCCCAGGGCTCCTCGGCGCCGAGCTGTTCCTGGCTCGTGCGGCCGGCGAGGAAGCGGCGGTGGGAGCGTCGCCGTTCCATCACCTCGGCCAGCGGCGGGTCAGCGGCGCCGGATCTGGACCGGAGGCGGCATCAGGGGGCGTCATGGCGGGCTGTCGCGAACTCAGCGAGCGGCGAGGTGGCGCTCGGCCGCTTCCACGACATTGCTCAGCAGCATCGCGCGCGTCATCGGGCCAACGCCCCCAGGGTTGGGGCTGACAAAGCCAGCGACCTCCCAGACGTCCGGGTGCACATCTCCGGCGACGACACTGTGCCCGTCCTCGGCGGTGATCCGGCTGACGCCGACATCGAGGACCGCCGCGCCCGGCTTGACCATGTCGGCCGTCACGATCCCTGGCACGCCAGCGGCGGCGACGATGACATCGGCGCGCCGCAGCTCCGCGGCCAGATCCTTGGTGCCGGTGTGGCAGGTCACGACCGTGGAGTTTTCGGAGCGGCGGGTGAGCATCAGCCCCAACGGCCGGCCGACGGTGATTCCGCGCCCGACAACGGCGACGCGCGCGCCAGCGAGGGGGACGTCATACCGCCGCAGCAACTCGATGCACCCCTTGGGGGTGCAGGGCAAGGGGGCGTCCTTGCCGAGGACCAGCCAACCGAGGTTGGTCGGGTGCAGGCCGTCGACATCTTTGGCGGGGTCGACGCGGGAGAGGATCGCGTTCTCGTCGAGGCCCGTCGGTTGCTGCACAAGGAAGCCGGTGCAGCCCGGGTCCGCATTGAGTTCGTCGACGACGGCGAGAACCTCGTCCAGGGTGGCGGTCGCGGGCAGATCGCGGCGGTAGCTCGTGATGCCGATCTCGGCGGCATCCTTGTGTTTGGCGTTGACGTACCACGTGCTCGCGGGGTCGTTGCCGACGAGCACGGTGCCGATGCCTGGCACCACCTCGCGCTCCGCGAGGGCCGCGACGCGCTCGGTCAGCTCCGCCTTGATCGTCGCGAGGATCGCCTTGCCGTCCAGGGTGGTCGCGGTCATATGCACGATCCTGGCACACCACTCGTCGTGCTCCCGACCACCTCGCGGCGCCCGGATCGGCAAGGATGGCCCGATGCCGACCCCAGCCGTGATGTGGTTCCGCCGCGATCTGCGCCGCCGCGACAATCCGGCCCTGGCGGCCGCCGCGGCCGATGCGGACGTGGTCCCACTGGTCGTGCTCGACCCTGCCCTGCTGCGGGACCCGGCGCGCCCGCGGGACGCGGCCTTTCTCGCCGCCGTTGCTGCCCTGCGCGAAGAACTCGACGGCCTGGTTGTTCGCGCTGGCGATCCTCGTGAGGTCGTGCCGCAGGTCTGTCGTGAGGCGGGGGCGGTCAGCGTGCACGTCAGTGCGGAGACCACTCCCGGAGGTCGCCGCCGCGACAGCGATGTGCGAGAGGCGTTGCAGGCCAAGGGAATCGACTTCGTCGAGACGGGCAGTCCGTATGCCGTGGGCCCCGGCCTCGTCCGCACAGGGGGCGGGACGGCATACCAGGTGTTCACCCCCTTCTCCCGGGCGTGGAACGACTACGGCTGGCGAGCCCCGGCCGAAATGCCACCGGGAACCCGGTTCGCGCGGGGGCTCGATTCGACGGACCTGCCGGCCCCGGCAGACCTGCCACCCGAGGCGATTGTCACCGAGACGCAGGCGCGGGCCCGGTGGGCGGCATACCGCGGGGACCTCTTGGAGGGCTACGCCGGACGGCGCGATCGAGCGGATCTGGACGCGACGTCGCGCCTGTCGACGGCCCTGAAGTTCGGGACCATTCACCCGCGAACGCTGCTGCATGACCTGCCCGTCGGCGAGCGCAGCGCCGACCGCTTCCGCACCGAGCTCGCCTGGCGCGAGTTCTATGCCGACGTCCTGTGGCACCACCCTCGGTCGGCCTGGCACGACCTACGCCCGGCGCTGGCGCGCCTGGAGTATGACGATCCATCGGTCGACGATGAGGCGGCGGGCCGGCTGCGTGCCTGGTGCGAGGGGCGTACGGGCTATCCCCTGGTCGACGCTGGAATGCGCCAGCTGCTGGCCGAGGGCTGGATGCACAACCGGGTGCGCATGGTCGTGGCGTCTTTCCTCACCAAGGACCTGCATCTGCGGTGGCAACACGGGGCCCGGCATTTCATGGATCATCTGACGGATGGGGATATCGCCTCCAATTCCCATGGTTGGCAATGGGTTTCGGGGACGGGGACGGACGCCGCGCCATACTTCCGGATCTTCAACCCGATCACTCAGGGCAAGACAGCCGACCCGGGCGGCGACTACGTCCGTCACTATGTGCCGGAATTGAGTCACATCTCCGGTGCCGCCGTCCACGAACCCTGGCGCGTCGCGGGCGGGCTCTCGCGCGGCTACCCCGAGCGGATCATCGACCACGCGCAGGAGCGCGCCGAGGCGCTGCGCCGATATGCCGAGGCCCGCGAGCACTCATAGGGCGGCGGAGCGCTCACCGCGCTGATGCTCGTCGTTGATGCCTCGGCAGTCGCCGAAATTCTTCTGGGGACCGCGAAGGGGTGAGTGGCGGCAAGCCTGCTTGGCGATCAGGTCCTGATTGCACCGCAACATCTCAGCGTAGGAGTGATGTCAGTGCTGCGCGGCTGGTCCTTGTCGGGCCGATTGACCGAAGAGGAGGCATTGACCGCCATCACCGAGTTCCGGGCTCTTGGCATCGAGCTTGTGCCCATGGATGACCTATTACCCGAGGTCTGGCGGTTGCGCCACAACATCAGCGCTTACGACGCCTTCTATGTGGTGCTCGCACGCGCCTGTCATTGCCAGCTGTTGACCCTGGACACACGGTTGGCGAGCAATGCGCCGGATTGCGCGATGTCGGTCTGAGGCGCAAGCGGGAAGCCAGCAGCCAGAATGGGAGGATGCTCAGCGCCGACACCGCCGCCGCCCTCGCCGACGCCGGAATTCTTTGGGAACCACAGCCGGGGGATCGTTTTGCGATCTCGTCCGCCGAACTAACCGGGGACCTCTTCTGGATCAGCGACCTGACGATCGAAGTCCACCACTATCAAGACGAGACCGTCCTGGGCTTCAATGGCACGACCGAGTGGGCGCTGGACTCGGTGCCCCTCGACAAGGCGGTCTGGCTGCCCCGCGAGGACCAGTTGCGCGAACTGATCGGCGACCGGCTAGTGGCCTTGCAGCGTGAACGCGAGGGCTGGTCGGTGCGCTACGTCCACAGCGTCGGGGGCGCGGAAGCCGTTGCGCTGCATACTGATCCGGAGGAGGCGTATGCCGCCGCCCTGCTCGCCATCGCCGGCGGACTTCCGTGACACCGGCGGCGGAAGCCGGCACGGCCGCGACCGGCATCGATGCGCGTGGCGTGCTAGACCTGCTCGACTCGCTGGACTCGACACCGGGCCTAGAGATGCACTCGATCGCGATTGCGCGCGCCGGAGCTGTTGTCGCGGAGGGCTATTGGGCGCCGTATTCGGCCGACCGTGTGCATCTGCTGTATTCGATCTCCAAGACCTGGACGGCCACAGCCGTCGGGCTGCTCGTCGATGACGGACGACTCGCTCTTGACGATCCGATCATTGACCTCCTCCCCGGCGTCGGCGATCTGAGGATCGCACCGCGCTGGCGGCAGGTCACGGTCGGGCACTGCCTGCGGATGGCGACCGGTCACCATACCGAGGCCTGGGGCGCAGCCCAGGTGGGAGCGGCCGGGGAGCCAGCATCCATCAACGACCTGGATCCCGTCGTCGCGAGCATCCTCTCCCACGAACCGGAGCACGAGCCCGGCACCCACTTCGCCTATAACCAGGTCGCGACCTATCTCGCCGCCGCCGCTGCACGCGCCGTCTGCGGCCAGAGTGTCGTGGACCTGCTACGGGACCGGGTGCTTATTCCACTGGACGTCGCCGAGCTGCCGTGGACTCGCACCGCGACCGGCGCCGAGATCGGCTTTTCCGGATCTCACGCCCGCACCCGAGACATCCTCGCGTTGGCTCAGCTCTATCTCGACAACGGCCGCCACGGCGGGCGGCAGATCGTTAGCCCCGAGTGGGTCGCCACGGCGATGGCCAGTACGGGCCTGCCGAATCCCGAGGGTGAGACCATCGACTGGCGGCTGGGCTACGGCTGCTCCTTCTGGACCTCGCAGCACGGGGTCCGCGGTGACGGCGCCTACGGCCAGTTCGCGCTCGTGCTTCCGGATCAGCGCATCGCCATCGCGATCACCTCGGAGACCGAGCAGATGCAGCCGGTGCTCGATGCGGTATGGCGCCACCTGATCCCCGCCGTTGATCGCGCCGGCTCGAGCGCGGCCGATGCCGACCTCGCGGCCCGCCTTCGCCACCTGGCCGTCGAGGCGCCCCTTGGGGCCGGGCCGGTGACCGAGCGGACCTGGCAGCGCGCCGCAGGGAATGTCTCCTCGGCATACACCGGCGCGAGGCTTCGGCCGGGTGCGGGCGGCATACACACCCTGAGCCTGGTGCGCGGCGAGGCAGTCCTCGAAACCCTTGTCGGAGAATCTGATTGGGCCGAGTCCGAGTGGACCGACGGCGACGCAGCGCTCCCGGTCCTCGCCCGAGGAGGCCCGACACGTGGGGGCGGGTATGCCGCGGACCTGCGCATCATTGAGACGCCGCATACCGTCCAGGTCCGGGTCGCTCCGGGCTCGGAGGGCGTCGACCTCAGCTGGCGCAATCCCCCGCTCAACGGAACAGACCCGCTCTGGCTTGCTGTGCGAACACGCATTCCGCGCATCGACACCTGATCCGTGCATCGACACCCGGTCCACGGGGTGTCAACGCGCGGATCGAGTGTGCATGCGGCGATCGGGTGTCGATGCGCGCCTCCTGCCTGCACATTTCCGGGCCAACCGAGCGCGGCCCCGGCGCGTCATCACAGTAGGCGAGCACTTGCTTGCCACAGTGGGGGACGAAGGGGTGACGCATGATCCGGACCAATCGACGCACAGCGTTGGGGCTGACCGGCTCTGCCCTCATGGCGGCGATGACGGGGTGCACGGCGGCTACTTCTCTTGGCGGCGAGGCCGAGCCCGACGCGTCGAATGCCGGGAGCAAGCAGGCGAAAGCCACACCAAAACTGATCGGAGACGGCTCGACCTCCGACACCGGGCCGCAGCCGCACCAGCCGACACTGCCCGACCTGCGTCCCGGCCAGGCCCCGCCCCAGTTCGTCGTCTTCTCCTGGGATGGCGGCGGCGAGACGGATGCGCATCTGCTGACCCGCTTCCGCAAGGTGGCCCAAGACGTCGGCGCGTCCATGACGATCTTCCTCAGCGGCCTCTACACGCTGCGCGGCGCCGACGCCTCGCGCTACCGGCCGCCGCGCAATGGGGTGGGCCGCTCGGACATACCCTTCCTCAGCGATGAGTCGGTGCGCCGCACGATCGAGGGCGTCGGCGCGGCCTGGCTCGAGGGCCACGAAATCGGAACGCACTTCAATGGCCATTTCTGTGTCGGCTCGGGAAGTGTCGGCAATTGGTCAAGCGCTGACTGGGCGCAAGAGATCGATCAGGCGATGTGGATGGTGGAGCACTGGCGCACCACAACCGGCTGGACCGACATCCCCTCGCTGCCTTTCGACTACGGCAAAGAGCTCATGGGCTCCAGAACCCCCTGCCTGCTCGGCAGCAAGACCCTCATCCCGACGGCGGCCAAGCTGGGCTGGCGGTATGACAGTTCCACCACGGGCCGTCAGGTCTGGCCGACCCTTTTCGAGGGCACCCAGGTGTGGGACCTGCCGATGCCGCAGATCCCGTTCCCGGGACACTCCTTCGAGGTCTTGGCGATGGACTACAACTACATGGCGAATCAGTCCGGCCCACAGCCGAGCAAGGACGCGAGCAAATATCCCGCGTGGAAGGACCAGGCCCTTGGTGCGCTGATGGCAGCCCACGAGCGCGCGCATACCTCCAATCGGGCGCCGCTGATCATCGGCAACCACTTCGAGCAGTGGAATGGCGGGATCTATATGGATGCCGTCGAGGAAGCAATGCGCTCGATGGCGGCCGCATCCGAGACGCATCTGGTCAGCTTCAAGCAGCTCGTGCAGTGGCTCGATCGCCAGGATCCGATCCTGCTGCAGCACCTGCGAGGCTATGACGTGGGCGTCGCGCCCGAGGGCGGCTGGGCCGGCTTCGGGGCTGAGTGAGTCCAGCCGATCAGGTAGAATAGTTCAAGATTCCACTACATTTCCCGCTCGGAAGGACGGCCCATGACCGCCCGCCCCCGCTGGTATCACGTGCTCCCCCTGCTCGCGCTCGTCGCCCTGGCCTTCTCCTATGGCCGCGATCTCGGCGCCGCCGCCGTGACCGTCTGCGCCCTCCTGCTCGCCGGCGCCGTCCTCGCCGCCGTGCAACATGCGGAGATCGTCGCGCACAAGGTCGGCGAGCCTTTTGGCTCCCTCGTGTTGGCCGTTGCCGTGACGGTCATCGAGGTGTCCTTGATCCTCACCTTGATGATCGCCGGCCCCGAGAAATCGGCGACTCTCGCCCGCGACACGGTCTTCGCCGCCGTGATGATCACGCTTGGCGGCATCATCGGCATCTCCCTGTTCGTCGCGACCCGCGGCGCCCGCATCCCCCGCTTCAATGCCGAGGGCTCTGGCGGCGCGCTGGCCACGGTGGCAACGCTGACGACCTTGACCCTGATCTTCCCCTCCGTCACGACCAGCGCGCCGGGGCCGGTGTTCACGCCGGGCCAGTTGACCTTCGCGGCCGTCTCCGCGCTGCTGCTGTATGCCGCCTTCGTCTCCACCCAAACCGTCCGGCACCGCGACTTCTTCCTACCGGTCGCCAAGGATGGTTCGCCGATCGACGGCGACGATCACGCCGATCCGCCGACCACCAAGACCGCCTGGATCAGCCTCGGACTCTTACTTGTCTCCCTCGTTGCGGTCGTCGGCTTGGCGAAGGTCGAGTCCCCGGCCATCGAGTCGGGCGTGCGCGCCGCTGGCCTGCCGCACTCCTTCGTCGGTGTCGTCATCGCGTTGTTGGTGCTGCTGCCTGAAACGATCGCCGCCGCGAATGCCGCTCGCCGCGGCCGCTTGCAAACGTCGATGAATCTGGCCCTCGGCTCGGCCATGGCGAGCATCGGTCTGACCATCCCGACGCTGGCCATCGCCGTGCACTTCATCGACGCCCCGCTCGTCCTCGGCCTGGGCCCCACGCAGATCACCCTGGCGGTGCTGACCTTCATCGTCGCCACTTTGACGATCGTGCCAGGCCGCGCCACCCGCCTGCAGGCGATGGTGCATCTGGCGATCTTCGCGTCCTTCGTCTTCTTGGCGATGAGCCCCTGACCGACCGAAGCGTGCGACGGTGGGCCAGACTCGGGGGTATGCAGTCCGCCACCGTGACCGTGCCCGCCCGCTTCAATGGCCCACCGCGGTCAGCCAATGGCGGCTGGTTCGCCGGCGCCCTGGCGCAGGTGGTGCTCGCGGCGTGCGACGCCGCCGCAACCAGTGCGGTCAGCGTGCGGCTGCTCGCCCCGCCACCCCTGGACCGCGAGCTGCACCTCCAGGCTGGCGAGACGGCATACGAGCTGATCGACGGTGAGCACCGGATCGCGAGCGCCACGCTTGCGCCCGACCTGGCGGCGCCGCCGTCCGGGCCGGTGTCGTATGCGGATGCGCTCGCCGCGGGCCCAGGCTACGAAGGCCTGCTCCAGCACCCCTTCCCGACCTGCTATTCGTGCGGCACCGGCCGCACTGACGGGCTGGCTTTGCGCCCCGGTCCGGTGGCGTCCAGTTCGGAAGGGGCGTATGCCGCCGCCTGGCTCGTCGAGGAGGTGTCGGTTCCGATTGCGTGGGCGGCCATGGACTGCCCGGGCGGTTGGAGCGCCGGGATTGCCGGGCGGCCGATGGTCCTCGGGACGATGACGGCCGCGGTCTATGGCCTGCCGGAGGTGGGGGACGAGTGCGTGGTGATGGCCTGGCCGGGCGGGGGTGAAGGCCGCCGGTTCCATTCCAGCACAGCGCTATTCGGCCCCGGGCAGGAGCTGCTGGGGCGCGCGGATGCAATCTGGATTGCGGTCGACCCGGCCGCCATCCGGCCGCGCTGACCCGCGCCACCCAAGCAGGTCATCCGCCGGCAGCCCCTTCCACGTGTCGAGTTCGGGAAACACGCCGACGAGCGAGCCGCACACCCGGCGTGTTTCCCGAACTCGACGGGGGTTGTCTCTTGCGCTGCAAGGTACTAGGCCACTACTGTGTGACGCATGACAGCGGATCCTGAGGGCAAGGCTCTGGCGCAACTGCGCCGGGGCGCCCTCGAGAACTGCGTCCTCGCCCTGCTCGCCGAGGACGAGCGCTATGGCTATGACCTCGTCGGGGAACTCGCCGAGGCCGGCCTCGTCGCGAGCGAAGGCACCGTCTATCCCTTGCTCAGCCGACTCCGCAAGGACGACCTCGTCACCACCACCTGGCGCGAATCCGATGCGGGTCCGCCGCGCCGCTATTACTCCCTAACCCCCACCGGACGCCGCGCCCTCGCGGACTTCCGGGTGGCGTGGAGCGACTTCCGCGCCTCGGTCGACCGACTTCTCGATGGAAAGGCGCAGCAATGATGGACACGACGCATCCGCTGATCACGGACTATCTGGACCGGCTGCGCCGCGCTGCGGTCGGCCTGCCCGAGACCGACGCTCGGGAACTTGCCGCAGATATCGAAGAACACTTCCGCGCCGCGACGGATGGCCGCGCGATCTCCGCAGCGGAGGTGCGCACGCTCATCGACCGGCTTGGGCCCCCAGAAGACCTCGTGGCGGCTGCCGCGCCACCGAACACAGCGCCGACAACGGAGCCTGCCGCGCAGCCACGCCGCGAGTGGGAGGCCACGACCGTCGCAATGCTCCTCGCGGCGGAAGTGCTCATCCTGACCATCCTGCTGATCCCCATCGGGCTCGTCGTGTGGGTGATCGGTCTGGTCTTCCTTGCTCGCTGCCGACGTTGGACCTCCAGCCAGCGTCTCCAGGCCGGGCTGGTGCTTGGCAGCGGCGTCCCGGTCGCCCTCCTCGCCCTCGTGGCAAGCGGCATGGCCACCTTCCGGAGCGTCAGTCAGGCCTGCTCGGTGGACGCCGCGGGCGTCGAGCACTGCACGGGCGCGCCGAGTTCTGGGCCAGCAGCCTGGGTGCCGTGGATCCTCGCGGCCTTGGGCATCGGGTATGCCGTGCTGCAGATCGTCACGGCCCGCCGCCTGCTCGCCGCGGTGGGTGAGCACGGTCCGCGGCCGAAGGGCCTGCGCCTGCGCTGACGCCCGACGGGGCGCTCCCCGGCGCGGCTGTTGGGGAACTTTGCTGTCGCCCCAGCGACAGCAAAGTTCCCCACCGCGGCTAGTGCGCGAAGTGCCGAGTGCCCGTGAAGTACATCGTCACGCCCGCTCGCTCAGCCGCCGTGATGACCTCTTCGTCGCGGATCGAACCGCCCGGGGCGACGACCGCCCGAACGCCCGCGTCGAGCAGGATCTGCAGCCCGTCGGCGAACGGGAAGAAAGCGTCAGAGGCGGCTACCGCGCCTCGGGAGCGCTCCTCGCCCGCGCGTGCCACAGCCAGCCGACACGAGTCGACGCGATTGACCTGCCCCATCCCGATGCCGACCGAGGCGCCACCGCGGGCTAGCAGGATGGCATTGGACTTCACCGCCCGGACCGCACGCCATGCGAATTGGAGCTCGGCGAGGGTCGCGGCATCCGCAGCTGGCCCGGCGACCAGCCGCCAATGCGCCGCGTCGTCGCCGCCGTCGATGCCATAGCCAGCGTCGACGACCGCGTCGAGGCGATCCGCCGTCTGGACGAGCAGCCCACCCGAAATCGGCCGGAACTCCACCGGGTCCCGGTGGGTCGTCATACCCTCCGGCAACTGGATGAGTCGGCGATTCTTCTTCTCTCGCAGGACAGTCAGCGCATCCTCGGCAAAGGCGGGCGCCGCGATGACCTCGCTGAAGGTCTCGTTGAGGGCCTGAGCCATCGCCAGGGTGACCACCGCATTCGTCGCGACGACGCCGCCATAGGCGGACACGGGGTCGCAGGCGTGCGCCGCGGCATACGACTCCTCGACGGACTCCCCCACCGCGATCCCGCACGGATTCGCGTGCTTGATGATGGCGACCGTCGGTTGATCGCCATGGTCGTAGGCGGCGCGCACAGCGGCGTCCGCGTCGACGTAGTTGTTGTAAGACATCTCCTTGCCGGCGAGTTGCTCGGCGCTCGCCAGGCCTGGACGCCAGTGCCGGTAGAGCGCGGCCTTTTGGTGCGGATTCTCGCCATAGCGAAGGCCGTGGGCCTTGGTCCACGAACCAGCCGTCCAGCCCGGGAAGCCGTCGCCGCCGGAGGTATCCACATAGGCATTGCCCAGCCAACTCGCGACCGCGATGTCGTAGTCGGCCGTGTGCACGAACGCGCGAGCCGCGAGCAGCTTGCGCTGCTCCAGGGTGAACCCGCCGCCGCGGACCGCCTCGAGGACCATGTCGTATGCCGCGGGGTCGGTGACGATGGCGACGCTGGGGTGGTTCTTGGCGGCCGCGCGCACCATCGACGGGCCGCCGATGTCGATCTGCTCGACGCAATCGTCCGGCCCGGCGCCCGAGGCGACGGTCGCGGAGAAGGGGTAGAGATTGACGACGACGAGTTCAAAGGGGCGGATCTCCAGCTCGGCCAACTGCTCGAGGTGGTCGGGCTTGCGGGTGTCGGCGAGCACGCCAGCATGGATCACCGGATGCAGCGTCTTGACACGGCCCTCGAGGCACTCCGGGAAGCCGGTCAGGTCGGCCACCTCGATGACCGGAATGCCCAGTCCCGCAATGAATTTCGCCGATCCGCCAGTGGAGACTATCGACACGCCGGCGTCGTGCAAACCGATCGCTAGGTCGGCGAGGCCGGTCTTGTCATAGACCGAGATCAGGGCGCGGCGCACAGGGCGCTGATCTTGCGTGGGGCCAGGGGCTGCGGTGGGGATCACGGGCGGGGTCACTCCTGCGATATCGAGACGTTCTCGGGGGCCGGCACCCAGGCGGGCGATGCTCGGCAGGTGACTCCCCGGTGGTTGCCCACCCGCGCCAGTCGTCTGTGCCCGAGTCTACGTCGTGCTCGACCCGGCCCGGGCCAGGTCCTTGACGACAGCAACCAGCATCTCCCGCTCGGCGATCTTGATGCGCTCGTGCAGGCTTTCCTCGCTGTCGTCCGGCTCGACGGCGACGGCCCGTTGGGCGATGATCGGCCCGGTGTCGACACCGGCGTCCACCCAGTGACAGGTGCAGCCGGTGACCTTGACGCCATGCGCCAGCGCATCGCGAACCCCGTGTGCCCCAGGGAAACTCGGCAGGAGCGCGGGGTGGGTGTTGATGACCCGATGCCGCGCCAGGACTGTCGGCCCGAGAACCTTCATGAAGCCCGCGCTGACCACCAAGTCCGGCTGGTGCTCGGCCACCCGCTCGGCGAGCGCGACATCCCAGGCCGACCGGTCGGCATACGCGCAGACGGGCTCGACGAAGGTCGGTATGCCGGCCCGCACCCCCCGCTGCTCTCCCACCGTCCCGTGTCGGTCGGCGCCGACGGCCACGACCTGCGCCCCGAACCCCGGGTCGGTCGCGGCATCCAGGAGCGCCTGCAGCAGCGTCCCCGACCCGGAGACGAGGACGACGACCCGTAGTGCTTCCGCCACGCGTTCCTCCGATGATCAGCCCGGCGCGACGGGGGGGTCGACTAACTTCTGCTAGCACACGTTAGTCGACTGTGGGCAGCTTGCACGGTGTGCAGATTCGACAAGCCTCTGCTGAGTCGGGGCGCAAAGCCATTGCACGCCAGGGCGCGTCGAACAGCTAAGGCGCGGAGGGGCGCGGGCGAAGTCGCCTAGCGGCGCAGGCGCCACCAGTCGCGCGCGACGACGACAAGAGCCCCAAGGCCAAGGGTGAGCAGCAGACTGACCACCACGGACGTCGCCGACGGGCCAACGGACGACAGGTAGCCATCGCCCAGCGAGCCGCCGGCGAAGGCATCGAGCACCCCAAGACCGATGGACGTCAGCGCCACGGTCGACAGCACCGAAAACACCTTGGTGCGGGTGCTCGCGAGCCGCGGGATTTCGGCGAGGGTGCGGCGGGCGGCATACCCCCCGATGAGCACTGGCACCAGCAGCAATAGCCACGCGAACCACGGGAAGTTTGTGGCGCTCGGCACCGCGCCAAGCACGGGGATCAGCGGGAGGACGCCGCCCCCCGCGCCGCCGAGCGTCACGGAGGCCCCCTCGGTCACGGCGAAGCCCGGACCGCTGACCAGAGCTATCCCCCAGATCCCGAGGTTCGGCCAGGCCAGCAATTGCCCAGCCGTCAGGCCGACGGAACCTAGAACGCCGGCGTCCACTTCGGCATACAGCCGCCCCACCTCACCCAGCCGGAAGGTGACCGCGAGGACCAAGAGCGACATGCCGGTGAGCAGCAGCACCGTTCCCGTGCGCAGCGCGGGACGGACCGCCCGCCGCAGCACCCGGGGTATGCGGTGCACGAGCCGGTCACCATGCCCGCGCGGAAGTTCGGCGATCGCCAACGCGAGGGCGGGTATGCCGAGGACGGGCAGCGGCAGCGACCACCACACCGGCGTCGCGGGTCCGCTCGCCGCGAGGGCGACCGCCGCAGCGGCGACCAGGACATAACCGGCCAGCCAGGCGGCATACGCCCTGGTCCGCGGACCACGCTCGGGAAGGGAGCGGTGGGCGGCCCGCACGGCCACCCAGGTGACCAGCGCGGTGCCGGCCAAGGGAGTGAGCGCGACGAAGACGCCGTCGGCCGCGACCCGTGCTCCACCAGCCATCAGCCACAAGGTCGAGCCCATAGCAAAGATCGGGCCCCAGCCCGAACTGGCCTGCGCCGCAAGCGAACCGAGGATGCCGACCACGGCCAGGGTCACGGCCAAGCTGACGGCCGCTCCGGACACCCCGCCGAGGGCGGCCGTGCGCAGAGCATTCGCGGACCGATCTGCCGCGACGTCCGCCGCGGCACCGCTAGCGGGCGCGGTCGGCGACTCGGCAGCGGGGCGGAAGCGGTCCAGGAGCGGCATAGCGTCCCCATCGTCACCCACGGATTGCCTCAGATGCCGACCCCACGCCGCGGGCCGGTCAAATCACCGCGATCGCCTGGCGCGAGGGGCCTAGCCAGAGCGCCCGGTGCGGGGCGCAGACTCTGGCCCAGCACGGTTGTATCGCGCCAGCTCCCAGGCGCCGTTTTAGGGGTTTGTTGCATGTTTTGTCGTACCTTCGCCGCGTCCATCACGCTGGCGCTCGCGACCTCGGGGGTCGCACTCGCCGCACCAGGTCACGAACACGTGGTCGCCGCCATTCCGCAAACGGGCACCCCGGCGGTCGACGACGGGGCCGTTTTCGCCATCACGCAGGCCGGCTCGACCATGGTCATCGGTGGCCGATTCACCTCCGTCGATTCGCAACCGCGCTCGCGCTTGGCTGCCTTCGACCGCGCCACCGGCGCACTGCGCGGCATATCTCGCCCCGCGACGGCCCCTGCGGTGGGCCGCGCTGGCGGGTGGCCTGTTGCTGCTGGTCACCGTGGTCTTCAATCGCACCAGCGTGACCCAGCAGGCGGAGACCCTGGCGTTCATCACGCTGGCACCTTTCGCCTTCGATGTCTTCGACCGGCGCAGCGTTGACCCCAGCGCGCCGGACCGACCGGCCAGCCGGTGCGGCCTGTGGGCGGCGCTGCTCGTCATACCCCTGGGCGTCTCGATCCTGCGCGACCACAATCTGCAGGGTCTCGCCGGGGAGGCGGTGCGCTACACCTCACGCCTGACGGAAGCCTTCCTCGGCACGCTGCTGGTGGGGGTCTATCTATGGTTGCGGCGCCGACGGCGGGGAGCCTGGACGGTCCCCCCGCGATCCTCCGATAGCGTGGCAACCTGACCGATCCCCCACGCGTCTGGGGGGTCATGACAGCAGCGATCCACAGCGCGAGACCGGCGTGGCCGGCCTTGCCGACGCGCCGAGGGGAGGCCACGCACGACGTGACGGCGCTCGACTTCGACTCGTTCTATCGGGACACGGCGCATCGCGTCATCCACCTCGTCTACGCCACGACCGGCGATTTGACCCTGGCGCAGGATTGCACGCAGGAGGCGTATGCCCGCGCCTGGCAGCGGTGGAGCCAGGTCAGCGCGGCGGACGACCCGCTGTCCTGGGTGCGCACGGTGGCGCGGCGGCTGGCGATCTCGCAGTGGCGCAAGGACACCAACAGGGGCGAGGCGCACCGCCGGCTCGCGCTGGTGCCGGAGGAGCCGGCACGGCCGGCCGAGGATCGGGCGTATGTCGTCGCCGCGCTGAAGACACTCAGCCCGCAGCACCGCGAGGTGCTGGCGCTGCACTATCTGCTCGACATGAGCGTTGAGCAGATCGCCGACGATCTGGGCTCCCCCGTCGGCACGATCAAGGCTCGCCTGCACCACGGCCGCAAGGCCCTGGCGGAGGCATTGCGGGCGAAGGAGGGTGGCCATGCGTGAGAACGATGTCTTCGACGACGACTGGTCAGCCGAGGATGACGACCTGGTCCGTTCGGCGCTGGATTCGTTGCGCGCCGATGTGACGGCGGTGCCGCTGGCCCCGGTATCGGAAGTCAAGGGCGGCGTGCAGGCGCCGCGCCGGTCCCGCTGGCTGATGACGGGGGCGGGGCTGGCGGCGGCAGGGTTGGTCGTGGCGGCGGTTGGACTCTCGGGCGTGCTGCGCTCGGACCGCCACACCGGCGACCCGGCCGCGTCCTCGACGACTCAATCGTCGACGACCACGAGTTCGACGTCGAGCAGTTCTTCGGACGCTTCGTCAAGCAGCTTGTCCTCGCCCGCGACGCTGACCGAGGAGCAGTGGCGTGACCTCATCGCGTCCAGCGCGGTGCTGCTGCCGATCGGCACGGAATGGCAGCAAGCCCTGGGTCTGGAGGCTGCCCCGACGGTGGCGGATGCGGCTGCGTCCGGTGGGCTGGAAGATCCCTTGTGTCTGGCGAATCCCGGCGGGATGCTGGTCGATGCGCAGACGGTGACCGCGGCGGGCGCGCCGGCACCTTTTGCCAGTGAACGTGTCTGGATCTTCGACGATGAGTCGGCAGCCGTGGCTGCGCTGAATACCATGTCGACGGCCTTCGGCTCCTGCGCGACGCCTGGGCCCAAGGGCGGCCTGACGCCGCAATCCACAGATGCTCTCGAGGAGCGCCCCTTCCTCTGGTCCTTCACGACGGACGAGGGCGGGGCCGGCTGGGTCGTGCTGACCCAGGTCGGGCGGCACCTGTCCTATCTCGAGCTCTGGGAGTCACCGGGCACCTCTGAGGTCGAGTTGGGGCAGATCGCCCGGCTCAGTTGGGTGATGAACGCGCGGCTGCTGCAGGCCGATGGCGGAGGCAGTGGGTCGGCTGCGGGCCCGCTCGTGCTCGGCCCGCCCGGAAAGGTGCCACCGCTCAACCTTTTTGTCGAGCCGGCGGATTTCGCCTCGCCGGTGCTCACCGATGGCGGCGCCAGCGAGTCCGCAAGCTGGGAGTTCGAGGGTTCACCGGTGGTGACGCAGGGCTGCGACGCGGACACCTCTGGCTCCGGAGTCTTCGGGATCATGAAGGTGAAGATCGCGGGCAAGGACGCGAGCTTCTTTGCCTCGCAACGGATCCGGCAAGTCGCCGAGGGTGAGTCGGTGCAGGAGCTGCAGGATCGCCTGACGACGGGCTTCACCGGCTGCACCGTGACGGAGGGCCAGACCACGACCACGGCTGTGACCGGCGCTCATCCTGGGCAATTCACCGTGACGACGACCTTCGCCGACGGCACCGATCCCTTCACCGAGTTCGTCGCGATCACCCCGACCAAGACGCCGGGCTACGTCTCGACGATTACGCTCTGGGTCTCGGCCGCCGAACTCAACCACGAGGTCTACATCGGCGAGCTCAACCGGCTCAGCGCCCTCGCCGCCCAGCGCTGACCCCCGCGCCCTGGCCCAGCGCTCGCCTCCGCGGCCGCTAGGCCGTCGAGTTCGGGAAACACGCCCACACACGCACCTCGCCGTCGGCGTGTTTCCCGAACTCGACGGGCCGCGGGCGAGCCTGTGGATGGCGGCGAGCGCCGCGCGGCCGTGCGGCTTAGGGTCGGCGGCATGGAGTTCGCGCTCACCCTGCTCGCCGCCGTGGCCGGCGGCCTCGGCGGCTGGTGGGCTCGGGCGCGCCTCGCCGGCGGGGCGTTCCGGTATGACGATGACCCGCCCCCGCGACCGGCGCGCTGGCTGCCGCCGGTGACGTCCGCGACGGCCGGGGTCACGGCATACGGCCTCTCGGACTGGCCCCTCAGCGTCGTGCTGACCGGCGTGCTCGCGGTGATCGTCGGGCTCGCGCTCGCCGCGATCGACTTAGAGGTTCACCGGCTCCCGCGCGCGATCACCTGGCCTGCTTATCCGGCGCTGCTCGGGCTGACCACCCTCAACTCGTGGGCCATCGACTCCTGGCAACCCCTGCAGCGCGCCGCGATGGTTGGGGCGACCTTGTGGGCGGCATACCACCTGCTGCACCTGATCGCCTTGCGCCGCGGGCTCGGGCGCGGCGATGTCACGCTCGCCGGGCTCATCGGGATCCTGCTCGGCTGGTTCGGCTGGCCACCCGCCCTCGTCGCCACCTACCTGACGTTCGTCATCGCCGGCGTGTATGCCGCGGCCCTGCTGGTCCGCCGCCGGGCCGCGCGCAACACCCGAATCGCGTTCGGCCCCTTCATGATTGGCGCCGCGCTCCTGCTCCTCCCGTTCCAGTAACCCGCCTCTCCCCCGGGCCGCCGGTGCCGGATGTAGGTTTCCCGCCCAGTGCCGCAAACCCTTTGTTTGTGTCAGAAGCTTTCCGGCACAAAGGAAGGGTTTCCGGCATCGGGCGGGAAACCTACAGGCTCCCGCGCGTCACGGGTCAGGCGGGGAGGGACTCCATGATCTCGCGCATCAGGGCGGCGGTTTCGGACGGGGTCTTGCCGACCTTGACGCCGGCCGCCTCGAGGGCTTCCTTCTTGGCCTGGGCGGTGCCGGAGGAGCCGGACACGATGGCACCGGCGTGGCCCATCGTCTTGCCCTCGGGCGCGGTGAAGCCGGCGACATAGCCGACGACTGGCTTGGTCACGTGCTCCTTGATGTATGCCGCGGCCCGCTCCTCCGCGTCGCCACCGATCTCGCCGATCATCACGATCGCCACGGTCTCGGGGTCGTTCTCGAAGGCTTCGAGGCAGTCGATGTGGGTGGTGCCGATGATCGGGTCACCGCCGATGCCGACGCCGGTGGAGAAGCCGAAGTCGCGCAGTTCGAACATCATCTGATAGGTCAAGGTGCCCGACTTCGACACCAGACCGATCTTGCCCGGGCCGGCGATGTCGGCGGGGATGATGCCGGCATTCGACTTCCCGGGGCTGATCAGGCCGGGGCAGTTCGGGCCGATGATCCGGGTGCCCTTGCCGAGGCTGTAGTTGTAGAACTCAGCGGTGTCCTTGACCGCGACGCCCTCGGTGATGACGACCGCGAGGCCGATCCCGGCGTCGATCGCCTCGATGACGGCGGCCTTGGTGAAGGCCGGGGGCACGAAGAGCACCGAGACATCGGCGCCGGTCTGCGCCATCGCCTCGGCGACGGTCCCGAAGACCGGGACCTGCTTGCCCTCGGGGAAGTCGACGGTCGTGCCCGCCTTACGCGGGTTCACCCCGCCCACCACATTGGTGCCCGAGGCGAGCATGCGCGTGGTGTGCTTCAAGCCTTCGGAGCCGGTCATGCCCTGAACGATGACCTTGGAGTTTTCGGTGAGAAAGATTGCCATGGCTGTTGTATGCCGTCCTTATCCCTGGGTCCGTTGCGTTCAGTTGGCCGCGGCGGCGAGTTCGGCGACGCGGCGCGCGGCGCCGTCCATCGTGTCGACGCGCTCCAGCAGCGGAAGGGCAGCCTCATCGAGGATTCGGCGACCCTCTTCGGCGTTATTGCCGTCGAGGCGCACGACCAGCGGCTTGGGCGACTTGCCGTGGCCTTCGAGGATTCCGTAGGCCTTGACGATGCCATCGGCGACCGCATCGCAGGCGGTGATGCCGCCGAAGACGTTAACGAAGACCGCCTTGACCTGCTTGTCCTCGAAGATCACATCGAGGCCGTTGGCCATCACCTCGGCATTGGCGCCGCCGCCAATGTCGAGAAAGTTCGCGGGCTTGGGGTGGGCACCGTCGGCATTCGTGAACTCCTCGCCGGCATAGGCCACGACATCCAGGGTGCTCATGACCAGGCCCGCGCCATTGCCGATGATGCCGACATCGCCGTCCAGCTTGACGTAGTTCAGGTGCCGCTCAATCGCCAGGACTTCCAGCGGGTCGGTCTTGGAGTGGTCGACAAAGGCGTCGTGCTCCGGGTGGCGGAAGTCGGAGTTCTCGTCGATCGAGACCTTGCCGTCGAGGGCGACGATCTCGCCGTCCTCGGTCTTGACCAGCGGGTTGACCTCGACCAAGGTCGCATCCTCGTCGCGGTAAACCCCCCACAGCTTCTGCAGGACGGGCACGATCTTCTCGCCGGTCTCGGCGTCAAAGCGGGCCGCCTCCACGATCTCGCGGGCCTTGGCGTCATCGATGCCGACATTGGGGTCCACCGCGATCCGGGCGAGCGCCTCGGGGCGCTCGACCGCGAGCGTCTCGATGTCCATGCCGCCCTCTTTGGAGCACATGGCGAGATAGCCCCGGTTGGCCCGGTCGAGCAGGATCGAGAAGTAATACTCCTCGGCGATCTTCGCGCCCTGGGCGATCATCACGGTCTTGACCGTGTGGCCCTTGATGTCCATGCCGAGGATCTGCTCGGCATACTCCTGCGCCTCGTCCGCGGTCTTGGCGACCTTGACGCCGCCAGCCTTGCCACGGCCACCGGTCTTGACCTGGGCCTTGACGACGGTGACACCGCCACTCTTGGCGCCGACCGTCTCGGCCGCGGCGCGCGCCTGCTCGGGGGTCGTGGCGACGGCGCCGCCGAGCACGGGAACCCCGTGCTGCTCGAAAAGGTCACGTGCCTGGTACTCGTAAAGGTCCACGCTTGGTCCGTCCTCGCTTGCATCGATGCGGCAGGGGTCGGTCCGAGCCTAAAGGGTTCAGCGCAATGATCCCGACCAGATCATCGGTCGGACGGATCACATGACCCGCCATCCAGCGCTGAAAGTGACCGTTCACGGGCTACCCGCGGGTATGCCGTCAGCCGAGGCCGATCTTCTCCCAGGTCTCGCCCTGGTCGGTGCTGCGCCAGAATCCGCGGAAGCCGTCGGCGGGGATCGCGTAATACCAACTGGCACCCGGCGAAGCCACCCAGCGCCAGCCACGCTCGGGAATCGGCGGCGCCGACGCCGGCACCGTCCAGCTGTGACCGCCATCGTGCGAGACCAGCAGCTGACCGTCACCCGAGCGGCCGCCGGAGGCCGCGACGAGGTTGTCCTCGCCGGTTGCGGCGAAGCTCGCGAAAACGCCAGGACCGAGCAGCGCCGAGCCATCGATCGGCGTGAACTCAGGCTGCTGACCGGAGGACTGCGAAGTCTTCGCGAAGCTCCACTCGCCATCGCCGCTGCGGCAGGCGCGGAAGTCGAGCGCCCCGCCGGAGGCCGCGACATAACTCCCGGGGACATCGCCACACCCGAGGTCGATAGCGGTCATGGTGTCGCCGGCCACGGCATACGCGCCGGCCCCGGACGTGCCGACAGCGGCGACCTGCACGATCGCGGCGCCCTGCAGCGTGAACTCGACATCTGCCGAGTCGGTTGCCTCCGTCATCGAGACGCGACCAATCTCGCGCGTCGCCATATCGTTGATCGTCGTCTTCTGCACGGAGACATCCCCGCTGCACTTGGTGCCGTCACATCCGTCGAGCGCCACCGTCAGGACGGCGTCCGTCCCATTGGTGGCGAGGTCGATGACGGCCTGTCCGTCATGCTCGACACTCTCCCAGTGACTGCCACCGTCGCTGGTCTTCATCAACCGGCCACCGAAGATCCAGCCGACCTCGGGGTTGGCCATCCGGATCCCGGTCAGGGCGTTGTCGGTCCCAACAGAGCTCACCGCACCGCGCCCGGGGCTTTCGACATTGTCGACGCTCGCAACAATATTCCAGGTCTTGCCATTGTCGGTGGATCGGATGACGGTCGCGCAGCCCCTGCCGCTGCAGGTCCCAGAGCCGAGCGCCAGGATGGTGTCCTTGCCGGCATAGCTCATCGACATCAGCGCGAAGTCTTGCGGGACAGGCAAGTTCGTCGGGTTGACCGTTGAGGTCTTGCTCGTGGGGCGCGACGCGGCTGTGGTCGGCTGGGTCACCGGCGTGCTCGTCGACGACGTGCTGGAGGTATGCGGACCGCTCGCGCTGGTCGTCTGGCTCACCGACGTTTGTCGACCCGCGACCCGGTCACCACCATCGCCACCCGGCAGCGAGCCGCGCAGCAGCCAGCCACCGGTTCCGGCGAGCGTGGCCGCGGCGGCGACCGCCGCGGCATACCCGATCCACCGGCGCTGGGGCGCACGGCGAGCCCGGGCCTGGCCGACGATGTCGTGCCAGCGGTCCTCGCCGCCGGGCAGTGGCTCGATCGCGCCGCGTTCTCGGGCGAAGAACTCCTCGATGGGATCGTGGTCGTTCATCGGGCACCCTCCAGTCGGGCCGCGAGACGCTGGCGGGCATCCCACAGATCACGTTTGACGGCCCCCTCGGATTTGCCGAGTTGCCCGGCCACCTGGGCGATGGACAGGTCGGCGAAGTAATGCAGCATGACGGCGGTGCGCAGCCGGTCTGGCAGGGACTGCACGGCATCGCGCACGGACAGATCGCGGGCCAGGTCGTGTTCGGATCCGGTCTCGATGTCGTGACCGACCTTGCCATAGGCCACCTGTTCGCGGCTCTTCTTGCGCCAGTGGTCGCGGATGATGTTCGCGGCGGCGGTGTAGAGCCAAGCGCGCGGCTCGGCGACAGTCCCCCAATGGGCGAGCAGGCGAACGAAGGCCTCGGTGGCCACATCATGGGCGAGGTCGCGGTCGCCGACGAGCTGGGCGCACCAGCCGGCGAGCATGCCGTAGTTGGCGCGGTAGACCTCCCGGACGGCGGCTTCATCCGCGGCCGAACCGCTGACGCCGTTGGCCACAGCCCTCCTATCCCAGCTCAGCCCTCGGGGCACGGCGATCGCGGTCATATGGTGTGGACGCCGCTGGCCGGTCCACGGTTGGGTGCTTTTTCCCCCCGATTACGACCCCGATGGTACGACTCGCGCCTGCCGCCGGCATGCCGTGGCCACGCCGGCCACGCGCGGCGGGAACGCGGCAGCATACCTGCAGGTCAGGGCGGGCTCGGGAGCGACGGGCGAGTTCGAGGCCGGTTATCACGTGGGCAGCATCACGCGGCGGCGAAGGTCCTTGAATTTTGGATAACGAAACGATCACGCTACCGTAGAAAGAACGTCCCCTTCCCGGGCCATCCCCCCAGGCCCCTCCCCCCTAAGGACTTCTTCCATGCGCCGAACCACCGGCAAGCATGCTGTTGCGCGCCCGCGCACCCACGCCCGCGCCCTTGTTCCCGTCGGCGCCGTGGCCCTGGCCGTGAGCCTGTCCGGCTCCGTGGCGGCGGGCAGCGCGACGGCCCACAGCGAGGGCGCGCAGACGCAGGCGATGGCCCTAATCGCCGATCGCGGCGTCGCCGTGGGAGCTGCCGCGCAGCAGATCGCCATCACCCCCGACTTCGCGACGGCTGCCGTCGAGTCGGCCATCGCCACCCGCGAGCAGGGCGCCATGCGGGCCCAGCGCGCCACCCAGGAGCGGGTCGCGATCGCCAAGCGCAAGGCGGCGGCCAAGGCTGCTGCCGCCGCGAAGGCCAAGCGCATCGCCGCCGCGCACCGCTGGGTCAGTCCGGTGAAGCACCCGAACCTCACTTCCAGCTTCGGCTACCGCTGGGGCCGGCTGCACGCCGGCCTCGACTTCGGCGCTGTCGTCGGCACCTCCCTGCACGCCATGTCCTCCGGCACCGTCACCAAGGCAGGCTGGGGCGGCGGCTATGGGATGAAGGTCGAGATCACCTACTGGGACGGCACCGTCTCCTACTTCGCGCACATGAGCCAGATCAATGTCGCTGAAGGGCAAAAGGTCGCACCGGGCGAGTTCGTCGGCAAGACCGGCAACACCGGCCACTCGACCGGCCCCCACCTGCACCTGGAGATCCACCCCAAGGGCGGCGACCCCGTGGACCCCAAGCCCTGGCTCGCCAAGCACGGCCTGAAGTTCTGATTACCCGCAAATAGGTCTGAGGTTTGGCACCAATAGTGGTGCCGAACCTCAGACCTTAAGTGGCGAGAGCCCGCCTCAGTTGGGCCATGAAGGCCGGCCCGTCGGTCCGTAGCCCAATCACCGGGATCCGCAGCACCCGACGCGACCGCAAGGTGATGTCGTTAGCTCGGAGAGCGTCCTCGATCGGGGCCATGCCCACGAAGTGCTGAAAGCCGTCGATCTCCACGACGAGCCCTCCCGGAAACTCGGCGTCGAGGAAGTAGCTGCCGTTGCGGCGACGCACCAACTGTTGGCGTCGGGGTTCGGGCAGGCACGCGGCCCGACACATGCCGGCGAAGTCGAGTTCCCCGAGTGAGTGGGCACCATCGCAGACGTCCAGGATCACTGAGCCCATCAGGGATCTCCTCGGCGAGCGGCGAATGGTCCTCCACTGGTCCAGCAACTCGGCCGGCCTGACGAGCCGTTGCTGCACCGACATGCAGAGGAGCAAGGCGGCTTGCCGATCGCTCGCGGCGAGTTGGGCCGCCCGGATGGTCGCCACCTCCGGCACGGTCCGGGGGATGCCGCGCGCCGCAAACTCTCCAGAGTCGCGCCGCCTCGAGACCCGAACCCCCTCTAAGACCGTGAAATAGGCACCCGGTGGAATCGAAAGGTCGATCACCGAGGGCACAAAGCCGGTCAACCCGTGGACCAGCAGGCTGGAGCTACCGTCGAGCACCCCGCGGCCACCCGTTTCCCACAACGCCCACCAAAAGCAGGCGACGGCTGTGGCATCCAGTCCGACTCGGGCGGTCATGGCCGATCGGGTTGGGGCAAAGAGCAGGGGTCGATCCGAGGCCGACCCTCGGGGCGAGGCGGTCCAGGCCGGCAACGGGCTCCCGAGGATCACGACCGTATGCCGCCCCGCCGCCCGCCAGCGCCCCACCGCGATCTCGGTCTCGATGTCCTTCTTCGTCACGCCGGCCTTGATCAGCATGCGCCGAGTGACGACCCCGCCATAGTTATGCGCGAGAGCGCAGGCGATGGCGGTGCGCTGGTCGCGGCGGCTGGTGGACGGCATACGCAACAGCCTCGCGGAGGCGACCCGACGACGCAGGCCGCCATCCACAGCCCTGTGGATAACTTACGGTCTGAGGTTTGGCACCGCTATTGGTGCCAAAGCTCAGACCTACTTGCCGGTAACTGCTCGCATCAGAGTTTCTCGAGAGGGGCATAGCGCAGCAGCAGGCGCTTGACGCCGGCGTCGCCGCCGAAGTCGACGTGCACCTGGGTGCGGTCGTCGGCGCCATCAATGCGGGTGACGGTGCCGAGCCCGAAGCTGTCGTGGCTGACGCGATCACCGACCTTGAGCGCGAGCAGCGGCTTGGTGCCTGGCGAGCGCACGCCGGGGCGGGCGGCGAGCCGAGCGAGGGAGGGCGCGCTCATGCGCTGACCCAGCGATGAGCCGGTGCGCTCCCAGTCGATCAGCGGGTGCGGGATCTCATCGAGGAAGCGGCTGGGTGGGTTGTATTGCGGTGCGCCCCAAGCAGATCGGACGCTCGCGCGGCTGATGTGCAGGCGTTCGCGGGCGCGGGTGATGCCGACATACGCCAGCCGGCGCTCCTCCTCCAACTCCTTCGGATCGCCGAGCGAGCGCTGGTGCGGGAAGGTGCCGTCCTCCATACCGGTGAGGAAGACGACCGGGAACTCCAGCCCCTTGGCGGTATGCAGGGTCATCAGAGTGACGACTCCCCCACCGTCCTCAGCGTCTGGGATCTCGTCGGCGTCGGCGACGAGCGAGACCTGCTCAAGGAAGTCGTCGAGGGATATCACCTCGCCGGTCTCGGCGCGGACCTCATCGAACTCCCGGGCCACGGAGACGAGTTCATGGAGATTCTCGACGCGCGTCTCGTCTTGTGGGTCTCGGCTGGCGCGCAGCTCGCTCAGATAGCCGGAACGGTCGAGCACCGCCTCCAGCAACTCGGCCACCCCCGCATCCTCGTCATCGCGCACCACCCGCAAGGACTCCAACAGCCCGGTGAAGCCCTCGATCGCCGCCACCGAGCGCGTGGCGATGCCCGGCGCGTCAGCAGCCCGACCCAGGGCGGCCACGAACGGGATGCGCTCGCGTTCGGCGAGCGCCGAGACGGCCGCCTCGGCGCGATCACCGATCCCGCGCTTGGGCACATTGAGGATGCGCCGCAGGTTGATCGTGTCCTCGGGATTGGCAAGCACCCGCAGATAGGCCAGGGCGTCCTTGATCTCGCGCCGCTCATAGAACCGGGTGCCGCCGACCACCTTGTAGGGCAGCCCGACTCGAACGAAGACCTCCTCGATCGCCCGCGATTGCGCGTTCGTGCGATAGAAGACGGCGACATCCTTGGGCTTGACGTCGTGATCGTCGCCGAGGCTGTCGATGCGCCGAGCGACGAAGGCGGCCTCGTCATGCTCGGAGTCCCCGACATAGCCGACGATTGCCGCGCCATCGCCCGCCTCGGACCACAGCTTCTTGTCGCGGCGGCCCTGATTGGTGCTGATGACCGCATTGGCGGCCTTGAGGATGGTCTGGGTCGAGCGGTAATTCTGTTCCAGCAGAATGACTCTCGCGTGGGGGTAGTCCTGCTCGAACTCTTCGATATTGCGGATCGTCGCGCCGCGGAAGGCATAGATCGACTGGTCCGCGTCCCCGACGACCACCAACTCACCGGCGGGCACCGCGTGGGGGGAGCCCTCGGCATACCCGCTGCTCCCGGGGCCACCGACGAGTTCGCGAACCAGGGCGTATTGGGCCTGGTTGGTGTCCTGATATTCGTCGATGAGGATGTGCCGGAAGCGGCGGCGGTAGTGCTCGGCGACATCGGGGAAGGCTTGCAGGATGTTGACCGTCGTCATGATGAGGTCATCGAAGTCGAGCGCATTGGCCTGGCGCAGCCGGCGCTGATAGGTCGAATAAGCCTCGGCGAGCAGCCGCTCATGGTGGGTGCCGGTCTCCTCGGACCCGACCCGGGCGGCATACGTCTCCTCGTCCACCAATTCGTTCTTGAGGTTGGAGACCTGGTGGCTGAAACTACGCGGGTTGTAGCGCTTGGGGTCCAGATCCATATCGCGCAGGACCAGCGCCATCATGCGCTGGCTGTCGGCTGCGTCATAGATCGAGAAACTCGACTTCAGTCCGACCTTGCCCGCCTCGCGCCGCAGGATTCGCACGCACGCGGAGTGGAAAGTCATGACCCACATCGCCTTCGCGCGCGGCCCCACCAGGCCCTCGACGCGCTCGCGCATCTCGGCGGCGGCCTTGTTGGTGAAGGTGATGGCCAGGATCTGCCCCGGCTGTGCGCCGCGGTGACCAAGCAAGTAGGCGATGCGGTGCGCGAGAACCCGGGTCTTGCCCGAGCCCGCGCCCGCGACGATCAGCAGCGGCGGCCCGTCGTGGACGACCGCCGCGCGCTGCTGCGGGTTGAGCCCCGCGAGCAGCTCCTCCGGGTCCTTCGCGGCGGGTGAGGTATGCCGCCCGCTCCCGCCCCGCTCCCCGGTCCCCGCTGCGGGTGCGCGCGCCGGACCCTCCGCGGTCATCGCCCAGGTCGGGATGCCCGCGGCGTCGACCTCGTCGGACCATCCGCCGGGCATGTCGAACAGGGTGCTCATCGTGTCTCACACCCTATGTCGACCCGCCGACAACCCCTGCCGCCAACGCCGACCGGCAGGCTCGTGTGAGCGACCAGACTCCGGCGAATGTGATCCAGTCCCTCGCCACCGCGCCGGTCCGTCCCTACCGTGGGTTACATGACCTTCTCGATCGTCGCGCGCGAGGGCACGGCCTATGGCGTGGCCGTGGCCAGCAAGTTTCTCGCTGTCGGGTCCGTGGTGCCGGCGGCTCGTTTGGGCACCGGCGCCGTCGCGACGCAAGCGATGGCCCGCGTCGCCTATAAGACGGAGCTGCTCAGCGCTATGACCCGCGGCGCCACCGCCTCCCGCGCCCTGGCCGGCGCCACCGCAGAGGACCTCAAAGCGGGCAGCCGCCAGGTGGGCGTGGTCGGCGCGAAGGAGGCGGCCACTTTCACGGGCTCCGAATGTCACCCGTGGGCGGGCGGGCTGACTGGGTCGGCGGAGGACACGGCATACGCCATCCAGGGCAATCTGCTCACCGGACCCGAGGTCATCGAGGCGATGGAGAGCGCCTATCTCGAGGCGGCGGGTCGGCCGTTCACCCGTCGGCTGGTCGCCGCTCTGCTCGCGGGGGACGCCGCCGGCGGCGACGCCCGAGGCCGCCAGAGTGCTGCCGTGTATGCCGTGGCCCCCCGCGCCGGCTACGACCACAGCGGCATCCTCGCGGACCTGCGAGTCGACGACGATCCGCAGGCGCCGACCGAGCTGGCCCGCATACATCGGCTCCATGAGCTGTATTTCGGTGCGCCAGAAGACGTTCGACCGCTGACTGGCGATCTGGAGCAGGAAGTGCGGACTCGGCTGGACGCGCTCGGACTCCGCGGCGGGCGCACCGCCGAAGACCTCGCCGCGTGGATGGGACGGGTCAATCTCGAAACTCGGTTGACCGCGGACGGCATCGACGCTCGGGCCCTGCAGGAGCTGCGGGCGGCGACCTAAACCCCTGGGCCCTGTCGGCCCGCCCGCCTACGCTCGAGGCATGCGCCTGATCCCACCGAAATCGAGCCTGCAGCGCAGTTATCTCGATGAGTTCGACGGCGACGCGTATGGCTGAGAAGGAGCCTGGTGGCTGGCGATGGATCTGGTGATCGCTCGCGGCCCTGGGGTGCCAAACGGCTTGGTCATCCCGGGCGGCCTTGTCGTGGAACGCTTTTCGCGCTCCCCCGGTCCGGGTGGCCAGTCGGTCAACACCACTGATAGCCGGGTGGAGATCGAGCTCACCCTGGACGCCCTGGACCCGCTGTTGACCGAAACCCAGCGCCGCCGGGTGCGATCGCGCATCCCGGCGCTGGCGGCTGACGGGCGCATCGTTGTCGTCGCGCGCGAACACCGATCCCAGCACCGCAACCGAGTCGCCGCCCGCGAGCGCCTGGCCGAGACGCTGCGCGCCGCCCTTGCTCCCCCGCCCCCGCCTCGCCGCGCGACGAAACCGACCCGCGGTTCCCAGGAGCGCCGGCTGGAAGCCAAGCGCCAGCGCGGCCAGACCAAGGCCACCCGCGCCCGCCCGCCGCGCGACGCCTGAAGTCCCAGATGGCTGAAGTCCCGGGCGCCTCCCATTTCTCTCCGGATGCCGAAAGTGTGCGCTTGACCCTGCTTCTGCGCAGGGGGTAAGCGCAAGGTTCTCGGGCGAAGCTTCTTCACGCCCCCAGAGCGATCGTTGTAACCACGGTTACAATCTGGTCATGTCGCCCGCCGCGCCAGCCCCGGAGTGGGTCTTCCTCACCTACTCCCTCCCCCGCACGCCGTCCGCGCCCCGCCTGGCCCTCTGGCGAACGTTGCGCCGATTGGGTGCAACTCAACTCGTCAACGGACTCGTCGCACTGCCCGCGACGGATCCCACGCGCGAACAATTCGAGTGGGCCGCCGAGGGGGTCGTAGCGGCCGGTGGCTCCGCAGGCGTGTGGTTGGCTCGCCCGACGACAAGGGCGCAGATCCGTGACCTGGCGACGACGATGAGCCAGGCGCGCGCCGCCGAATACCTAGCCCTTATCGACGAAGCGGAACTGGCCCGCGCTGCTCACCCGAGTGACGGGCGCAAGGCCCTGGTGCGGCTGCGCCGGGAGAACCACAAGATCCGAGCTCGCGACTTTTTTCATCCGCAGGAGCGGGACCTCGCCGCCGCAGCCTTGCGTCATCTCGCCCAGCATCTTGGCGCCGCCGATGCCGACGTGCCCGTGACGGCAAGCTCCGGGCGGGGTGCCCGGTGAAATGGGCCACCCGACCCGGGATCCACATCGACCGCGCTGCCTGCGCCTGGCTCATTCGTCGGCATGTGGACCCCAGTGCTGAGTTCATCTTCGTCGACGATGTCGACGATGTCCCGCCGACAGCGACCGCCTTCGACATGCGCGGCGTTGAGTTGAGCCATCACGGCCACGACTGCACCTTCGAGACCATCTTGCGGCGTTACGCCCTTGATGACCCGGTCCTCTGGCAGATTGCCGCGATCGTGCACGAGGCCGACCTGGCCGACGACGCACATGACGCTCCCGAGGCAGCTGGCTTCGACCTGATCGTCCGTGCCCTGTCGGCCGCTCTGGGAGACGAGCGCGCCATAGAGCGCACCCGTGAAATGTTCGACGCCGTCCACGACTTCTTGCGCCAGCCGCTCCTCGAGGGAGGGGCCCGGCCGTGAGGGGGAAAGGCGCGACGTCATACCCCGGCGGGAAGCCACGCGCGCGTGGCTCGCCATCTCCCTGCAAACCTTCGGCGGCCCCGCCGGCCAGATCGCGGTGATGCAACACAAGCTGGTGGACGAAAAGCGCTGGATCGGTCAGAAGCGTTTCCTCCATGCCCTGAACTACTGCATGCTGCTGCCCGGTCCGGAGGCCCAACAATTGGCCATCTACGTTGGCTGGCTGCTCAATGGCACCCTCGGCGGCCTGATCGCCGGCACGCTCTTTGTCTTGCCCGGGCTGATCGCTCTGCTCGCCCTTTCTGCGCTATATGTCGGTGCCGGCTCCACCACGGTCGTCGCAGGGCTGTTCGCGGGCTTGGCCCCAGCCGTGATCGCCATCGTGGTCCATGCCGTCCATCGCGTTGGAAAGCGTGCCCTCTTCCATCCCGCCCTCGTGGGGCTGGCCGTGGCCGCCTTCCTGGCGCTCACCCTTTTCAAGGTGCCCTTCCCCCTGGTCATCCTCGCGTCGGGCCTGGTCGGCTGGGTGCTCGGGCGACGGATTCCCGCGGTGCAAGCGGGGCCGAAGGGTCATGGGGACTCTTCCGGCGCGGCACCGCTGATCAGTGACGACGCCCTCCATCACGAACCGCCATCGGGTCGGCGAGCGCTCCGCATACTCCTCGTCGGCCTGGCGATGTGGTTTGTCCCGGTAGCCATCGCCGCTGCGCTCTTTGGCCGCGGGAGCGTCTTCGTGGATCAGGGCTTGTTCTTCTCCGGGGCCGCGGTGGTCACCTTCGGCGGGGCGTATGCCGTGCTGTCCTATGTCGCGCATCAGGCGGTGACCGTCTTCGGCTGGCTCAAGGCGGGCGAGATGGTCCGCGGACTAGCGCTGGCCGAGACGACCCCCGGGCCGCTGATTATGGTGGTGCTCTTCGTGGCCTTCGTCGGCGCCTACCGTCATCCGGGGTCGCTGGATCCGTGGGTCGCCGCCGTCCTGGCGTCGCTTCTGGTCACCTGGGTGACCTTCGTCCCCTGCTTCCTGTTCATCTTCCTCGGGGCCCCGTATGTCGAGCGGCTGCGCGACAATCACCACCTTTCGTCGGCGCTGACCGGGATCACCGCTGCCGTGGTGGGGGTGATCGCGAACTTGGCGGTCTTCTTCGCCCTCCATAACCTCTTCGATGCGTCGCGGGCGGTGCGATGGGGGCCCGTGCACCTCGACCTGCCGCTGCTGAGTTCATGGGATCCCGTGGCCTTCGGCATCACGGGCTTGGCGCTCACGCTGATCTTCTGGCGCGGCTGGTCGACCCTGCGCACGCTCGGCGTATGTGCAGGCCTGGGCCTGATCGCCAATCTCCTCACCTGATGTGCTCACTGCGCGACCTGTGGCCGGGGATCATGCACAATCTGCCCGGCTGTCACCCCAGCAGGCTCGCGAGCGTCGCGCGGTAGGCCGCGAAGGCCGCCCGCCCCTGGTCGGTCAGGGCCGCGGTGGTGACCCGTCCGGACTTCTGGGTCACGACATACCCGGCCTCCTCCAGCTTGCGCAGGTGGGTGATCAGATTGCCCGGGGTGAGATCGAGCACCTCTTGCAGCCGAGGGAAGGACAGGCTGTCGGCGGGGCCGAGGGCGGCGAGCGCCACCATGATCCGCAGCCGGACCGGCACGTGGATGACGGGATCGAGCTCGGTCATGTCGTGGCCCGGCGCCGCGCCATCAGCAGCCAGCTGGCCGCCACCAGCAAGCCGCCACCACCGAGCACGGCGCCGACGAGCAGGGCCCCGACCGGCCCGGCAAAGCCCGCTCCCGAGGCGACGAGCACCAACCACGCGCCGAGCGCTGCCATCGGACGCACCCCCCACAGTGCCGCCCCGAAGAGATACATCAGCCCGGTGATGAGCAGCGGCCCGCAGGTGGCGAAGACGCCAATCGCCGGTGGCGGCGCGTCGGCGCGGGCGATGGCGCCGAGGATCGCGAAGTAGCCGACGAACCCGAGCGCCCAGCCCGCGCCATACAGCCCGCCCTGCCACGAGCTCGCGCCAGCGATCCCCGCCGTGGCCTGCTGGGTGCGCCAAGCCGTGACCGCGGCAGCCGCGGCCAGCAGGACGCTGAACAGGATGCCGGAGGCAGCGCCGGGGCCGACGTACGGCTCCTGGCCGCGAACCTGCAGCCAGATGCCGCCCAAGCCGACCAGCAGCGCGACACCCCAGGCGCCCAGCTGTTCGTGCAGGCGGGTGTCAAAGGCCACCCGCACTCGGTCCTCCTGGACCTGCAGGAGTGCGAGCGCCTCGGCCGGATCGAAGTCCTCGCTCACCGACGGCTGCCGAGGATGCAGCCAACCCCGGCCACCAACAGCGCCAGGCCGCCGCCGAGGCCGGCCGCGGTCGGTGCGGGCCACCAGCCGAGGAGTCCGCCGCCGGCGGCGGCGCCACCGATCAGCACGCACGCCATCGCGACCGCCCCCAGAAGCCGGATCCGGAAGGCGCGCATCATGGGCAGGAAGTGCAGACCGACGATCGCCAGCGTGACGCTGGAGAGGTATGCGGGGTGGCCGGCGCGGTTCAGCAGCGCGGCGCTGCCCACGATGGCGATGACTTCGGCCAGGACGGCCCCCCAGTAGATCCCGCGGGCGCGCGGATCGACCGACAGGGTCGGCCGGCCCGGAGTGCGGCGGATATTCAGCGCGGCGAGCACCGTGACGGTGATCGCGACCAGCGAACCGGCCACGAGCAGGCCCCCGATTTCGCCACCCTGCTGGCCCCACCCGAACCACATCATCGATGCGCCGGCGAAGATCGCGCCGCAGATCGCCGTGTCCTTCCGGACGGAACCGGCCGATGAAGCGGCGGTCATGGGGGTTTCGGTAGCGAAGGTCGTGCTCATGGAGTGCCTCCCGCGAGATCTGCGCCTGCGACTTTGTGTCACAAACTTTGTGTCACAAACCTTGCCCGACTTTGCGGGGCAAAGTCAAGCGCTGCGGGTCAGAATTTTGCCGGCGCAGCGGCGCGGTCGCCACCCTGCATACGGTTGACATATGACAGAGGTGACCGTCCGCGACGCGGAGCCCGGGGATGTGGCCCGGATCGTGCAATTCGTCCGGGACTTGGCGCTCTTCGAGAAGGAACCGGACTCGGCTCGCGCGACCGAGGCCGACTTCCGCGCGGCTCTCTTCCCCGCGGAGGGGGCGCCCACGGCATACGCCCTGATCGGCGAGATCGACGGTGCGCCAGCGGGGATGGCGTTGTGGTTCCTCACCTTTTCGACCTGGGAGGGCCGCCCCGGCATCCACCTGGAGGATCTGTATGTCGATCCCGCCGCCCGCGGGTCCGGCCTCGGTGGGGCGCTGCTGCGGCGGCTCGCGGCGACCTGTCTGGAGCGGGACTACCGCCGCCTGGAGTGGTCGGTGCTGCGCTGGAACACCCCGGCCATCGACTTCTATGACGCCCTCGGCGCCACCCCGCAGGATGACTGGTTGGGATATCGGCTCGATGGCGACGCCCTCACGCGCGTCGGCCACCAGCGACCGCGCGGTGATTAGAGTCGAGGAATGCCACAGACGACGGCCCTGACCGTGCCCCGCCACGGGGCGAGCGATGTTCTGACCGCGACCACGATCGACGTGCCGGCGCCGGGCCCCGGGCAGGCCCAGGTCGAGGTCGCGGCGGCCGGGGTCAACTTCATCGATGTCTATCAGCGCCAAGGCGTCTATCCCATGCCCGTGCCCTTCACGCTCGGGCTGGAGGGGGCTGGCGTGGTGGTGGCCGTCGGCGAGGGGGCTGAGGTCGCCGTGGGTGACCGCGTCGCGTGGGCGATGCAACCCGGCAGCGCGGCTGGTCTGGCGAATATTGCTGCGGCGCAGCTCGTTCCGGTGCCCGATGGGCTTGATCTGTCGGTCGCGGCGGCCGCGATGTTGCAGGGCATGACCGCGCACTATCTCGTGAACTCGACCTATGCCGTGCAGCCCGGCGATATCGCGCTGGTGCATGCAGCGGCGGGCGGCGTCGGGCAGTTGCTCGTGCAACTCATCACCACCAAGGGTGGGCATGTCATCGCGACAGCCGGCAGCCCGGAGAAGCTAGAGATCGCCCGGCGCCTGGGCGCCGAGACGCTCATCAATTACCGCACCGAGCCGGACCTGGCCGGGGCGGTGCGCCGCGCGACCGGCGGGGCGGGCGTGCACGTCGCGTATGACGGGGTGGGCAAGGACACCTTCGACGCCTCGCTCGCGTCGCTACGGCCGAGGGGCATGCTCGCCCTCTTCGGCGGCGCGTCGGGCCAGGTGCCCCCCTTCGACATCCAGCGCCTCAACGCGGCCGGCTCGGCCTTCCTGACTCGCCCGAGCTTGGCGGCCTACCTGCAGAGCCGGGACGAATTGCTGTGGCGCGCCGGCGAAATCCTCGCGGCGCTGGCCGACGGGTCCGTGGAGTTGGAGATCGGAGGTCGCTGGCCGCTGACGGAGGCCGCCACGGCATACGACGCCCTCGAAGCCCGCCGCACCACCGGCAAGCTGCTCCTGATCCCCTGATCGATCGTCGGCGACGTCACTCATTTTTCTCCGGATGCCGGAAGTCTGCGCATAACCCCTGCTCTAAAGCAGCGGCAAGCGCAGACTTCCGGCATCCGGAGAGAATCGTGCAATCCGGTCCCGGGAGACGGTCGGGCGGAGGGGTCAGGCCTCGGCGGAGGAGGTCTCCCAGAGGGCGGCGACGGCGGTGTTGAGGATGCCGAGAACGCCGGCGTAGTCGATCAGGTTGGTGTCGCCCGATCCCTTGCGGGCCTTGGCTGCGGCCATCTCGGCCGTGGCGGCGCAGGCTAGCGCGACGGCGAGCTTGACGCCGATCTTCGCATGGTTGAGCGAATCGCCTTGCGACTCTTTGATTCCTACGAGCGCGAGCCCGGTGAGCACCTGGAAACGCGCGCCCCACACAACGACCGACAGACCCATCCCGGACTCGACCCGGCGGGCGCGCAGGCTGATCCAGCCACCGACGATGCACGCCATCCCGATGAGGTGGACGAGCACGAGGACATTGGTCAGGATCTCCATGCCCAGCACCCTAGGTCAGCAGCCTGACCGGACCGCGCAGGCTATGCGGGTGGCGTGATCGATGCCATGTCCACGAGCATCGCGGGAGCGTCGAGGGTCAGCTCCCACGGACTGCCGCCACGCAAGGTCACCGGCGGCCCCACTGGCGAATAGACCTCTGCCACATCGGCATCCACCCATAGCGTGGCATCGTCAAGCGGGAGGGCGTGCGGGTGCGGACCGGGCACGTGCAGCATCCCCGTTGCGCCGGTGACCACCCCCGCCGAGGGGAGGGTATGACGCCCGCTCACCACCTGCTGCGGCTCCCGACCGCGCGTGAGGACCGCCTGGGCGCCGGCGTCGACCGCGCTGCGCACCTCCCCCTCATGCAGGCTCAGCCGCCGCGGCAGCGTGAGGCAGCCGGCCACCGGAACGGATTGATCGTGGCGCTCATGCGCTTTGATCCAGCCAAAGAGCAGTGGTCCGTCATCGGTCGAAACCGCCTGTGGCGCATAAAAACTGGGACCCTCATCCAGCAAACCCCACTGCTCCCCCACGAAGCTCGGATGCTCGCCACCGTCGACCAATGCTCCGCGCACCCACACGACCTCGCGCAATTGCTCCTCAAACCAGCAGGACAGCACCAACACCACGGCGCCATCAATCTCCACAACCTGCGGGCACTCCCAGATCTGCGCCGGCGGCAGCGATTCCAGGACGGGATCGGTCGATGTCGCCAGCAGTCCCTCGAACTGCCATGCCATGAAGTCGTCACACGAAAACACCAATGCGGCAGCGCGCCCATCGCTCAGGCCAGCCCCGAGCAAGGCCCACCGCCGGCCCTCCCAGAGGAAGAGGAAGGGGTCGCGCATAATCGCGACGCCAGCATCGGTCGGCGTCTGCGCCACCACGATCGGTTCCGACCAGGTGAGCAGATCCGAGGAGCCCCAGCGCAGGCATACGGTGCTTTGTCCGGAGGAGTCGGCAACGCCGGAATAGACCACGGCCGGCCGGTCGAGACCGGAAGCGAAAACCCCTGACCAGCAACCGAACTCATCAGGCCCAGCATCCGACGGCCCAAACGCAACCGGGTGTTCGGTCCACGTCCCCAGGTCCTCGCTGCTGACGTGCCCCCACTGAATCCGGTTGTGGACGGGCGCCTCGGGGTTGTGCTGGAAGAAGACATGCCAACGCCCGTCGCGGTAGGTCACGCCATTGGGGTCGTTGAGCCACCCATGAGACGGGCGGATGTGATAGCTCGGCAGCACACGAACCACCCTAATGAACGAGCCCTCAGACGAGCTTGCGACCCATCGCCCAGGTGGTCAGTTCGTGGCGCGAGGACAGCTGCAATTTCCGCAGCACCGAGGAGACATGGGTCTCGACCGTCTTGATCGAGATGAAGAGCTCCTTGGCGACTTCCTTGTACTGATAGCCGCGGGCGATCAGCCGCATAACTTCTCGTTCACGCTGCGAGAGGCGGTCGAGTTCCTCGTCCACCTCGGCGATCTCCCCCGCGGAGGCGCCGAAGGCATCGAGCACGAAGCCCGCGAGCCGCGGCGAAAAGACTGCGTCCCCATCGGCCACGCGCCGGATCGCCGTCGCCAGATCCGTGCCGGTGATCGACTTCGTGACATAGCCGCGCGCGCCCGCACGGATCACCGCGATGACATCATCGGCGGCATCCGAGACTGAGAGCGCGAGGAACCGAATCGGTTGTCCCGCAAGCGATTCCTGCGCAACACAGCCCTGCAGGACGTCGACACCGCCCCGTCCGTTGCCACCGGGCAGGTGCACATCGAGCAGCACGACATCCGGCTGGGTCGCGCGCACGATCTTGATCGCGTCATCGACATTGGGGGCCTCGCCGACGATATCCAGGCGACCGGGGGCGACCTCGGTCAGTTCGGCCTTGACCCCCGTCCGAAACATCTTGTGGTCATCGACGATGACGACGCGCACGGGCGCCGGTGTGGGGGTGGTCATGCTTTGCCTCCGGGGGTCGGGATCGGCAGGGTTAAGGTCCATTCGGTGCCGGGATCGAGTCGGCGCACCGTCGCGCTGCCGCCCGCGCGCGTCATACGGCCGATGATCGACTCGCGCACACCGAGCCGGTCCTCGGGAATGTGCTCGGGGTCCAGGCCCGGGCCATGGTCGCGGATAAAAGCTTCAATGCCCGTGGGTGCCGCCTCGACATAGACCGCGACCGGCGGTTCCCCATGGCGCACAGCATTATTCAGCGCCTCGCGCAGCGCGCGCACCAGCGCGTGCGAGCGCTCGTCCATCTCGGCTTCGCCAGTGACCACGACATCGATGGGTATGCCGTGCGCCATCTCGATCTCGTCCGCCACCGCGCCGATCGCCGCCTCCAACGAGGTCTCGGCGTCGATATCCCCGCCATAGAGATACGAACGCAGCTCGCGTTCTTGCACACGCGCGAGGGTCGCCACGCGGCTCGGATCGGTGGCCTGACGCTGGATCAGCGCCAGGGTCTGCAGCACCGAATCGTGCAGGTGCGCCGCGATATCGGCCCGCTCGTCGGCCCGGGCTTTCGCGCTTTGCGCGGCTCCGTGATCGCTCCACAAGCGCACGACGAGCGGCGCCAGCAACAAGACGAGACCGAGGAGCACGACCACGGTCGCGACCGCGATATCTGAGGCCTGACCGATCGACTGCCCCCGACTGAGGAGCACGATCGTCCCGATCGCGATGGCCACGGCCCCGACGCCGAGCCGGGCAATGGCCGGCCAGCCGGACCGGCGCCCGAGCCACCGATTGCGTTGTGCCGCATCGGCACTCGTCAAGCCAATGACCGCCACCGCGCCGATCGCCACGACCGGAATGACCAGGCTGAGACGCGGCCCGATGCTTTTCGCCAGCCCCGCGAGCAAGCCGAGCACGACCAGGCCCAGCCCGATGATCACGATCGCCCGCGTGCGTAACGCTCCCCCGGCCTCGGCCGGCGCCGGAACATCCACGGGCGGCGCCGCCGGGTCAATGGTGGTGCTCGCCTCCGCCTGCGGCGTCAGCGCCCACAGCAGGACGTAGCCGACGAATCCCGGCCCGGCCAGCGCCAGCAGCGCCATCCCCGCCCGCACCCACAGAACCGGCAGCCCGAGATGCTCGGCGAGCCCTCCGCATACCCCGGCCACCCAGCGCTCACCGGTGGGCCGAGTCATTCGCGGCCGCACGGGCGCGACGCCGGCGGCGGGCGCGTAGGGGACGGTCATACGGTCAAGTCTTGCCCATCAATCACCGGTCCGGCACGCATCAGCCCCCCTTTCGGGGTCGACCTCAGGGATCGCCCAGGGTCGGGCCGCATAGCGACGCGCGGCCGCGTGGCAGAGTCTGGAGTGATGACCACCACGCCACCCGCGTCGTCGCGGCCCAGCGACACGCAACGAGTGCTGGCCGACCTCGAAGCATCCATCGACCGGCTCGGGCTGCGGCGCACCGATGAGACCTGGGTCGCCGGCGTCTGCGATGGCGTCGCCGTGCGCCTTGGGATCGATCCGGTCGTCGTGCGCGTCGGGTTCATCGTCCTGACGCTTTTCGGGGGGCTCGGTGTCGCCGCGTATGCCGTGCTCTGGCTGACCATGCCCGCCCCGGATGGCGTCAGCATCCTGCGCCGGATGAGCGAGGGTCCCGGGCCCATTGTCGCGTTGGCGGCGCTCGCGGGCACCGCGTTGGGGGCGCTGATTCTCACGGGCGTCTATTTCGGTTCCAGCAGTTGGGGTTTCGGGCAGTTGGTGCTCGTGCTGGGCGCGGGTGTGGTTGCCTATGCGCTGATGCGTCGGGGGCATTCGTCGTCCGGACCGGCCCCCGTGGGTCAACCCCCGACCACTGCCCAGGAAGTTGCTCCAGAACCCCTTCTCGCCCCGCCACCGGCAACGCCGATGCTTGCACCGGACCTCCAGCACGCCGCGGCCTTTGATGACGTCTGGCCGTCCGCCGCGGGCCCCACGGCAACCGCCATACCGCTCGCCTCGACGGCGATTGCGCCCTCCTCCTGGGCGGCGCCCGCGCCCACCGCCGCGAGGTCGGGTCTGCCGGTGAGCGAGGCTGGCGCCTTCCCCGAGACTGGCCACCCGTCATACACCGAGCAGGCCACGATCCCACGGCCTACCACTCCGCGTCGCCCGACGCGGCTGCGCCGCCGTCGCCTCAGCCCATATGTCGCGCTGAGCTTGACCGGCTTGGCGCTGGCGATCATCACCACCGGCGCCCTGTTGACCGATGCCGAGGGCTGGGCCGGACATGGCGTGACGATCGGTTTCGCGGCGGCGCTCGGCGTCGTCGCGCTGATCCTGGTCGTCGCGGGGGCCACCGGCCGGCGCGGTGGACTCAGCACTCTCCTCGCGCTCCTCCTGGCGCTGGGCACCGGAGCGAGCGCGGTCGCGGCGGATCCGATGTGGTCGGGGGGTGTCGGTGACCGGTATTGGTCGCTCGCCGCGCCCCAACCCAGCGACGGCTTCCGTCTCGGGGTCGGCGGCGCAACCCTCGACCTCGGAGACCTGGCCCGCACCTCCACCGACAAGGCCCCGCTGCATGTCCCAGTCCGCATCGGCGTGGGCGAGGTGCGGATTCTCCTGCCCGCTGACGCGACAGTGCGCGTCATCGCGAACATCTCGGCCGGCAATGTCTACCGCGCCGATTCCGTGGACCAGGCGACCCCGCTGCACTACGACCAGACCTTTGGCTCCGGGACCCCGGACGTCACGGTCGACATCAGGATGCACGTCGGGGACGTGCGGATCGAGGGGGGCGCGTCATGAGCACCGACCCCTCAACGACGCAGCGCTATCGCACCGGCCCGGCCATCGGGACCGTCCTGCTTGGCCTCAGCCTCCTGGCCCTCGCCGGCGTCACCTTGTGGGCGCAGCTAGGCCACGGATCCATCGCCTATGCCGTCGCCGCGCCGTATGCGCTCGTCGGCGCCGGCCTGGTGTTGGCGGCTATTGGCGCTCTCGCGGCCATCGCCCGTCGGCGGCCGCCCGCCAGCTGAGCCATTGCCCACCGCGCAGCAGGGGCGCCCGCTCTTCCTCGGCCAGGGTGCTGTCGGCGATCCAGGCGCACTCGGCCGTCGTTCCGCCCGCATCGTGCACCACGAGTGGGCCGGGATGCGGGACCGTCGCGGCATATACCAGCCGCACGACCTGGTAGTCCTCCCACTCCCCCGACGGCGCCTGCCCGATCCAGTGCGAGGTGACGACATCGAGCAGGTGAATCTCGGCGAGATGCTGCCCGGTCTCCTCCCACACCTCGCGGCGCACGGCCACCGACGGATCCTCGCCACGGTCGATGCCGCCGCCGGGCAAGGTCCATCGTCCGGCCGCTCCTCGCACCGATGGCGCCAACCGCGTCAGCAGCGTCTCGTCACCGCGAGGAATCACGGCATACGCCGCAATCCGTTGCACGACAATGGGTTCCACCCCGTCGGGCAGGATCTCGCCGGTCGCCGTCGGCGCCCAGGTCGTATGCCGATCGCCCCCGTCCACCTCGGCGACCACCGCGAGCCGGATGGTCACCCCATCGCTGCCGGGTGGGGTGAAAGCGTGGGTCACGCCGGTCAGATTCCACCCGCGGGCTTGCAATTGCTCGCTCGGGTCGGCGCCGTGGGGCAGGACGAAGGACGCGACGGTATCGCCGGTGAGGGTCACCCCCTCGATGCGAATGTCCCTAGTCATCGGCTCGCACCTGCCCGTTCGTATTCGGCGATCGCCTTCTCCAACACGGCGGTCCATGTCTGCTCCGGCGCCACGGTGAGATTGTGAGCCCGGATTCGCTCGCGCAGGTCTTCGTCGGCGACCAGCTTGCGTCCCGCGGCCACCAGGCCGGCATCGTCCCTCGCGAGCAGCCCGTTCACGCCATCGATCACGAAGTCGGCAACTCCGGAGGTGGACATCGCGACCACCGGCAGCCCGGCGGTGCGCGCCTCCAAGGCCGCGATGCCGAAAGCCTCCATCCGGGTCGGCGCGAGGTAGATGCCGCCCGCGAGATAAGCGTCGGCGAGGTCCGCGCGTGCGACCCGCCCGGGCAGATCGAGCCAGGTGCGGTGGCGGCGGTGGGTCGCCCGCGTCATACCCAGCAACGGGCCGTCGCCGAAGACGGTGGCGCGGGTGCGCGCGGGGTCCGCGGCGTGGATCTCGCCGAGCATGCCCACCAAGGCGGGGACGCGTTTGCGGGGCGCGAACCGCAGGGCGCTCATCAGCCGCACCTGATCGCGAGGTCCTGGCACGACGGCCTCGGGAGCCCAGCGGCTCGGATCGATGCCATTGGGAAGCACCGCAACCTTAGCCCCGTGGTCCGCCGCTGCCTCGACGAGCCCGGCTGCCATCTTCGATACGGCCGACAAGGCCGCTCCCCGCTGGGCCCAGCCCGCGATACGTCCGAGCCGGCGCTGGGCCAGGACCGCCGAACGGCCCAACACACAATGCCAGGTGATCGCCGTCGGCAGGCCGAGCTCGAGCGCGAGCTCAGTCAGGTCGGCGGCAAAGGGGGAGATGACACCCATATGGACATGAGCGACATCGAATTTCGCCAGTTCATCGCGAATCAGCCTGGGCGCCAACGGATTCACCGGCAAGTCGAAGGGCAGCGGCACCGTGACCCGGTGCACGATGGCGCCCTCGTCCTCGCTGACGGCAATATTGCGCAGCCCGCGACCCGCGCCCTCGGCCGGCGTCGCGGTATAGACGTGCACCTCATGGCCGACCCCCGCGAGCGCGCGCCCGAGGTCACGCACCTGCGTCTCGATCCCGCCAAGGCGCGGCGGGTAGCAGTCGGAGAGCAAGGCGATCTTCATGGCCTGCTCAGCCTGCCATGTCCCACGCCACCTACCGTGCTGCGGTGTCGCTCGGGCGCGGACCGGGCGGCATACGGGAGGATGGAGCGATGAGCACGCGCCGACGCACCGTGGTCGCCGTGCACGCACATCCCGACGACGAGGCGCTGCTGACCGCGGGGACGATGGCCAAGGCCGCTGCGGAGGGGCATCGGGTGGTGCTGGTGCTGGCGACGAATGGCGATCTCGGGCTGACCGATTCGGCCACCGGCACGGGCGATCTCGGTGCACACCGGCTCGACGAGGCGCACGCCAGCGCCCGGGCCCTTGGGGTCTCGCGCGTCGAGTGGCTCGGCTATGCCGACTCCGGCATGGGGCCGGAGCTGTATGCCGATCCGCCGGGTCTCGTGCGCTTCGTGCGAGTTCCGTTGGCGCAGAGCGCTCTCCGGCTCGCCGAGGTGTTGCGGGAGGAGTCCGCGGATGTGGTGCTGTCGTATGACGCCCGCGGCGGCTACGGGCACCGCGATCACGTGCGGGTTCACGACATGACGGCGATGGCGGCCGAACTGGCGGGCACCCCGCGCCTGTTGGAAGCCACCATCCCCCGGGACCTTTTGGCCGCCGCCGTCCGGCTCTCGGCCAAGGTCTATCCCTATCCGCCCGAGTTCGATATGGACGCCTTCTGCTCGGCCTTCAGCGCCCGGCGGGAGATCACGCACCGGATCGATGTGCTGCGGTATGCCGCCGCGAAGCGCGCCTCGATGCGGGCCCACGCGTCTCAGGCCCGCTCGGACGGCGGGGACCGCACGCTGGCGGCCTTCCTGCGGATCCCGCGACCGGCATACGACCTGATCTTCGGGCGCGAATGGTTCCGCGACCCGGCTCACCCGGCCGGGGCACGGGTGGCGCGCGACATCTTTGCGGGGCTGCCATGAACCTGGTCACGCTGTCGGGGCGCAAGCTTGCCCAGCTGCTCCTGGGTTTCGCGCTCTGCGCTGTGCTGCTGATCTGGGGATTGCCGAAGTTTGGGCAGACCACGTGGCGCGAGGTCGGCCACGTCCTCGGCACGGTCTCGCTCGGTCAGTCGGCGGCCTTCCTGGGTCTGGTGCTGCTCGGCCTGTGGAGCTACACCTTCACGCTCGCGGCCTCGCTGCCCGGACTGAGCCATCTGCGGGCATTCATCGTGAACATCTGCGGCTCGTCGGTGAGCAATCTGCTGCCCGGCGGCGGCGCGGTCGGCCTCGCGGCGACCTTGGCGATCTGCCGCTCGTGGGGCTTCCGCAAGCGCGATGTCTCCACATCGGCGATCGTCACCGGCGTCTGGAACACGCTGGCCCGAATTGCCTTGCCGCTCATCGCGATTGTGACGCTCTCGATGGGGCGCTCGTCGCTGCCGTCGCTGATGCGCGATGCCGCGATCGCCGCCGTCGTCAGCGGCGTGGCGATCGTGGCAATCTTCGTAGCGGCGGTGCGCTCCGAGGAAGCGTCGCGTCGCGTCGGGCGCACGCTGGACCGCCTACTGCGGCCGCTGTTCAAGCGGACCAAGCGCACGATGACGATCGACGCGTTGGTGGCCGACCTGCGCCACCGCATTCTCGATATCGTCCGCAGCGGCTGGCTGCCGATGACCCTGGGGCTAGTGGGCTACTTCGGCTTCTACTACCTCGCGTTCCTCGCGATCATGCGCACCACGGGCGTCGACCTCTATCACGGCGAGCTCTTCGCGGCCTTCGCCATCGGACGCCTGCTAACCGCCGTCGGCGTCACCCCCGGCGGCCTCGGCGTCACCGAGGCCGGCACCGTGGCCGCCCTCGTCGCCTGGGGTGCCGTCCCCGCCGAAGCCACCGCGGGGGTCGTCCTGTTTTCGATCTTCACGCACTTGATGGAAGTCCCCCTCGGCGCCCTTGGCTGGCTCGCGTGGACCGCCTTGCCCAAGACCCCGCTAGAAACCGACGACTCCGACGCCCCCGACGAGCGCCCCTAAATATCGCCCTACCGCCTAGTACTGGCCGCGATCGCGACCAATACCAGGCGGTAGCGCAGTCGATAGCGGCCGTTGACGGACGCCCCCGACGAGCGCCCCTAAATATCGCCCTACCGCCTAGTACTGGCCGTGATCGCGACCAATACCAGGCGGTAGCGCAGTCGATAGCGGCCGTTGTCCACATGCCGCAAGGCCCAAATGGCTCGATCCACAGATTTTCGATTGGCCTGGCGGGCAATGCCTGGTGGCCAACAGGCTGCTGGCATGAAACGAAAATGGCCCGAGCCCCTCATGACCGTGCTCCGTCGTCAGGATGGCGTTGCCAGTCAAGGTCAGTTGATCGGCTGTGGCGTGTCGCGCTCGGAGGTGCGGTGGAATGGCGGGCGGGGCTGGCGAGAGCTCCTCCCGAATGTCTTTCTCGTCAGTCGCGAGACGCCAACCCTGCGCCAACGTCTCATCGCGCTGCAATTGTGGGCTGGGCCGACCAGCGCCCTTGATGGGCTGACCGGCGCACGCTGGCACGGTATACGCTCGGCCGAGCCGGGTGGCATCCTGCATAGCGTCGTGGAGCCCCCGAGGGCAGCCCGGCGCACCAGCTATGCCCGCCTGCGGCGAAGCATCCTGCACGACGAAAATGTCGTGGAGGCGGGGGTTCTGCGGGTGTCATCGCCCGCCCGCGCCTGCATCGATGCCGCCTTCAGCACTCCCACTCGTCAGGGACGGGAGGCCCTTCTCATCGAGGCGGTCCAGCGGGGGATCACGACCATCGATGACCTCGCTGAATGGATGCTGCGCCTGCGAACTCGCGACGCGCATCGGATCATTCCGGCGCTCGATGCCGCGGCATCGGGAGCCTGGTCAGTGCCCGAGCGAGAACTTCTGCACCATCTCGATGGACACCCCTTACTCCCTCCTGCGTGGGCGAATCCCGTCCTGGAGGAAGCACAGTCACGCCTTCATCTGGTGTCCCCCGACATCTGGTTCGACGATGTCGCGATGGCCGTCATGGTGCACTCCGAGGCATACCACCGCGGTGCCTTGTGGGACGCCACCGTCTCCCGCGACGGTGACCTCACCGCCGTGGGAATAGTTGTCGTGGGAGTAACGCCCCACGCGATTCGGCACAAGCCGGAAACGGTCCTCGCCCGAATCGTCAAGACGTATGCGGCCGCCGCTCGTCGGCCCCGCCCCGCGGTCGTGGCTAGACGACGATTTGAAGCCACCGGCGACGAAGGTGGTCTCGAACAGCGGGCCTAGCGAGCGGGCCTACCTCGGGAACGAACGACTGGGCTACCGCCTGGTATTGGCCGTGATCACGACCAATACCAGGCGGTAGCCCGGTGGTTAGGTCGACGTTCGAGGGCGAGGAACTTGAAGGGGGTCGGAGAGGGGGTCGGAGAGGGCGTCGGGCGGGGCGTAGAGCGGTCCCGGGCTCAGCTGACGAGGCGGCGGACCTGGCGGGTGCGGGCCTCCTCGGCGAAGGTGTCGTCGAGGTCGCCGGGCTCGAAGGGGGCGCCGGTGGCGAGGGGGACGGCATACGACAGCAGGGCATCGGCGAAGACCGGGTTGGCCGGCAAGATCGGGCCGTGCAGGTAGGTGCCGAAGACATTGCCGGTCCGGGCACCCTCGCTGCCGTCCTCGCCGTTATTGCCGAAGCCGGAGCGCACTCGCCCAAAAGCCGCCTGGTCGGCACCCAATGTCGTTGAGCCGGAGTGATTTTCGTAGCCCACGACATCCCCGAAGTCGGTGCTCAGCACGACCGGGCCGATCATCCGCTTGGGATTGCCCTGCGTCGTGACATCGAGGATGCCGAGTCCGGGCAATCGCTTGCCCTCGACGGTGACGAAGGCCTTGCCGAAGAGTTGGTACATCCCGCAGATCATCAACATCGGGGTTCCGGCGGCCGCCAACGACCGCAATCGTGGCGCGATGACCTCCAGGTCGGCCTCGACCCGCGCCTGCCCGGAATCCTGCCCCCCGCCCCCCAGCACCAGATGCGCCTGGTCGGGGAAGGCCGCGCCCGGGTGATGCTGATGCAGCACCGGCGTGTAGCCATGCCGCGCCAGCCGAGCGGTCATCGTGCGCGTGTTCCCGAGGTCGCCGTAGATGCTCATCTCGCGCGGATAGAGATGCACGACGTGGATCTCGCCTTTGCTCATGATCCCTCCTCACCGAAGGCTGGCAGGTTGTAGCGCTCCGCCAGCCGGCGCCGCAGCGTCATCATCGCGGTGTACGTGCAGAAGATCCGGGCCGGCTGCCCGTCCCGCTCGCGCAGGAAACGATCGAGCGCGCTCTCGAGATCTGGCTCGACGTCCGCGACCGGCACCTCGTCATACTGCAGCCGCAGGGCCATGTCGTAGGCCCGCACGCCCGAGGTCAGCGACACCCCCACCTCGCGCAGGCTCTCGAAGGAGACGTCATAGAGCCACGAGACGTCGCGGCCGTCGGCGTAGTTGTCGTTGATCGCGATCATCGTGCGCACCGGCGTCGAGCCATAGGTCGACAGGGCGACAGTGAAGCCCGCCGGATTCTTGACCAGGACGAGCTCGAGCGGGGCGCCATCGGCGTCAATGACCTCGCCGCGCCCGAAGGGCGCCGTGACCGTCGCCAGCGCGTTCGCCGCCGTCGCCGCATCGAAGCGCGAGCCGAGCAGCCGCCGCGCCATGGCCGTCGCCGCGGTGGCGTTGATCATCGCGGCGAGACCGCGCTGCTTCAGTTCCACCGGTCCGACAATCCCACCAGCGCCGTGTGGCCCCACGAGGATCTCTAGGGAGCGCTCGTCCACTGGCCGCAGGAGTATGTCGTCCGCTCCCGCCGGGGGGACGACATACTCATCGTCCACCCGGGTGTCCTGCTCCATCAGCTCCGGGAGGCGATGCGCGATCGAGTCGTCAACACCGAAATAGTCAATCGTGACACCGGTTTTGACGCCCTCCGCGCTTCGAGCCACGAACGAATCGTCCCGATTCATCACCACGCCCTTGGACGTGCGGGCGGCCAATTGCGCCAGCAATTTCGCCGTGTGGTCGATCTCGGCGAAGCGGTCCAGCTGATCGCGCGCCACATTGAGCAGCAGTGCGTGCGTCGGCGTCACGGCGTCAGCGAACTTCAGCGCGTGCGCCTCATCGAGTTCGAGGACGGCCACATCGGCGACCGGCCGACCGCGCAGGCCGACCTCGCCGAGCAGCGCGGAGATGACGCCGCGCGTGAAATTGCTGCCCGTCGGATTCGTGAAAACACTCAGCCCGTGAGCGCGCAGCAGCGCCACGAGCATCCGAGTCGTGGTCGTCTTGCCATTGGTCCCTGACACGACCACGATCCCGCCCGGCAGGCCACCAAGGGCATGCCCAAGGATCTTCGGGTCCACCTTTTCGGCCACCAGGCCGGGCAGCGCCGAGCCCCCGCCGCGCCTTTTGGCGACGGCACGGGTCAGCTTGCCAGCCGCGATCGCGGCAGAAGTACGCAGCACGCCAGCAGCCTATGCGCGAGCGATCATCGGGCCGGTGCGCCCGCGCCGGACGCGGCGTCGAGTTCGGCGTTGACATCGCTGGCATACCGCCCGGACCGCTCTTGGCCGGACATGGACCCGATCGCATCGGTCACCGCATCGGTGATGGCCCGCAGCAGGGCGGCCTTCTGAAATTGCGCCGCCAGCCCCGCTACATCGATCGCCGGGCCGAATCGCACGGTGACCTTCGTCGGTCGCAGGATCTTGGTGTCCGGCGGCTGCAATTTCTCGGTGCCGATGAGCGCGCACGGGATGATCGGCGCCCCGGAGGTCAGGGCGAGCCGAGCGACGCCGGTGCGGCCGCGGTGCAGCCGACCGTCGCGAGACCGCGTGCCCTCGGGATAGATCCCGAAGGCCCCGCCCGCAGCCAAGACCCGCTCCGCAATATGCAGTGACTCCGCCGCCGCACGCGCGTCCGTGCGCTCGACGGGGATGGTCCCGAAGGACTGCATCCACGCCCGGAGGGCGGCCCCCTTCAGCCCGGTGCCCTGGAAATACTCGGCCTTCCCGAGGAAGCTCACGCGCCGCCCTGATGCCAGCGGGATGATCATCGAGTCGCTGAACGAGAGGTGATTGCTGGCGATGATCGCCGGGCTGCCCTCCGGCGGAATGTGTTCTCGGCCGGTGACCGTTGGTCGAGCCATGACGAAAAAAGCCGGCCCGATGACGAGGTAGCGCATGATGCCGTCGAGGAGAGCGTTGTTCTCCCCCAACTGATAGCCCTGCTCGCTGCTCATACCTGCCTCTCGACCTGCACCACCGGTTCCGGCTCGGCCGCTGGCGCGACAACTCGCGGCGGCAGGCGGAAGATCCGCCGATCCGCCACAACGGCGATCAGGCCGAGGCCCACGCCTATTGTCACCCCGACGACGATGATCGATCCCCACATCAAGGTGGTCGCCTTGGAGCCATCCATCGGCGCCATCCCCAGTCGATGCAGGACATAGACGCCACCTCCCACGCCGAGAGTCGCTAGCGCGCTGTGTCCCACGCCCCGATCGAAGCCGGCCGCCCGCACCAGCGGTTGCTCGATCCAATGGCCACCGACGACCAGTGCCAGCGCGGCCCAGATCAAGACCACACCGACGGCCGCGACGACATCCGCGGGGCGGTGCCACCGTTCGGCCATCGTGCCGAGCCCCGCGGCACCGGCGATCGCGCCCGTCACCAGGCAGGTGAGAGGACGTATGACGCGCGGGGACGCGATGATCGCGACCGCGGCCAGCGAGATGGCCGCCGTGGCGTGCCCGCTGGGCAAGGTCACACGAATGCTTGGGTCGCTCGGCACCGAGGTGAGGAAGTCGAGTTTCAGCAATTGGGTGGTCTGGTTGGCGCCGACAACAAGCAACGGCAAAGCGAGCGCCATGCGCCAATGCCGTTGCAGCGCCGCGATTCCCATCGCGACCAGGGTCAACAAGAACATGGTTGACACCTGGATTTCGCTCAGCAGCGCATCGATTCGGCCCGGCGCGAAGCGATCGACGCGAAAGGACCGCATGACCTCCAGGTCGAGCCGGGAGCCACCTTGAGTGCGCAGCGCCAACCAGACCATCAAGAGCAGGACGACAATGCCGGCCAAGGTCAGCAGCACGACATCGGCGGCATCGCGGACCGCCGAACGGGGCGAGATGGGGGTCACTCCCATTCGATGGTCCCCGGCGGCTTGCTCGTGACATCGAGGGTGACACGGTTGACGCCGTCCACCTCATTGGTGATGCGACCCGAGATCCGGGCGAGCACGTCATACGGCAGGCGGGTCCAATCGGCCGTCATGGCATCCTCAGAGGAGACCGGCCGCAGGACAATCGGATGGCCGTAGGTGCGGCCGTCACCTTGGACCCCGACCGAACGCACGTCGGCGAGCAGGACCACCGGGCACTGCCAGATCTCACGGTCCAGGCCGGCAGCGGTCAGTTCGTGGCGGGCAATCGCGTCCGCGGCGCGCAGCGTGGCGAGATTCTCTGCCGTCACCTCGCCGACAATGCGAATGCCGAGACCCGGCCCTGGGAAAGGCTGGCGCCAGACGATTGACTCCGGGACACCGAGCTCCAGGCCGACCTTGCGGACCTCGTCCTTGAACAGATCCCGAAGGGGCTCGATGAGGGCGAACTGCAGGTCGTCAGGCAGTCCGCCGACATTGTGGTGACTCTTGATATTCGCTGTGCCCGTGCCGCCGCCCGACTCCACGACATCGGGATAGAGCGTGCCCTGGACGAGGAACTCGACGGGGTGTCCGTCGGCTGCCGCCTCCCCCACGACGTCACGGGCCGCCTGCTCGAAGACCCGGATGAATTCGCGGCCGATGATCTTGCGTTTCTCCTCGGGATCCCGCACTCCGGCAAGGGCATTGAGGAAACGCTCGCGCGCATCGACCACCAGGAGTCGGACCCCCGTGGAGGCGACAAAGTCCTGCTCTACCTGCTCGGCCTCGCCCTCGCGCAACAGCCCGTGATCGACGAAGACACAGGTCAATTGGTCGCCGACGGCTTTGTGCACCAAGGCGGCCGCGACCGACGAATCCACCCCACCGGACAAACCGCAGATGACGTGCTTGTCACCGACGCGCTCGCGAATCAGGGTCACCTGCTCCTCGATCACCGACCCGGCGCTCCAGTCCGGGGTGAGCCCGGCCCCGGCATACAGGAAGTGCTCCAAGAGGTTCTGGCCGAAGGTGGAGTGCAGCACCTCGGGGTGCCACTGGACGCCATACAGCCGGCGCTCGTCGTCCTCGAAGGCGGCGATCTTTGCGCCGGCGGTGCTCGCGGTGACGCGCATCCCGGCCGGCGCGTGGGCGACCGAATCGCCGTGGCTCATCCAGACCGACTGCTCGGCGGGCTGGCCGGAAAAGAGGGTGGAGGTGGTGTCGGCGATGGTGGCGACCGTATGGCCGTATTCCCGCAAGCCGGTTCGCGCGACCTCCCCGCCCAGCGCGAGCGCCATCGCCTGGAAGCCGTAACACATGCCGAAGACCGGGAAGCCGGAGTCGAGGAGCGCGGGGTCGAGGTGGGGGGCGCCGTCGGCATACACACTGGCGGGGCCGCCGGAGAGGATGACGGCGAGGGGGTCGCGGGCCCGGATCTCCTCGACGGAGGCGGTGTGCGGGATCACCTCGCTATAGACGCGCGCTTCGCGCACCCGGCGCGCGATGAGCTGGGCGTACTGCGCGCCGTAGTCGACGACGAGGACGGGGCGGCGGGTGGTCACGACGAAATGTTAGTCGGCGACCTTGAACTCGCCGGCGACCTTCCGCTCTACGACGAAGGACAGGAACGGCACGCAGCCCGCGAGCATGATCAAGACCATCTTGGGCAGCGACCAGCCCGCCTTGAAGCCGAGATTGGCGGTGGCGACGACATACAGCAGGTAGAGGAAGCCGTGCGGCTGCGGCCACCAGTCCAATGCGTGATTCTCAAAGCCGTAGCGCAGGATCATCTCCGCGACGAGGACGAGCAGGCCGATGCCGACGATGAAAGCCATGACCTCGAAGAACTTCACGGCGCTCGCCAGCTTGGGGTGGGTGGTCGGTGTGCTCATTGCTCCTGCTCGCCGGCGCTGACGCGCGCGTAGTCCTGGTGTGGGGTTGGCTCTGGGGTGAGTCGGCGCGGTCCGCGGTGATCGGCCTGCACCATCTTCACCCACATCACGAGGGCGAAGGCGGCGAAGACCCACCACTGCAGGGCGTATGCCGCATTGCGCCAGTTCAGCCCGGTGTCGGGCCGCGGGGGCGGCACGTGGGTCAGGGGCGCCGGGTCGAGTGTCTCGTTGGCGCGGGTCTCGGATTGCGCGAACCCGAAGGCGTTATACAGCTCGCCCGGCCAGGCGTTGACCAGCTTGGACAGATCGACGCTGCCAAGTTGTCCGGCGGGATAGCTCTGTTCGGACGGCGACTCCCCCGGCGCCAGGCTGGCGGTGACGGTGACCTCGCCTGTTGGCGGTTGCGGCGCTGTGGCGGTGGCTGTCCAGCCTCGAAGGACGGGGAAGGTCGCGCTATTGGCGGTGACGGTCAGCGGGGAGACGACCCAGAATCCGCTTCGCCCGTCGAGGAGCCGGCCGGCGACGAGGACTTGCCCCTCGGCATACGTCCCGGACACGGTGACCAGCCGGCCGCTCGCGGCGCCGGGGAAGGGGGTATGGGGGGTGAGCAAGCTGGTCATCGCGACGACGGGCTGCTTGCCAGCCGCCTCGATCGCCTCCGCGCGCGCCTTGTCGTGCGCCACCCCGAGCTGCCAGCTTCCGAGCTGGATGAACGCGATGGTGAGCAGGATCGCCAGGCCCAGCAGGGCCAGCCACTTGGGCTTCAGGGCGGTCCGCAACACCGCCTCAGACTACGTCGCCGAACGGGCGCTGCGAGGCAGCCGCCCAGCGCGCAGGCCCAGCGCCAGGAGGATGCCCCAGACCGACAACTACACCCGATCCGCGCATTGACACCCGCTGCAGTAGGTGTCAATGCGCGGATCGGGTGTCGATGGACCGATCGGGTGTCGATGCGCGCCGGGATGGGCGTCGCGTCAGCCTTTGAGCTTGGCGTCGTCGTAGACGATCAGCGTGCCGCCATAGCAGGCGACCCAGACCGACTTCGTCGCGGCGTTGTAGGTGATGCCGATGGGGTTGGCCTCGGTGCGGACGGTCTGGACGACCTTCATATCGCCGGTCGTGATCTTGCTCATCGTGCCGTCGCCGTAGTTGACGACATAGACCGCCAGGCCATCGGCGCTGATCGCCATCGAGCGCGGCTCGGTGCCGACCTTGACCGAGCCGACGCTCGCGCCGGTCGCGCGGTCGAGCTTGACGACGGTCCCGGAGGCGTTGTTGCTGACGTAGACAAACTTGCCGTCCGGGCTCATCACGAGATGGCGCGGGCCATTGCCGGGGTCGGAGAAGGTGTTGACGGCCTTGGTGGCAAGGTCGACGGAGACGACCTTGTGCGAGCCCATGAGGGCGACATAGGCCGTCTTGCTGTCGGGGCTGGCGACGATGCCGCGGGGGTACTTGCCGCCGAGGTCGACGCGGGCGGTCTCCTTGGCGCTGGCGGCGTCGATTACGGACATATTCCAACTGCACCAGTTGGTCACCAGGACCTGCTTGCCGTCGGGGGTGACGGCGACATACTTCGGGACCGCGCCGACGGGCACGACCTTGTCGATGACGAGTTTCGCGACGTCGACGCGATAGACATAGGAGCTGTCCGTGCCATCACCCGCCGCGCACGAGTCCTTGCCCTCGGGCCCAAAACCCTTGCCGTACATCGAATAATTCGATACCCACGCATATTTGCCATCGGGCGTGAAGGCGACCTCGACGGGCGCGCCCTGCGAGGTGCCGGGGTGGCCACTGACGCCGAAGGCGGACAGATCCACGCTGTCGGGGATGGTCTTGACGAGGGTGCCGTCCGACTTGAAGACCGAGATCGAGTGCCGGTACATCATGTTCTGCGCAAACAGCAGGCCGCCCGGGCCGGCGACGACCGACTTCGGCTTCATGGCATCGGACGTCAGCCGCAAGGTCTCGACGAGAGCGGTCTGGTCGGACGGACCGGCGGCGCCCTGGGAGGCGGTCGCGCTGGGACGGATCTGGACGACCTTGGGCGCGCTGTCTGACGGGGCGCTTGGATTGGTTGCGGCCGGCGCCGTGACGGTGGTGGTGCCAGGCTTGGCCGCAGCGGCCGCCGTGGGCTTGTCACTGCCGAAGAGGCCGCCGACCAACGCAATGGCGCCCTTGACGACGAACCAGACAATCGTGACGAGGAGCGTCAGGATCGCGAGTGCGAGGAGCCGACGCAGGGTGTAGTTGGGCCGCTTGGCGGGCGGTCGTCGGCGCTGACCGGCCGGCGGGCGCGGTCCACGAGGACCACCGGGTCCACCTGGGCCGCCAGGTACGCCATCGCGGGGCTGGCTGGCTGGCCCGGAAGCGGAACGGGCCGGCAGGCTCTTCGTCGCCGGCGTGGCGGCGTGGCGATGGGCGCCGGGAGCAGGCGGTTCGCCTCGCAGAGCGCGCACCTGAGCCCGCGTCGCGGCGCTCGGCTCGTCGTCGCGCAGCATCGGCTCCTGCGGCTCCGGCAGCGTTGTCGTCACCCGGTCAGGCTAAACGGGCGGCTGAAAAATCGGTCGAAGGCACACCGGTCGGGCCCGCAGGTCGCCGCCCGACGTGGCTGAATGGTCACGGCCAAGTTTCCGCGGGTTGACCCGTCCGCCGTCTCGGCACCAGCCTGTCGCTCGCGTGAGCACCAGCAGGGTGGGGACCCTACTCCCGCTCACGCGAGCTACTAAGGGCTGGACGTGCCGAGGGACTGATCGGAACCGTCACCCACGTGCCAGAGTGTGGTGGCATGACTCCATCCGCCGAGGTCCCCACGGCCAGCACAGCTGACGCCCCATCGACCTAGCCGAGCGATTCTCCCGGTTCACCGAACAGTGGGCGCCACGGCGCATCGCGACCGTCAACGACTATGACGTGCGCATCGCCAAGGTCCAGGGCGATTCGTCTGGCACAGCCACCCCGACACCGACGAGTTCTTCCTCGTCGTGGACGGACAGCTCACGATCCACCTGCGCGAGCCGGGAAGCTCCGACACACAAAGATCCGTCACGCTGAGTGCCGGCCAGTTGTATGTCGTCCCGCGGGGCGTTGAGCACTGCCCAACGGCCGACGACGAAGCATCGATTCTCATGTTCGAGCCGTCACTCACCCCCAACACCGGCGATGCCGGCGGCGAGCGCACCAAGGAGCCCCAAGACCTCGCGTGAGGATTAGACGCGCGTCGGATCGTCGTCCAGCGCGGCGGGGTCTTTTCCACCCGGGATAAATCGGTCGAAGGCACACCGGTCGGGCCCGTAGCCTGGTTGGTCGCCATGAAGTCCAGCATTCTCGCGCCCCCGGCGCCGCCGACCAGCACACCAGGAGCTTTCCTGCTGTGGGGCGCGCGGCTGCAGTGGCGAACCCTGGTGTGGGGCTTGGTTTTCGGGGTCATCTGGATGACAGCCATCGCCCTTGTTCCGTGGGCCATCGGCCGCGGCATCGACGGCGGGATCGTGCACGATGACGGCAGCGCCCTGATCCGGTGGTCGCTGGTCCTCGCAGGGCTAGCCGTCCTCGTCGGCGGCGGCGGCGCCGCGCGGCACTGGTTCGCCGTCGAGAACTGGCTTTCCGGCGCCTTCCGCACGATCGTCGTGGCCGATGAGGCCGTCACCTCCCGCGGTCAGGAAATCGCCCGCGTGCTGCCGACCGGCGATGTCGTCAGTGTGGCCTCCAATGACATGGAGAAGATCGGCGGGGTCTACGACGTGACGGCGCGCTTCTCCGGCGCGATTGTGTCGTATGTCGTCGTCGCCGTCCTCCTGCTGCGCCAGTCGGTCGTGACCGGCCTGGTCGTCCTCATCGGTTCTCCGGTCCTGCTCGCCCTGCTCTCGCTAATCATCAAACCGCTCCAAGCACGACAGGCAGCCCAGCGCGAGGAGGCCGGCCGGCTCACAACACTCGGCACCGACACCGTCGCGGGTCTGCGGATCCTGCGCGGGATCGGCGGCGAGGACGAGTTCGTCGGCCGGTATGCCGCCCAGAGCCAGCGCGTCCGCCTCGCCGGGGTGCGGGTGGCCGGCTATCAGGCCGCGCTGGACGCCAGCCAAACCCTGCTTCCCGGGCTCTTCGTCGTCCTGGTCGTCTGGATCGGCGCGCGCTCGGTGATCTCCGGCGACCTGACGCCCGGCGAGTTGGTCGCGTTCTATGGCTATGCGACCTTCATGAGCTTCCCGCTGCGCACGGTCACCGAGATGGTGGATAAGTTCATTCGCTTCCGGGTTGCGGCGGGCAAGGTCCAGGGCTTGCTGCGCGTCGAGAGTGATCACCTGCCTCAACCTGCGGGTACGCCCTTCCCTGACGGCGCAGACCTCGTTGACCCCGACTCCGGCGCGCGTATGCCAGGTGGCCGGCTCACCGCGATCGTCTCGGCCAATCCGGAGGACTCGGCGGCGCTCGCGGGACGCCTGGGACGTCTTGGCGCCGACTCGGCGGTCACGTTGGGCGCAATCCCGTTGGCGGACATGCCGATTGAGCAAATCCGGGCGCACGTGCTCGTCAACGATCCGGACAGTCGGCTCTTCCATGGCAGCGTTCGCGAGCAGCTGTCGGCGGGCCGCTCGATCCCGGACACCCGACTGGTCGAGGCCGTCGACGCGGCCTGGGCCCGCGATGTCCTTCTGGCTCAGGCGGCGGGACTCGACGGCATCGTCGAAGAGAAGGGCCGCGGCTATTCCGGCGGTCAGCGCCAACGGCTCGGCCTGGCCCGGGCCTTGGTGATCAATCCGCCCGTGCTCATCCTGATCGAGCCGACGAGCGCGGTGGACGCGCACACCGAGGCCCGAATCGGCGCCTCGATCGCGCAGGAGCGGCAGGGCCGCACCACCGTGATCGCCACGGTGAGCCCGCTCTTGCTCACCCACACCGACCATGTCGTGCTGCTCGTGGACGGCCAAGCCGTCGCCGCGGGCCGGCACGCCGACCTCGTGCGCGAGCACGCGGCATACCGATCGATCGTCCTGCGAGGAGGTGACGACGAATGACCACGACAACGAACCCCACGACACAGGCAACACCGGGGCGCGGCACGCGGAAGCGGACGCCTCGGCATACGAAACCCACTGCCGCGCAGACGGATCCCTTCCAGCGCTCGCTGCCGGTGGCGGAGCCGAAGCAGGTGCTATCGCATGCTCGCATGGTGTTGCGCCACCACCGCGGTGAGTTGGGGTCGGTCATCGGCCTGCACGCTCTCGCGGCCGTCGCGGGGCTCGCTCTGCCCTATCTGATCGGGCGGCTGATCGACCATCTGATGGCCGGCGCGACGGCGGGCGAGGTGGATCGCTTCGTCCTGATCCTGCTCGCGGCGGTCCTGGCCCAGACGGCGCTGATGTGGCTGGCGCGGCGGGCGGCCTTCATCTTCGGCGAGAGCGTCTTCGCCGACCTGCGCGAGCGCTTCATCGACCGGGCGACGCGGCTGCCGCTGCCGGTGCTGGAACGGGCCGGCACGGGCGATCTCGTCGCGCGGACGACCAATGACATCGAAGCCCTGTCCTGGGCCGCGCGCTTCGGCCTGCCGGCGATCTTCGTCGCGCTCGTGACAGTGGTGATCACCCTCGGCGCCTCGGTCGTCGTCTCGCCGCTCGGGACCCTCGCCGTGCTCGCCATGGTCCCCTTCGCGCTGCCCGCCACGACGTGGTACCTGCGGCGCGCTCGCGCCGGCTACTTGTGGGAACGCGCGATGTGGGCGCAGCTGAACGGCGTCGTCGCCGAGAATGCCGACGCGGCCCGGACCATCGATGCGCTGGGCCTCGGCCGGGTGCGGCACGAGCGGCTCACCGGGTCGGTGCGCGCGACCTATCGCGCGGAGGGCTATACCCGCTGGTTGCGGATGTGGTGGTTCGCCCCGACCGAGTTCTCGTATGTCGTGCAGGTCGCCGTCGCGCTGTTGTGGTGTGGCTGGCTGGTGCATGACGGCTCACTCACGGTCGGCGGCGCGACAACGGTGATCCTCTATCTGCGGCAGCTGATCGACCCGCTGGACGAGCTGATGAGTTGGCTAGACGAGATCCAAGTTGCGGCGACCTCGCTGGCGCGAATCATCGGCGTGGAGGAGGTGCCGGACGATCGGCAACCCAGCGGCGCCATACCGGAGGGTGACCGCCTGGTCGCGCGCGACGTGCATTTCGCCTATCGCGCCGATAACCCTGTGCTGCATGGGGTTTCGTTGGACCTGCACCCCGGCGAACGCCTGGCGATTGTCGGCCCCTCAGGGGCCGGCAAGTCAACCCTTGGTCGGCTCATCGCGGGGATCGATGCGCCGACAGCGGGCGCCGTCACCGTCGGTGGCGTGCCGCTGATGGAGCTGACGATGGACACCTTGCGCGGCGAAGTCGCGCTGGTGACCCAGGAGCATCACGTCTTCGTCGGCACGCTGCGGGACAACCTGTTGCTCGCGCGGCCGGATGCCGACGACGCCGCATTGCGCTCGGCCTTGGAGTCCGTCGATGCGTGGGATTGGGCGTCGCGCCTGCCGGACGGCCTGGCGACCCAGGTCGGCTCGGGCGGGCACGATCTGACGCACCCGCAGAGCCAACAACTGGCACTGGCCCGGCTGGTCCTCGCCGATCCGCATACGCTCGTGCTCGACGAGGCGACCTCGCTGCTCGACCCCCGCGCGGCGCGGCACCTGGAGCGCTCGCTGGCGCGGGTCGTCGAGGGCCGGACGGTCGTCGCGATCGCGCACCGACTGCATACCGCCCACGACGCCGACCGCGTCGCCGTGGTCGAGGACGGCCGGATCAGCGAACTCGGCTCGCATGACGAGCTTCTTGCCGCCGATGGGCCGTATGCCGCCCTGTGGCACTCCTGGCGGGCCGAGTAGCCGGCGCGTGGGAGAGAACATGGACATACGCAACGGAAATGATCCGTTGCGTATGTCCAGGTTGTGGCAATGGGCGGGAATCTGGCAGCTCAGCCCTGCGGCGGACGTTTGTCGGGCTCACCGGCGTTGGGCCAGAAGGAGAGGGCCCGCTCGGCCTGAGCGGTGATCGTCAGGGACGGGTTGACGCCGAGGTTGGCCGAGATCGTTGACCCGTCGGTGATGTGCAGCGTGGGGTAGCCCCAGACGCGGTGGTACTGATCCACCACGCCCGTTCCCGGCGAGTCCCCGATCACCGCGCCGCCGAGGAAGTGCGCGGTCATCGGGAAGCCGAAGATCTCGGCCCAGTTCCCGCCCGGGATGCCGCGCGCCCCCAACCGTCGGCCCATCGCCTCGGCGATCGCCCGTGCTCCGGCGTGCCCTGCCGGGATCCATGCCGGGTTCGGCTCGCCGTGCCCTTGGCGGCTGGTGAGGGTATGACCGCCGAGTCGCCGCTTGCGCCCGGAGACCGTCAGCGAGTTGTCGCGCGTCTGCATGACGAGCGCGATCATCGAGCGCTGCGACCATTTGCGATTGTCCAGCGCCATCAGCTGGCGCGGCTCGCGAACCACCGTGCGCACGAACTCCACGAGCCGTGGGCGGCCCGAATCCCCCGGCACGAGAACGCTTTTCAGCAGCCCCATCGAGTTCGACCCAGCGCCATAGCGCACATTCTCGATGTGCGTCTCGGGGTCGGGATGGAACGAGGAAGTGATCGCGACGCCCCGGCTGAGGTCCTCACCAGCCGGCACTTTCGGCACCTGGGCGCCTAGCAACGCTTCGGAGTTGGTGCGCGTCAACTCCCCGAGTCGCGGCGACAGCGCCGGGAGTATGCCGCGGTCTCGCATCTCGTGCAGCAACTGCTGGGTGCCCCACGTCCCGGCGGCCAGGACGACCTGATCGGCGGAGAAGACCTGGCGATCCCGCCGAACCCAGGCACCCGATCGCTGCGTCACGACCTGCCAGCGGCCACTCGGCATACCCGGCGGCCGCAACTCCACCACTGTCCGCAGCGGCTCGATCCGCACTCCGCGCTTCTCGGCAAGCGCGAGGTAGTTCTTCATCAGGGTGTTCTTGGCGCCGACCCGGCAGCCCACCATGCAATTGCCGCACTCGGTGCACCCGGTGCGCGCGGGCCCCTCCCCGCCGAAATAGGGATCGGCCACCCGCTCCCCCGGTGGGCCGAAGAAGACACCGACCGGCGTCTTGCGATAGCTCTCCCCCACCCCCATCGCCTGCGCCGCATCGCGCATCGCGTCGTCCACGGGGCTCTGGCACGGGTTCGTCACCACGCCAAGCATCCGCGAGGCGGTGGCATAGTGCGGCGCGAGCTCGCTCTCCCAGTCGGCGATCGAAGCCCACTGCCGGTCCTGGAAGAAGGCCTTCGGCGGGACATAGAGGGTGTTGGCGTAGTTCAGCGAACCGCCCCCGACGCCCGCCCCGGCCAGGATCAGCACATCGGGCAGTTTGTGGATGCGCTGGATGCCGAAGCAGCCCAGCTTCGGTGCCCACAGATAGCGCCGCGCATCCCAATTGGTTTTCGCGAAATCCTCGTCCTCGAAGCGCGCCCCGGCCTCCAGGACCAGCACGCGGTAGCCCTTCTCCGCAGCCCGGAGCGCGGCGACCGAGCCGCCGAAGCCGGAGCCGATGACGACAACATCCCAGTGCCCGGGCGTCGCGGCGCTCACTGCCAGCCGACCGCCTTCAGCACGCGCAGCGAGGTCGTCAACGCGGCGGCGAAGCGTCGGTCGTCGAGCCCGAAGGCCGGCGCGATCGGAACCAGCCGCTGCGCGGTGACATTCTGGCTCTCGGTGAAGCGCAGGATGCCCTCTTCGCCGTGTCGACGCCCGATGCCGCTGGCCTTCATGCCCCCCATCGGCGCGGCGACGCTGCCCCAGGCGGCGGCATACCCCTCGTTGATATTGACGGTCCCCGTGCGGATCGCGCCGGCGATTCGCCGGCCGCGGGAGATATCGCGGGTCCAGACCGAGGCGTTTAGGCCGTATGCCGTGTCGTTGGCCAGCGCGATGGCCTCCTCGTCGCTGGCCACCCGGTAGATCGCGACGACGGGGCCGAAGGTCTCCTCGTCGCGGCAGGTCATCGCGGCCGTCACATCGGCGAGCACCGTGGCTTCATAGGCGAAGGGCGCGATGTCTGGCCGGGCGCGACCTCCGGCAAGCACGGTCGCGCCCTTGGCGACGGCATCGGCGACATGCGCACCGACCCGATCGAGTTGGTCGGCGCTGATCAACGAACCGAGGTCATAGCCCCACGTCAGGTTCGAGCCCATGCGCAAAGCCGTTGTGGCAGCGACGAATCGGGCGACGAAGTCGTCATAGACCGACTCGTGCACGATGACGCGCTCGGTCGAGATGCACAACTGCCCGGCCGAGGAGAAGCACGAACGCACCGCACCGGGCACGGCTCGATTAAGGTCGGCGTCGGCGGCGACATAGAGGGAGTTCTTGCCGCCGAGTTCCAGCGAGGCTCCGACGAGCCGCTCCCCCGCCGCCTGGGCGACTCGGCGACCGGTCGGTGTCGAGCCGGTGAAGCAGACATAGTCGGCCCGGTCCAAGACCGCGGCCCCGATCGTCGCGCCGTCGCCGAGGACGACCTGCAGCACCTCCCGCGGCAGGCCCGCCTCCCGCAACATCTCGACCGCGGCGAGGGCGGTGAGCATGCCCAGGACATCGGGGCGCAGGACGACGGCATTGCCCGCCATCAGCGCGGGGAGGGCGTCGGTGATGGACAGACTCAGGGGGTAATTCCACGGCGAGACGATCCCGACGACGCCTTTAGGGATGCGCGACTCGACGACCTGGCTCAGCCCTGGCAGCGCCCCCGAGCGGCGGCGGGGGCGCAGGGTGCGTGCCGCCGTGCGGGCATAGTGGCGCGCGACGATCGCGACATCGGCGACCTCCTCAAAGGCCTGACCGCGCGCCTTGCCCGACTCCAATTGCACGAGGTCCAGCAAGGTCGGCTGCCGCGTGAGCACCACGTCGTGGAACGCCAGCAGAATCTCGGCGCGCTCCGCCATGGGCCGGGCAGCCCAGGCTGGCTGGGCGGCGCGCGCGACGGCATACGCCGCCTCGACATCGGCCAGCGTCGACAACGGGACCTCGGCGACCGCCTCGCCGGTCAGCGGCGTGCAGACGGTATGCCGGGGCGCCCCCTCCCCCGTCACGGCACCGCCAGCGACCCGCGCCACCCACTGCCGGTCGCGCGCCAGCCCTGAGGAAACCGGGCTCGCCGGCGCGGAGTCGGTCGGGCGGGACAGCGTGGCGGTCATATCCGCAGGGTAACCCCTTCGCGAGCGACGCCATTACCGCTCAGTAGCCGGCTCCCGCGGAGAGCCCACCGAGAGCTGACTCAGCTCGGCACGTGCGGGCTCACGACGACATCGATCCGTTGGAACTCCTTCAATTCCAAGTAGCCGGTCGTCGCCATGGCGCGGCGCAGGGCGCCGATGAGGTTCGTGGTGCCGTCGGCATTCCGGGATGGGCCGAACAGGATCTCCTGCAAGGTGCCCGCCGTGCCGACCTCGACGCGCTCGCCCCGGGGCAGGTCCCGGTGGTGCGCCTCCGGTCCCCAGTGGAAGCCGCGACCGGGCGCCTCGGTGGAGCGGGCCAGCGCGGCCCCGAGCATGACCGCGTCCGCGCCGCAGGCGATGGCTTTGACGATGTCGCCCGCGACGCCCATGCCGCCGTCGGCGATGACGTGGACATAGCGGCCGCCCGACTCATCGAGATAGTCGCGGCGCGCCCCCGCGACATCGGCGATCGCCGAGGCCATCGGCGCGTGGATGCCGGTCGCCTTCCGGGTCGTATGCGCCGCACCGCCACCGAAGCCGACGAGCACGCCCGCCGCGCCGGTGCGCATCAGGTGCAGAGCGGCGGTATAGCTCGCCGCGCCGCCGACGATGACCGGCACCTCGAGTTCGTAGATGAAGCGCTTGAGGTTCAGCGGTTCGGCGCGCGAGGAGACATGCTCGGCCGAGACGGTCGTGCCCCGGATGACGAAGAGGTCGACATTGCTCTCGACCAGCGAACTCCAAAACTGCTGGGTGCGCTGCGGCGAGAGGGCGGCGGCCACGGTGACGCCCGCGTCGCGAATCTCCATCAGTCGCGCCCCGATCAGCTCCGGCTTGATGTCCTCGGCATAGATCTGCTGCATCCGCTCGGTAGCCCGAGCCGGGTCCAGCGCGGCGATCTCGGCCAGGAGGGGCTCGGGATCGGCATACCTCGTCCACAAACCCTCGAGGTCGAGGACCGGCAGCCCGCCGGCCTGCCCGAAAGCGATCGCGGTCGCCGGCGACATGACCGAGTCCATCGGTGCCGCGAGCACGGGGATGTCGAAGTGATAGGCGTCGATCTGCCAAGACGTCGAGACGTCCTCGGGGTCGCGGGTGCGCCGCGAGGGCACCACGGCGATTTCGTCCAGGGAGTATGCCCGGCGCCCGCGCTTCCCGCGCCCGATCTCGATCTCGTTCACCGGCACAGGCTATCGGGCGAGACCGACATCTACCCTGCGGGTAGACTTCTACCCATGGGGTTGAATATCAAGAACGAGCGGGTATGCCGGCTGGCCCGGGAAGCGGCCGCGCGCACCGGCCAGACGCAGACTGGAGCCATCGAGAGTGCCCTCGAGAGTTATCTCGCGGGCCTGCTGGCGCAGGCTGATGCCGATGAGCGCCAGCGGGCCGATGCGTTCAACGCCCTGCTCGCCCGGATGCGCGCCGACTGGCCCCGCGATGGCCGGACCGGACACGAACTTCTCGAGGATCTTTATGACCCGAGCACGGGGCTGCCCCGATGATCGTGGACAGTTCGGCGCTGGTTGCCATCGTCGAGGGAGAGACCGACGCGGATGATTTCGCGCGACGAATCCGCCACGGCAAAATCCCGGCACCAGTTTTCGTGGAGGCCGCCATCGTCTTGGACAACCGGCTGACGACGACCCGGGGTCGGCTCGGTGAGCTCTTGGACTATGCGTCTGTTTCGGTCATCGATTTCACGCCCGAGATGGCGGCCGCCGCCCGCACGGCATACCGGCGCTTCGGACGCGGCTCGGGTCACCCGGCGAAACTCAATTTCGGCGATTGCCTCGCGTATGCCGCGGCGACCGTCCTCGACGAGCCGTTGCTGTTCAAGGGCGAGGACTTCACCCACACCGATGTGCGCGATGCGCGATCCGAAGCGGCGCGCTGAGCCGGGCGGCATACTCCTGGACCGGGCTGCATAGCCCGGAACCGGCCAGGGACAGCAGGGCGCCGGGCGGGGGCGTCAGCGACCGCGGTAGTTCGGCGCCTCGGCGATCATCTGGACATCATGCGGGTGCGATTCCTTCAGTCCGGCGGCGGTGATCCGCACGAACCGGCCGCGCTCCTGCAGCTGCGGGATCGTGGCGGCGCCGACATAGAACATCGACTGGTGCAGCCCGCCAATGAGTTGGTGGGCAACCGCCGTGACCGGGCCGCGATAGGCGACCTGGCCCTCGATGCCCTCGGGCACGATCTTGTCGTCGCTTTCGACATCGGCCTGGAAGTAGCGGTCCTTGGAGAAGGATTTCTTGCCGCGCGAGGACATCGCGCCCATCGAGCCCATGCCGCGATAGGCCTTGAACTGCTTGCCCTGGATATAGACCGTGTCCCCGGGGGTCTCCTCGCAGCCGGCGAAGAGCGATCCGATCATGACGGAATCGGCGCCGGCGACGAGCGCCTTGGCGATATCGCCGGAATACTGCAGGCCGCCATCTCCGATGACCGGGACACCGGCCGGCTTGCAGGCCTTCGCCGCCTCGTGGATGGCGGTGATCTGCGGAACACCAACTCCGGCGACGACACGCGTGGTGCAGATCGAGCCGGGCCCGACGCCCACCTTGACCGCATCAATGCCCGCGTCGACGAGGGCCTGGGCGCCGGCTCGGGTCGCGACATTGCCGCCGATGAGTTGGACGTGGGCGGTCGCCGGATCGGCTTTCAGGCGGCGAACCATCTCCAGCAGCAGCCGGGCGTGACCGTGAGCGGTATCGACCACGAGGATGTCGACCCCCGCCTCGACCAGCGTCGTCGCCCGCTCCCACGAGTCACCGAAGAAACCGACGGCCGCCGCGACGAGCAGCCGGCCATCGGCGTCCTTGCTGGCATCCGGGTACTGCTCGGACTTCACAAAGTCCTTGACCGTGATCAGGCCGCTGAGCCGGCCCTGATCGTCGATGATCGGCAGCCGCTCGCGCTTGTTCTGGCGCAGCATGGCGATGGCCGCCTCACGCTCGATGCCTTCGGGCGCGGTGAACAGCGGCATCGGTGTCATGACATCGGCGACCTTGGTGCTCGCCCATTCGGCGACCGGGGTGAAGCGCAGGTCGCGGTTGGTGATGATGCCGAGCAGGTGATTGTCGACGCCGACGACGGGCAGGCCGGAGACGCGGTACTGCCCGCACAGGCTGTCCAGATCTTCCAGCGTCGCGTCCGGACCGATCGTCACCGGATTGGAGATGATTCCGGTCTGGGTGCGCTTGACCAAGTCGACCTGCATGGCCTGGTCGGCGATCGACAGATTGCGGTGCAGCACTCCGAGTCCGCCCTGGCGCGCCATCGCGATCGCCATCCGGGACTCGGTCACGGTGTCCATCGCGGCCGAAACCAGCGGCACCTTAAGGCTGATCTCCCGCGTCAACCGGCTGGTCGTGTCGACCTCGCTCGGGATGACATCGGATTCGCCGGGCATCAGCAGGACATCGTCATAGGTGAGGCCCAGGAGGCCGAAAGGCCCCTCCGCCTCGCCGGGAACGTGGAGGGCACCGCTCGTCATTGGTCCATGGTAGTCGGACCGCGAAGGACCGGGTTTTCATAACCAATCCTTTGCTATTTCCTAACTTAGGCCTTGCCCAATGCTGCTCCGTCCCGGCATAGCGTCCCCGGGTGAACACCGTCGGGGGCGTTCGAACACTCCCCCGGCGCACCGAGACGAAGGGATATCAGCGATGTCGGATCTGATGACCGCCCCGTCGCCGATCGCATCCGAATGGGACTGGCAGCACCGCGGCTCCTGCCGTGCCCTCAGCCCGGAGATTTTCTTCCACCCCGAGGGCGAGCGGGGCTCGGCACGTCGCATGCGCGATCTCGCGGCGAAGGAGATCTGCGCTGACTGCCCGGTTCTGGCCCAGTGCCGCGCCCACGCCCTGCGTTCCCGGGAGCCGTATGGCGTGTGGGGCGGCATGAGTGAGGACGAGCGCTTGGCGTTCTATGAGGAGCGCGGCCTGCCGATCCGCCGCGCGAGCTAAGCATCGGTTCGGGTAGCCACCCTTCCTCCACTACCCGAACCCTTCCCACGCCGGTCGAGCCGGTCGATGTGTTGGGAGCCATCGACCGGCTTGGCCGGCGGCCTTATCCGCGCTGGGCCCGCCGGGTGCGTCCGCGCCACTCGCGCCGCAAGGCCTCCCGCCAGGACGGCACGACCTGCCCCTCTTGGGCAAGCACCCTCCTGGCCTTGGTACGGGCGGCATACATCGCGATGATGCCGAAGGCGTAGATCGGCAGCTGCACCGCCATCGCGGCCCGGAACTGCCCGAGGGTGTAGTTCGGGCCGTCGCCGAAGGTGTCCAGCACCAGCCCGATGCCCTGGATGGCGATGATGCACGCGGTGAAGCCGCCGAGATTGACGACGGCGTTGGCGGCGCCGAGGCGGTGGCTGGGGTTGAAGGTGCGCGCGAAGTCGAAGCCGATCGCCGAGCCCGGACCGCCCGCAGCCAAGCCGATGCACAAGAGCGTCAGCAGCCATAGCGGCGCGGGTCCTGGCCAGAGCATGACGAGCAGCCAGGGGAGCGCCCCGGCGGCGACCATCGCGAGGACCAGATTGCTGCGCCGCAAAGGATGGCGTTGGACCAGGACGCCGAGCATGGGTCCGACGACCGAGCCGACGACCGCGAGCAGTCCGATCAGCAGGCTCGCGGTGGGCTTGGAGACGCCTTCGCCCTGCGTGAGATACGGGAAGCCCCACATCAACCCGAAGACCATCGGGGCGAAACAGGTTGTCCAGTGCGTCCACATCCCCAGGCGAGTGCCCGGGTGCCGGAAAACGGCGGCCAGATGGGCCCGCATACTCCGCGGCGGCGGGGGCGCGGGTATGCCGGGTGGCCGGTCCCGCAAGGTCACCCAGCAGAGCGCTCCGGCAACCAGGGCCGTGCCCGACACGACGAGGAAAGCCGTGGTCCAGCCGCGGCTCTCCAGAAGCCAGGCGAAGGGCAGCGCGCTCGCGATCTGGCCTGCTTGGCCCGAAAGGCCGATGAGTTGGGTCACGATCGGCACGCGCTCCGCGGGGAACCATGCGGGGACGAGGCGGACGACGCTGGAGAAGATGAAGGCGTCGCCGGCACCGAGGATCATCCGGCCCGGGATGGCGACAGTGACCGAGTCGGTGAGGGCCATGATGATCTGGCCGATGCCCATGACGATCAGGCCCAGGCTGACCATCCGGCGGGAGCCGAACCGATCAAGGAGCACGCCGGCGGGGATCTGCATCGCGGTGTAGACGACCAACTGCAGCACCACGAAGGTCGCGATCAGGCTGGCGCGGGCGTGGAAGTGTTCGACGGCGCTGATGCCCGCGACGCCCAAGGTGGTTCGGCCGAGGACGGCCGTGCCATAGGCCGCCACGCCGATCCCGAACATCGCCCAGGCGCGTCGGCCCCCTTGGGGCGAGCGGGCGGCGGCAGTCACGAGGCACAAGTGTCCCCGATCCGCTGGCTGCCGTCACCCCGCTGACGGGCGCCGTGACACAGCCAGCGGCGGTAGGCACACCCGACCGGTAGGCACACCCGACCGCTCCCCCGTCGAGTTCGGGAAACACGCCGACGATCACCCTCACGCGTCGGCGTGTTTCCCGAACTCGACTGATCAGGATGACGCGGTGGTGGGCGGGCGGCATACTGCAGAACACGCGAGAGGCCCCCGCCGCCCCGGGCGAACCGGGGTGGCGGGGGCCTCGTCGTGGCGCGGTCGCCGTATGAGGATCAGTGGCCGTGACCGTGGCCGTGACCGGCCGCGGGAGCGGGCTCCTCTTCCTTCTTCTCGACAACCAGGGTGTCGGTGGTCAGAACCATCGAGGCGATCGAAGCGGCATTGCGCAACGCCGACCGGGTGACCTTGACCGGGTCGACGACACCGGCGGCGGCGAGGTCGACATACTCACCGGTCGCGGCGTTCAGGCCCTGGCCGACGGGGAGGTCGGCAACCTTGGAGACCGCGACATAGCCCTCCATACCGGCGTTCTCGGCGATCCAGCGCAGCGGCTCGGCGGCGGCCTTGCGGACGATATTCGCGCCCGTCAGCTCGTCACCGGTCAGGCCGAGCTCCTCCAGCGCGGGGAGCGCGTGGACGAGGGCGGTACCGCCACCGGCGACGATGCCCTCCTCGATGGCCGCGCGGGTCGCGGAGATCGCGTCCTCGATGCGGTGCTTCTTCTCCTTCAGCTCCACCTCGGTGTGCGCGCCGACCTTGATGACGCAGACGCCGCCAGCGAGCTTGGCGAGGCGCTCCTGGAGCTTCTCGCGGTCCCAGTCGGAGTCGGTGCGCTCGATCTCGGCCTTGATCGTGTTGATGCGGCCGGTGACCTCATCGGAGTTGCCGGCGCCCTCGACGATCGTCGTGTTGTCCTTGGTGACGACGACGCGGCGGGCCTGGCCGAGCAGGTCAATGTTGACCTGGTCGAGCTTGAGGCCGACCTCTTCGGAGATGACCTGGCCACCGGTGAGCACGGCCATGTCCTGCAGCATCGCCTTGCGGCGGTCGCCGAAGCCGGGGGCCTTGACGGCCACCGCATTGAAGGTGCCGCGCAGCTTGTTGACGACGAGCGTCGAGAGGGCTTCGCCGTCGACATCCTCGGCGATGATGACCAGCGGCTTGCCGGTCTTCATGACCTTCTCGAGCACCGGAAGCAAGTCCGCGATCGTGGAGATCTTGCCCTGGTTGATGAGCAGGTAGGCATCCTCGAGGACGGCCTCCATGCGCTCCGGGTCGCTGATCATGTAGGGGCTGATGTAGCCCTTGTCGAACTGCATACCTTCGGTGAACTCCAGGACCGTCTCAGCGGTCGAAGACTCCTCGACAGTGATGACGCCATCCTTGCCGACCTTGTCGAAGGCGTCCGCGATGGTCGCGCCGATGCCGGTGTCCTGAGCGGACAGCGCGGCGACCGAGGCGATCTCGTCCTTGCCGTCGACCTCGCGGGCGTTGTCGAGCAGGCGCGCGTTGAGGGCTTCGACGGCCGCGTCGATGCCGCGCTTCAGGCTCGCGGGAGCCGCGCCGGCCGCGACATTGCGCAGGCCTTCCTTGACCATGGCCTGGGCCAGCACGGTCGCGGTGGTCGTGCCATCGCCGGCCACGTCATTGGTCTTGGTGGCAACCTCCTTGGCGAGTTGCGCACCGAGGTTCTCGTAGGGGTCCTCCAGCTCGACCTCACGGGCGATCGTCACGCCGTCATTGGTGATCGTCGGGGCGCCCCACTTCTTGTCGATGACGACATTGCGGCCCTTGGGGCCCAGGGTCACCTTGACGGCATTCGCGAGCGCGTCGACGCCGCGCTCCAGGGAGTGCCGGGCGGAGTCGTTGAACTCCAGTTGCTTAGCCATTGCTTTCCTTCGCAATCGGTATGGCGCACGCCCGCGTCCGCGGGCCCGCCGGTGGGCTAGGTGGTGCTTGGGGGATGCGCGACGCGCCCCGCCCCGCCTCGCACGGGCGAGGTCAGGCGCGGGGCGCGCTCACGACATACGGTCTGGCTCGGGTCAGCCAACGACCGCGAGAACGTCGCGCGCGGAGAGGATCAGGAACTCCTGGCCGCCGTGCTTGATCTCGGTGCCGCCGTACTTGCTGTAGATCACGCGGTCGCCGACCTGGACGTCGAGCGGCACGCGGTTGCCCTTGTCGTCAATGCGACCGGGGCCGACCGCCAGGACCTCGCCCTCCTGGGGCTTCTCCTTGGCAGTGTCCGGAATGACCAGACCGGACGCCGTCGTCTGCTCAGCCTCGAGGGACTTGATGACGATGCGGTCCTCGAGCGGCTTGATGGAAACCGACACGATGACTCCTTTGGTGTCGAAAGTATGCGGATGATGTGCAGTTCAGGTGCACCCTCCGGCCGCCGTCGCGGGGGTCGGCCGTCATGGCGCGGGTTGGCACTCGCACGGGGAGAGTGCCAATCAGAATCTATGTCGGTCGTTAGCACTCGGTCAACTTGAGTGCCAGTTCTTGTCTGATTCGGCTCCTCCGCCTCTCGCTCGGATCTGCTCGCTTCGCAGCGCAGCTCCGGCGACCTGCTTGGATGGTCGGCGTGGACGTGGCGGCGGTGCGGTGGTTGGCATCGCCCGAGGGCCAGCAGTTGCTCCACGACCTGCCGCCCTATGACGAACGCACGGCCATCCGCCTCGCCACGCGCTACCGCGCGAACGGACTGCCCGCCGACCATGTGGCCGCGCTCCTGACCCAGCAGCGATTGCGGACAAAGGCCCGCGAGAAGTTCGGGGAGTTCGCCGACGACATGCTTTTCACCGCCGACGGCGTCGAGCAGGCGACGCGGCTCGAGGTCGCGGCCGGGCACGCACAGCGTTTCGCCGAGGCCTCCATCGCGACCGTGCACGACCTTGGCTGCGGCATCGGCGCAGACGCCCTGGCGCTGGCGGTGCTCGGCGTCACCGTCCAGGCCATCGACGCGGACCCGGTCACGGCGGCGGTCGCCGACGCCAACCTGCGACCCTGGCCAGACTCCCGCGCCCGGGTCGGGCGCGTTGAAGACTTCCTTCCTCCGGCCGACGCCGCGCGAGACCGGATCGGCGCCTGGCTCGACCCGGCCCGGCGCATCAGCGGAGTCGCCGATATCCACGGCCGGGCCCGCCGGGTCTTTCGACGCGACGACATCAGTCCCACCTGGGACACCGTCCAGGCCATCGCCGCGCACATCCCCGCGACCGGCGTGAAGCTCTCCCCCTCCTTCCCTCACGACCACATCCCCCGCGGCGCCGAAGCGCAATGGGTCTCGCGCGCCGGCGAACTCCTCGAATGCGTCATCTGGTGGGGTCCGCTGGTGCGGACCTCGGGGCGCACGGCGCGCGTCATACGTCCTGGTCGGCCGGCGATCGAGGTCACCGAGGACCAAGCCACCGGCGATGTGCCCACGGTTGTCGACGACAAAGGTATCGCCGCGTGGCTCTACGAAACCGACCGCGCCCTCGTCCAGGCCGGCCTCGTCGGCGCGGTCACCGCCGCAGTCGACGGCCACGAACTCGAACCCGGGCTCGGCCTTGTCACGGCGGACACGGCATATGACGTGGGGTTCGCTCGTCGGTATGCCGTCACCGACACCCTCCCGCTGTCGACCAAGGAACTGCGAACCTGGTTGCGGCGCAACGCGATCACTGGCCTAACCATCAAGAAGCGCGGGGTGCGCCTCGATGACGATGCCCTCCGCCGCGACCTGCGCATCGGCCGCGGAGCGGGCTCCGGCAAGAGCGAGACGATCCTGCTAACTCGCGTGGCCGGGTCACAAATCGTCCTCGTCCTCGAACCCGCCCCGCCGGCCTAGACCACAACCGGCGACCTCAGCGCGCGTTGAGCTCGTCGCGCCAAGCCAGCCAGGGTTCGACGACGGACAGGTCGTATGCCGGCCCGCCCAGCCCGATCGTGAACAGCCGGGCCCCCGCGTCATAGAGCGGACGACCCTCGACCTCGGGCGCGTCGGGCAGCCGCCCCTCCCGGCCGCGGCCGCCGACCCCGACGGATATCTCGATCTCTCCCGGGTCGCGCCCAACCGTGGCGCAGTGTCCGCGCAGCACCTCGATCTTGTGCTCCAGTTCGGCGCCTTGGGAGAAGGTGTGCCAGATGTCGGCATGCCGCGCGACCAGGCGCAGCGTCTTGCGTTCACCGCCTCCGCCGATGAGGACGGGAATATCGCGTGTCGGCGCGGGATTCAGTGCCTCCCAACGCTTTTCGATGCGCGGCAGCGACTCAGCAAGCACATCCAAGCGCCCACCCGGGGTGCCAAAGTCATAGCCGTACTCGGAATAGTCGCGCTCGGCCCAGCCAGACCCAATCCCGAGGATGAGCCGTCCGCCACTGATGTGATCGACGGTGCGCGCCATGTCCGCGAGCAGATCGGGATTGCGGTAGCCATTGCACGTCACCAGCGCGCCAATCTCGACCCGTCGCGTCTGCTCGGCCCAGGCCGCGAGCATCGTCCAGCACTCGAAATGCTTGCCGTCGGTGTCGCCATACAGCGGGAAGAAATGGTCCCAGTTGAAAAGCACATCGACGCCGAGGCCCTCAGCCGCAGCGACCGCGTCACGGATCGCGGCATAGTCAGCCTGTTGGGGATGCAACTGCACCCCGATGCGCACCGGATGCTCACTCATGGGGCCACCGTATGCCGCCCCGCGAGCCCGCGCCCGCCCGACCGACCGCTGGGGCTCAGAGGTCGAGCCACTCCCGCCAGCCGCCATTGAGGACCAGCCACGCGATCAGGCCATAGCCCGCCTGGCCAGGGTGGCCGGGGATGGTCGCGGCGGCGAGATCGGAATCCCACTGGTCGTGGCCGAGCAGCGGGCGGTAGGCGTCGACGAAGGGCACGCCGCGGCGGGAGCAGACATCGGCCTGCGCGTCGACAAAGACCTCGAGCAGCGCATTGGCCTGCGCATCCGGCCCCGGCGGCGGGCTGAGGACGAAGGCACCCACGCTGCTGCTGGCGGCCTCGTCGAGGATGGTCGCGAGGTTGAGGCGGTGGCGAGCCACCGACATACCCGTCAGCACATCATCGGTGCCCACCGACACGATCAGCCGCCGATCGGAGCGGCCCTCGAAGCGCGTCGGAACCTCGGTGCGGAAGCGATCGAGCACATCACTGCTGGTCGCCCCCCGAACGCCGAGGTTATAAACCGTCAGGTCGGCTTCCGGCGCCTGGCTGCGCGCGATGACCCGGGTGACCCAGCCCTGGCCCTTGGGGTCGCCGACGCCGACAACGAAGGAGTCGCCGAGGAAGGCCAGGCCGAGGTCGCGGCGAGAAGGGATCCAGGGTTCGTCACTCACGCGGGCAACTCTATGCGAACCTCTCGCCTTCGTTCGATTCGGCGAGGTCCGCAGGCGCGGCGCCCGCGGACATCCACTCCGGACCGAGCGCGGCATCCGGCTGGGCCCCCGCGTAACTGACTGCTTCCGACCCGGCGGCCAAGGCCGCCTGCACGGCACCCGCGTGATCCGCACCTCCCGCGAGGGCGGCCGCGAGGGCCCCGACGAAGGCATCCCCCGCCCCGGTCGTGTCGATGACCAGGCCCCCGGGCACGTCATGGGCGGGTGCGCCGATGCCATCCCACACCGCCCCATTGGGTCCGAGCGTCATCAGCAGCGACCCGACGCCCGCCCCCGAATCCGCCAGCGCCATCGCCTCATGTTCATTGGCGACGATCGGATCGGCGAGCGCGAGCGTCGCGGGCGGCAGTTCGGCATAGGGCGCGACATTGATCACCACGCGTGCGCCCGCCTCGTGGGCGAGATCGGCCGCCCGGATCACCGTCGGCAGCGGGATCTCCAACTGCAGCACGACGACATCCTGTGCCGTGAGCGCCGGAAAGTTCTCGGGCCAGTCGGCACCGACTTCGCTATTGGCGCCCGGCACGACAACGATGGTGTTCTCCCGGGTTTCGTCGACCGTGATGAAGGCGGTGCCTGTTGGCCGCTCGGTGGAGACCTGGACGTGCCGCACATCGATCCCGTGGGCCGCCAGCCGCCGCAGGTATGCCGCTCCCCCCGAGTCGTCGCCGACCCGTCCGACCATCAGGACGTCCGCGCCGGCGCGCGCGGCGGCAATCGCCTGGTTGGCGCCCTTGCCGCCCGCGAGTTGCCGGTGACCGATGGCGAGCACGGTCTCGCCCGGCTTGGGCCGCTCCTCGACCAGGGCGACCTGGTCGACATTGATGGACCCGATCACGATGACTCGCCCCACTGCTCAGCCCCTCGTCATATCGCCCTGCACGGTGTGGATCCACAGTCTGCTGTATGCGGAGGCGTCGACGTCGAGAGCGACATCGACGACCACATCGGATTGGCCATGCGGGTCGTGGGTCAGGTCTCCTGACCAGTCGCGGTGGTCGACGATCGTGCGTCCCCGGGTGTAGCGGCCGGCGAGCTCGACGCGCACGGGGAGGACGGTTGTGGCGAGTTTTGATCCGTCGATCACGGCGCACACCGCGCCGGCATCGCCGATGGTCGCCGCGTCGGTCTCGAAACGTTCGCACTGGAAGCGGATGAGGCGTCCGCCGAGACCGCCTGGGCCGTGTGGGTCGCGGGCGATCATCGCCTCGGCCTCCTCCCGGCGAACACGGGGGCGGTAGAAGACGTCCAGCCCGTACATCGTCACGGGGATGCCGAGGTCGGCGGCGGCGTCCAGGACGATCGCCGCCGCCTCGGGGTCGTGGAAGACATTGAACTCCGCCGACGCCGTGGCATTGCCGCTGGCCGCGGCACCACCCATGAAGATGATTCGTGAAATCCCTTGGGCCACAGTGGGATAGGTGCGCAGGAGCAGAGCGATATTGGTCAGGGGCGCGAGCGGCACGAGCGTGATGCGCTCGCCGGTGTCGGCGGCCGTCAGCAGCACATCGCGCAGCAGTTCGACGGCGTGCCGCTCGTCCGGTTGGTGGTGTGCCAGTGGCCACCCGAGGTCTCCCATGCCGTCCTGGCCGTGGACATGGCGGGCGTCGACGGGATCCTCCAAGAGCGGACGATCGGCGCCTGCGGCGACCGGCACGTCGAGTCGCGCTGTGGTCGCAAGCACGGCGAGGGTGTTGCGCACGACGTCGGCGAGCGGAGCATTGCCGCCGACGCAGGTGACCGCCCGCAGGTCCAGGTCCGGGTGGAGTGCCGCCAACAGAAGCGCGCAGGCGTCGTCGACACCTGTGTCGACGTCCAGGATCAGGGGTATGCCGCTCATGTCCGGGGATGCTACGGGCTGCCGGAGTATGGTGCGAGAATGCCGAGAATCGCCAGGGCCGCCATCGCGACAATGGGCCTGGCGCTCGCCGTGAGCGGCTCGCCAGCCGCGGCTCAGCGCGCCGAAATCGCCTCTCCTGCATCCGCTTTGACCGCCGCCCAGCGCACGTGTGTGCAGCAGCTCACTATGGATCTGCCGACGAGCGTCCGCATCGGACAGCTGATCTGGGTGGGGATGTATGCGGACAACCCGCGGGCCGTCGATCCCTACCTGCGGACCTACCGGCCGGGGGGTGTGGTCCTGCTGGGCGGCTTCCACAATGGCGTGAGCGTGACCGCGTCGGCGACGGCCCATGCCGCGACCTTCGCCGACTCCCGCGTCAAGATGGCGATCGCCGCCGACCAGGAGGGTGGCTATGTTCAGCAAGTCCAGGGCAGCGGTTTCTCGACGATCCCGAGCGCCTATTACCAAGGCAGTCACTACAGCACGGCGACGATCCAGCGCCTGACCGCAAGCTGGGCCGCTCAACTGCGCGCCGCCGGCGTCAATGTCAATCTCGCCCCGGTCGCCGACACCGTGAACAAGGACTTCATGCCCTATAACCGGCCGATCGGCTATTACCTCCGCAACTACGACTATGCGCCTGACCGCGTCTCAGCGGATGTCTCAGCCGCGGTCGCCGGGATGCACGCCGGCGGCATCGCCGCGACGATCAAGCACTTCCCGGGGCTCGGCCGGATCACCAACAACACCGACACCTCGGACACCGGGATCACCGACACCGCGACGAGCGCGACCTCGCACTATCTCAATCCCTTCAAGGCCGGGATCGCCGCGGGGGGCGACTTCGTCATGATCAGCAATGCGAAGTACTCGCTGATCGATGCGAAGCGCCATGCCGCCTTCTCCCCAACGATCATCACCGGACTACTGCGTGGCCAGCTTGGCTACCAGGGCGTGGTCATCAGTGACGACATCGGCAATGCGGTTGCTGTGCAAACGATTTCACCGGGTGACAGGGCGGTGCGTTTCATCAACTCCGGCGGCGACATCATCCTGACGGCGAACGCCTCGGACGTCCCCACGATGATTTCGGCGATCCGGTCGGCGCGAGCGACAAACCCGAACTTTAAGGCGCGCCTGGATGCGGCCGTCCTGCGCATCCTGACGCTGAAGACCCAACGGGGTATGACGTCCTGCTCCTGAGTCGCCCCACGAAGTTCGTAACCACGGTCTGTGTGGTTCGCGCGTCACCGGCCGCCACGTCGCTCTGAAGCGGTCACCCGCCCGTACAGTTCAATAGCGCCCGACGCGCCTTCAGCGTCAGCACTCGGATCAGGGCATCGCGTGTTTGCTCGGCGAAGACCGGATCGTTCGCCGCCTTGCTGGTGATCGCCTTGACCATTACCGGGACATCGGCAGGAACAGCCGTCAGCACGACATCGCCACCGGCCGCGATGAATCGCGTGGCCCGGTCGCCCACAGGCACATCGCGCACGGCCGCTGCAGCGCCGACATCATCGGTGATGACCACACCCTTGAATCCCAGGTCGCCGCGCAGCAGATCCGTCACGATCTCCGGAGCGAAAAGTGCTTGGGCCGCAGCGATCTTCGGGTAGTAGGCCGAGGAGATCATGACGAAATCGCTGCCGGCCTCGATCCCCGCCACGAAGGGCTTCAGATGCGGGTCATCGACGGTCGCCGTGGTGTCCGAGATGCCGGTCGAGGCCGTGTCGGTGTTGCCGGAGATCCGGCCGATTCCCGGGAAGTGCTTCACCGAAGTCATCACGCCGGCATCCTGCATACCCTTGAGGAAAGCGGTCATCGGGGGAATCACGGCCTCGGGGGTGGCGCCATACTCCCGGTGGTAGCGACCGATCGGCCCATTGGCCGTCCCGATGTCAGCGGGCACGGTGTCGGCGTCCGGGGCGAGATTGACATTGATGCCCGCCGCCCGCAGCTCCGCTCCCCAGGTGGTGGCGGCGGCCCGCAGGTCAGACGCCATGGCGGCTTGGTTCTGCGCGGAGGGAATCGTGCTGAAGCCGGCGCCCTTGAGCTGCTGCACCTGCCCGCCCTCCTGGTCGGCCGCCAGAAACAGACCGGGACCCTGCGCGAGGGCATCGAGCTGCTTCGTCGCCGCCGAGACCGCACTCTTGCCGTTCCAGCCGCCGAGCAAGATCACGCCGCCGACCCCGGACCGCGAGACCGCATCGGTGACCGAGTCCACGCCTGCGTCCGACATCATGCCCACCATGAGCAGCTGCGCTGCCTGCTCGGATGGCGACAAGCTGTCGGCGATGCGGGTGGCGCAGGTCTGCGCCGGATCGGTGGTCGCCGATGGCGACTCGCTGGCCGTTGTCGACTGGGTCGACGAGCTTGAGCCCGTCGCGCCTGTGGAGGCGGTCGTCGACTTAGAGGTGCTTGCACCACCGGTCGATGTGCACGACGCCAAAAAGGTTGCCCCACAAGCGATTGCGAGGACCGCGCGAGATCGATGGCTCATGCGGTCACCTCGGTGACGGGCATGGACGAGTCGGCCGGGAGGTCCAGGGCGGAGGGTTCGCGACCCTTGGCCACGAGTTGGGCACCGAGCGCCGCGACCATCGCGCCATTGTCCGTGCACAGCCCCGGGCGTGGCACGCGAAGAGCAATTCCCGCACTGTCGCACCGTGCCTGCGCCATCGCGCGAAGCCGCGAGTTCGCCGCTACGCCACCGCCGATCTGCAGATGCTCCACACCATTGTCCTGGCACGCGAGAATCGCCTTGCGGGTCAGCACGTCGACGACGGCCTCCTGGAAGGACGCCGCGACATCCGGCACCGAGATCTCGGCGCCCGCGGCCCGCTGGCCCTCGACCCAGCGTGAGACAGCCGTCTTCAATCCCGAGAACGAGAAGTCGAAGCGGTGGCGCTCCATATCGCGCCCACTGGTTAATCCCCGCGGGAAGTCAATGGCGATCTGGCCATCACGGGCGGCCCGGTCGATATGCGGACCCCCTGGGAACGGCAGCCCCAGGACGCGGGCCACCTTGTCGAAGGCCTCCCCCGCGGCATCGTCGATCGTCGAACCCAGCGAGCGGACATCTTGCGTGACATCCGGGACGAGAAGGAGAGACGAGTGACCACCCGAAACCAGCAGCGCGAGAACGGGTTCCGGTAGCGGACCGTGCTCGACGATGTCGACGGCGACGTGTGCGGCGAGGTGGTTGACGCCATACAACGGCTTGCCGAGCGAGAGGGCGAGTGCCTTGGCGGCGGCGACGCCGACCATGAGCGTCCCGGCCAGCCCAGGCCCGCTGGTGACCGCGATGGCGTCGACATCGCGCAGCGCGATCCCTGCCTGATCGCACGCCCGCTGGATCGTCGGAACCATTGCTTCGAGGTGCGCGCGGCTGGCGACTTCGGGCACGACACCACCGAAGCGCGCGTGCAAGTCGACACTGCTGGCGATGGCGTCCACGAGCAGCGTCTCGCCGCGCACGATGCCGACCCCGGTTTCGTCACACGAGGTCTCAATGCCGAGCACCAAGGGTTCGTCGCGACTCATGCGCCGACCTCCTGCTCGTTCGTGGTCAGGTGCCGTCGCATCACCAGAGCATCGACATCGCCCGGTTGGTAGTAGCGACGTCGGGTCTGGATCACGGCATAGCCGCCCGCGGCATACAGGCCGATCGCCGCGGCGTTGTCGGCTCGGACCTCAAGCAGCATGGCCGTGGCGCCACGCGCAATCGCGCGAGCCTCACACTCCTGCAACAGGATTCGCCCGAGTCCGCGCCCTCGGGAAGCCGGGTGGAGGGCGATGGTCATGATGTCGCTAGTCGCTCCTGCGTGGTCGAGCCCGGCATAACCCAGCACCTGCCCGCCGTCGTCCACGACGACATACTCCCGCCTGGGCCGGGCCGCGAGTTCGGCCCACCAGGACGCCGAGGTCCACGCATCGTCCGGGAAGACAGCTGCTTCGATCGCCTCCACCTGCGGCAGATCGGGCCATCGGAGATCGCGTAGGACGGCCGCCATCACCGGCCACCCGCCAGGGTCGGCTTCGGTGCGCCGGGCTCTTGCGCGTCCGGGCGGCGCAAATACATCGGCACGGCGTCGGTATGGCGTCCGCTCCCGATCTCCAGCGCCGCCAGGTCGGCGATGGCGCCCGCCCGCACGTCGAGGATCGGGCGCGGGTTGCGGAAATGCTCGGGATAAAGGACCGGACCGCGGCCCACCGTGGGCAAGGCGCGAACCTCTTCTGGCAGGTCCAGGGGATGGTTCACAGCCGGCTCGCTGGTGCGCATGGCACTGCCATCGGCGCTGACATAGCGAGCCCAGTAGACCTCCTTGCGGCGGGCGTCTGAGGCGACCAGCAACTCCCCATCCACGTCGCCGACCGCCTGAGCCGCGAGCGCATCAAGGGAGCAGATGCCGTGGACCGGGACGCCCAGGGCATAGCCCATCGTCACCGCGGTGACGATCCCGACGCGCAGTCCGGTGAAGGGTCCCGGGCCGATGCCGACCGCGATGTGCGTCAGGTCCGCAGGGCGAAGTCCACACTCCTGCAATGACTTTTCGACCATCGGCGCAAGGGCTTCGGTATGCCGCCTGGTGTCTATCACGGCCGCCTCCGCGAGGATTCGGGAGCCATCGTGGACCGCGGCCGTGATGGCCGAGGTCGAGGTGTCGAACGCGAGAATGATCACCTCACTCATCCTCGTCCTCCAGCAGGGCGGCCAGCACAGCTCGCGTGGCTGGGCTGGACCAGCGCGGGCCCTTCGGCATCACCTGCACCAGCCTCGTCTCGGTTTCTGGGTCCGCTGTGAGTCGGATGAGCAGATGTGAATCCATGAGTTCCTCGGCCATGCCTTCGCCCCATTCGACGATCGTCACCGCGCTCTCAATTTCGGTGTCGAGATCCATATCGTCCAGTTCCGTGAAGGAGCCGAGCCGGTAGGCATCGACATGCACCAAGTCCGGTCCGCCACGCAGCGACGGATGGACGCGCGCGATGACGAAGGTCGGGGAGGTAATCGGACCGCGGACCCCCAATCCGGCAGCGATGCCTTGGGTCAAGGTGGTCTTGCCGGCCCCGAGATCCCCCGCAAGGATGACCAAATCACCGGCCCGCAGCAGCGTGGCGAGAGCCTGCCCAAACTCCGCCGTGTCGTCGGCGGTGGCGAGGCTGACCTGCAGGGCGCGAGCGGCCGTCATACCCGCTCCTTGACGCGCTTGGCCCGTCGGCTCGCGACGGCCTTGCGCCGGGCCACATCGGTGACCTGACGCAGGATCCGGCGGGTCTGGGGCGCGCCCACCGCGGCGGAGGCGATCGCGCGATCGATGAGAGCGAGAATCTGCGCATCAACGAGCGCCGGGTGCTCCAGCATGACGAGGTGGCCGGCTTCGGTGATGACCACATGCTCACTGCCCGGGAGGACCTCGACGATCGCCGTGCTGTGATCCGGCGGGGTCAGGACATCGCCCTCGCCGTTGAGGACCAGGGCCTCGGTGTGGCCAAAGATCGGCAGGGCATCCCGCTTGTCGTGCGCCTCCAGCGCGGGCAGGAAGGACCCGACGACGGTCAGATCGGTGGCGAGCAGCATGTCCGCTGCGAAGCGAACCGTCTCCTGCGAGACCGGCGAGGCGAACGAGAATCGCTCGACCAGATAGGACTCGACGTCCCGCCCTAGGCGCCGCGCGGCCTTCCAGAGCCGTTGGCGCGCAGCGATATTCGCGAGGACACCGGGGCCCATGCGCAGCAGGGCCGTGCCGAGGAAGCGACCGAAACCGAGTGAAACCAGACCGCCGCCACCGGCCGAGGTGGCGACAAAAGCCGCGCCGATGACCCGCTCTCGGACGAGGACCGGGTCGTGCTCGGCGAGAGCCATCATCGTCATACCGCCCATGGAGTGACCGATCAGGACGATCGGTCCGGTCGGGACACACACCTCAAGCACCGCCGCGAGATCGGCTCCCAGCCGCTCGATGGTCGGCGGCTGCTGCGTGCCATTGCCCGAGCGTCCGTGACCGCGCTGATCCCACGCGACAACCCGAAAGCCGGCGCGCGTGACGGCCCGGCGCTGGTGGATCCAGGAGCCGAGCGCGAGGCAGTAGCCGTGGGTGAAAACGATGGTGGGGCCACCCTGCCAGCCATCGGGTTCGTCGATCTCGACATGCAAGGCCGCGCCATCGTCGGTTGTCACCGTGAGTTCCTGGCCGGCCACCCACTCGAACGGATGGGCTGCGCCGACCTCGGCCGCCTCGAGGCCATCTAGCCGCAGACGGCGGTTCGTGGCCTGCCGGGCCGCTGCTCCCGTGGCGCTGATCGCTGCGGCGGTCGCGGCGGCTCCGATCGTGGCCGCGGTGAGGCGTCGACTCGCCATCAGGCCGTCTCAGAGCGGTAGTAGCGCGGCAGGCGAGTGCTCATCCGCGTGACGATTTCGTAGGAAATCGTGCCGGTGGCGACCGCCCAGTCCTCGGCCGTCGGCTCGCCCGCTGCCGCCGAGCCCACGAGGACGACTTCGTCACCGGCCACGGCCGGGGACTCCGGACCGAGATCGAGCATGACCTGATCCATGCAGACGCGTCCGGCGATGGTCAGGCGGCGCTCCCCGAGCAGCGCGGGGCCGGCGTTGGAGCCAGAGCGCGGGAGGCCATCGGCATACCCCATGGGCACCAGCCCAATTCGCGTTTCGCGATCGGTGACATAGGTGTGGCCATAGCTGACCCCTTGGCCGGCCGGGACCGTCTTGACATTGGCCACGCGCGAGACCACGCGCATCGCCTCGCGCAGGCCGAACTCGGCGCTCGTCGCGATGTCGGGGGTCGGGGACAAACCATAGATCGCCAGCCCCGGGCGCACGAGATCGTAATGCGCTGAGGGGTTGGTCAAGGTGGCCGCCGAGTTCGCGAGGTGGCGCTGGAAGCCCCGGATGCCGGCCCGCTCGACCTCGGCAGCCGCGGCCTCGAAGACCTCCTGCTGAGCCCGCACAGTGGGGTGCTCGGGCGCGTCCGCATACGCGAAATGCGACCAGACCCCGACGATCTCGATCGCTCCCTCGGCCGCCGCGGCGGCTGCCTGCGCGACAAGGGCGCTCCAGTCGGCGCCGAAGGCGCCATTGCGGGCGAGGCCGGTGTCGACCTTCAGATGTATGCGGGCCGGCTTGCCAGTGCTGCGCACCGCCGCGATGACTTCCGCGAGCGCCCAATCCGTCGAGACGGCAAGGTCGATATCGGCCAGCAGCGCGGCGGCGAAGTCGGCGCCCGGGACATAGAGCCAGGTGAGCATGGGCGCCTTGATGCCGGCGGCCCGCACCGCGAGCGCCTCGGTCAGTTGGGCCACGCCGATGCTGCTCGCTCCTCCGGCGAGCGCGGCGCGGGCGGCTGGGTAGGCGCCGTGACCATAACCATCAGCCTTGACCACGGCCATCAGATCGGCCGATCCGGCACGGCGCTTCAACTCGCGCACATTGGCGGCGATAGCTCCGAGGTCGACCTCGATCCACCCGGAGACGCCGGCGGGGGCCAAGAACTCGCTGCGGGCGCCAGAGCCCGCCTCTGCACTGTGATCCATGAGGGCTTCAGTCTAGGTCGGGCGGCGGCCCCGCCCCGTATGCGGGCGGAGGGGCTGGGCGCTGGTCCCCCATTTCTCTCCGGATGCCGGAAACCTGAGGTTCGGAGCGCTTTCTAGCGGGGGTGAAGCGCAAGGTTTCGGCATCCGGAGAGAAAGGAGTGACGGACGGTGCGTATGCCGCCCGCACCACCCCTGCGGGTGCGGGCGGCATACGGCTGTGCGGGTCAGGAGGCGATGCGGACCAGGTCGGTGGCGCGCAGGTTGCGCTCGACGGCCACGGTCATCCGGGTCGCCATCTCGCGGGCCGTGGCCGCATCGGTGGAGCCGGCGGTGACCGAGACGATCATGTCGCCGACGCGGACGGCGCCGGTTACTTGGTATTTCGTGTTGACCTTGCCGGACGTCGAGAGCCAGTAGCGCTGCGGGTTCTTCTCGCCCCAGGTCAGGCGGGTCTGCGGAGTCTGCCAGGTGCAGAACAGGTCGTCGCTGGCGAACTTGTTGAAGGCCTTCTGGCCATTAGCCCAACCGCTGACGGTGATCGTCGCGTCGTTCTTGTAGAGGGATTCGGCATCGGTGGTGTAGTCCTCGACGAACATCCACATCCGGCCGGCGATCGTGCCCATCTTGCCGTCGCGGCCCTCGGCCTGGCACCAGTGCGCACCGGAGGGCGAGATGTTGTCGTAGTTGCCGAGGTCGAAGAAGGGGGTGACCTTGCCGACTCGCTGATAGGGCTTCGGCGAGACATCCGGGATATTCCACGCCGGCTTCGCTCCCTCGGCTGGCGCGGCCGTCGCGCTCGTGGTCGTGGCGGCGAGCCCACAAACCGCGAGGGCGGCCGCGATGGTCAGGCTGGTGCGGCGGGCAAAAGTCTTGCGAGACATAGCAACTCCCGGTGTCGTGGCGGTCGCCTCGGTGCGTCCGCTCATCCCCTCAGACGCCGAAGTCGCGGAGAAGGTTGTGTCGAGTTGCTCAGCAATTTTCGCGAAGCAGACCGGCGATGGTGGCCGGGAGCGCCCGCGCGATCGCGAGGGCGCGGATCGGTCCGCCGGGATTGGCGCGGTCCGCCGCCAGCCCGTGCACTAGGGCGCCGAGTGCGCCGGCGGGACCGGGGTGCAGTCCGGCCGCGAGCAGTGTGCCGAGCAGACCGGCAAGCACATCGCCGGCCCCTGCGGTCGCTAGCCAGGGCGGTGCGTCGTTCTGGCTGTATGCCGTCCCTCCCCCTGGTCCTGCCACGATCGTCCATGAACCCTTGAGCAGGACGAAGGCACCGGTGTGGTCCGCGAGGTCGCGGGCGTGTCGAAGCGGGGCGTCCGTGACCTCGCGTCGGCTGATCTCACGGCCGGTCAGGCGGCTTAGGAGGCGGGCGCATTCGCCGGCATGCGGGGTGAGCAGCGTCGGCGCCTCGCGGAGCCCGGTCACGAAGTCGAGTCCCCCGGCATCAATCACAACGGGCACCGTCGACGCGAGTGCTTCGCGTGCGCAATCGCGTTGTGCTGCAGCACCTTTGTGTCGCGCGGCGGAGTCCAGGCCCGGGCCGATCACCCATGCTTGCACGTGCCCAGGACCGTGGACCGCCTCCGGGACAGCCGCCCGAACCAGAGCCTGCGGGGTCGGGGTGCCGACATAACGAACCATTCCGGCACCCGCCTCCACCGCTGCCGTGACGGCGAGAATCGCTGCGCCGGTGTAGCTTTCGCCACCGGCGATGATGCCGACGACGCCGCGGGAGTATTTGTCGGAGGTTGCCTCGGGAACCGGCCACATGGCCGCCACATCCTGACGGTCGAGGCGTCGCACGGCGACTGGTTCCTCTCCGAAGTCGAGCCCAATGTCCACCACCGTAAGGAGTCCACAGGCCGGCTCCCCGGCCGGAAGGAGATGCACCGGCTTCGGCACCGAAAAGATCACCGTCTCGTCCGCGAACACACCATCGGGATCGCCCTGCTCACCCTGGGGGTCCTGGCCCGACGGGAGGTCGACGGCGATCACATAGGCGGTCTCGGGGATGGCCGCCACCCAGGTACGCGCCCACATCGGCAGGCCAGCCCGACCGCCGATGCCGAGGATTCCATCGAGGACGAGATCCGCTTCCCCGATGAGTCCGCCCGCAGCGTCCGAGAGGGGTGCGGGCACCTCACTGGCAACCTCGCGCGCGAGGACAACACCGGCAGCTTCGGCCGCGGACAGAGCTCCGGCGTGTGCCTTTCCGTCGAGAAGCACTGCGCCGCAGAGGATTCCGTCTTCGGCGAGGTGAGCCACGGCATACAGCGCATCGGCTCCGTTGTTGCCCGGCCCAACCAGGGCGACCACGCGACGTCCGCCGCGTTCGGCGAGTCGGATGGCGGCAACCTTCGCCAAACCCGTCACCGCCCGGGCCATGAGCTCACCCTCGGCGAGTCGCTCCATGAGCACGCGCTCCGCGGCATACACCGTCTCCGGGGCATAGGCCTCGATCACGTCGCCTCGCAGACCACGACAGCCGACGCGATGCCCGCATCGTGCGAGAGCGAGAGGTGGACCGAGGTGATGCCCAACTCGGTGACGCGCGCGGCGACACTGCCTTGCGTCACGAAGTACGGCTGGCGCGAGGCATTGCGGCGCACCTCGGCATCCTGCCAATCCAAGCCCACTGGCGCGCCGAGCGCCTTGGCGAAGGCTTCCTTGGCGGCGAAGCGCGCCGCGAGGGAATTCAGCGGCAGGTCACGTTCGGTCTCGGTGAACAGTCGATCGCGCAATCGCGGTGTGCGCGTGAGGGTTTCGCCGAACCGCGCGACATCGACGACATCGATGCCGACCCCGACGATCACTGCGTCACTCGACCGTGACGGACTTGGCCAGGTTGCGCGGCTGGTCGACGTCGAGGCCCTTGGCCGTCGACAGATGCAGGGCGAAGACCTGCAATGGGACGACCGCGAGCAGCGGCGCGAGCAGCGGCGGGCATTGCGGGATCCGGATGACCTCGCTCGCGAAGGGCACGACATCCTCATCGCCGTCGTGGGCGATGACCAGGGTGCGGGCACCGCGGGCGCGGATCTCCTGGATATTGGAGACGACCTTCTTGTGCAGTTCGTGGGGGGTGTCTGGCGCGGGAACGATGACGAAGACGGGCTGGCCCGCGTCGATCAGGGCGATCGGGCCGTGCTTGAGCTCACCGGCCGCGAAGCCTTCGGCGTGGATATAGGCCAGTTCCTTTAGCTTGAGCGCGCCTTCCATGGCGACCGGGAAACCGACATTGCGACCGAGGAAGAGCACCGAGCGGGTGTCGGCCATGAAGTTCGCCATCTCGACGACACGGTCCATGCGCGTGAGCAGTTCCTCGATCTTGCCGGGGATCTCGTGCAGGTCGCGCATGACGGCCTGGGCGCCCTCGGCATACGAACCCCCACGCAATTGCGCGAGGTAGAGGCCGAGGATGTAGGCCGCCGTGATTTGCGCGAGGAAGGCCTTCGTCGAGGCGACCGCGATCTCGGGACCGGCGTGGGTGTAGAGGACGGCATCGGATTCTCGCGGGATGGTCGACCCGTGGGTGTTGCAGATCGAGACCGTCAGGGCGCCCATCTCGTTGGCGTGCTTGACGGCCATGAGGGTGTCCATCGTCTCGCCGGACTGGCTGATCGAGACGACCAGCGTGCGCTCGTCGACGACCGGATCGGCATACCGAAACTCATGCGCGAGAGCGACTTCCACGGGCAGGCGGGCCCAGTGCTCGATGGCGTACTTCGCGACCATGCCGGCATAGGCCGCCGTTCCACACGCGACGACGATGATCTTGTCGACGGCCCGCAGCTGCTCTTCGCTGATGCGCAATTCGTCGAGCACGAGAGCGCCGCTCTCGTCGGTGCGGCCGAGCAGGGTGTCGGCGACGGCCTGCGGTTGGTCGTGGATTTCCTTCTCCATGAAGGTGTCGTAGCCGCCCTTTTCGGCGGCCGCGGCGTCCCAGGTCACTTCATAGAGCTTGCCCTCGGCGGGCGCGCCGTCGAAGCCGATGACGGAGTAGCTGTCCGGGGTGATCGTGACGATCTGGTCCTGGCCGAGCTCGAGCGCCTGGCGGGTGTGGCCGATGAAGGCGGCGACATCGGAGCCGAGGAAGTTTTCGCCCTCGCCGAGACCGACGACGAGGGGGCTATTGCGGCGGGCGCCGACGACCACACCGGGCTGGTCGGCGTGCACGGCGAGCAGCGTAAAGGCGCCTTCGAGCTCGGCGACGGCGGCCAGCATCGCCGCCGTCAGGTCGCCGGTGCGATCGAACTCGCGGCCGACGATCTTGGCCGCCACCTCGGTGTCGGTCTCGGACTCGAAGTCGGCACCCTCAGCGAGTAGCCCTCGCTTGAGGGCGTGGAAGTTCTCGATGATGCCGTTGTGGATGAGGGCGAGCTTGTCGTCCGCGCCGCCGCGGTGCGGGTGAGCGTTGGTGTCGGTCGGGCCGCCGTGAGTGGCCCAGCGCGTGTGCCCGATGCCGGTGCGGGAGGCCGCCAGCGGGTGGGTATGCAGTGCCGAGCGGAGGTTCTCCAGCTTGCCGGAACGCTTTTCGGTGGCGACGCCATCGTCGGTGACCAGCGCGACACCCGCGGAGTCATAGCCGCGGTATTCCAGGCGGGCCAGGCCCTCCATCACGACATTGAGAGCCTTGTCGTCCGCGACCGGGCCGACATATCCAACGATTCCGCACATGGTGCTCAAGCGTACGGCTCGGGGTGGGTCGCCAGAGGTTGCGGCGCGCGGCCCGCCTGACGCGCCCACGCGGCATAGGCAACAATGGCGCGCGTGCCGCACAGCAGCGCCGACATCAGCCTCCCGAGCCCGTATGCCGAGTTCGGGCGCGCCGAATGGGCGCACCTGCGCGAGAACCACCCGATGAGCCTGACGCAGGACGACCTCGCGCGGCTGCGCGGACTTGGCGAGCCGCTCGACCTGGATGAGGTGGAGCAGGTCTACCTGCCGCTTTCCCGACTGCTGCACTTCTATGTCGAGGCGACGCATGGGCTGCGGCTGGCCACATCGGAGTTCCTGGGCGAGCGCCCGGCACGCGTGCCGTACATCATCGGTGTCGCGGGGTCGGTGGCGGTCGGCAAGTCGACAACTGCGCGAATACTCAAGGAATTGCTGCTGCGGTGGCCCCAGACCCCGCGCGTGGCCTTGGTCACGACAGATGGCTTTCTGTTGCCAAATGCCGAGCTGGAACGGCGAGGCCTCATGCAGCGCAAGGGTTTTCCCGAGTCGTATGACCGTCGCGCGCTGCTGCGGTTCGTGGCGGACATCAAGTCCGGGATGCCGGTCGTGCAGGCGCCGCAGTACGACCACCTGACCTATGACGTGCTGCCGACCACCACGCCGGTGGCCAAGCCGGATGTGCTGATCCTCGAGGGGCTCAACGTCCTCGCGCCGGCGCCGGACCAGACCGACGCGCTGGCCGTCAGCGACTTCTTCGACTTCTCCGTCTACGTCGATGCCGACCCCGAGCAGATCGAGACCTGGTATGTCGAGCGCTTCCTGCGCCTGCGCCGCACCGCCTTCGCCGATCCCGACAGCTATTTCCGCCGGTATGCGGAGCTGTCCGATGAGCAGGCCCGCGCCACGGCTCGAGGCATTTGGGAATCAATCAACAAGCCGAACCTGATCGAGAACGTCCTGCCCACCCGGGGGCGAGCGACCTTGGTGCTGACCAAGGGTCAGGACCACACGGTCGAGACGATTCGACTGCGCAAGGTCTGAGCTTCTGACTCGTTCAGGGCAGTTTTTTCAGGGCAGAGCGAGGCTCCAGGCCTGGTTCGTCAGACCGGCGGTGGGGGTCGCGAGGAACGAGCGCACCACGCGAGCCGGAGGAGGAGCTGAACCAGAAAACTCAGTGGCGACGATGCGGCCGAGACGGGACGGCGAGGAACGAGCCGACCCGCCGAGGCCGAGGAGGAGCTGAACCAGAAAACTCAGTACCAGTGGGGGTAGTGGGAGTTCCAGAAGTTCAGGGCGCCACAGGGGGTGCCGTAGGAGGCTTTGATGTATCCAAGGCCCCAACGGATCTGGGTTTCGGGGTTGGTCTGCCAGTCGGCGCCGGCGGTGGCCATCTTGGTGGCGGGCAGGGCTTGAGGTATGCCGTAGGCGCCCGAAGACGGATTGCTGGCGGTGTAGTTCCAGTCGCTTTCGCCGGTCCAGAGTTGCACGAGGCAGCCGAACTGGTCTGCGCCGAAACCATATTCGCCCATCACGCGCCGGGCGACGGCCTGTGGGTCGGCCTGGTTGGCGGCCAGTTGCGCAGCCGCCTTCTGGGCCGCCTTCTTGGCTGCGGCGGCCTTGCGGGCCTTTGCGCGCGCAACCTTTTCGGCTGCTCGCTCCGTCGCGATGGCGTCGGCGATCTGGGCGGTTGCCCGGGCCGACCGCTCGGCGGTTGCCTCATCCTTGGCCGCCCGGCCCGCGCCGATGCTCACGCGCGAGGTACCACGGGAGATGACGTCGGCGAGTCGTGCCTGATTGAGATCGGCCAGCACGGCGGCGGGGTGGGGCGCCTCGACGAAGGTCGCGGCATCTGTCGGCGCGGCGCCGGGGCTGGCCGCGGCAGCGCTGACGCCGGCAACGGCGCTCAGGGCAAGGGCGATCGCCCCGGCGGCTGCGGGGACGGTCTTGCGGTGGGCGGAGGGGCGCGTGGAATGGCGCCGGCGGATTCCGCTCATGGGGGAAAGCACTCCTAGATCGGGGACACGTGCCTCCCGCGACCCGGCGTACGGGACATCTCACCCGCGACGAACGTGGGCCGAGGCGATTTTCGGGAGGCGACCGCGACGACGCGGCCAGGCGCCGGGCATACTCCGCCTCACGCGCCGTTATCAAAAAGATACTTTACCGTTCATCCACGCGTCACCCAAATCGACCGCATTGACTCATCCAAGATGCCCGCGTGGGTTGCTTCGTTGCCTCATCCACGAATGCCCGCGTGGGTGGACCCTTTATGGATGGAGTTGACGCTGGTCATGCGCAAGGCGATCACCAAGGCCCAAGTGGCCAAGTACCGCAAGGCCACCAAGTCGGAGAAGGCCGCGATCCTGGACGCGGTGTGCGCCACGACAGGGTGGCATCGTGACCATGCGCGCAAGGCGATGCGGCTGCTTTTGAACCCGCCCCGGCCCAAGCCCGCGCCCGCACCGCGGGCGCCGCGACTGACCTATAGCGAGGACCTGATCAGTGCGCTCGTGCAGTGTTGGGCTGTCCTGGATGGCCCGTGCGGGAAACGGTTGAAAGCCTCACTGCCGCACACCTTGGACAACGCGCGCCGGCACGGTCACGTCACGATCAGTGACGCCGACGCCGCGGCCTTGTTGACGATGTCCGCAGCCACCATGGACCGCCGCTTGGCGCCCTACCGGCAAGGCCTGATCGCCCGCGGCACCTCGTTGACCCGGCCCGGGTCGATGCTGAAGAACTCGATCCCGCTGAAGACCTGGCAGGAGTGGAACGATACCCTCCCCGGGTTCCTCGAGATCGACCTGGTCGGCCACGAAGGCGGCGACAACAACGGCGAGTTCTACTACTCCTTGGACGCCGTGGACGTGGCCACCGGCTGGAACGAGGTCATCACCGTCCGCTCCAAAGGAGAACGGATCGTGGCCGCCGGGCTGCGCGAACTCCAGCTCCGCTTCCCGTTCGCGGTCTTGGGGATCCACTCCGACAACGGCAGCGAGTTCATCAACCACCACCTGGCCAAATGGTGCACCCAACAGGAAATCACCTTCACCCGCGGCCGGCCCTCTCGCTCCAACGACCAAGCCCACGTCGAGCAGAAGAACTTCTCCATCGTGCGCCGCAACGTCGGCTACTACCGCTATGACAACCCCCGCGAGCTTGACCTGCTCAACCAGCTCTGGCTGGCCGAATCCACCATTGGGAACCTCTTCACCGCCAACCAGAAACTCATCTCCAAAACCCGCACCGGCGCCCGAGTCACCAAGAAACACGACAACGGACTGACCCCGCTACAGCGCATCCTCCAAGACCATCCCGACCTGCTCGACCCCCACGACCTGGCCACCCTCACCGCCCGCCGCGACACCACCGACCTATGGGCACTTCGCGACCAGATCCACCTCCTGCAAGCCAACCTCGTCGAGTCAGCCAAACACCGCACCACCCTCACCCGCCGAGCCAAGCGCAACCACGCCTACCTCTCCCGCACGAAAATGGCCCCCCATACGCGGGCAAATCCCGATGAGTCAACGAAACGAACTACGCGGGCATCTTGACGTGAGGCAACGGGTCGACGCAGCGAGGCACCCATGAGTCCCGCCGCGGGTCCGCCGCCGAGCGGCGCATGCCAGCCGAGCGCTCACCTTGCCGCCGAGCGCGCCTATCCCAGCCGAGCGCAGCTATACCTATGCCTCGCTGCGAAATCAGCGCTCCACCGCGAAACGAGCGCTTCATCACGACGGCATGCAGCCCGGGCCGACGGCGCGCCAAGGCGCAGGTCAGTGGTCGACGCCCTCCAGCAGGTCAGTCACGAGGGCGGCGATCGGGCTGCGCTCGCTGCGGGTGAGCGTCATATGCGCGAACAGCGGATGGCCCTTCAACGTCTCGATGACCGCGGCGACGCCATCGTGACGGCCGACGCGCAGGTTGTCGCGCTGGGCGACATCGTGGGTCAGCACCACCTTGGAGTTCTGCCCGATCCGAGACAGCACGGTCAGTAGGACATTGCGTTCGAGGGACTGCGCCTCATCGACGATCACGAACGCGTCGTGCAGGGAGCGGCCGCGGATGTGGGTCAGCGGCAGGACCTCAAGCATGCCCCGGTCGAGGATCTCCTCGACAACCTCGGTGCTGACCACCGCCCCGAGCGTGTCGAAGACGGCCTGCGCCCAGGGGCCCATCTTCTCGGACTCGCTGCCCGGGAGGTAACCGAGGTCTTGGCCGCCCACGGCATACAACGGGCGGAAGACCACCACCTTGCGATGCGCGCGCCGCTCCATAACGGCCTCCAAACCCGCGCACAAGGCGAGAGCCGACTTGCCGGTTCCCGCGCGACCGCCGAGCGAGACGATGCCGATGTCCGGGTCCAGCAGCAGGTCGAGCGCGATGCGCTGCTCGGCGCTGCGGCCGTGGAGACCGAAGGCGTCGCGATCACCGCGGACCAGCCGGATCTGCTTGTCCGCGCCCACCCGCCCCAGCCCGGAACCGCGCGACGACAGCAGCCGTAGACCCGTGTGACAGGGCAACTCCGCTGCCTCGGCGTTCTCCAGCCGACCGGTGTCGTAGAGCGCGTTCAGGTCCTCAGCGCTGACCTCGAGCTCCGTGAACCCGGTCCAGCCGGACTCGACCGCCATCTCGGCGCGGTACTCCTGCGCGTCCAGCCCGACCGCCGATGCCTTGACGCGCATCGGCAGGTCCTTGCTGACGACGGTGACGGCATACCCCTCAAGCGCAAGATTCTTGGCAACGGCCAGGATGCGAGTGTCGTTGTCCCCCAACCGGAATCCGCCCGGCAGCGAGTTGGGATCGGTGTGATTGAGCTCGACACGCAGGCTGCCACCCTCAGTGCCGATGGGGACCGGGGAGTCGAGGCGACCATGGCTGATCCGCAAGTCGTCGAGTTCCCGCAGGGCGGATCGCGCGAAGTAACCGAGCTCCGGGTGGTGCCGCTTGCCCTCCAACTCGCTGACGACGACCACGGGCAGCACGACCTCGTGTTCCTTGAACCGCAGCATCGCCTTCGGGTCGGACAGGAGCACGGAGGTGTCCACGACATACGTCCGGCGGATCTCACCGGTGGCGGTGATGCCGGCCGGCGACGGCTGGGACGCAGTGGACGCGAGCGAAGCGGGAGTGGTCATCGAATGACTCCTTGCGTGGCCCGCGCGCCCGTATGGCGCCTGCGCGCCTAGGTCGTAGTGGTCCGGTCGACCCGCGCGTGGCCGGGCCGGGTCCGGCCCTCCTGCACAGACACCAGGTGTCCTGCCACGTCGGCCCTCCCGAGGGCGGCTCCCGGGTGGGTGCCGCTGCTCGTCAAACTAGGCACTCTCGCGGGCCAGATCGCGCACCGACACTCGAACACGCCGAGACGGATCGGTGAACGGTTGCCGACGCGCCGGTATGCCGCCCGGCCGCGTCACCAGCGGGCTCGCCTCGTCGGTCGGGCCCGCCGCTCGGCATCTCAGCAGAGGTTGGTCGAATCTGCACAGCTTGCACGGTGTGCTGATTCGACCAACTTCGGCTAGCAGAAGTTACTTGGCCCCCCGGCCGGTCAGGAGCCGAAGCGGCGGTTGCGGTCGGCATACGCCCGCAGGGCGCGCAGGAAGTCGACCCGGCGGAAGTCGGGCCAATAGGCCTCGCAGAAGTAGAACTCGGAGTGGGCGCTCTGCCACAGCAAGAAGCCGGAGAGCCGCTGTTCGCCGGAGGTGCGGATGACCAGATCCGGATCCGGCTGGCCGCGGGTGTAGAGGTGCTCGGCGATGGCCTCGACCGTCACGCTCTGCGCGAGATCGTCGATGCTGCCACCACCCGCGGCGTGCTCGGCCACCAGCGATCGCATGGCGTCGGCGATCTCCTGGCGCCCGCCATATCCGACCGCGATATTGACCACCATGCCCGGCACGCCCGTGGTCCGCAGGGCGGCCGCCTCTAGCGCGGTCCGGGTGTCCGGCGGCAGCAGATGCAGAGCGCCCACCGGGTGGATGCGCCAGCGGCCGGTTTCGGCGAGCCCCGCGACGGCCTTCTCGATGATCCGCAGCAGCGGCGTCAGTTCGCGCTCGGGGCGGGCGAGATTGTCGGTGGACAGCAACCACAAGGTGACGACCTCGATGCCGACTTCCTCGCACCACGACAAGAAGCCCGCGATATTGTCCGCGCCCGCCTGATGGCCGGTCTTGGAGTCAGCCCCACGTTCGGCCGCCCAGCGGCGGTTGCCGTCCAGCATCACCCCGACATGGCGAGGCAGCGCGTCCCGGTCCAGGCGGTGCGCGACCCGGCGCTCATAGGCACCGTAGAGGAGGTCTCCGAGCGACATATGCCGTCAGGAACCGGCCTGCGGGCGGTCATCCGGCCCCGCCGACGGGTCCGCATGCCCCTCCAACTCGGACGGGGCATCCTGCGTGCGTTCCGCTTCTTCCTGCGCGTGCAGGTGGTTCATCCGGCGCAGCCGACCGGTCAGATTGCGTCCGAGGAACCAAATCGCCAGCGCGAGGAGGAAGAAGACGACGAAGCCCATGAAGCCACTGGCGGCGGTCTCGGGGTCCGCACCGGGGCCGGCGAAGGGCAGCACCGCCGCGATCATGACGCCACCCGCGCGACGCGGCGATCCAGCGCCAACTCCCCGGGAGCCCCGGCCCGCGCATCAGCCTCGGCCGGCTCGCCCAGCCCGGCAAAGAGGCAATCCTCGCCGTCGGCGATCGGGACATAGGAGGCGGCGGCTTCGTACTCGTCATACGGCCAGATCTGGGCCTGGATCTCCCGCGGGACCTTGAAGAACCAGCCCTGGGGGTCGATCTGGGTGGCGTGGGCGATGAGCGCGTTGTCGCGCCGCTCGAACCAGTCAGAGCACGGGACCCGGGTGGTCACCGTCCGCTCCGGCCGGTCCCACTTCTCCAGCCACTCACCATAGGGACTCTCCTGGCCGGCCGCGACCAGCGCCTCGTGATAGGCCGTGATGCGCGCCTTGCTGAAGCCACCGTTGTAGTAAAGCTTCAGCGGCTGCCACGGCTCGCCCGCCTCGGGGTATGCCGTGGGGTCGCCCGCCGCGTCGAAGGCCGCCACCGCGACCTCGTGGGTGCGAATGTGGTCCGGGTGGGGGTAGCCGCCATTCTCGTCATAGGTCGTCATGACGTGTGGGCGGAAGCGCCGGATCTCGCGCACCAAGGCCTCGACGGGAACCTCTAAGGGCTCCAGGGCGAAACAACCGACGGGCAGCGGCGGCAGCGGATCGCCTTCCGGCAGACCGGAATCGACGAATCCGAGCCAGTGGTGGTCGACGCCGAGGATCGCCTGGGCGGCCGCCATCTCGTCGCGGCGGACCTGGGCGAGGTCGCGCAGAATGCGCGGATCGTCCTTGAGGTTGGGGTTGAGCACATCGCCGCGCTCACCGCCGGTGCACGAGACCACGAGCACGTCGGCGCCGCTGTCGACATACTTCGCCATCGTCGCCGCCCCCTTGCTCGACTCGTCGTCGGGGTGCGCGTGCACGCACATCAAGCGCATGCCCTGGCTCATACCGGTCCTTCCGTGGATGACATGATCGGGGGACATTCTTCCACCGCCGGTGCCACGGCATACGCAACCATGGCAGAGCCTTCCCATGACCTTCACCGATCCCGCCTCTTATGACGAGGACGAACTCGACGCGCCGAGCCGCCCCGCGAACTCGCGGCGGTGGTGGGTCATCGGCTCGATCGGGTGCGCCGCGATGCTCGCCGTGGTCGCCTGGTTCGGGGTCTCGGCGACGCACGGTCGGGTCTCCTGGCAGACCAGGGGGTATGTCGTGCAGGACCCCTCCGCCGTGTCCGTCACCTTCGATGTACACCGGCCCGCCGGCCTGGCCGTCTCGTGCCGGCTAAAGGCAATGGACGCGCGGTTCGGAACGGTGGGGAGCCTCGATGTGCCGATCCCCGCCGGTCCGCAGCGGAGCCTGACGCTGACCCACGAGGTGCGCACGACGGCCTTGGCCGTGACCGGGACGGTCGAACGCTGCACCCCCGCGTAGGACCCCGCTGGTAGACTTAGTGTTTTCCCCCGGGTCTGGACCGCAGCGTTGGCGGTCCGGACCTTTTTGACAATCCGATCCTTCGAGGAGCGTGCACCGTGACCGATCAGCCGAGCGCCGCCTACCTGACCCAGGAGGCCTTTGATCGCCTGAGCGCCGAGTTGGCCGAACTGTCCGGTCCCCGTCGCCAGGAGGTCGTCGCCCGCATCGAGGCCGCCCGTGAAGAGGGCGATCTGAAGGAAAATGGTGGCTATCACGCCGCCCGCGAGGAGCAGGGCAAGATCGAGTTGCGCATCCGCCAACTCACGCAATTGTTGGACAGTGCGCAGGTCGGCGCCACGCCTCCGCCGGATGACGGCGTGGTCGAGCCCGGGATGGTCGTGACCGTCGAGATGTTCGGCGACGAGGAGACCTTCCTGCTCGGGTCGCGTGAAATCGCGGATGGCTCTATCCAGGTCTTCTCCGAGGCCTCCCCGCTCGGAGCCGCCATCAATGGGCTCTCCGTCGGCGACACGACCTCCTATGCCGCGCCCAATGGCAAGCAGATCGAGGTCACGATCAAGAAGGCTGTGCCCTACACCGGCTGAGCCGTCGCGAGTCGGCGCATGGCCTGCCGCCTCCGTCGCCGTCCGGCCGGGTCACGAGAATTTGAGGCGATAGCCGGCGGAGCGCAGTGAGGTCAGGACGTCCTGACAGTGCTGCGGGCCCTTGGTCTCCAACTGGATGAGGATGTCGACCTCGTCGATGAGCAGGTTGGCGTCGTGGCGCATGTGCTCGACCTCGACGACATTGGCGTCGGCGGCGGCGCAGTCGGCGATCAGCCGGGCCAGGGATCCGGGCCGGTCGGGCATGACGACCCGGAATTGCAGATAGCGTCCGGCCGCAACCATGCCGTGGCGGATGATCCGCAGCATCAGGAGCGGATCAATATTGCCGCCGGAGAGCACGACGACGATCGGCCCCTCCCAGGCACGGCTGGCCTGCTCGTTGAGCAGGGCCACACCCGCAGCCCCGGCGGGTTCGACGACGAGCTTGCTGTGCTCGAGAAGCTGCAGCATCGCCCGGGAGAGCGCGGACTCGGACACGGTGTCGACGCGATCGACGGCGCTCTTGATGACCTCAAAAGGCACGGCCCCCGGCAGGCCGACGGCGATGCCATCGGCCATCGTCGCCATCTTGTCCGCCGCGATGGGGTGCCCCGCCGCGAGGGACATGGGGTATGCCGCCGCCTGCTCAGCCTGCACCCCGACGACCGTGGTCTGCGGCCGCTGTTCCCTAAGGACGGTGGCGATGCCGGCGAGCAGTCCGCCGCCGCCGAGGCTGACCACCACCGTGCCCACCTCGGGGCACTGCTCAAGGATTTCTAGGCCACAGGTGCCTTGTCCCGCAACGATATCCGGGTGATCGAAGGGGTGGATCAGGACGGCGCCGGTCTCGTCGGCATACGCCCGAGCCGCGAAAAGCGACTCATCGAGGGTGGCTCCGACCTGCTCGACCTCGGCGCCATAGGCACGGGTGGCGATGAGCTTGGGCATGGCCGCACCGACGGGCATATAGACCTTGGATCGGATACCGAGGCTGGTCGCGGCGAGCGCCACGCCCTGCGCGTGGTTGCCGGCGCTGGCGGCCACCACACCACGGGCTTTCTCCTCATCGGAGAGCCGGGAAATCCGGGTATAGGCACCGCGGATCTTGAACGATCCGGCGCGCTGCAGGTTTTCGCACTTGAGGAAGACCTCGGTGCCGACCTTCTCGCTGAGCACCCGGGAGTACTCCAGCGGCGTCGGACGAATCAGATCGCCTAGCTGTTCCCGCGCGGAGAGCACGTCTGCATAGGTCACGCTGGGCACCGTCGCCATGAGGCGCCACTCTAGTGGCCGCTTCGCACCCGCGAACCGAGAGGCGTCGCTCAGGCCTTTTCGGTGCGATTGCGGAAGGCCCGGATGGCCAGTGGCGCCAGGATCAGCGAGAGGCCGACCGACCACAGCACGCTGGCCAGCACGGGATGTCGCAGCGGCAGTGCTGTGTCGGCCCCGAGCGCCGGCGCGTTGCCCCACAACTCGCGCATCGCCTGCACCAGCGCGGAGATCGGGTTCCACTCAGCGATCGTGCGCAGGAAACTCGGCATGGCCTCGGTCGGCGCAAAGGTGTTGGCCAAGAAGGTGATCGGGAAGGTCGTCGTGAACATCACGCCCTGCACGGCCTCCACGGAACGCATCGCCGACCCGACGAACATCCCGACCCAGATCATCGCGAATCCCCAGAGCAGCAGCAGGGCATAGGCCAGAACGGCCTTCGGCAGATTGGTGTGGATGCGCCAGCCGACGATCAGGCCGGTCAGCGACATCACGACCACACCGATGCTCGAGTGGATCAGACTGGAAATGCTGCGCGCGATCACCACCGCGGAGCGGCTGATCGGCAGCGCCCGAAGCCGGTCGATGATGCCCTTGTCGAGGTCGTTGGTCAGCCCGATCGCGACGATGAAGGAGGCGAAGGCCATCGTCTGCGCCATGATCCCCGGCAGCAGCCACTCGCGATAACCACCAGCCGTGCCGGTCTGGATAGATCCGCCGAAGACATAGGCGAAAAGCAATACGAACATCACCGGCTGGATCGTGACGTCCATCAGCATCTCGGGCATCCGCTTGATGTGCGTCAGGTTGCGGCGCACCAGAGTTCGCACTTGTGCCGGCAGGCCGGCGCGCGAGCTGTGCAGGGCGTGAGTCGTCACCGGACTGGTCGCGATCTCGCTGCTCATGCGGTCTCCTCCAGAGTCTCTTGCGCGCTCGCGTCTTCGGCGCGGTGACCCGTCAGCCGCAGGAAGACGTCATCGAGCGTCGGTCGTTTGAGGCCGAGGTCGTCGACCTCGATGCCACTATCGGCGAAGGCTTCGGCGGCCTCGGTCATGGCCCGCAGGCCCTCGGAGGGTGTGGTGAGCTGCCGCGCTCCAGCATCGACATAGACCTCACCGCCGAGGCGCTCCATCAGTTCCTGCGCCCGGCCCAGATCGCCCGCATGCGAGACCGTGACGACGAGCGCGGCGGCGCCGGACTGCTGTTTCAACTGCAGCGGTGTGCCAGCGGCGATAACGGATCCGTGGTCGATGACGATGATGCGATCGGCCAGTTGGTCGGCCTCTTCGAGATATTGCGTCGTCAGCAGCAAGGTCGTGCCTTCACGCACGAGATCGCGCAGCACTTCCCAGAGCTCAACGCGGCTGCGCGGGTCGAGGCCGGTCGTCGGCTCGTCGAGGAAGAGCACGGGTGGCGTCGCGATCAGGCTGACGGCCAGGTCGATGCGCCGCCGCATACCCCCCGAATAGGTCTTGACCACCCGCCCGCCGGCCTCGGTCAAGGAGAAACGCTCCAAGAGTTCGTCGCTGCGCGAGCGCACTGTGGAGCGGTCCAAGCCATAGAGCTCGCCGATCATCCGCAGGTTCTCGCGACCCGTGAGCAATTCGTCGACGGTGGCCGACTGCGCCGTCAGGCCCATCGCGCGCCGCACCTGATCCGGCTCCTTGAGCACATCGAAGCCGGCCACTCGGGCGGTGCCAGAGGTCGGTCGCGAGAGCGTCGTCATCATGCGGACGGTCGTGGTCTTGCCGGCACCATTGGGGCCGAGCATGCCGAGCACGGACCCGGGCTCGGCGGCAAAGGAGACGCCATCAACGGCGGTGAAATCGCCGAAGCGTTTGACGAGATCGATCGCTTCGATCGCTGCGGTGGACATACCGAACAACCTAAACGACCCGACCGACAGCCCCTTCCGGCCCGATTAGACCGGCGCCACGCGCTCCCCCAGGCGTGCCGCCGCCTGTGGATACTTCTCGGCCAGCAAGCCGATGGCAAAGAGCAGGTATGCCGCGTCGACCGCTCCCGCCGCGGCCGCCGGCACGATCCAGCCGCCGCCGTGATCCGCGAGCACCCGATCCAACACCTCGGCCGCGAGCGCCGCATCGGCGTGCCGCAGCACGCCCCCGGAGCCGATGAGCAAGCCGACCTCTTTCAGCGCGCGCGGCGCCTCGCCGGGACGCGCCGGCCGGCCATGCCGCCGCACCGCCAAAACGGCCGCAGCTGCGGCGAGCTCCCGCTCGCTGGACCACTCGGCCGGTGAGCTCGGAAGGTGGGCGATATCGGCGTGGACGCGGGCGGCATACTCGTGCGCGGCGGGGGTCAGCGGCAGCGATTCGCGACCTGCTGCCTCGACGATTCCCGTTGCGCTCCAACGCATTCCGAGATCGGCCTCGACGGTGCGCAGCACGCGAGGCGCGGGCGAGACCTCCCGGCGGACACCGGCATCCTCGCCGCGCGGGATCAATGCGGAATAGACGTCGGTGGTCGCTCCGCCGATATCGAAGGCCAGCACATCCTCGCCCCGGGACTGCGCAAAGGACTCCACGCCGCGAAGCACGGCATCCGGCGTCGCCATCGTCACGAGGTTCGCGAACCGAGGACCGCGAGAGAGGCCTTTCCCGCCGATGACATGGCGCAGGAATACCGCTCGGATCGCCTCACGCGCACTTGTGGGGGCAAGGTCACCGATCCGCGGCAAGACATTGTCGGCGGTGATGACGAGGCGCCCCTTGGCGCGCAGAATCTCGGCGCATTCCGGTGCGGCCTCACGATTGCCCGCAAGCACAACCGGAGCGGCGAGCCGGGCGTTGGCGAGGCGAATAGCGTTGTGCCGCAAGATGTCCGCATTGCCGCCGTCGGTTCCGCCGACGAGCAGGATTACATCAGGACGAGCAGCCCGCAGCGCGCGGACCGCCTGGCCATCGAGGGGACCGTGAGCCACATGCACGACGCGAGCGCCAGCGCTCAAACCCACCCGATAGCCCGCGAGCGCGGTCACCGCATCCTCATAGCCGATAACCGCCAACCGCAGCCCACCGCCCGCGCTGGAGCACACGAACACGGCATCGCCGTGCTGCTGCCCGGCCTGCGCGGCGGCCGCGTCCAGCCCCTCGAGCACATCGGTTCCGGACGTGGTCGGGACACTTGAGCGACCGCATACGGAGCCATCGCCCAGGTCCACCCGCAGCGCTTTGGTGAAGGTGGAGCCGACATCGACGCACAGGGCGTGCGTCGGCGCGCTCACAACTCTCGCCACTGGGCCACCATCGCGTCGATGTCCACGAGCGGCGCCACCAGCGGCGGGGTCTTGAGGTCGCGGGGCACCAGCCGGTCGAACCGCACCCGATCGTTGTAATCGACCAGCACCGCCCGCACGCCCGCCTCAGAACGCAACTCCCGCAAGGATTCCGGGAAGCCCGCCGCCTCCCGGCGCAGCGAGATGACTGCAGGTAGGGCACCGGCCCCGTCGAGGCCTTCAGCCCGCATCTTCTGTTTGATCCACCAGTCCGGATCGTCGACGGATCCGAGGTCTAGGGGCTTCCCCGCGCCGCGGAGATTATCGAACTCGCCTCGCTCCTGCGCCTCGCGGATCAACCGCTCGACGTGGGACTCGTAGGGCTGCACGAGTCCCGACCCTACCGGGGGTGCCCGGGCGCCGATGGCGGCGCAGTGTGTGCGCGTTACGGCTTCGTAACCGCCGCAAGGCTTCCGGAACTCTTGTTGTTCGGGCACCGTTTGCCCAAGGAACCTGGCGCGCCTGCATCACCGGGCCACGATCTTGCTCTGTAAGACAGGCGGACCGTGATCACCTCCCGATCTGTGGGCGCCGGGGGAAGGAGTCTTGGTCATGGGACGTGCACGACGCGCGCGCAAGATTGCAGCCACCGCGGCATACGGCGGCGGCGGCCTCGCGGCGACAGCGGGCGCCCTCGGGGCGATCGGTTATGGCGTGATCAAGGTCGAGGCGAAGGTCGCGCGCAAGATCGTCGGGCGACCGTTCGAGGGGGCGCCGGACGATGACGATGTGTATGGCGCCGGCTTCGGCTCGGCCCTGGAATTGGTCATGCTCGGCGATTCCACCGCGGCGGGCATGGGCGCTGACACCGGACGGCAGACGGTCGGCGGCATCATCGCTACTGGCCTCGCGGCCTTCACCGGTCGACAGGTCCGCCTGACCAATGAGGCGGTCATCGGGGCCGAGTCCGCGGACCTGGAGCGGCAGCTGGCAAATGCGCTGGACCGAGTGGCGCGCCCCGATGTGGCGGTTATCCTCATCGGCGGCAATGACGTCACGCACCGGATCGATCGCACGACGGCAGTGCGTCATCTCGAGCTGGTCGTCCGCCGGCTGCGCGCCCTCGGCGTGGAGGTGGTCGTGGGCACCTGCCCGGACCTCGGCACGGTTCAGCCCATCCCCGTGCCCTTGAAGCATCTGGTCCGCCGCTGGAGCCGCGACCTCGCGGCTGCGCAAACCGTGGCCGTCGTCGAGGCCGGCGGGCGCACCGTCTCGCTCGGCGACCTGCTCGGCCCGGAGTTCCTGGCCTCGCCGAAGGAGCTGTTCAGCGAGGACCAGTTCCATCCGTCGCCGGCCGGGTATGCCCGTGTCGGCGCCGTCCTGCTGCCCGCCGTATGCGCTGCCCTCGGTGTAGGCGGTGTGGGTGACACCACGGACCGCCGGCCCGAGCCGACGCGCGGGGAGTCCGTCGGACCGGTCGCCGTCGCGGCCGGTCAGGCAGTCCTCGACCCGGGCACCGAAGTCGCCGGCACCGATCTGGCGGGCGAACCTCGCGGCCCGCGCGGCCGGTGGGCCGTCCTCCTACGCCGCCGTGCCACGCCCGTGCCGGACGAGGCGCCTGCCGAGCCGGGGCCGCCCGGCGTCGACGGCGGTGCCGGCCCGGTGGCTGACGAGCGGGCGACTGATGCACCCGCGACGCAGCGGCCGCTTGCGGACGAGGTCGACCCCGCCCGGCCCAGCACGTAGCCGCGGGCATCACGCGGCCGGGGGCGGCGGCATACAACTCCCACATCGCGGCACAACTCGTGCGTTATGTCGTGAGTCCTCCATCCGGCGGGAGGACTCACGACCAAACGAGTGGGTTACGACCGAACGTGGGACTCAGGGCAGGGCGCGGCGGAGCTCGCCGAGGTCGCCCACGACGTCGGCGGCGGTGATCCGGGAAGCGGCGAGGGCGTCATACGCGAGCACCGTCAGCTGGTCGGGCAGGGCCGCCGGGCCCAGCTCCGGGACGGGTATGCCGGGGTGCACCAGATCGGCATACCTCTCAAGGAGCGTGCGCACCGGCGCCGAGACGGACAACGCCTGGTCCAGCGGCAGTTGATGCCACCGCCGGACCAGGCGCGTCAGGTCGTCGGCGACCTCAGCAGGGAGCCGGGTCGCCACCGGGATCAGTCGCCCCGCAGGCGAGCCAGGAGGCGGAGGAACTCGATGTAGAGCCAGACGAGCGTCACGATCAGGCCGTGCGCGAGCAGCCACGAGAACTGCTTGGGCGCGCCAGTCGCGATGGCCCGGTCGATCGAGTCGAAGTCGAGGGCCAGGGTCAAGGACGCGAGGCCGACGGCGAAGATCGACAGCCCGATGCCCAGCGGGCCAGTGCCACCGAAGCCGAACGGGGTGTTGGAGACCATCGCGAAGATGAAGTTGATGACGGCGAAGATCGCGTAACCGAAGATCGCCAGCGTGACGATGCGGCGGAACTTGTCGGTGACCTTCAGGAAGCCTGACTTGTAGGCCAGGAACATGCCCGCGAAGGTCGCCAGCGTGGCGACGACAGCGGTGCTGACCAGGCCCTCGCCATAGGCGTCATTGAAGAAGTTGCTGATGGCGCCGACGAACAGGCCTTCGAGGGCGGCATACCCGATGATCAATGGCACGCTGATGGTCTTCTTGAAGGCGATGACCAGACCCAGGATCAGGGTCCCGATCATCCCGCCCAGCCAGAACATCATGCCGAGGGAGCGGTTCATGTCAGACCCGATCCAGCCCACGGCACCGAAGCCGATGACGAGGCTGAAGAGGGTCAACGTCTTCATGACGACGTCGTCCATCGTCACGCGGCCGGTCTGGACCGGGCCGGCGGACGGCTGGTTGTACATATCCTGCAGCTGCCCCGGGGTGGGGTAGGCCTGGCCGTAGCCCTGCTGCGGGAAGCCTTGGGGCGTCTGCGTCTGACCGCGCGAGGCGCCGAAGCCGGCATAACCCTGCCGTGACTCGCGATCGATCCGGTCGAACACCGGGTTGCTCATGGTGGTCCCTCCAGGACACATCGGGCGCGGCACCCTTCGCCGCGCTCAGCACATACAGCGTTGCAGACTTCGCGCTTGTTCCCGTTGCCGAGCACGGGGTATGCCGTGGATCGTGACCGTGTCGTCACTCAGGCGGCCCTCGCGCCTGGGTGGCTCAAGCTTTGTGCCGGAAACCCTGGGTTCGTGCCAGAAAGAATCTGACACAAAGGAAGGGTTTCCGGCATCGGGCGGGAAACCCACACTCTCGTCGCGTGCCCCCGACGGGAATCGAACCCGCACCGGTGGCGATTTTAAGTCGCCTGCCTCTGCCAGTTGGGCCACGGGGGCGCGGCCACTCTACGGGTGGACGGGGCGAGGCATCGGCGGATGTGGCCATCGCCGCACGCGACACGCGCGAAAGCTGTCGAGATGGGGCGGGATCTTCGGATTTCGGCCCCCGTGCGCTGGGCCAGCTCCCGGCCCAGCGCACAATGTCGTGTGGGCCTGCTCCGGTCCGCCTTATCGAGGGGGTCTGCTCCGGCCCCGGAGAGGGGGAATCTTGTCTCCCGAGCCCTCAGTCGTCACTGCGGCGCGAGGTCGCCGCGGACCCGCACCTGGCTGCGGCAGTCCTGGCGCGAGGCGGATCCCGCCGATGGCGTGCGAGGTGTCTATCGCGCCGGCCTGGTGGCCTTCTTCGGCTTCATGGACACCCACGCCACCGCATGGCGGGCGACTCTGGAGGACAGCAGGTTCCTGGCGGATCCCAGGGCAATGAATGCCTTGCGCGCTGCGCAGATCGACACCGTGATGACCGGTCTGCGCCATCAGGAGACACTCTCCGAGGTCCCGGACTTCATGCTCGAAGGCTTCGCGCAGGGCGTCATCGGCGCGTGCGAACGGATCGCGGCGTGGCGGATCAGCCAGCCGCAATGCACGGCCGAGATTGCGACCGAGTTGGTCATGGCGCTGACGTGGTCGGGGCTGGAACGAATCGCCGCCACCAGCCTGCCGACACGGCAAGCCGTCCGCGAAGCTCAGCCGCGCGGTCTGACCCCGCCGCTCAGTCGCTCCGACCCGCGCCGATCGAGAGCGCGATGCCGTCGAGGATGTCGTGCTCAGAGGTGACGACGGGCACCTCCCCCGCCCGCGCCCTGATGCGCTCGACGATGGTTTGCCACACGATGGCGCCGCCGCCGATGACATCGACCCGGCCGGGGTGCATGAACGGCAGAGAAGCCCGCTGCTCGCGCGTCATATGAAGCAAATCGTCACAGGCCGCGCGGACCTGGGCAGCGCTGAGCCGGCTGAGGTGGATGGCGTCCGGCTGGTATGCAGGGAGCCGCAGCGCGTGTGCCGTGATCGTCGTGACGCTGCCAGCCAGCCCGACTAGCGTCACCGTGCGATCCAGCGGAACCACCCGAGCCGCGGCATCGATCGCCGCGTCAACGTCGGCCACCGCCGCGGCGATTTGGTCGTCGGTCGGCGGGTCCGCCTGCAGATGCCGCTCCGTCAGGCGCACACAACCGACATCGGTGGATAGCGCCGCCTCGACACCCTCGGTTCCGAGCACGAACTCACTCGACCCGCCGCCGATATCGACCACGAGATAGGGCCCGGGTATGCCGGCCGCCCGCAGATCGCCGGTTGCGCCGAGGAAGCTCAAACCCGCCTCCTCGGCACCGCTGATCACTTCCGGCGTCACCGCCAGGTCCCCGAAGGCTTCCTCGACGCCGGCCACGAAATCCGCAGCATTGCTCGCATCCCGCGAGGCGGAGGTGGCCGTGAAGCGGATGGCCTCCACCCCGTGAGCGCGGCACTGATCGGCATACTCCCTGGTCATGGCCAAGGTGGCGGCCATCCGCTCCGGGTCGAGACGACCGGTGCGGTCCACGGCATACCCCAGCCGAACGACCTCCATGCGCCGCACGATGTCGTGCAGCGCGCCGGCCTCATCGATATCGGCGATGAGCAGGCGGATGGAGTTGGTCCCACAGTCGATCGCACCGACCCGCATATCTCAGCCCTCCGTGAGAGTCGTGGAACACGGCACGCTCGCCCACCATGGCGGAAGCATCGCCAGGGCCTGATCGCCGAGCGGGTTGACGCCCGGTCCGGCGGCCAGCGCGTGCGCCACCAGCACGTGCAGGCATTTGACGCGCGTCGGCATACCGCCTGCGCTGATCCCCTCGATCTCCTCAACGCTGCCGAGAGCGGCCCGCCGGTCGAGATAGTCGGCATGGGCCCGGGCGTATGCCGCCTGCAGCTCCTCATCATCGGCCAGCTGGGCCTCGAGCTGCTTCATCACGCCCTCGGATTCCAAGGTGGAGATGGCGCCGGTTAGACGCGGACAGGTGGCGTAGAAGGTCGTGGGGAAGGGCGTGCCGTCGGGCAGGCGAGGCGCGGTCTGAACAACATCCGGGCTCCCGCACGGACACCGGTGGGCGACTGCCTGGACGCCGCGGGGCTCGCGCCCGAGTTGGGCGGCGACGACCTGGAGATCCTCAGGGGACGGCATACCTGTGATTATCCGGGACGGGGAGCGCCGCGGCTCAGCGGCCCACGCCCTGGGGGTTGTCAGCGATCTTGATCGACTCCCAGACCTGGCCGTACCACGCATTGCGGCTCTTGGCCGCTGCCGCGCTCTGACCGGTCGCACCCGTCGGGGCCTCGGCGGCCTGGTCGAGATCGATGATCTCGTAGGCCTTTTCACCCTTCTTGACGAACTTCAGGCGCTGGCGGGCCTGCTGCTCGACATAAGTGTCCTGGCCCCACAACGCCTTTTCCTTCTCCATGGCAGCGACATCGGCACGCTGCGCTGCCACCTGCTCCTGGAGAGCCCCGATCTCACGCCGCTGATCGACATAGGTCTTCAGCGTCGGGCCGAGCAGGAAGGCGAGCATGACGAAGATCGTCAGGCCACCGATCCACCACCCCGCGGAGCGCGCGGAGCGGCGCTGGGCCAACTCCCCCGCTACGGAGGAGCCGACCGAGCGCATGCGCGGGCCCGGCCCGCGCCCCTTGGGGCGGCGGGCCGAGTCTCGGCGCGGACCGGTGGCTGCCACGAGGACCTCAGGCGGTGAAGCGCGGGAAGGCGCCGGCGCCGGCATACACCGCGGCGTCGTCGAGTTCCTCCTCGATTCGCAGCAACTGGTTGTACTTCGCGACGCGCTCGGATCGGGCCGGGGCACCGGTCTTGATCTGGCCGCAGTTGGTCGCGACGGCGAGGTCGGCGATGGTGACATCCTCGGTCTCGCCGGAGCGGTGGCTCATCATGCAGCGGTAGCCCGCGCGGTGTGCCATGTCGACGGCGTCGAGGGTCTCCGAGAGCGACCCGATCTGGTTGACCTTGACCAGCAGCGCGTTGGCGGTGTCCTCGGCGATGCCGCGGGCCAGGCGCTCGGGGTTGGTGACGAAGAGGTCGTCGCCGACGAGCTGGACCTTGCGGCCGAGGGCGTCGGTCATGGCCTTCCAGCCGGCCCAGTCGTCCTCATTGAGCGGGTCCTCGATGGAGACCAGCGGATAGGCGTCGACGAGTTCGGTGTAGTAGGCGATCATCTCGTCGCTGGACTTCTTGGCCCCTTCGAAGGTGTAGGCGCCGTCCTCGTAGAACTCGCTGGCCGCGACATCGAGGGCGAGCGCGATGTCCTTGCCCGGTTCGTAGCCAGCGGACTTGATGGCCTCGAGGATCAGGTCGAGGGCGGCGCGGTTGGACTCGAGGTTCGGGGCGAAGCCGCCCTCGTCGCCGAGGCCCGTGGCCAGGCCCTTCTTCTTCAGAACCGACTTCAACTCGTGGTAAACCTCGGCGCCCCAGCGCAGGGCCTCGCGGAAGGAGGCGGCGCCGATCGGGGCGATCATGAACTCCTGGATGTCGACATTGGAGTCGGCGTGGCTGCCGCCATTGAGGATGTTCATCATCGGCACGGGCAGGACCCGGGCGTTGGGCCCACCGACATAGCGGAAGAGCGGCAGGCCAGCCGACTCGGCGGCGGCCTTGGCGACGGCCAGGCTCACGCCGAGGATGGCGTTGGCGCCGAGCTCGCCCTTGTTGGCGGTGCCGTCGAGGGTGAGCATCTCCTGGTCGACGAGGCGCTGGTCGGCGGCGTCATAGCCGTAGAGGCGGGGCGCGATCTCCTCCATCACGGCGTCGACGGCCTGCTCGACACCCTTGCCGAGATAGCGCTTCTTGTCGCCATCGCGGCGCTCGACGGCCTCGAAGGCGCCGGTGGAGGCGCCGCTGGGCACGGCCGCGCGGGCGACGGTGCCGTCGTCGAGACCGACCTCGACCTCGACGGTGGGATTGCCGCGCGAGTCAAGAATTTCGCGGGCGACGATTGCCTCGATGGTGGCCACGGGTCACTCCTTGGGAAGGGCATGGATGGGCGCAAGTCTTCGCCGCCAAGCGTAGTCCCGCCGTCGTCACCGGTTTGTGACCGACCCGCGTGGTGGGACGCCTTCTTGCGCCCGCTCTCGTGGGCCTGGGTTGACGGCGGGTATGCCAGGTGCCGCCGGCTGGCGAGCAGGCGGGGTTTGTGCGTGTGCGGGGTTGCTGCCCAGCGGAGCGGGCCTTGTGAACGCGAGCCGGGATATAGACATACCTCGTCAACGCCGCGCCCGCACGGTCTGCTGCATGCCAGACTCGACAACATGCAGAGCAGCACGGATTCGCACGCCATCACCGACCTGACCCGACGCACCCTGCTCGGTGGGGCGGCCGCCGCGCTCGCCGCCGGTCGGGTGGCCGGCCCGGCCGCCGCGCTCGACGTGGCGACTGGCTCCGGGCACTGGTTGGGCGAGCGCTTCTGGGGAAATCGCTTGCAGGACTGGCTGGTTCGAGCCGGGCGTATGGAGTGTGTCGCCGCCGCAGGCAGCACGATGGGCCGCACCATCGCGGTGCTGACCCACGAGATCCAGTCCAGCAGCTTCGATCTCGCGGTGCGCACGGGGACCCTCGCCGACGGGAGCGGGCTGTCCGGGTTCGTCGTGGGGACCGGCATACCCGGGGAAGATGCGCGGCGGCGGGCGCTGCTCGGCTCAGCCAGCGGGATCGGTGGCGGACTGATGGCGTATGTCGATCACCGCGGCGCCGTCGGCTTCCGCGACCACAGCGCCGAGGGCGACCAATTCCTGTGGCAGCAACTGCCGGCCACCGTGACGGGCGCCGCCGTGCCGCGCACCCTCTCGGAGGATCTCACACTGCGCCTGTCCTGCCGTCCGGTGTCGGAATCCACTGTCGCACTGACGATTTCGGTCCATGACACGAGGACCGGAGCGCTCCGGCAGCGGGCCGTGCTCGCGTCGCTGCCGCTGGCACGAGTGCGCGGCGGGATCGCGCTGATATCGAGCTCGCGGGACGGCTCGGCCGCACGCTACTGGCTGACCGGCTTTACCTCGACCGGGGTGACCGCCCTTCCCGAGCGCGGGCTCGGACCGGTCGTCGGGACGCTCTTCACGGCCACGGGCGGCATCCTGCGGATGACCGCGCAGCTGATGCCCCTGGACCCCCGCACGTTGACGTCCATCGCCCTGGAGGTGCAGCAGGGCGGGGCCTGGAAACGCTTGGCCACCAGCGGAATCGGACCGGGCTATACGGCGCTCTTCCGGGCAACGGCCTTCGACAACTCCGCTCCGACGGGCTATCGAATCGTCGGCGGCGGGCGGGTCCTTTATGGCGGCACCATCCCCGCCGAACCGCGCGGCGGCCTGCGGTTGGCAAGCATGAACTGCCTCAAGGCCAGTCACCGTCCGCTGGACTCGCTCAGTCCGTGGCAGGCGCGGCTGCCGGGAAGCGTCTCCCTCGACCTTTACAGCGCGCGCAATATCTACTTCCCGCACGACGAGATCGTGGACTCGATCGCGGCGCAACGCCCCGATCTCCTTGTCGCACATGGGGATCAGCTGTATGAGACGTCACCCACGGCCAAAGACAAGGGCACGGCGCCGGAGCTGGACTTCCTTTACAAATTCCTGATGTGGCACTGGGCCATGCGGCCCCTGACACGGCGAGTGCCCACCGTGGTCCTGACGGACGACCACGATGTCTATCAGCCGAATCTCTTCGGCGAAGGCGGCATCGCGACGACCGACCCCAAGCGCGGCGGGTATGTCAACGCCGCCGCCTGGGTCAATCTGGTTCAGCGGATGTCGAGCTGGCACAACCCCGAGCGTTTTGACCCGACCCCGATCGCTCAGGGCATCACCGTCGGGTATGCCGCCTTCAGTTATGGCGGGACCAGCCTGGCCATCGTCGAGGACCGCAAGTTCAAGACCGGCCCGCTCGCACCGGGTGGCGGGGCACTGCAATTGCTCGGCACTCGACAAGAGGCCTTCCTGCGCACCTGGGCCAGCATGCATCCCGGCCAGCCAAAGATCATCCTCACCGGCTCGACGTGGGCGTGTGTGCTGACGAATGCCAATGGCTCACCGCGCGCCGACCCCGACACGCAGGGCTGGCCGCCCGACGGCCGCACCCGCGCGGTCCGGCTGGCGAAGGACGCCCGTGCCCTGATCGTCGCCGGCGATCAACACGTGGGTCACCTTGTGCGCCATGGGATTTCGGGATTTGATGATGGGCCTTTGCAGTTCACTCCACCGGCCGGATCCTCGAGTTTCCAGCGCTGGTTCCAACCGTCGAAGGCGCTGCCGAATGCGGGGCCGACGCCATACACCGGCGATTTCACCGACGCTTTCGGCAACCGGCTGCGGGTGCTCGCCGTCGCGAATCCGAAGTTCACCCTGCAGCAGTTGTGGGCGCACTACCCACCGCCCGCCCAGGATTTTGGGGACCGGGGCCTAAAGCGAGAGGGCTTCGGCATGGTGATTCTCGATCACGCGGCCCGCTCGCTGCGCCTCGAGTGCTGGCCGTGGAATGCCGCGGCCACCGGCGCCGGGCAGTATGCCGGGTGGCCCGTGACGGTCCCCTACTCGGCGCTCTGACCGGCGGCGCGGAGGGCACCTTCGGCGAGCAGGAATTGCGCCGCGGTGTAGGTCGCCATCACCGCCGACTCCAGGATCGGGGGCGGGTCGCTCAGCACGAAATGACCCAGCCCCAGCAGCGTGTCCGACGTCAGGAAGGCCAGGCCGCCGAGCGCGGCGGCTCGACGCGCGTCCTCGGGCAGGGCCGGATCGAGGTGAGCGGCGCAGTCGGCCATGGTGGTCAGCAGGCCGGCATATGCCAGCACCCCCGGCCCGAGGACCGGCTCCGAGCGTGCTGCGCCGAGGGCCATGGGGATGCCGGTCAGGAGAAACAGCCCAGCCGCGCCCTTGCCAACTGTGCTGTGCCGCAAGGGATTCGGGTTGGCGTTCGCGCGGAAGCCGCGGATATAGGCGATCTGGCCCGCGCCGAAGGCCCCCATGCCAGCCAGGAAGGACCCGGTGCCGGAGCCGAGCAGGGCGAGATCGCCGAGCCAGCCCAAGGCCTGGCCGGCTTGGGTGCTGCGGCGTAGCGGCGTGCGCCGCGACCGGGGGTCGATGGCGAAAGAGCCGGCGAGGGTCGGCATCAGGAGGCTCTTGGTGACCAACCGGGCGCGCTCGGGGGCCGGGCCAGGCATACCGGCGAGGACCGTGTCGGCCACGGCGAGCGCCCCGAAGGCCAGACGTAGGACGGAGGCAGCGCGCGGCATACCCGGGAGGATAGTGACCGCGCCCGCCCGCCTCCCGACGGGGCGCAGGCGGGCGATTTCCGGGGGTCGTGCAACCTCTGCTGAGCCGTGCAACCTCTGCTAGCCGAGGTTGGTCGAATCCGCAGACCTTGCACGGTATGCAGATTCGACTAACCTCCGCTGACTTGGGCTTGTCGAGTCAGGCCGAATGCGCCTAAGTGCCCTGTCGTCCCTGCGGTCGGCGACGTTCCGGATCAGTTCGTCGGGCTGGACGTGCTCCTCGCCGATGGGCTCGTCCGCGAGGAGCCGCTCGATGACGAGCTCGAACGCGTGCTGCTCGAGTTCGAAGTCTCCGAGGGCGATGTCGCCGAATTGGCCGAAGTCGCCGGGCTCCCCGACGTGCTCCCTCCATATCCCATCGGGCCAGTTGGGTCATTCTGCTGGCCTCGTCCAGCGTGATGGACACAGCCCTGCCGGTCTGGTCGAAGAGTCGCACACCCTCCAGTCGCCGGCCCTCGCGGTCGTAGGCATACAGATTCCCCACGGCAATGCCATCGTTGTAGACGCCCATGGTCGAAATGTCGGGACCTGCTTCATCCCACCCGTTCACCACTCGTGGTGAGAGCAGGCTTACGAACTAGATGTACTGACCGGGGACGTTGATCAATCGTGAGACGGGCGGCTGGCCTCCGCAGGCGGTGCGCGGTCGGTGCTGGTTGTACTCGTGGAGCCAGTCGGTGAGGGCATCGCGGCGTTCTTTCTCGCTCGTGTAGCAGCGCGCATATGCCCAGCCGTCGGCCATGGTGCGGTGGAATCGCTCGACCTTGCCGTTGGTCTGTGGGCGGTATGGCCGCGTTCGCTTCGGAGT